>JAFGVV010000049.1 GCA_016937795.1 Paludibacteraceae bacterium
ATTTCTATTTTCTGTGATTAATTATTTATTTTGTTATATTTCTTGTTATTCGAACTTATTTTGAACCACATAGGCACATAGAACACAGTAGTATTTTATGGCATGTGTTTAATTATTTTGTTTATATTATTTCTATTTTTTGAACTTATTTTGAACCACATAGACACATAGAACACAGTAGTTTTTTTCTCACATTATCCTATGTGAACTATGTGCCTATGTGGTTAATACAAAACCTAACGACTTTAATTTAGCAACCGTTTCAGCATCAACGTTTTTTGTTTTTATTGTAAATGCCGGAAATTCTCTGCGGGTAGGATAATCGCCACGCAGTTGCTCAAAAAGTTTGGTATTTTTACGAAAGGCTGCATCATCCCTGCGAATATCGTAAGTATGCAAAATGGCTTTGGCAATAATCTGCTGTTCCGACAATCCGGTTCCATCAATTTCAATCATAGGATTCGACGGTAATTCAACCCCTGAAGGCTGCCAATTGTTCAGTCCTAAGCCAAAAAAAGCGTTAATTGCCTGCACGCTCATCTGCGTCCCGGTGGCCTTTCCATCTTTGGAGTATCCTGCAATATGTGGAGTGGCAATGCATGTTTTAGCAAGTAAATCTAGGTCTAAATCCGGTTCGTTCTCCCAGCAATCGCACACAAAATCAGAGATCAGCCCCTCGTCCAGCGCCCGCTTCACCGCTTGCGTTTCGGTCACTTCACCGCGGCATGAATTAATCAATACAGGCTTTTTAACCAGTGCATTCAGGAATATATCGTTGGCCAAATGATAAGTTGCATCTTCACCTTTCATATTCAGAGGCACATGTAATGTAATGATATCTGCTTCGTGCTGAATGGTTTGCAAACTCACAAAACCTTCACTTCCTTCGGCACGTTCGCGCGGAGGGTCGTTGAGCAACACACGCATTCCGAGAATTTCGCACACACGGGCAACCTTACTTCCTACATTTCCAACACCCACCACGCCAATGGTCTTTTCACTCAGCTTCCAACCTTTGGTTTCGGCCAGCACCATAAGCGTAGAAGCAATGTACTGCTCCACCGATTTTGAATTACAACCCGGTGCATTCGTCCAGCGTATGCCGGCTGCATCACAGTAATCCGTGTCAATATGGTCGTAGCCAATGGTGGCAGTGGCAATAAATTTCACAGCACTGTCTTTCAGCAAACTTTCATTGCAAATGGTGCGCGTACGGGTTACAATAGCGTCAGCATCCTTCACCACATCGGGTGTGGTTTTGGCCCCGGATAGGTAAACCACCTCGGCCACAGGCTCAAAGGCTCCACGTATATACGGAATTTTATCGTCGATAATAATTTTCATGAAAACATAATTAACCCCCAACCCCTAAAGGGGAGCAGGGAGTGTTCGCTACCAAAATTTTAATTCACTCTATTAGTTGTTAAAAAATGAATCATTTACTTATCTTATTCGTATAATAATCCTTTACAATTTCTTCCATCACCCAACTTGTTCGTGCAGCGGAATACATGGTGCTTACACATTCGGCTGTTCCCTGCAAAGCATGCGTCACCTGTTCCACCAGATTATATGATATATTTTCCGGATTATGAAATTCCAATGGAGTTACTTCCGTTCCTTTTATCAGCGTCACAGGCTTTTTATCGAAACACGACAGCACAATTTTGCCTTCGGTTCCTGTTATCTCAATCACATCCTCTTCTGCTCCTTTGTCCACCACAAAAGACCAGCTTCCGGTGCCAGTCACTCCATTTTCAAAAGCATAGACAGCCGAAACTGTATCTTCAGCTTCGTAAAATCCTGCGATATTTCGTGCTTCGCCTTTCACCTCAGTCACCGGGCCAAACAGGAAATCGAGATAATCGAACTGGTGCGAAGCCAGATCGTAGAAATGTCCTGCACCCGAAATATGCGGTTTTACATGCCAGGTCTGTTTTTCCGGAAAACGGTCATGCTCGCCGAAAGCCTTGTGAAGCCTCATATTCACAGTAAGCACACGGCCAACTTCACCTTCTTCAAGCAGTTCCTTTACTTTCAGAAATCCGGGCAATGTCCTTCGGTAATACGCCACGTAAAGCGACTGACCTGTTTGTTCTGATACGCGAATCATTTCCTCACATTCGGTAAAAGTCCGCGCCATGGGCTTTTCCACATATACAGGCTTTCCTGCTTTCATGGTCTGAATGGCATACAGCGCATGCGTATCGGGCGGAGTGGCCACATAAACTGCATTTACTTCAGGGTCATTAATCAACTCCGACGCATCAGCATACCAGCGCGAAACAACATGCCGTTGTGCATAATCGCTGGCCAGTGTGGCATTGCGACGCATAACAGCTACAAGTTCCGAACCCAACACTTTCTGAAAAGCCGGACCGCTTTTGAGCTCCGTCACATTTCCACAACCTATGATTCCCCAGCGAATGTTTTTCATAAATAAAAGAACCCCCAGCCCCTAAAGGGGAGTAGAGATAACCCCCGACCCCTGAAGGGGAGTAAGAGATGTTAGTATTAATTATTACATGTTTTTTTTAAACCCTTCCAAAAACGAGAAACCGCCTCCTGTAAGCCCCTTTAGGGGTTTGGGGTTCTTCAATATTTAAATCTCTCCCTGTATGCCCACAAACCCAATGCAGGATTCGAAATATAAAAAATTTCCTCACCATCGGGCATGATATTGAAACCATCCTTCAGCACTTCGGGATTGTAGCGTGCAGATACTTCCTCAATATCGGCATAGACAAAACCCACACTTTCAATTTCGGCCTGTGTCAGGTTCTCTGCTCCTTTTCCAGGACAATAAGTCACGCTGAAACGCCCTTCGGACGAACCGTGAATTAGATGCGCCGCAGCTCCGAGATTTCGAAGTAACTCTTCGTTTTCGTCACAGGCTTTCAAGGTTTGTGGCGTACCGAAATAACCGTATTTCCTGATCAACCGATCAATTTCCTTGTCTTCGCCAAATTCCTTCAGCGCAGGGGCAATCACTATCAGCTCACCGCCATCGTCGATGGCCATGCGGGTGCGGTAAATGGATTTATTGCCCAGCCAGGTACTTTTAAACTCGGTAGGATCGAGATACACCACCACTTTTTTCAGTGGTCGGTCGAGTAAATCGAAATTCACTTCGAGCGCCAGTTTAGCCGCTTTATCGAAAACTGAATAATCGTCGCCCACAAAAAGTCCGCGACATTTTACTTTTCCATCAGTTTTATCGAGTCCAACCACAGTCTGCACATACACAATGGGTAAATGAGCTGCAAAATGATCCGAAGCATAATTGAAAATACGTCGCACAGGCGTATCAGCATGTCCCAGCATTCGCTCCATGCCATAGGCTGCACCCACAAAATGACTTTTATTGATACCTTCGGAACCACCTGTTCCCACAAAAATATTCTTGTTGTAGTTGGCCATTCCCACCACTTCGTGCGGCACTACCTGTCCGATCGACAAAATTAAATCAAAATTTCCATCAATCAAAAGTTTATTGACCTGTGCTGGCCACGAAAATTCCACAGCACCTTCGGAAACTTCTTTTACAAATTCAGCAGGCACTTGTCCGAGCGTCATCACATCATTGCGCCAATCGTGCTCCCGGATAAGCGAAGCAGGCAGCGTACCAAACATATGTTCAATCTGATGTGCCGTCATGGGCGAATGCGTCCCCAAAGCCGGAAGCACATCGGTCATTGCATCGCCGTAAAACTGCCATGAATATTCGGTCAACTCCCCTGCCCTGCTTGGCAAACGTGTATAATCAGGCGGAATAGCAAGCACCTTGTGCTTCTTTCCCATTTTCTCCAAAGCTTCAAAAAGACCATTTTTCAGATCTTCGGAAGAAAACTCCTGATAAATTGAACCACTTTCAAAATAAATCATATAATGTTTTTTATTTTATCTGTATATTTTGAACTACTTAGATTTTTAAACTACATAGACACATAGGACACATAGAATATTGTGCATGTGTATTAACAAACACTATTGTGATCTATGTGCCTATGTGGTTTAAAAATCATCGTTTCACTCTCGCATTTCCACCCCACACGCTCCATACCTGCTCTTCGTCAGCCGGTTGTGCGTAGTCGGTCAGGAATGTGGTGGCTAACGCGCCCGAAGCCCACCCAAATTGCGGCCATTGTTCTGCCGGCCAGCCTTTCAGAATGGCGTACAGCAATCCGCCTACAAAGCCATCGCCTCCGCCAATACGGTCGAGCACATTGATTTTTCGTGGCATAATCACCTGCCAATCGTCGCCATCGAGCATAATAGCGCCCCACATATGTTCGTTTACGCTGATCACTTCGCGCAATGTGGTGGCATACACCGAAGCATTCGGGAAAGCCGCCTTCACACGGTTGATCATGGCTTTGAAACCTTCAATTTCGGCCTCAATACCTTTTCCACCTGCTTCCGGACCTTCAATGCCCAGACAAAGCTGGAAATCTTCTTCATTACCAATGAGAATGTCTGAAAATGAGGCAATTTCAGTAAAAATTTCACGCAACTCTTTATCACGACCTTTCCAGAACGAAGCACGATAATTCAGGTCGAACGAAATGCGCGTGCCAGTTTTTTTTGCATAGCGTGCCAGTTGCAAACAAAACTCACTTGTTTCGGGCGAAAGCGCTCCAATCAAACCCGAAAGGTGTAATATCTGAACACCCTCTTTTACAAAAAGTTTTTCGAGATCGAAATCTTTCACATTCAGCGTGCGTCCCACTTCTCCTGCACGATCGTTGAGCACACGTGGGCCGCGTGTTCCGAAACCGCTATCCGCAATATTAAACTGATGACGATAACCCCACGGACCGCCCTGAGCCACTTCCGGACCTTCGAAATCCATATTACGGGCACGAAGATCGGCTTTTATAAGCTGTGCAATCGGGCTGTCTTTTACAAAAGTGGTGAGCACTTTTACCGGAAGACCCAGGTGCGAAGCTATGCTTGCCACATTGGTTTCGGCGCTGGTGGCCTGCATTTCAAAAAGTTTACTGCTGTGCACGGGCTGTCCGTTCACCGGCGTAATGCGAATGCCCATGCTGGTGGCTACCATCAGCGAATATTTAAAATCGGATTTAAGTGTTATCATATTATTTTGATTTACCCCCCAGCCCCTAAAGGGGAGTGAGAGATGACCCCCGACCCCTAAAGGGGAGTAAGAGATGTTAGTATTAATTATTTATATTTTTTAACTCTTTACCCAAAAAAGACTCAGTCTTAAAGCCCCTTTAGGGGTTTGGGGTCGTTTTTGATTCTTATTTAAAACAAAGTTCTCGAAATTCCCATTTCCAGTCCGCGAAGTTCTGCAAGTCCTTTCAGACGACCAATGGCTGAATAACCCGGATTGGTCTTTTTGTGCAAATCGTCGAGCATCTGATGACCGTGATCGGGGCGAACAGGAATATTGCGCTTGTAAGTATATTGCACCACCAGCAAAGCTTTCATGGCTTCGTACATATCCACATCGCAATAGAGGTGATCGGCTTCGTAGAAATCGCCATCGGTACTGCGTTTGGTACCACGCAAGTGTGCAAAATAAATTCTGTCGCCAAATTCGCGGATCATTTCAGCAATGTGATTATCGGCCGAAACGCCCAGCGAACCTGTACACATGCAAAGCCCGTTGGCTTTGAGCGGCACTGCGCTAAACAGTTTGCGAATATCATCGGCATTGCTGACAATGCGCGGCAGACCGAAAAGTGCACGGGGCGGATCGTCGGGGTGAATGGCCAACACCACACCCGCTTCTTCGGCCACAAAAGCTACTTCGTTGATAAAGTAGAAGAGATTATTGCGCAATTCTGTATCGTTGATTTCCTTGTAAGCATCAAGTGCTGCCTGAAACTGAGTAAGGTTAAAGCTTTCCTCTGCGCCCGGCAAACCTGCAATAATGTTCTGCGTAATGGTTGCAATTTCCTTCTCGCTCATTTTATCAAAACGGGCTTTGGCCTTCGAAATCTGATCCACAGTATAGTCGTTCTCAGCTCCGGGACGTTTCAGAATGTAAAGGTCGAAAGCCACAAAAGCAGCCATCTCGAAATAAAGTGCACGCGAGCGATCGGGCAGTTCGTAAGCCAGGTCGGTGCGGGTCCAGTCGAGCACCGGCATAAAGTTGTAAGTCACAATTCGAATGTCGCAGGCAGCCAGATTGCGAATAGTTTGTTTGTAGTTTTCGATATACAGTTTGTAGTCGCCCGTACGCCTTTTGATGTCCTCGTGCACCGGCACACTTTCCACAACCGACCATTGAAGACCAGCCTCGGCAATCATACGTTTTCTGAACTGAATGGCTTCCACAGGCCACACTTCTCCGTTTGGAATATGGTGTAATGCTGTTACTACTTCGGTCGCACCGGCCTGACGAATATCCCACAAGGTCACAGGATCATTTGGCCCGTACCATCTCCACGATTGTTTACATAGATACATAAAGAAAATTTGACCCCTAACCCTAAAGGGAGATGGAAATAGGCCATTCTCCTAAGGCATATCAGAGGATTTTTTTATAATTAATGAATGAAATTATCAATCAAATGAATACAAACCAATATTATTCCCCTTTAGGGGTTAGGGGTTTTAAATACAAAAGGCATCGAATCCGCCATCGATCACGGTAAGCGTTCCGGTCACAAATTTCGAAGCATCGCTGGCAAGCCAGTGAAGCGTCCCCAGCAGTTCTTCCGGCTCGCCAAAACGACCAAAAGGCGTATGAGCCACAATGGTATTTCCACGCGCTGTGAGCGATCCATCAGGATTGGTGAGCAATGCACGGTTTTGTTCCGAAATAAAAAATCCCGGTGCAAAAGCATTCACGCGCAATCCTTCGCCATATTTAGTAGCTAATTCTATGGCCATATATTTTGTAAAATTAGTCACTGCCGCTTTGGCTGCTGCATATCCCACCACACGCGTGAGTGGACGAATGGCTGCTTCCGACGAGATATTGATGATATTTCCCTGCTTCTGATCGGCCATAATTTTTGCAAAAACCATGGTTGGAATTACTGTTCCGAAAAGATTCAGATCGACCACCTGCTTAAATGCGTCCACATTAAGATCGAAAATCGTTTTATCGGGACCAATCGTTGCACCGGGCTGATTTCCACCCGCTCCATTCACCAACACATCCACACGGCCATATTTTGCGATAATGGCATCGGCCGTTTGCTGCACATTTTCCACATTGTTTACATCTGTCTGAAAAAAAGCAGCTTCGTAGCCTTTGTCCTTTACGCTTTTTACAAGCGCCTCACCCTTTTCGCGGTTACGGGCAAGCACAGCCACTTTTGCACCCTGCTCGGCCAGATACTCCACCATTGAAGCTCCAAGTACACCTGAGCCTCCCGTCACCACCATTACGCGGTTTTTTATATCAAATAAGTTTCGCATACTATTTATTTTAAAAAGTCAGAATCCCTTTAGAGTTTATATAGGTTTGAATGTTATGCAGATAATAGAACGTGGATTCACCCTGATTAAAACATCGCAAGTAAATCTTCCCCGATTTATCGGGGAAGATTTACGTTTTTTGCAGCGTTTCTTTTATTTAATCAGTGAATATCCGCCTAATCAGCGTCAATCCGCGTTCCTATTCTTTTTTCTTATATAAAATTCAATTTATCAGATACATATAACCTGTATAATATCTGTTTTACAAATTAAACAATCTCTTCAAATGACGATCGTAGATATTTTCCTCCACGCAATTACCAATCACGTCCGAATATTTTTTCAGCATATCATAATACTCATCGCCCAGTTCGGCAGCCACTTTGTAAGCCACATGAATCAACTGACGGAAATTTGAATTGTAATCAGGATGTCCGGGGATATGACGAAGGGTATTGGCAAATTTCTCGCCGCTCCAGTCCTTTACCTCTTCCACTGTAGGTAGCTGAGCAGTATCAATATCAATCACATCGGCATAAGGCGCACAAAGTTCTTCGCTACGGTTCAACGAATTTGCATAAATCTTTTTAGCAAGTTCCAAACCATCACCTCCGGCCACAGCCAACCCTATCACTTCTTCGAGCCATGTAGTTCCGGCTGTTTTCAGGTGCAGACCTTTGTCGTGCTTTCTAATAATGTCGGCCATAATCGGATAAATAGAAAACTTATCGCTGCCCGAGTGTACACTCAGTTTAAGTTCTTCGGGCAAACCAAATTCTTTTACAGCAAAGTCAATCACCAGCACATCTTCTTCAAACTCCTTGGCAAACTGTTGCAAATCGCCACGATAATCCACACCTTTGTTGAATCGTCCTGTAAATTTTGGAGCTATGGTTTGAGCAGGAACGCCTTTGTCAGCCAGCATTTTCAGAATAAACAGCAGATAAACGGGCGTTTGCGGACTCTCCACTTCATCCATCGACACTTCGGTCACAAAGTTCCCTACACCTTTCCTTTCGGCCAGATACTGATATATTTCAGAAGCCTGTTGGGTAGCAGTCAGAAACTTCGAAGCAATTTCTTCGAGCAATCCGGCAGACACATGCAAGGGTTTTTCGATGCCGGGAATAACCAGATCGCCTATATACTTAGAGCACGAAGCCACAAAAGCCTTTACATCGGCTTCGGCGCTGGGTTTTCCGATAAAGGCAGCCACATCGAGTGTAAAAAAGTCGGCTGTCTCCACAAAAGGAGCTACAGTTGTCAGATTGATATGGTCGGCATCCACAAAATACTTACCTTTAAACCCCAATGCAGCCACAGCCGCATCGGCTTCTTTGCGCACATCTTCCGGTTTCGAATGCACGTATATATGTTCACGGTTCGACTTATTCCACACCGGACTAATGTCGAGACCAAACGAATTCGCTTTTACAATAGCCCTGAGTTGAGCTACACCCTGATGCGCGAAACGATCGCCCATCCCGATACTAAATTTTGCAAGTTTCATGTTTTTAAATTTTAAAAGGT
Organism: Paludibacteraceae bacterium; assembly: GCA_016937795.1. GTDB lineage: Bacteria > Bacteroidota > Bacteroidia > Bacteroidales > Paludibacteraceae > Paludibacter. The sequence goes on from JAFGVV010000049.1 coordinate 8,929, forward strand.
TATTGAGATCATATTAGTTCAATACTTCGTTATAAGAACGAATATACAATTGATTAATAAATGTTTAGATAATAAATATCGATTTTCGATATTCTTTGCGTATTAATGCTCACGCAAAGGCGCGAAGGCGCAAATTACAAATATAACTATGTGATAATCAGTTTTAATTAAAAATGACGCAAAGAGAAAACTTAACAGTTTTCTTGGCGACTTAGCGCCTTTGCGTGAAAATAAATATTTTTTACCGAACTATTGTTAGTTAGAAAACAAATTGAAGTATTTTATTCAAACGCAAAGAACGTGAATTTATAAAGAGGCGAACAGAACAATCAGGGAATCGGATGAAAAACTGATAGGTTTTTCTCTTTGCGCCCTTTGCGGAATATTAAATAAGAATAGAAAGAAGATATTCTCTTTGCGTTCTTTGCGTTAAATCTTTAAAATATGATTTTTCACTAACTTATATAATGACTATTATTGATTGATTTTGAATGAATTGTGTTATTCTTTAAAATGCAGATAATCCTCAATATTCTCTTTCATCAGAATATCAATGGGCATATAATTTACTTTATTGACTTTCTGTTTGAAAATCAACTCAGTACACAAATCGCGTACCGACAGATAAGCCTGTTTATCTGGTCGTTGTGCAATAAGAAAAGAAATCACACCCTGTTGCAGATACTTCACATTTTCGTTCAAAAGGTCGTATCCGATCAATCGAACGTCGGAATGATTCAACTCCTGTAAATGCAAAGCCAGCCTGAAAACTTTCGAATTAAAGGTAATCGCCGCACGGATATTTTCTTGGCTTTCAAACACTTCGGCAAGTGTATTCCTATTAGCCGTTTCGTCTTTGTCGTTCATTTCCACATTAATAAGCTCAAGACTTTGCAGGCCGTGCTCTTCAATATATTTCAGAAATCCGCTTTTACGTGCCAGTGTCTGATTCGACACGGCACCTTTGCGCTGAGTACGCAAAAAAATCACTTTCGAATCGGCAGGCAAATCTTCGAGCAAAAGCCGCGCAGCCACATAACCGCTCTGAAACGAGTTCTGACCATAATAAGTGAGGAAATCAGTTTCCTCAATCATCGAATCGATAAACGAAAACGGAATGCTCTTTTCCTTCAGAATTTTCGCAAACTGCAATGTTTCATCCCTGAAAATGGGTGCCATAAGCACTGCATCGGGCAAACTGTCGGAAATTTCCTCACAGGCTGCTATAAAGGTGGTAGCATCGAACTGATTAAAATACCATTTGTCGAGTACTATATTATATTGCAAAAATTCAGCAGCAGCCTGATCGAATCCACGTTCCACATTTGCCCAGTAATCGGTTTTAGCATGCTCGGGGATAAGACAAATAAAGCGATACGACTTTTTGGAAGCCAGCGAACGGGCTATCAGATTAGGCGAATAATTGATTTCTGTCAGCACTTTTTCAACCATTTCGCGACTTTTAGCCGACACTTCACCCCTGTTGTGCAATACCCGGTCCACTGTACCTTCCGATACACCCGCAAGTTCTGCAATGTCTTTTATTCTGATTTTTGAATTACTCTCTTTCATTTTATTAAAATTATAAATCCGTGTGCGTACACAGTAATAATCTCTCACAAAAGTAATACATATTTTGAGAATATAGAATTATTTGTATCTTCGTGGGCGAACACGGTGATCAATACTGGTATTCATAAAAACAATTAAGCATTATATATCAACAACTTACAATCAAACTTACAGTTTCAGGCATTCAAATCATGTTGAAAAACATAAAATTGAGCTGCAAATTCCCTGTTAAGACCGAAAACAAGCATTGTGAGTAAGTGTATTTTTTGACAGAATAGATATAAAAAAATGACGGCACAGGACTCGAATCAAAAATTGAAATAAAAACAAAATCACAAAAAAACATAAAGAATTATGAAGAACTTTTTAGACGAGAATTTCGTACTGCAGACTGAAACTGCACAGAAGTTGTACCACGAACACGCAGCCAAAATGCCCATTATCGACTATCATTGCCATCTTGTACCCTCGATGGTAGCCAATGATCACCAATTCCGTTCGATTACTGAAGCATGGCTCGGTGGCGACCACTACAAATGGCGGGCTATGCGTACCAATGGCATCGACGAGAAATACTGCACCGGTAAAGATACCAGCGATTGGGAGAAATTTGAGAAATGGGCCGAAACTGTGCCTTACACCATGCGTAACCCGCTCTACCACTGGACACACCTCGAACTGAAAACTGCTTTCGGTATCGAGAAACTGCTTTCGCCCAAAACAGCACGCGAAATTTTCGACGAGTGTAACGAAAAACTCGCCTCTCCCGAATACACTGCCCGTAACCTTATGCGCAAATATAAAGTAGAAGCAGTTTGTACCACCGACGATCCCATCGATTCGCTTGAGCACCATATTAAAACCCGCAACGACGGCTTTGAAATCAAAATGCTGCCTACATGGCGCCCCGACAAAGCCATGGCTGTGGAGAGTGCACCGGCTTTCCGCTCGTATGTAGAGCAATTAGCCGGCGTTTCCGACACCAGCATTTCCACTTTCGACGATATGATTCTGGCACTTCGCAAACGTCAGGATTTCTTTGCTGCACAGGGCTGTAAGCTTTCCGATCACGGTATCGAAGAATTCTACGCCGAAGACTATACCGAAGCTGAGATTAAAGCCATATTCAATAAAATATATGGCGGAAAAGAACTCAGCCACGAAGAAATTCTGAAATTCAAATCGGCCATGATGGTGATTTTTGCCGAAATGGACTGGGAAAAAGGCTGGACACAGCAGTTCCACTACGGCGCTATCCGCAACAACAACACACGTCTGTTCAATCAGCTCGGCCCCGATACCGGATTCGACTCTATCGGCACTTTCAATACTGCCAAAGCCATGTCGAAGTTCCTCAATCGCCTCGACACCAACAACAAACTGGCTAAAACCATTCTTTATAACCTCAACCCTGCCGACAACGAAATGATTGCCACCATGATTGGTAATTTCCAGGACGGTACTGTAGCCGGAAAAATTCAGTTTGGCTCGGGCTGGTGGTTCCTTGATCAGAAAGACGGTATGGAAAAACAAATGAACTCGCTATCGGTGCTCGGACTACTCAGCCGTTTTGTGGGCATGCTCACCGATTCGCGCAGCTTCCTCTCCTACCCGCGTCACGAGTATTTCCGCCGCACGCTGTGTAACCTGCTCGGAAACGATGTGGAACAGGGTTTGCTTCCGCATCAGGAACTTGATTTTATCGGAAAAATAGTGGAAGATATTAGCTACAACAACGCTAAAAACTTCTTTAAATTCTGATTTAGTACAATAATGACACTTTTATAACCAAATAATGAACATTATTGAGAAAATAAGAAGCTAATTTTGCAACGAAGAAATAATTCATTACTTTTGGTCAACCAATTTAAAATATATTTATTTTTATACAGAAAATGAGCAAAAAGATTGTAACATTAGGAGAAATTATGCTCCGCTTGTCGACTCCGGGTAACACACGTTTCGTTCAGTCGGATGTTTTTGATGTGGTTTATGGTGGTGGCGAAGCGAATGTAGCCGTAAGTTGTGCCAACTATGGTCACGAGGCATATTTCGTAACTAAACTTCCGAAACACGAAATTGGTCAGTCGGCTGTGAATGCTTTGCGCAAATATGGTGTAAAAACCGATTTCATTGCCCGTGGCGGCGATCGCGTGGGTATTTACTACCTCGAAACAGGAGCTTCGATGCGCCCGAGCAAAGTAATTTACGACCGCGCACATTCAGCCATTGCCGAAGCTGATGCTGCCGATTTCGATTTCGATGCCATCATGAAAGGCGCTGACTGGTTTCACTGGTCGGGCATTACACCTGCCATTTCCGACAAAGCTGCCGAACTTACCAAACTGGCCTGCGAAGCTGCCAAACGCAATGGCGTAACCGTATCTGTCGATCTCAACTTCCGCAAAAAACTCTGGACAACTCAAAAAGCTCAGTCTATCATGCGCCCGCTCATGCAATATGTGGATGTATGTATTGGTAACGAGGAAGATGCTGACCTTTGCTTAGGTTTCAAACCCGATGCCGACGTGGAAGGCGGACATACCGATGCCGAAGGTTACAAAGGTATTTTTATTCAAATGGCCAAAGAATTCGGATTCAAATACGTGATTTCAACTCTGCGCGAATCTTTCTCGGCTTCGCACAACGGCTGGAAAGCCATGATTTACAATGGTAACGAATTCTACACGTCAAAACGCTACGACATCGATCCTATCATCGACCGTGTGGGTGGTGGCGACTCATTCTCGGGTGGCGTGATTCACGGATTGCTCACCAAACCAAATCAGGGCGAAGCACTCGAATTTGCAGTAGCAGCTTCGGCATTGAAACACACGATCAACGGCGACTTCAACTTAGTTTCGATTGAAGAAGTGGAAGCCCTGGCCGGTGGCGATGCAAGCGGTAGAGTACAAAGATAAATCAAACAACCCCTAACCCCTAAAGGGGAACTTAATTAGTACCAAATGGTATATTTCATATCCCCTTTAGGGGTTAGGGGTAATAATTAATTACTAACATCTCTCACTTCCCTTTAAGAGTTAGGGCTTATCCTCACTTCCCTTTAGGGGTCTGGGGTCATTCTAACTCCCCTTTAGGGGCTGGGGGTTATTTTAAATAAAATGAAATTTTCAAAACTACAGGTTCTCACAGCCATGAAAGAAACCGGCATGGTGCCCGTTTTCTACAACAGCGACCTTGAGACTTCGAAACAGGTAGTGAAAGCCTGCTACGAAGGTGGCGTTCGTGCTTTCGAATTTACCAATCGTGGCGACTTTGCACACGAAGTATTTGGCGAACTACTAAAGTTTGCTGCCAAAGAATGTCCTGAAATGATTATGGGCATTGGCTCCATTGTCGACGCTCCTACCGCAGCACTTTACATTCAGTTGGGTGCTAACTTTCTGGTAGGGCCACTCTTCAACCCCGAAGTGGCAAAGGTAGCTAATCGTCGTCTTATCCCTTACGCTCCGGGCTGTGGCTCGGTGAGCGAAGTGGGATTTGCACAAGAAGCAGGTTGCGACATTTGCAAAGTTTTCCCCGGCGATGTGTTGGGCGCAGGCTTTGTAAAAGGACTCAAAGCGCCAATGCCATGGTCGAACCTTATGGTTACGGGCGGCGTAAAACCCGAAGAAGCCAACCTGAAAAGCTGGTTCGATGCAGGTGTTACCTGCGTGGGAATGGGCTCAAATCTTTTCCCTGTCGACATGATGAAAGCAAAAGACTGGGCAGGTATTACCAAACTATGCAGCGATGCACTGGAAATTATCAGGAAAGTTCGTAAATAATAATATAAATCTAATTTCAAAAAAAATGACATGAGTAAATTGAATGAAGCAACTCAAAAAATGTCGCAGTATAGATGGACGATTGTAGCAATGCTGTTTTTCGCTACTACCGTCAACTATCTCGACCGACAAGTACTTTCTCTCACATGGAAAGACTTTATTGCGCCGGAGTTTCACTGGACGAACACCCATTACGGCACAATAACCTCTTTATTTTCACTTTTTTATGCAGTAAGCATGCTATTAGCCGGACGATTTGTGGATTGGTTAGACACGAAAAAAGGCTTTATGTGGGCCATTTTCATTTGGTCGATTGGAGCTATTTTACATGCATTTTGTGGTATTGCTACTTCGGGAATAGTAGCAGGCGAATGGTTTGTTAACTTTGAAGAAGCCCGTCACATAATAGGTGGCGTGCAGGATATTACAAAGGTTCTGAATGTAAGTGTTACGCTCTTTATATTTGCACGCTTGGTGCTTGCAATTGGTGAAGCAGGTAACTTCCCTGCCGCAATTAAAGCAACTGCCGAATACTTTCCCAAAAAAGACCGTGCTTTAGCTACGAGTATTTTTAACGCCGGAGCTACAGTAGGAGCCTTAGCTGCTCCTGTCACTATTCCGGTGATTGCTAAATACTGGGGTTGGGAAGCGGCATTTATAGCAATTGGTGCACTTGGCTTTGTATGGATGGGCTGGTGGCAGTTTGGCTATGACAAACCTGAAAAGCATCCTAAAGTGAATAAGGCAGAACTTGATTATATCAATCAGGATCAAATCAATGCTATAGGTGGTGAGGAAGCTGCCCGAAAAGCAGATGCTAAAAGAATCGGCTTTGCAAAAATCCTGAAATACAAACAAACATGGGCATTTGCATTTGGTAAATTTATGACCGATGGCGTTTGGTGGTTCTATTTGTTCTGGACTCCGGCATATCTGAGTTCGGTATATGGCATGGAGTCATCCGACCCGAAAGCTCAGATTGCACTTTTCACACTTTATATGATTACACTGCTATCAATTATTGGTGGCTGGCTACCTTCATATTTTGTTGACAAACAAGGCATGAATCCTTACGCCGGCCGTATGAAAGCAATGTTGATTTTTGCGTTTTTCCCGCTTTTTGCATTAATGGCACAACCATTAGGCGCTATATCGTATTGGTTCCCTGTGATAATTATTGGTATTGCCGGAGCAGCTCATCAGGCATGGTCGGCAAACATTTTCTCCACCATTGGTGACATGTTCCCTAAAAGTGCTATTGCAACCGTAACCGGAATCGGGGGTTTGGCTGGTGGTTTAGGCTCTGTATTGATCAACAAAGGCTCAGGAGTTCTTTTCGATTTTACACGTGGTACCACAATGTACAACAATGAAGTTGTTGTTATGACTCAAGAACTTATCGACAAAGGATACGAATACTTGCGCCAGCCAATGGTACTTTTTGGCTTCGAAGGCGAAAAGGCCGGCTATCTTATAGTATTTTCATTCTGTGCCTTTGCATATCTGATTGGTTGGGTTGTAATGAAAACACTTGTACCTAAATACAAACCAATTGTAGTTGAAGACTAAGGATTTATTTCTCGTTTAATAATTTGATATAAAAAAGGCTGACATGGAATCTAAATCCGGCCAGCCTTTTTTATTCAATTTTATCCTTTATCCTGAAATCAAATTCCTTTTTCACTCAGATAGCGTTCAGCTTCGATAGCGGCCTGACAGCCACTTCCGGCGGCAGTAATTGCCTGTCGGTAATGCGGATCGGCCACATCGCCAGCAGCAAAAACACCTTCTACACGGGTACGAGGTGTTCCGGGAGTAGTTTTGATATAACCGACTTCGTCGGTTTCAACCCAGGGTTTGAATATATCAGAGTTTGGTTTATGTCCAATGGCTAAGAAGAATCCATCAATCTCTATATGTACCTGCTCCTCATCAGCCTGTCCGCGTCGTTTTAGCAGGTTGGCTCCCTGCACTACACGCTCACCGGTAAGTCCCACAGTTTCGTGTTCGAAAAGCACGGTAATCTTTGTGTTTGCCAACACACGTTCCTGCATAATTTTCGAAGCTCGCAAATATGGTTTACGCACAATCAGGTATACATGATCGGCAAGTCCGGCTAAGTATGTAGCTTCCTCGCAGGCAGTATCGCCCCCACCAACCACAGCCACTTTGCGTTTACGATAGAAAAAACCATCGCATGTAGCACAAGCCGACACACCCGAGCCGGCATATTTTGTTTCGTCGGGCAAGCCAAGATATTTAGCTGTAGCACCTGTTGAAATAATGATAGTGTCCGCTTCAATTACTTTATCGCCATCAATGGTCACTTTGTAAGGTGCAGCTGACAAATCAGTGGCAGTAGCCATACCAAAACGAATATCAGCTCCAAAGCGTTGAGCTTGTTTTTTCATATCTTCCATCATCTCAGGCCCTGTAATTCCATCAGGATATCCCGGAAAATTTTCTACTTCGTTGGTTGTTGTAAGCTGTCCTCCGGGTTGCATACCTTCGTACATCACAGGATTGAGATTTGCTCTCGAGGCATAAATTGCGGCTGTATAGCCAGCAGGTCCTGATCCAATAATCAGGCAACGAACTTTTTCTGTCATAATACTATATGTTTTACTATTTGTTTCTATCTTAAATCGTTTACAATAACATTTTTGTATTGCAATTTATTAAATACAAAGGTATCGTTCTGTACTTTTACATCTTTCTTATAATTCGAAAAAGAAAGGGTTGTTGTCAATCTATTTTTATCCATCATCATTATTGAAACGGGTTGTCGGCTATTTTTGTTTATCTGCAATTCAATAAGTACAAAATCATGCTGACGAACTTTTGGCTTCATCTCAACAATGTAATTTGTTTCCGATTTCTTTTTGCTGAAACTCAAAATCGATTTAGCTTTATATCCTGATAATATTGCAAGCGGATTTATCGATGCAAGCTCATCAAAAGTAGGCTCGGTAATAGAAACTTCGTTGCTGCCTTCCATATAAGCCCATTGAGTTCTCCCATCAAACCACACTTTAAGTTCATCTGTTTCCAATACGAATTTCTGTCCTTGCAGTGTAAAAATTCCTGAATTCGACTGCGAATTTACTTTATTTTTTTCGGTAATTTTCAATATAAAATTCGTACGAATGGCATTTTGTCTCAACGAAGTCAGCAAGTCGCGTGTAACCCTCTCAGCATCAAACTCAACCTGAGCTAAAACCGGAATTATCGAAATTATTAATATCAGAATAGAATAAGTAAATCGCTTCATATCAATATATTTTAAAGTTTTTTCGGTATAATAATGAGTCATAACGCAGACCTGATTTACCAAAGTATTATAAGGAGAAACGGTATTTGCAGGCTTGTACATTTTGTATACAAAAACCTTTACAAATACCGTTCCTCAATATTAAAGCTGTTTTAAAATCTGTTCCAAATGATAGTCGTCCATGACAAGAACCTGGCGGGCCTTGCTGCCTTCGAATGGCCCAATAATCCCAGCCACTTCAAGCTGATCGACAATTCGTCCGGCACGATTGTAACCTATGGAGAACTTTCGTTGAATAAGCGAAGTAGATCCCTGTTGATTGGCAACAATAAGTCGGGCAGCCTCTTCGAAAAGGGAATCGCGTTTGCTCATATCTACCGAACTCATATCCACACCTTCACCTTCGTTAGCTGTATATTCAGGCAGATAGAAAGCTGTTGGATAACTTTGCTGACCGCTGATATGATGTACCACATTTTCTACTTCAGGTGTATCAACAAAAGCACATTGCACTCGCACAAGGTCGCTGCCCTGGGAGAAAAGCATATCACCACGACCCACAAGTTGGTTGGCGCCGGGTGCATCAAGAATGGTACGCGAGTCGATCATCGACGACACACGGAACGCTACTCGTGCCGGGAAGTTGGCTTTGATAACACCGGTAATAATATTGACCGACGGACGCTGAGTAGCAATAATCATGTGAATTCCCACAGCACGGGCTAATTGCGCAATACGGGCAATAGGCATTTCCACCTCTTTACCGGCAGTCATAATCAGGTCGCCAAACTCATCGACAATCACCACAATATATGGCAGGAATCGGTGTCCCTTATCAGGATTAAGACGACGATCGACAAATTTTTCGTTGTATTCCTTTATATTACGTACATGTGCTTTTTTCAACAAATCGTACCTGTCGTCCATTTCTTTACAAAGCGAATTAAGTGTTTCCACAACTTTACTGGTATCGGTAATAATGGCATCGTCGCCATCAGGCATTTTGGCAAGGAAATGTTTTTCAATATCACCATAGATATTAAATTCCACTTTTTTGGGATCGACGAGGACTAGTTTAAGTTGCGAGGGATGTTTTTTATAAAGCAACGAAGTGATAATGGCATTCAAGCCCACGGATTTCCCCTGCCCTGTAGCACCCGCCACAAGTAAGTGAGGCATTTTGGCCAGATCGACCATAAAAATCTCATTGGTAATGGTTCGCCCAAAAGCCACCGGTAGTTCAAATTTCGAATCCTGGAATTTTTTTGAAGCAATAACCGAATGCATTGAAACCACTTGAGGATCGGCATTAGGCACCTCAATACCTATCGTTCCTTTACCCGGGATCGGTGCAATAATACGAATACCTGTAGCCGCCAGACTCAACATAATATCGTATTCAAGATTTCGGATTTTTGAAATACGCACACCAGCTTTTGGTACAATTTCGTAAAGTGTAATAGTCGGCCCTACCGTAGCTTTAATGGTATCAATTTCAATCCCATAATTCTGCAATGTAGTAATAATACGGTTTTTATTCGCATTTTGCTCAATCATATCAATTTGCGTATCGTTGTCGGTACCATAAATCTTGAGCAAATCGAGCGTAGGTGCCACATAGTGAGTCAAATCGAGTGTAGGATCATATTTCCCAAGTTTAGACACATTATAAAACGGATCTTCATTTTCTTCGGAAACAGACTCTCGCTCAGGCGCGTCAACAGCCTTATTATCATCACTATTCGTAGGTTTCTCTATTTCGAATGACACATTCTCATGTACATCGGCTACCACAGGAGTAGGCTCTTCTGCTTTTTCAACAGGAAGATCATCGGGCTCAATACTTATTGATTCTTCGTCGTCGGCAGCCTTCACCACCCAGTCTTCAGGAATAATTTCAGTCCCTACAGCCACACTAGGCTCTGCATCATTTTGCTCCTCGAAATGATTCAGAATACTGTCTTCAGCAAGTTTATTCTTTTTCGAGAATAGTCGTTTCAGAAATGGCACCGTCGCTTTATTGCTTATAATGGCATACACGAGCAATACTGCCGATAGCATCATAATGGTTCCCGGAAAACCCACATAGGACACGATATAACTACTTGTGACTTCTCCATGATGCCCCCCGGGAGCAAAGAAAAGATAATCTTTGACATAAGGATTTACCGCAAAGCCAAGTGTAACTGACAACCAAATCAACCAAAACGAAGCATGAAAGAAAGCTTTCCACACAGGAAGAGTTTTAACTTTTAATAGTCGTAATCCCACAAGAAAGCCAAAATAAAGCAATGCAAACGAAGAAAGTCCAAACCAATGATGCAAAAAATTCTCGGCCAGCACTGCACCTGTGACCGAAGTCCAGTTACGAATTTCATAACGCAAACCTCTTAGTTCACTCAATGGTAAATCGAGTTTACTCTGATCGGCAGCTCCTGTAAAAAAATACGAAACAAAGGCCAACGCCACATACAATACAGCCAAAATTACCAATACCCCGGCCACAAAACGTGTACGCTCATCGGTCACAAACTCCTTAAAAGCTGCCCAAAAACTTTTAGTATTTTCAGTATTGCTGTTTACTGTTTTCTTTGGTTCCCTTTTAAGGTCATTTTTGATTTCTGACCTGTTTTCGGTTTTACTTTCGTTGATCCTACCTGGTTTAACGGGTTTTCGTGGTGCCATATTATTATGTTTCGACCTATATACTAGTCACTTAATTTTGAAGTTATTTCTTTATGCAAAAATAGCAAAAAAGTTGATAGGTTTTTAATTAATATTTCGCGTTTCGTGTTCCATGTTCAGTGCTCCGTGTTTGCCTCCTGAAATATGAGGGCGGTTTCGGGCTTAAATTTATTTAGTATATCGTTTTTTACGGAAACGTTGATATAACAAACCCGCCAACAACACAAAAAAAACAGGGACGACTGTATTTATTATCTGCCAGAATAGCAATTGTTCGTTCACGATATTCTTATTCAGCAAACGTAAACGTAAGGTTCGCGCACGCAGATCAAGCCAGCCTTCATCGTCGGTAAGGTAAAGCACTGCATTGCGGATAAAATCGGGATTGCCAAACTGACGATTCATATAGCGATCGAAACCAACAGGCAGCGTAGTACTGTCGGAGGCAATACCATTTGTTTCGTTACGAATAATATCAGCATCGGCCACAAAAATCTGGCGTGTGTTCACACTCTTCGGAATAATGCGTTCTGTGTTTTTTAATTCAGGCGGGGTCATACGGTTTGCAAAGTTAGAACTGAATTCGCCTTCGGACAACATGGCTACAGGCACATAAGCTGCGTTAAAGTAATTTTTATCTTTAGCATCGGGCGATTCACTCATATCAATAGTGGTCGGTACATTTATTATATGCGTATTATCAGATGTAGCAAGCAACAACTCATGTATTAATCCGGAATTTTCGCCCACAGTTTCAATGGCTGAAGCAAAAGCACTCTTCAATTCAGGAATATTTCGTGTAATAGGATGCTGATACGAAGCCAGCAAAAGCGGAGCATAAAAAAACGGAGCCGGCTCAAATTGTGGTTGTTCACCAGCAGGAGCGATATTCAGCGGCACCTGCACCGACTGCACATCCTGCAACAATACAGGTACAATCCTGACACCATATTTAAAAAACATATCACTGAGATTCAGATTGAGCTCAATGGCTGGCGAAACTCCCGTCACCGATAATTCTTCGGAAGCCATACGTACGCCATCGAGCAACCAAAGCACCCTCCCACCCCGCATAATATACTGATCGAGAATATATTTGTCTGATTCGCTAAAAGCTGTAGTTGGCCCGGCCACAATCACCGCTTTGTAAGCATCGAGCACCTTGGCATCATTAGCCAGCACACCCCTGTCAATCTGAAAATAACGACTCAGCAACTTACTTGCGCTGTAAGTCTGGGCTTCGTTAAGTTCGCCATGACCTTCGAGAAAAGCAATGCGCGACACTTCGTTGCTAATCACACGACGTAATCCATCAGCTATTTCGTATTCCAGATTTTCGATGGAAATATTCAGATTTTCTTCACCTGAATTACCCCGAATATTTTTTAGCAGATTCACAATTACCGATTTCCCGCCATAGCTGATTTTTATCCATGGAAAAATTATTTTCTGAATAGCCTTACCCTCTTTATCGCGTTCGTAAATGGCTGTAGGTGACATTCCCTGCCTTTCGAGCAATTCATAAGCCGTCATACGTTCAGTTTCGCTTGAGGCTTTCGAAGGATTATTGAAACCGATATGTATTTTACGGGCTGCATACACCGACATTTCTTTAAGTAGGTCGCGGGTAGAAATTTTCAGACGCTGAAAACCGGGATTCAGATCCCCATCGAGATAAATTTCAATATTCACATCGTGCCGGGCGCTCTTCAAAAGACTTTTTGTTGGTTCCGAAATACTGTAGCGCTTATCGGAGCTTAAATCGATACGAAAAATTACTGAAAAGCTCAACACCAACAGTATCAGAATAATCAGCAATACAATGAATTGTTCGTAATATTTTTTTATCATATTTCGAAAAAATGAATTTTATAAAATTACTGTTTGAAAAAAGCCCTATTTGCAAAAAAACATTAGGGAATTGAAGCCGCTTTTAGCACAAAAAAGTTATTGCTATCATCGAGCAAACGATAAAACCCGCAATTGCCCCACGAAGCCGGTCTATCTATAATCTCCATATCTTCACCTGTATCATTGCTAATATACTCATCAATTAGCTGATGCCAGTGAAGGATACGCGCCTTACTTTTACTCACATAAAAATAATCATTATCGGGATGAACAAGCGTACGTAAAAATTGCAGATAAAAGTTTTTATATTTCTCAATGTCGATGATTTTTCGTACCAAAGGATGCGAGTACTGCCCCCAGCTAAGCACATTCTGACGACCGGCATCTTTCATAATCAGCGAAGTACCCAGCGTATTATCGTAGTCGTAGGGAATAAAAAAGAACCTCCCAACGCTGTTAAAATAAAAATAGAAATTATTTTTATTATTCCAGTAATCGTCCCACATACCACAAAGCACATTTACTGCATATGTTTTCAGAAACAGCTCCACATCCATTACTGATGTGAGCCACTGTTCGAAATCGGCATCTTTTTTCGAGTTGAATTTTGTAATAAAGTCGGCCAACTGTGTTTTAGCAAGTTGAATATCTGCTTCACGGGTTTTCAAATCGTACACAGGCGTGAAGGTATTTTCCAGCGTCACGTTTTCCAGTCCCATTTTATTTTTATCGGCCGAGGCAAAATCGGCTCCCCAGTTTGCTTTCCACAAAAAACCCTGATCGTCGCCAAAATAGGCAAGTCTGTTTTGCAAAAACTCATTATCGACCGGCTCAACCATAAGATATACGCCATAATATGCTGACACATTTCCCACGCGCACATTCAGTTTGCTATACGAAGCCTGAGGAGCTGTCCATACTCCAGCCCTCTCAAAAAGATCGTAACAATACATTTCGCGCACATACATGGCATCGTCTTTGTGCCACTTAAGATTAATTTTTTCCTGATCTGCAATTTTCCGACCTTTCACATATTTATTAAACTTCACACTGAAGCTTGCATGTTTCCAGTCGGGGTTTTGCGGATTATGTACTTCACCCTTGTTGCCTTCAGGGCGTCGGCGACTTGTGTTTCCACGCAGTCGCAACCCTGTGCTATCAGCCTTGTGCAAATACTTCCCCTTTTTAAACTCAAAATCGGTGACTATATACTCTTCGTTATCGGGATTCATGTCGAACCACTGAAGCAACTTATTCCATTCGTCGACAGTAGCATTGATGGTAATTTCAGCTAACGCAGCATCGTCATACACATAAAGCAATCCTTTGGGCAGATTATCGGTCACAGGAACTGAATCGTTTACAGGCTTATCCACAATCACATTTTCAGGATCGCAACTCCATAAAAAAACGGAAAGCAAAACAGCTGAAACAACTAAAAAATCAGTTTGTAATACCTTTAAATATTTTGGTTTGAATCTGAATTTCATTCTGAACAATTCGTTTATTCTGTATAGGCAACAAAAAAAAAGTTATTTTGAATGTATCAAAATTACTTGTAAATACTTAATGCAAAGATAATCAAATTACACAGAAAGCCCTGCTGATTGAAGTTTTATTATAAGAGTAAGCAACACGACTTAAAAAACATTATTTATAATTCGCCTTAGTAATTTGGGTTTATAGGCTGAATTAATTTTCTTATCTTTGCCATTCGGTAAAAAGTCGGGATCAGGCTATAACCATGTTTGAAATTCAGAACATTACAAGTTCAAACAACGGTATATAAGCAATATAGGCACTGATTTTTCTGCTTTAAATCAACAATTGAGTTATTACAGATAATAATTGTCATTATTCTCAAATTATTTTATGGGAAAAATTATTTCACTGGCAAATCAAAAAGGCGGAGTAGGAAAAACAACTACAGCCATCAACCTGGCAGCATCGCTTGCCTCACTCGGAAAAAAAATCCTTCTTGTCGATGCCGACCCACAGGCCAATGCATCTTCGGGTCTGGGAATCGACATACGTACACTCGAATTCACCATTTACGAATGCATGATCGATGGCGTTCCGGCACGTCAGGCTATCCACAGTTGCGAAGTCGAAAATCTTGACGTGCTACCTTCGCACATCGACCTTGTAGGTGCCGAAATAGAAATACTGGGCAACGAAGACCGCGATACAGTTCTGAAAAACATACTCGTACCTCTGAAAGAAGATTACGACTATATTCTGATCGATTGTTCACCCTCGTTGGGTGTGATCACCGTAAATGCACTTACTGCCTCCGATTCGGTAATAATTCCGGTACAATGCGAATATTTCGCCCTCGAAGGTATCAGCAAACTCCTGAATACAATTCGAATAATCAAGAAAAAACTGAATCCGAAGCTCGAAATAGAAGGTTTCCTGCTCACTATGTTCGACAATCGTTTGCGTTTAGCCAATCAGGTTTATGCTGAGGTACGCAAGCATTTCGAAGGTATGGTATTTGATGCTGTCATTACACGAAATGTTCGCTTAAGCGAGGCACCGAGTCATGGCAAACCTGTTTTGCTCTACGATCCTGACTCAAAAGGCTCGTCGAACTATATGGAACTTGCAAAAGAGCTAATTGCAAAAGAGACAAAAAAATAAACCTATTTTCAAAGATTATATTTCAGATTTAATATGGCTAAACAAACCGGATTAGGATTAGGCAGAGGACTTGGTGCTCTGATCGACACAGATCATATCAGTACAGCCGGCTCATCGTCGATAAACGAAGTGGATCTCGAACTTATTATACCCAATCCACATCAACCCCGCACACATTTCGACGAAGAGTCACTTAGCGAATTATCAACATCCATTCGTGAGTTGGGAGTGATTTCGCCCATTACTCTCCGAAAAAACGAGGATGGCACATATCTGATTATTGCGGGCGAAAGGCGCTTCAGGGCATCGAAATTAGCCGGACTAAGCACCATTCCTGCATACGTAAAAACAGCTGCCGATGAACAGGTTATGGAAATGGCTCTGATTGAAAACATTCAACGTGAAGACTTGAATGCCATTGAGATAGCACTCACCTTTTACCGCCTAATGGAAGAATATAAGCTTACACAGGAACGACTGAGCGAACGTGTGGGTAAAAAACGAACTACAATTGCCAACTATCTGCGATTATTACGTCTGCCTGCCGAAATACAAATGGGCATCAAGGACAGGAAAATTGACATGGGACACGCGAGAGCTATTTTGGGACTAAGCGACCCTGCTGCACAACTCAAGCTTTACGAAGCTATTCTGAAAAACGAATATTCGGTGCGAAAAGTAGAAGAGCTTGTGCGCGACTTTAACGAGAATGGAGGCTTCGACACCAAACCTAAAGAAGCTAATCCTATGAAAAAGCTCAGTGAATTTGGCGAGATAGAAACACGTTTGAGTCAGGTTTTTGGCTCGTCGGTAAAATTTAATTGTAATGCCGAAGGAAAAGGAAAAATCACCATCCCTTTCGACAACGACGAAGAACTGACCCGACTAATGGAACTAATGGACAAAATCTGAAACATTTTGACGTGTTAAGAAAACTAATATATATTTTAACCCTTTGCGCACTGACTATTCTTAAAGTAAATGCACAAAAAGAAGTGTTGCTCACCGACAGCTTGTACGTCCTGCCGGCGACAGAAAATTCGCAGACAAAAATTATTATAAATAACAAAAGCGACAGTGCATACAAACCAGACCCCGTGCGTGTATTGTGGATGGGAGCTATTATTCCCGGCTATGGGCAAATTCTGAATCGAAGTTACTGGAAATTGCCCATTGTGTATGCCGGATTCCTGGGCTGTACTTATGCAATAAGCCTCAACTCTATTCGTTATGAAAGTTATAAAGCAGCTTACAGAGACATTTCGGATACAAACCCGAACACAGTGAGCTACGAAGATTTACTGCCTCCCGGATACACTGTTGATAACTATCCCGGCGGAATGGCGGGACTTAAATCGATTATTACAACAGGATACAATCAGTATCGGCGATACCGCGACTTAAGTATTATTGCATCCGTCGCTTATTACGGGCTCACATTGGTTGAAGCCTATGTAGATGCACAACTTTTCGACTTTGATATAAGTAATGATTTATCGATGCATATACGTCCGTCGCTGATGACGAATCAATATGGAAACACCCCCAACTCAGCGGGTATACAGTTAAGTTTTAAAATAAAATAGAAGGAAGATTTTTGATGATGGTTTTAAACGAAATTCACAACAAATTAATGATAAGTGGCCGGATACTGATTTTTGTCTCCGTATTTGGGTTTTTACAATTGCAAGTCAACGCACAAAACAAAGAAAATAGCGAAGAACAAACCGGTATCGAAGCATTGCTTGCCGATACCACAATTGCCATACCTGAAGAGTTCGACAGTACACTCGACTACTTATTACATTCGTGGATTGTACAACGAACCGATTCCGGCAATTGTAATTCCGACAAACCTTTACCCGAACTAACCGATTCGGTTTACAAACTCCGACTGGCAAAAATGCCCTGCGAAATGGAAATGCCCTTCAATGCATCAGTACGCTCTTTTATTGAACTTTACACCGTTCGGAAACGTCGCCAAATGGAATATATGCTTGGCATGAGCGATTATTATTTTCCCATATTCGAACAGGTACTGGCCGCTAACAATCTGCCTCTTGAACTTAAATATCTTCCCATCATCGAATCGGCTCTTAACACCACCATCGTGTCACGAATGGGTGCTGCCGGCCTGTGGCAGTTTATGATAGCTACCGGCAGAATGTACGGATTAGAAGTGAACACACTTGTCGACGAAAGGCTCGACCCTATAAAAGCTACTCATGCTGCTGCACATTTTCTGAAAGACCTCTATTCGATTTATGGCGACTGGCATTTAGTGATTGCAGCTTACAATTGCGGACCCGGAAATGTAAACAAAGCCATTCGTCGTGCCGGTGGAAAACGCGACTTCTGGGCTATTTATCACTATCTGCCCGCAGAAACACGGGGTTATGTACCAATTTTTATTGCAGCAAACTATTCTATGCATTACGCACACAAACATAATATCTGTAAAGCCAAAGTAGAAATGCCGGTCATTACAGATACCATTATGGTACACGAACGTATTCATTTAGAACAAATAGCTTCAGTACTAAGCCTGCCTATCGAACAGGTCAGATTGCTGAACCCACAATACCGCAAGGACATTGTTCCGGGAAACATTAAACCCTATTCAGTAAACCTCCCACTCCATTATGCCAATTCCTTTATCGATAAATATTCCGAGATAATAAGCTTCAAGGCCGACTCTCTTATTAACAATCGACGGAGCGAAATAGAAATTGCTCAAAGGTCACCGGTTTCGCCCGGAGGTTCAGGAAGGGTAATTTACCACACCGTGAAAAAAGGGCAAACATTGAGTCATATTGCTGCAAGATATGGCGTATCCGTAAATAATCTGAAAAGATGGAATGGATTACGAACGTCAAAAATTCAAATTGGCAAACGTCTGAAAGTCATAAAATCATAACCCCCATACTATGGAAAAGCTTTATTATTCCATATCCGAAGTTTCTGAAATTTTGGGTGTCACCCAATCGAATCTCAGGTTTTGGGAAAAAGAATTCAAACAACTCAAACCTCGCAGGAACACCAAGGGAACGCGCTTTTACACACAGGTAGACATTGATATGCTTCGAAACATCATGTTTCTGGTGAACGATCAGCGTCTTACGCTCGAAGGAGCAAAACGCCGACTGGGACAACAACGCGATGTGGTAGAAAAACAACAGAAATTAGCAGATAAACTCAGAAAACTTAAAACTGAGCTAAAAGCCCTTTCATCTGAACTTGGAAAATAACCATGTTGATATTTTAATAACTATTTAACATATTACAGAAAACTAACAAACACCGAATGTTGTTTATATAAATAATCAACTCATTAATCAAATAAAGCACCATTCTTTAATACAATTCTGAAAGGAAACGCTTTATTAACAATATTAGCTACTATGAACAGAAGAATCATGCTTTTAAGCACAGTACTTTTCATTATTCTCAGTATTTCAGTTTCGGCAAAATCGAAACCTAAAAACCTGATCTTTATTATAGGCGATGGCATGGGAATTGCCCAAATACACACCGGCATGATAAAAAACGGAAACACATTGAACATCGAACAATTCAAACATATCGGCTTCTCAAAAACATATTCCTATAGCCATTTCACAACCGATTCGGGTGCCGGAGGTACAGCCTTAGCCACTGGTGTGAAGACCCGAAACGGGATGATTGGTATGTCGCCCGACTCTGTAGCAGTAAAATCGGTGTTACACCTGGCCGAAGATAAAAAACTATCTACAGGTTTGGTTACAGCCTGTGCGGTCACACATGCGACTCCGGCGAGCTTTGTAGCTCATCAAATCAATCGGAATATGTACGAGGAAATTGCTGCCGACTTTTTAAAGACCGATATCGATGTGTTTATCGGAGGTGGTCGCAATAATTTTGAGAAACGATTAGACAACAGAAACCTCAGCGACGAACTCAGAACCAAAGGATATCAGGTTGCACATACTGAAAAAGATGTGGCAGCAGTTAAAAGCGGAAAATTAGCCGGTTTACTCTACCCCGACCATACGCCTGCTATGCCTGAGCGAGGCAATTTTTTACCCGACATGTCTATGAAAGCCATCGAATTACTCGACGATAATAAAAAAGGTTTTTTTCTTATGATAGAAGGATCGCAAATCGACTGGGCAGGACACGATAATAATGCAGACAATATTGCTTTAGAGGTGATCGACCTCGATATCACCATAGGCCGTGTACTCGATTATGCCCGTCGCGATGGCAATACACTGGTAATCGTTACTGCCGATCATGAAACAGGCGGACTTACAATTCCCGATGGAAATATCAAAGAAAAGAGATTCAATGCATACTTCAGTACCAAAAACCACTCAGGTGTAATGGTCCCTGTATTTGCATTCGGACCAGGTGCCGAAGAGTTTAGCGGGTTCCTCGAAAACACTGATTTCAAACAAAAAATAGTAAACTTGCTTAAACTATAAATACACTTAAGCTTGTACTATGCGAATTAAATCTTTTCACTCAATAATTTCTATGTCTACTATTGTGTTAGAAGTATATCATTAAATATTACAACGATCTTATAACTCAAAAAAAAACGAACCGGCTTCTGTGCAATAAACTTACAGAATGCCGGTTTTCGCATAGCATGGCAGCCATTGTAACTGAAAAAAAAACTGTGACCCGAATGATTCGAATTTATTGCCGACTGAAGCACAATCAGCACGGGAAGGGCCTGTGTCCTCATTGCAGTGAAGTACTTAAATATGCTCACCAAAGGCTTGAAAACTGCGTTTTTGGTGATGGGAAACCTGCCTGCGCCAAATGCCCTGTACATTGTTATAAGCCCGAAATGCGTGCCAAAATCCGAACAATAATGCGCTTCTCGGGTCCACTAATGCCTTTGGCACATCCGGTCGACACTTTAAGACATTATATATCAGCTGCATTACATAAGTAACCGACAATTATTATCGATTACTTAAGTCTTTTTCCTCCATAATTTCCATGTATTACGGAGTGTTAGAAAGATATCGTTAAATATGTCAATGCGCTTAAGCATCACGAATAATTATCGTTTAACAGTTGCTCTTTTAGCTTTCTTTTCGGGTAAGATACCGGATCCTTTTTCGGAGAGAAAATGCACATTTTCGATTATGGCTGCGGCCGTCCTGGTAGCTCCTGTCACTGCATCGGGTATAATTTCTTTCACTTTTCTGATATGCTTCTGATTCCAGGTTTCGAAAAAACCCCTATCGACAAGCATGCGCAGATATGACGGACTTTCGTAATTCGACAAAATGGCTGTTTTGCGGACGATAAAATGAGTATCGGTAATAATTATAACGGGCGTTTCTCCGGCATAACCAACGATATGACTACAATAGTTCCGACTGCAGATAGCAAAGCCAAGCGTTTCGTTGCTGCTGTTACAGATACGATACCAGTATTGATTGTACTCCTCCACTCTTTCAGCTTCGGGGAATACGTTCTGCACCACTTCCTTGTTCGAAACCTGATACAAAACATGTCGTCCTCTACGCTGCTGCGCAATCACTGATCCAAAAGAGAGCAGCAGTACCAATAAAAATGTTCTATATTTCATACTCTGAAAAATAATTGAAATAAGTAACAGGAAGGATATGATGTCGTAATTCCTGATAGCTGTTTTGAAAGGGATTTTGGACTTGAATGAGAGCGTTTAGCGGTAAAACTAACAGTATTATTGAAATTAATCGAATTTAACTTCTTAATGCCCTTACTTCAACAATTAGTATAAATGCGAATATACTACTCCTCTTACTTACAATTTATGATCATTCAATAATCGCTTGAATGGTTACAAAAAACGGCTCAGACATTTTTCAGTCTGAACCGCATATTTAATTCGAAATGCAGTATTTTTATTTAATACCTAGTTTCTTTTTAACCAGTGCCGTGATGTCATTCGAGTTAGGCGCTGTATAAAGAATTACCTGCGAACTCATATCGAAGATATAAGTGTATTTATTTTCAGTAGCCACATCTGTAATAGCTTTACGTACTTTCTCAATCACTGGATTTACAAGTTCCTGTTGTTTTTTCTGCAGGTCGGTGTAAGCCGATTGCTGAAAAGTAGCAATACGTTGTTCCATTTCCTGAATTTCGCTCTGACGAACCTGTTTGATACCATCGGCCATATCACCCTGCTTTTCCTGATAGTCTTTGATTTTTACGTTATACTCTTCACGCATTTTCAGAAGTTCGCCTTCCCATTGTGCGCCTAACTCGTCAATCGTTTTTTCTACAGAAGCCAGTTCAGGCATTAATTTAATTATCTCCTGCGAATTTACGTGTCCCAGTTTTTCCTGAGCGAAAAGTCCGAGGGGTAATGCACATAGCATTATTAAAGCAATTTTTTTCAACATGTTCATTTATTTTTTTAGAGTTTTATTTTTACTTATAGTTTTAAGAATGCAAATTTAAAAAATTATTTGGAATAGCCCAACTTCTCAAGCACCAGGTCGCTGATATCAAGTTTAGGCGATACATATATCAGATTCATTGAGGAACTTTTATCGAAAACAGCACTCAGGTCTTTTTCGTTACTTATCTCCTGAATAGCCGCATATACCTCGTCCTGAATAGGCTTCATTAGGCTCTGCCGTTTTTTAAAAAGTTCACCTTCGGTTCCAAAATAGCTGCGTTTCAACTCCTGTGCTACTTTTTCCTTCTCTACAATTTCTTCCTCGCGCTTCACTTTCATTTCTGCAGAAAGAAAAACGAGTTCTGTCTGGTAGTTTTTATACATATTCTGCACCTCCTGCATTTGTAGCTCCACTTCCGATTGCCATTTTTTCGATATTTGCGACAACTGCTCGTTGGCAGTCTCGAATGCGGGTATATTTTTCATAATGTACTCCATATCAACCATTGCAAACTTCTGTGCACTTACACCAAAAGCAATTCCGGCTAAAAGAAACAGGGAAATAATTTTTTTTTTCATGACCATTCGTTTTTAGTACTTTCTATGATTTTATATTCTGATACCGGTTATACAAATTCTTTGCCAAAGTTTTTTTTATTGACTAAACATTCTGATTGTAGTTTTCTATAGTGCTATCATTTAACCATCAACTGTCAATTGTCAACTTTTTACAGTTCCTGTCCTAACACGAAGTGAAACTGACTTCCACCCTGACGGCCATCATAACCTTTATCAAAACCATAAGCCCAGTCGATACCCATCATACCAAACATAGGCAGGAAGATGCGTACACCTACACCCGCAGAACGTTTCAGGTCGAAAGGATTATACTTTTTGATAGACGCAAAACTGTTACCGGCTTCGAGGAATGCCAGTGCATAAATGGTGGCCGATTGCTCCAGCGACAACGGGAACCGAAGTTCCATTGTAAATTTGTTGTACAAATAGCCGGTATAACTTCCTGTAAGCGCATTTACCGGAGTCAGCGAACCACTCTCGTAGCCACGCATGGCCACATAGTCAGTCCCGTAACTTGTGTAAGCCGACATGCCATCGCCGCCCATATAGAAGGTCTCAAAAGGAGATTTTGCATTTTCGTTGTAATGACCCAGATACGAGAACATGGCACGGGTCATAAGCACCAGTGCTTTGTCGTTGGAGGTAAGCGGAGTAAACATTTTTCCGCTAAAAGTCCATTTATGATATTCAATCCATTTGTATTTTTCCTGCTCGGTAAGTGTACCCGAGGCATAATCCTTTCCGTTAAACGAAGAGTATGGTGGAGTTACTTTTAATCCCAGTGAAAAAGAAGAACCCCGACGTGTATAAATTGGATTATCGATAGAGTTACGACTCAGGGTCAGATTCAGACTCAGGTTGTTGAACATACCCTCGGTAATGGGAAACATCGAACGATACCAGCCTTTGAGCATAAACAGCTGATACGAAAGTTCTCCGTAAAATGTAAAGAAGTCATCGGGCCAGCTCAAACGTTTTCCGTATCCGAGCGATGCGCCTGCCGTACGCATATATTTATCTGGATCCATTTCGCTATCGTAGTACGAGCTGTTGTATGAGTTACCATACGAACTTCCATAACCCGAATCGTAGCCGTAACCACCGTAACCACCATAGCTGCCATAACCGCCATATCCATATTGCCCGTAGCTCGATTGTATATTGTTCAGATATCGATCGCTGATGGTCGATTGCGACGAGTAATAAATAGCAGCCGAAAGCGAATTAGGTCGTTTCCCTCCCAGCCAGGGCTCAAGGAATGACATACTTACCGACGAATACGACTGACCATTTGTACGGGCATTCAACGAAAAAGTCTGACCTTCGCCCTGAGGCACAATGCGGTATGTGTCGGGACGGAAAAGATTCTGAATGGCAAAATTACTAAACTTCAAACCAATACTTCCAACAATACCTGTCGACCCCCAACCGGCTGAAAATTCTACCTGATCGCTACCTTTGGTTTCGAGTTCGTAAGTAATATCCACTGTTCCATCTTCTGGGTTTGGCTGAATATCAGGACGAAGTTTTTCCTGATCGAAATGCCCCATCTGAGCAAGTTCACGTAACGAACGCATAATGTCGGACTGACTGTAAAGCTGACCCGGTTTGGTGCGTAGTTCGCGACGCACTACATGCTCGTACACACGGGTATTACCGGTAATATTAATTTCGTTGATAGTGGCTGGTTTACCCTCGTAAATACGCATTTCAAAATCAATTGAGTCGTTTTCGACCAACACTTCTACCGGTTCAATTTGCGAAAACAGATAACCTCTGTCCTGATACAGTTTGCTGACAGCATCTGTCTCGTCGGTTTGCAAACGCTCCATTAAATGCTTGTAATTATACACATCACCCTTTTTGATATTCAGCACTGCGTCTAAAAAATCATAAGGGTAAATAGTATTGCCAATCCATTTGATGTTTCTGAAATAATATTTACGACCTTCGTCGACTGTAAGATATACAATAACACTTTTCTCATCGAATTTGGCTACACTGTCGCTTACAATATAGGCATCGCGATAACCAATTTCGTTGTATTTATCAATTAATGCAATTTTATCCTTTTCAAATTCTTCGTTTACAAATTTCTTTGTCCTGAAAAAGTTACGCCAGTTTCTGTCGTTGGTCTTTTTCATTACTTTGTTTATCTGATTAAACGTAAGTGCATTGTTTCCTGTCACCACAATTTGCTGTACCCTGTTTTTCAATTTCTTATCCACTTCCACATCCACAATCACATGTCCGGCTTTGGCAGGGTCGTTTCGTTGTAACACACCTACTTCCACATTCATAAAGCCTTTATCCTCCATATATTTTGCTATCACCTTTTTGGCTCGGTCCGAAATATTGGGCGTAATCTGATTACCTTTTACTATGCTGAGTTTGAGTTCCAAATCTTCAATCTCTCCTTTTTTCAGTCCGTGATAATTAATTTCCGAAACACGTGGACGCTCGGTAAGGGCTATCTCGAGCCATATTTTGTCTTCCTCTGTTTTTGTGGAGTAAATTTTCACATCGGCAAAAAGTCCCTGTTTCCAGAATCGTTTCACAGCTGAGGTCACTTCATCACCCGGTACATTGATTACATCGCCTACTGCAAGGCCCGAAAAACCAACGAGCACAAAATCCTCGTAATTGTCGGCACCTTTGATAGTGATTTCAGCAATTTCGTATTTGCGGGGAGAAGTATAATCAATCAGTGGCATTTCCTCATTATCCTGTGCAAATAAATTTACAAGTGCAGGACTGATCATCAGCCATAGTAAGAAAACAAAAACAGTTTTTTGGCGCATAAAGCTAAAATAAATACGGTATGCAATGAATTAATATTTTATTTCCCAAAGCGACGTTCGCGCGATTGGTATTCTACAATGGCTTCATAGAAATTTTCTTTTCTGAAATCGGGCCAGTGTGTATTTGTAAAATAGAGTTCGGTATAAGCAATTTGCCATAAAAGAAAATTACTGATACGAATTTCGCCACTGGTACGAATCATCAGATCGGGATCAGGTATTTCGCGGGTGGTCAGATAGTTCGATATGGTCTCGTCGGTAATGTCGCTGATTGATATTTTGCTGTTTTTTACATCGTTGCAAAGTAACTTTATGGCATTATTAATTTCCCAGCGCGACGAATAACTTAGTGCAAGCACCAGTGTAAGGCCATCGTTAACGGATGTTTCAGCAATACAACGCTGCAGTTTTTTGGCAGCGCCAGCGGGCAAACGTGACAAATCACCAATGGCTTTGAGTCGCACATTATTTTTATTCAATGTAGGAGTTTCTTTTTCAATGGTGTCGACCAGCAACTCCATCAGGGCATTCACTTCGTGCTCGGGTCGAGCCCAGTTTTCGGTCGAGAATGCATAAAGTGTCAGGTATTTAATACCCGTTTCGGCTGCGGCCTCAGTCACTTCGCGAACCGATATTACTCCATTCTGATGCCCGAATATACGGTCGTAACCACGCTCTTTGGCCCAGCGTCCGTTGCCATCCATTATGATAGCAATGTGCCGGGGAAGATGGTATGAATCAATTTTTTCTTTGAAGCTTGACATATTTTATGTTGTAGACTGAAAGTTTACTCCTTTTTACCAGTTGTTATTACAATTACAGCGCTCTTTGAAAATATTCACCGTAAGTCCTACACTGAATGTCGACAATAAATCGTTGTTCAGTAAGTTAGAGCCATTCAAATGACCCGGATTATTCAAAGCTCTTACACCTTCGAGCTGGTCGGTGAGCAAAAGCCTGTTCGACCATTTGAGTTGCAGATTTAGCTTGTCTGACAGCATAAACTTCGCTCCTACTCCAAACATATAGCTGAATTTCAGCTGCGGACTTTGTTCGTACAAATAATGCATTCCACCCACTCCGGCAAAAATAAAAGTTGAATATTTACGACTGAATGGCCTATAGGGCTTATCCTCCAGATCGAAAAAATTAAACTCTCCACTCAGATCGAAAGCATTCACACGATTATCGAAACGCTGTATGACTGCATTGGGTAACATGCCTTCTCCTACAATATCCGTCAGGTGCCAATCGGCCGACAATGCCAAACGACTATTGAATTTTTGTCGGTACTGAAGCCCAAAAGCAGCTTGCTGATTTGCAAACAGCTTGCTATTGGCATCACCCAGATAAAAGGAAGTCCCTCCAACAGGTCCAATTTCGGCTCTGTATCTTTCTTGTGCATACGACCATAAACTAAGAAATATCATTAACACCAAACTTTGATATCTAATTACTTTAAAATTCATTTTTTATTTCTATGAGTTTTATTGTTTAGATATTGAACGGGATTTATACATTAAAATTTTATGGTCTGCCCCAAAAAGCAGGAACAAAAGTAATGATTATCTTTTAATTTGAGATGATTGCATTGGTTGATAATGCCTTATTTAACATAAAATTGCAAAAATAGTCGAATACTTGCAATACAAGTCCCGTTGCTGAAAAATCGTAAAATTCAGACATTGCCCAAAAGCATCGAAAGTGCGTCGTTTTCTTTGGCGGTCATTTGGGCGCGTAACTCTGTAGTTTTATCATCCTGGCCACATAAATGCAGAATACCATGTATGATAACCCGCCGTAATTCGATATCGTAAGCACTCTCGAATTGCTCTGAATTGGACTTTACAGTATCAAGACTGATAAAGATATCGCCCGAAATAGTTTTACCTTCGCTGTAATCGAAAGTAATAATGTCGGTATAATAATCATGATCAAGATACTGACGATTTACTTCGAGTATTTTTTCGTCATTGCAAAAAACATAAGCAATATCGCCGGCTCTTTTGCTGTATTTTACAGCCACCGATTTTATCCAGGCACTGATTTGCTTTTTGTCGATAGCGGGCATTTCCACGCCCTCGGTTATGTATTGTATCATTTGGGTTTCAGGGTTTCAGGGTTTCAGGGTTTCAGAGTTTCAGAGTTTGGGATTCGGGAATGATTCTCAATTCATCAGGAGTTCAAAAGTCTTTGCTCTTGTTTCAAAATTTTGGGTTGACTGGGTAATCAGTTGACCGTTTCTAATAGTCGGTACATTCAAATCGTAAATTGTAAAACTTGTTCCGATTTATCGGAATGATTAAATTGTCAATTCTCAACTGTCAACTGTAATTGTTTCTAATAAAAAAATAAATATCCAATGAATATAGCTGCTACTATGCCCACAAAATCGGCAATCAATCCGCAGGTGAGAGCATAACGTGTTTTTTTGATGCCAACAGAGCCAAAATAAACAGCCAGTACGTAAAAGGTGGTATCGGTAGAGCCCTGTATAGTACTTGTGAGTCGGCCTACAAACGAATCGGCACCATGAAGCGTCATTGCATCCACCATCATACCACGTGCACCACTACCGCTCAGCGGTTTCATAAGTGCGGTAGGCAATGCGCCCACAAAGTCGGTGTTTACACCTGTGAGACCCACAAGCCATGCAATACCATCAATCAGCATGGCCATTGCGCCCGAAGCCCTGAACATACCAATGGCCACCAAAATAGCTATCAGATAAGGTATAATGCCAATGGCTACCTGAAAACCATCTTTGGCTCCTTCGATAAAGGTTTCGTACACATTAATTTTTCGCACAGCAGCCATTGTAACAAATGCCACAATAATGGACAACAAAATAAAAGCGGCTGCGAAGTTCGAGTAAAGCGTAATATCCTCTTTGGGCAGGCGACTCATAAAAAATATCAGCCCGGCAATAAAGGTGGTCATGCCAAGCAATGTGCCCATCACCACTTTGTTGAACAGATTTATTTTCTGGTAAATGGCCACACTGATAAGTCCGGCAATGGTCGAAAAGAAAGTGGCCAGCAAAATGGGTAAAAATACATCCGAAGGATTTGCTGCGCCCAGTTGCGCACGATAAACCATCACACTGATGGGAATAAGCGTCAGTCCCGAAGTATTGAGCACCAGAAACATAATCATTGGGTTCGAGGCCGTTTCTTTGTCTGGGTTAATTTCCTGCATTTCTTTCATGGCTTTCAACCCCATGGGGGTGGCAGCGTTGTCGAGTCCGAGCATATTAGCAGCCACATTCATAAACATGGTGCCCATGGCCGGATGATCCTTCGGGATGTCAGGGAAAATGCGAATAAAAAATGGCGCCACCAATCGCGAAAAAGCATTGATCACGCCACCCCGTTCGCCAATTTTCATAATTCCCATCCAAAGGGCAAGCACACCTGTAAGCCCGAGCGAAATCTCGAAACCGTTTTTGGCTGAATCGAAAGTAGAGTTTACGATATCGGAAAAAACCTGTGCATTGCCAAAAAAAAGCAATTGTACACAGGCTACCACAAATGCAATCAGCAAAAAACCTATCCAGATATAGTTCAGAATCATGTCAGCAATGTATTTATTGGAAAGCCGTATTTTTTTGTTTGCAAAAATACATTTATTTTCCCTTACTGCGAAAAGCATTTCTTTGAAAACTCAGTCTTTACTCGCTATACGATGTCTTTAGCTACCTGATAGTCGTGGCGCGACTTTAAGTCGCACTCCGACTGCGCATATTCAAAAACAAAAATACAGGATGAAAAATACCGCTTGTGAAAATATGATTCACAAGCGGCAAAATAATTCATTTCTACTCAAACAGAAACGGTTTACTTCCCATATCTTTGGGTGGTTTTTGTTCGAAGAAAAACTTCTCCTCGTCGAAAGCAGGTTTCAGCTGATTGAACCAGGTGGCCTTTGGGTCGTACTTTGCAAAAAACGGAATATGCACCCAGGCCGGGTTTCGTCCCTGAATAAATCGAAGTACAAACACTTTTTCGCCTTTCACTTCCTGCACACCGAGTATCTGAATTTTTCCGGGATGATCGCTCATACTTGGCCCACGCACGGTGCGACACAAACCACTTACCTGACGATAAGCTCTGCGGAATATCTGCCAGCATTTTTCCAGTGGAAGTTCAAAATAAGCTTTCGAACCTGTATCGCGCGCCACAAACATATAATAAGGAATACAACCCAAATCCACCTGTTTACGCCACATCTCAGCCCAAAGTTCAGGCTTGTCGTTGATGTGTTTCAGCAGTGGCGACTGTGTGCGTATTTGTGCACCTGTAGCTCTTATGGCTTTTATGGCCTGCTGCACAGCATCGGTCGAAAGTTCCGTCGGATGATTGAAGTGCGCCTGTATGGAGAGATTTTTACCCGCAGCAATCACTTTGTTGAAAAGTGCTATTATCTGTTCGCTATCGGGATCGGACAGATAACGATATGGCCAGTAAGCCAGCGATTTGGTACCGATACGTATGGTATGTATATGTTCGAAGCCGGGCTCGAGAAGTGGCTCAATGTAAGCGCTGAGTACCGAAGCCGACATGGTCATGGGGTCGCCACCTGTAAACAGGACATCGCTCACCTGACGATGCACTTTCAGATATTTAAGCAACAAATCGGCTTCTTTCATGGCAAACTTTAGTCCGCTCATGCCCGAAAACTGTGGCCAACGAAAACAGAAAGTACAATATGCATGACACGTTTGTCCCTGACTGGGGAAAAACAATACTGTTTCGGGATATTTGTGTTGTATGCCTTTCAGTTTTACCGCATCGAGGGTAGGTACATTGTGTTCCTGTCCGGCAGGATTTGGATTCAGCTCGAGCCGGATTTCATGTATTTTCCGGTCGAAGGTAGCTTTGTCGACGCCTTCGTCGAGCATCTTTTTTACCGTTAGGTAGTGCTTTTTTTCCAGCATCTCACGGCGTGGGAAATTGAGCGTAAAAATCGGATCATCATCGGTCCTGGTCCAGTCAATTAACTCGTTTACCACATAATTATTGGTTTTGAAAGGAAGCACACGTCCTACTACTTCTATCGCCTCAATGTCCGACTCCTTTAAAGCGGATATCTGAGGTATTGTACGATAGTTTTGCAGGGTGTAGGTTTTTAGTTTCTTGTCCATAATTTGTGTATTATTGTTTTATTATTTGATCGCTATCGGTTCAAATTTACAAAAATTCAAACAACAAACGGGCTTTTATGACAAGTTTTAATATTTTTTCGTTGCTTATTTACATGGAATCACCGTTCATTGATTGTGTTGAATTTTTTTCAGCATAGCAATACCGACAACACTTTGAGAGAGTACGATTGTGTCTGCAAACTGTAACACACAATACTGATTGTTAAAGTGCATAATAATGCTGTAGCATTCGTTATTCAGCGAATCAATGCGCTGCATTCTGAGTTTTCAGGTTGTTTCTCTGAGTCTTTAACTTCTATCACTTTTTCATTGCTTCTGCTTTCATGTCAGCTGGCATTTTTTCGATGGTATAGCGTAATGCTGTGCGCGGCATTACTGCTTTGCGGTCTATCACGAAGGTCAAAACAGCTTCGGTATGTGCTTGGCTTGCAGCTTTCAGCATCCAGCCGTAGCCTTTATGTACCAGGTCGTTGGTATCGGTAAGCAAAATATCCGCAATTTCAAATATATCGTTCAGGAAAAGTCCACGCCTTGCAGGGATAATCAGCGACACGGCTGCAGCTCGTTTTACCCAGCGGTTTGGCGATTTTGCCCACTTTTTCAACTCCTCAATATACTCAGGATACTTTTCGACAATCGTACCTACAGAGTGATTACACAAAGTATCGCATGTAGCCCAATTGGTCACATATTCATTTACCCAGCGTTCAAAAACCCGGAAATCAGCAGGCTCATATTTGCGCGAAATATAATATGAAAAGTGACAGGCCATGTAGGCTTCTTCGCTGTAACCCGATTTCCACAATTCATCGCAAAGCGCGAAAATGTCCTCTTTGGGCGAATCCTTTATTGTTTGATAAAAGTGCTTACTTATTTTGGTTACTTCGGCCACACTTAGTCCAAGCAATTTGACCTCTTCTTTGAAAAACCTCTTTTTAGAGTTGAGAGTATCTTCTTTAATATTATCTCTCAGGGTTTGCCTTATTTCGACAAGGGTTGGTTGTAAGTTCATAGTAAATAACACTTTTCGGGATAATTCTCAACCTGTATAATGTTAACTCTGTTTGTTTTCGTATCAAAACCTCTTACAATATGCAAATTTATTTATTAAGCGTATCGAACTTTGCTTTCATTGTTGGATTATTGTAAGTTAGTTTTTTAATGGTCAGGTCTTCGGTTTTTTCGTTTGCAAGTCTGAGGTTGTTTTCCGAAGACAATAATGCGTCTTTGGTTTTCTGCAGTTCCCTGATTGTCTTGTCAATGCCATCGATTGCATCTTTAAATTTACGACTTGCCAAATCGTAATTCCGTGCAAAACCGTCTTTGAACTTATTCATCTTTTCTTCAAAATTGGTGATATCGATATTCTGACTCCTCACCAAAGCAAGCTCAGCTTTGTATTGAATAGAATTCATGGCAGCATTGCGAAGCAAAGTAATGATTGGGATAAAAAACTGAGGTCTTACCACATACATTTTGTTGTATCTGTGCGACACATCCACAATTCCTGTGTTGTAGTATTCGCTTTCGGACTCTAATAATGAAACAAGTACTGCATACTCGCATTTTTTTTCGTTTCTGTCCTTGTCGAGTTCCCTGAAAAAATCTTCATTTCTCTTTTTGGTGGTAGTTTCATCACCTTCGTTCTTCATTTCAAACATTATGGAAATAATCTCATTTCCGGCATCATCGGTTTCTTTATAAATATAATCGCCTTTGCTACCCGATTTTGCATCGTTGTCTTTTTCGAAATAAGCCCGTTGAAAAGCTGTGGCACGAAGCTTGTTAAATTCAGTTTCGCAGTGCTGCTCAAGGGTTTCACCCAGCATTTTGGTCGAAAGTTTCAGCTTCATCTCTTTACGAAGGAGAATTTCCTCATCTTTCATTTTGATTATATCGTCCTTCGTTTTAAGCTCGGCATTGAATTTCTCATGAAGCGATTTTTCGAGCAATTGTGTTTCTGTTTCTTTGTTTTTAAGGCTGTTAGCCAGTTCGTCGCGTTCTTTCTCAATTTTTTGAATGGCCTCGGTCACCAAAAGCTTTTTTTCAATTTCCGCATTTTCAATTTTCGATTTCATTTCGGCAATTTCCGATTCCTTTTTCGACAAACGCTCAGCAAGCTCAAGCTCGTTTTTAGCTTTCAGTTCCATTATTTCATGGTCCTTTTTGGTCAGTTCTGTCTGCAAAAGCTGATTGAGCTGAGCTTCCAGTAGTTTTACTGCATTTTCTTTTTCAGCCTCTTTGCTCTTTAAGTCATTGACTAACTCATCGCGTTCCTTTTCAATTTTTCTGATGGCTTCGGTCACAGTAATTTTTTTCTCGTTTTCGGCATTTTCAATTTTCGCCTTCATTTCGGCAATTTCCGATTCCTTTTTCGACAATTGCTCAGCTAGCTCAAGCTCACTCCTGACTTTAAGCTCCGCAATGAGCCGGTCCTTTTCGGCTATATCTTTGGTGAGCGAATGCTTCAGATTGGCTTCGGCCAACTTCACCGCCGATTCCTTCTCTGTTTCGGCAATTGTCAGTCGCTTTTTCAATTCATCTTCAAACTGACGGTCACGAACCTGTTTCAGAATATCGGCAAATCCGGCCTCATCTACTTTAAAAGCTTTTTTACAGTTTGGACAAATAATTTCGTTCATATCTATTCAGTTTATTTAGTTTGAGATGTGTTCATTCAAATTCGGGGCTGTATTAGCCACATTAATCCTATCAAGTTCTTCCGAAATTTCGATGGCTTCGTTGATAATGCTTTCGGGATAATCGTTGATCTGAAGTATCCTGATAGCATTTCTGTTTTTTAATTTTCCTCCTTTTAGCTTATAATCAAAAGCTACTGTTTTATAATCCACCATTTCGCTGAAATGATATAAATCATATTCGTTTTTCAATAAATCGGCCAGTTCAATGTCATGCGTCGAAACAAAAACAATATTATTTTCCCCGTTCAGCGACGACAAAACAGCTTTGCCAGCCGAAATTCGTTCAACAGTATTAGTGCCTTTGAAAATTTCGTCGAGTAAAAACAGGTTTATATTTTCAGCAACGCTCTTGTCAATCATATCTTTTATCGTCATTACTTCTTCAAAATAGTAGCTTCTGTCGTTCATCA
Organism: Paludibacteraceae bacterium; assembly: GCA_016937795.1. Classification (GTDB taxonomy): domain Bacteria; phylum Bacteroidota; class Bacteroidia; order Bacteroidales; family Paludibacteraceae; genus Paludibacter. The sequence goes on from JAFGVV010000049.1 coordinate 42,783, forward strand.
AATCATCGCTGATGCGTATGGCCGAAAAAACCCGCATCTGTGGCATCGAAAAATGTGTTGCAAAACAGGTGTTTATAGTCAGTCCCGTTATTACATTTATGGCTATTGTACGAATAAACGATGTTTTCCCCGACATATTCGATCCTGTCAGCAAAACAGACCTTCCGTTTACATTCAGGGTGTTTGTTACACAATTTTCAATCAAAGGGTGATATACTTCCTGAGCAGAAAGTTCTTTTCGATCGTCAATAATTATCGGCGTACAGTAGTTCTCAAGTCCCTTTCTGAGTGAAGCAATTGATATAATAGCATCTATCTCTCCAACAAACAGAAATACGTTTTCAATCTCTTTTCTTTTAGTATCAATACGTTTTAAAGTTCCGAACAGAAACAATGGTTCAATCAGAAATACAATTTTTACAAGTTCCAGAATTGCCCAAAACAATATGCGTTGATCGCTTTGCATTTCTGTTTCCAGATTGAAAAATGACATTCGGTTGCTCACCTTGTTAATGATACTTGCCGATTTCATCAAATCCTGTTGTATCTCCTTCAGAATGGGATGCTTAAACAATTCCTGAGCAACGCCATTCAGTTTTGAGAGCTGTGGAATAGAACTGAAATAATTGAACAGGTTTTTCTTATTCCAAAAATGAATCACAATATTAATCACCGACAGGCTCAAAATTACAAGAAAGAATACGGGATTAAAAAATGCCAGTACAAACGACAAGGCGCTTGCAAACGACAACAGCGGCACAATAAAATACCATTTGGGCGGCTTCAGAATTTCATCCTGAAACAGCGTAGCCACATAATATACTTCCCTGTGGTTCAACTTGCTCAACTGCCTTTGCACTGATACTCTAAAGTCCGAATTGTTTGTAAACTCTTCCAGGAGGTTTTCATTGCCGATATTTTTTATCGGGTCTGCCGGAATATTTCTTAACTTGTTATACAGATACTGCTGTCCAATTCTTGAATTGGTACGGTCGATAAACATAAACAGTTCTGCGAAATCCAGATCATTGCAGGTTTTGTCGGACAGCGCATTAAATGTAGCGGAATTATCCTTTTTACGGAAATAACTTTCGATATTTTCAAAGTCAAACGAGTCTGATTTCAGGTTTCCAAACTCACTAAGCAACTTCTCTTTATTTCTCGACTTTCGGTTTTTAAACATCAGTTTTTTTTTCTATTATTTAGGCTGACATGGGTGTATGCGCAATCAGTTCTTCCTGTGTTTTTCCTTAATTCTCTTCTTCGGCGTAATTCTTAATTTAACACCCAACAAATATAAATAAAATTTCCAGCATATTAACCTGAAAAGTGTTTATTTTTATTGTTTTACTCCAATACTAAAATGTAGGTATGGATAAGCCCTGCAGAAGTATCTTCTGGACTGTGTACTAAAAACTTTGAATCATCATTTTTCTATGTGAACTGTATGTTGGTCCAAAAGAAAGATTACAAACCACATAGACACATAGGACACATAGAATAAAAACAATTATTTTTTCTATGTGAACTCTATTTTGATTCAAAAGAAAGATTACAAACCACATTAGGCACATAGAACACATAGTATAAAACAATTATATTTTCTATGTGGCGTATGTGTCTATGTGGTTCAAAAATATTATAATTATGCAGTTTCAAAACACATAAATATACGAATTTGGCTATTTTTTCCTATCTCTTAGATTCGACTAGTGTTCGACTAGTGTTCGACTAGTGTTCGACCATCCTTCGACCAAAATGCCGGTACCGATTTTTTTGAGTATTTATACAAAAACGCATTGTTTTGTCACACAAAAAAAAAGGACTGTCCCAAAAATCTCTTTTTGAAACAATCCTTTTTATTCAGTTTTTGCTTATCGGCCTATTCCAAACCTGAAACTTTGAAACTCAGAAACCTGAAACTTCATAATTTTCAAATTTCAAAACTTGTCCGCCGTGGCGGATATTCAAATTCAATTTTTTAGTTTCGCAAAATACATAGCAAACGAGCGGTACAGGAAGTGCGTCCATTTACCGAAAGGCACTATAATCAGCGCCCACTGCACAAGTACAGTGAGGTGGAAAATATACATCCATTTGTTGCTGTCTAGAATGTCGAGGTCGATAAACAGACGAACCATAAAAGCGCTCAGTCCCATAAAGAACAGCCACACCACAAAGAAAATATCGGAAGGTTGCGAGTGTTTGCTTACTTCTTTTTTCTTTTTCATACGGCTGCCTACAAAATCGACGGTCACCACAAATACAATCGCACTCATTACATAGCCCAGAATTACCACAAACAGGCTCGAAGTGCCAAACCAGTTAAGAGCCACAGTGGTGAAAAGCAGCGACAAATAGCCAATCACGAGTATAAAATGTTCGAACCAGCGGAACTGATTGTCGTCGCAACCAAGTGCACGTTTCTGTGTGAACATATGCACAAACAGTTCGCCGATGCTTTTGGCGTATTTCGATACGGGCACTTTTATGCCTGGTTTCAGAATGGTGAGGTACCACATACGCGCCACATTGGGCATAAGTATCAGCAGACCAATGGTGCCAATGGCTATTCCTTCGAAAAGGTGACCAAAGTGCAGTAGCTTTTCCAGATCGTAGCTTACCGAGTTCGCAAAAAACAACACGGCCACAAATGTAAGCACAAAGGCGGCGAGGCTCACAGGCAACGATTTGTAAAGCAAGCCCGAAAGACCTGTCCAGTCGTATTTGGCTGTCAGGTAGCGACGCAGCGACATCATTAGTTCGCCGGGATTGGCTTCCTGCGGGCAGTGTGTGGAACATTCGCCGCAGTAGTAGCATTCCCATGGTTTAAGCGATGCCTGAATGTCGTCCTCGAGACCAAGTGCGCTCAGACGCACCATTTCGCGCGGAAAGGAATTGTCTTCGGTCGACAGTGAACATACGGCCGTACAGTTTCCGCAGTTGTAACAGGCGTTGAAGTTTACCGAGCCAAACTTCTCTAGTTCTTTATTGAATGCAGGATTTATTTTTGACATTTTATTATCTTTTGAACCACATAGGCACATAGGTCACATAAACAATTTTCTTTATGAATTCTATATGTCTGTTAGGTTGATATTTGACTATTTTTCTTAATTGAACCACCCGGGCACATAGGCCACATAGGAATTATCATATCATACTATATGTTCTATGTGTCTATGTGGTTTGTGAGAAAATTAATTACTTAATTTATAAGTGAAATACTCATCCATATCGTCGATGGCTCCGGTCTTTACAAAGCCGTATTTCACAAGCGACATCAGATAAAACATAACCTCGTGTGCAGGCATATTCACTTTATCGGCAATTTGTGTGACTGTAAGTTCACCCTCTTTAAGCGCTTCGAGCAAAGTTTTCTTTACTCTGTTGAATTCCTTCAGATTATCTTTGGCCTGCTCCGGAATTTCTCCCAGTTGTTCGCGCAGGTATTTGGCTGTTTTTCCTTTTTCTGCCTGACCCCCAACCCCTGAAGGGGAGTTCACTCCTAACCCCTGAAGGGGAACTGAATTAGCATTGTCTTGTATGTTTTTATCTTTCATATTCAATTTCTTAAATTATTAATTGCGACTATTCTTACTCCCCTTTAGGGGTTGGGGGTGACTAAAGCGTCAATCATACTCATTATCTCGGCGCTCGAGCAGGCAATCAGATCGACTGCATCGGGTTCGCAGACCGGGGCACACATGCCGCAACCTTTACAAACTGTGTTGTTTATTTCGGCTATGGTTTTTCCGTCTTTGTCCACTTTTAGTATGGCGTCGAACGGACATGCTTCCTCGCAGGCACCACACCAGCTGCATTTTGCCGGGTCGATAGTGGCTACAAGTGGTTGCGATTCAACTTCGCCCTTGCTGATAATGCTGTACGATTTTGTGGCTGCCGAAAGTGCTGAGTTCACCGACTCGGCAATGTTTTTCGGTCCCTGACAGGCGCCGGCAATGGTGATGCCATCGATCACAGTTTCCACCGGGCGCAGTTTCATGTGTACTTCGTTGTAGAACTTATCGCGTCCTTTGGGAAGTTTAAACAACGAGCCTACCGAATTGTCGGCACGGGGAACCATCCCTGTCACCAATACTACCAAATCAGCTTCCAGTTCAATCTCACGATTATTGGTCAGAATATCGTTTACTTTTACAATGGTCTTTTTACCTTCGACACTTACGACCGGAAGTCCATCTTCATAGGACTGGAAATAGATATCGCCCTGACGAAGGGAGTCGGCATACAGAATTTCCTGTTTTCCGTAAGTGCGTAATCCACGATTGAAATGATAATTCTGAATATGGCTGAATTTCTGCCGTGCAGTTACTGCTGCATGAATGGTGGAAGTACAACAGTTGCGTGAGCAGTAAGTGTTTTCGCCTTCGGTCTGACGGCTTCCCACACAGTAGATATACGCAATGTTTTTCACTTCGCGACCGTTGTGTGTGAGTTTTGCTCCGGTTTGTGAATCAATCATTTTCTTAAACTCAGGCAGTGTAATTACTTTGTCGGAAGTGCCATAACCAAATTCGGCCTGCTGAGGTGTATAATAATCGAAACCGGTAGCCATAAGCACTGAACCTACTGTAATTTCTGTCATCACTTCTGCGCCTGTTTCCGGATCTTTTCGACGGATTTTCAAAGCGATATTTCCCACGCTGCCTTTATTTTCAACCACTTCGCTATTGGTGAGCAGGTTGATGTTTTTATGCTGCTTCAACTGAGAGCTCAGACGGTCGATCATTTCACGGCCTGTTTCCTGAGTGGAAAACAGTGGGCCCCATTGTGCTACTCGTCCGCCCATTTCCGATTCACGTTCGATAAGCACCACTTCAGTATTTTTCTCGGCCAGTGAAATAGCAGCCTTTATTCCGGCCACACCTGCTCCGATGACAGCCACAGCTTTTACAGCTTTTATCTTGTTGGTTTCGAGCGCTTCGGCATAGTGCGATTTGGCAATGGCAGCTTTTACGAGATGAATGGCTTTTTCGGTTGCACCCATTTTATTGTCGGAGTGCGCCCACGAAGCCTGTTCGCGGATATTGGCATGCACATAAGTGTATTTGTTGAGATCGGCCCGTTCCGAAACATTGCGGAAGGTGGTGAGGTGAAGTTTGGGCGAGCACGAAGCCACTACCACGCCATCGAGGCCATTGGCTTTAATATCATCGACCATATCGCGCTGATTGGCATCCGAGCAGGCAAACATAGTTGTTTTGGAGAGAAATACAATCTCGTCGCCTTCCACAGCCTGACGCACCTTTTCCACATCCACATAATCGGAAATGTTTCCGCCACAGTGGCAGATATATACGCCTATTTTTTTTGGTTTCTTTTCCATAAATATCTTTTGATTTACGATTTAATCATTTACGATTGTTTCATTGAATTATGTGAAATAGTAAATGTTTAAACTGTTTTCTGAATTAGGTAACTGATGGCTTCGGCTGATGCAGCTCCTGCCGACAGAATGGAATCGGGGATATCCATTGGTCCGGTGGCTGTACCTGCTACAAAAACGCCTTCCATGCTTGTGCGTGCGGGGCTGGCCAGCATATCGGTTTGTCCCACGAAATTAAACTGATCTAATTTGAGTTTTTCTTTTCCGAAGATATTATTTACTTCGTCGTTGGGAAGTACGCCGTTGGCCAATACTACCATGTCGTGTTCTGATTCGCGCAGGCGACCTTCGTTAATGTCTTCGTAACGGAGAATAAGGTTTCCGTTTTCTTTGGCTTTGATACGACCAATTTTGCCTTTCACAAAGTTTACGCCCATACCTTTGGCCTGCTGGTAGAATTCTTCGAAGCCTTTACCAAACGAACGTATATTGATATAATAAATGGTGACATCGGCCATAGGAAGTGCACCCATAAGCAACTGCGCCTGTTTGATAGAATACATGCAACAAATCTGCGAACAGATAGGGTTACCAACCGAGGCATCGCGCGAACCCACACAAAGCACATAAGCAATTTTGTCGGGCATCTTGCCATCGCCGGGGCGCAATATCGTATTGAACGGACGTGTAGGCGCCAGTTCGCGTTCCATTTGCAGGGCTGTGATTACATTTTTGTATTCGCCAAAGCCGTAACGCGGCATTTTCTTCGGGTCGAACATATTGAAGCCGGTAGCCACAATTACTGTGTGTACATGCAGAGTCATTTCTTCGGGCTGCATAGTAAAGTCGATGCAATTGGTAGGGCACACTTTTTCGCAGGCGCCACAGAGTGTACAGTTTTCAATGTCGATGGCAGCAGCTTTCGGACTGCAAATGCTGAAAGGAATAAAAGCGGCCTTACGTCCAATAAGTCCATACTGATACTCATCTGTAACACTCACCGGACAGGCTTTTTCGCAAAGCTGACACGAAGTACAATCCTCCACATGTACATAGCGCGGACGACGACGAACTGTGGCCACAAATTCTACTTCGCTTACTCTATGTATATTATTAACTTCGCTTTCGGTAAATATGGTAATATTCGGATGGCGCGATATTTCGGAAACCTTTGGAGTGGTAATACAGGCCGAGCAGTCGAGCGTAGGGAAAACCTTACTGAGCATAATCATTTTCCCTCCTACCGACAAATCTTTTTCCACCACCAGAACCTTATAACCTGTGTTGGCAAGGTTGAGGGCAGCTTCACCTCCGGCAATTCCGGCACCGATAACGAGTGCATCGTAGGTGATATTCTTTATAGGACTCCCACCCCTAACCCCTAAAGGGAAATTCACCCCTAACCCCTGAAGTGGAACTGAATTAGCATTATCTTGTATATTTTTCTCTTTCATATTCAATCTATTTAATTGTCAATTTAAACTATTCTTACTCCCCTTTAGGGGTTGGGGGTTTGATTAGGGGCCGTTTTCAAAAGATATTCATTGAAGGTACGCATTTGTTTCACAAATGATTCACTGCAAACAGAGCAAATAGCTGCCATACGCAGACGTGCGGGGTCAATGTTTTTCGATTTCATTAGTTCGTGTGTTTTGCCCACAAGGTTTCCGGTTTTTTCGGTACACGATTCTCCGTACACACAGTCGGAGCCGTCGGCAGCAATGAATACGCCATCGAAGCCTTTTTCGTAGGCATACAGTATCCATGAAGGTTTAATTCCGCTTGAGCAGGGGATGGAAATGCTATATACTGTAGGCGGGTAATGAAGTTTCAGCAAGCCAGCCATGTCAATAGCAGGATCTGAAATTTTTTCGGTGGAAAATACGAGTATTTTCGCACTATTTGTTTGTATGTTGCCCATGTTTTCTGATTTAAAGAAAAAAATGTGAGATAAAGGATACTCAGGAAGCGGCAGTATCAGTCTATCGGTACTGCCGGTTCCGGAGAACAGTTTGTTCATTAAGAATTACTGTTTTTTCATGTAAACTTTGAAGTAGCCGTTTTCTTCCACAAAGCCAAGGTACTCATGACCCTGTTTGCCACACCATTTTGGAATATCCTGCTTGGTACCTTCGTCCGACGAAAGGATTTCCATTACGTCTCCGCTTTTGATAGTGCCGATGGTTTTTTTGGCTTCGAGAAGTGGACCCGGGCAAGCTGTTCCGCGTGCGTCAACCGATTTTGCTACTGCTACTGATTTTAATTCGTCTGCTGTCATAACTTTATAATTTGATGATTTGAAAATTTGAAAATTTGAGATTTGAAGATTGTTTCGTCTTTCGCGTTGTGCTTTTTGGAAGTGATTCGAAACTAATTTAGCGATTCACAGTCTTTTGTCTTTACTCTTTGTTCTTTTGTCTAAATGAAAAGCTGTATCGAACTCTCGCCGGCATCGGCCACGAAGGTAGCTGCGCCTGCATAGCTCAGATGCGGATAGTCGATAAACTCTTCTTTTTTAAAGCCCATAAGTCCCATCGACATTTCGCAAACTACAATCTCGATTCCTAATTCGCCGGCTTCTTTAAGCATGGTTTCTAATGACATCACATTTTGTTTTTTCATCAGATACGAAATCATTTTCGGGCCCATACCTACCATATTCATGTTCGAGAGTTTCAGTTTTTTAGTGCCGTTGGGTAGCATCCAACCAAACATTTTTGATATAAGATCTTTTCCTTTGGGTGATTTCTTTGGGTCGCGAAGTGCTGATAATGACCAAAATGAAAAAAAGAGTTTTACCTGTGTGTCCATAGCAGCTGCGGCTATAGAAATGACCATGGCAGCCAATACCTTATCCAGGTCACCCGATACCACAGCTATTGAAAGCTGATCCTTGCGTGAACTTTCCAATTGCGCAATTTTTGATTTTAACTCATCAATCTGCACTTGCATTTGTTCAATACTATTTACATTGCTGTTTTCCATATTCGTTGTATATAAAGAATTATTTCTGCAAATATATGTGATTATTGAATGAATAAGCAGAAATTTAATGTGTGATAGATTTCATTATTTTGTGATATGCATCACAACACCTATATTTGTATCACTTAAACAACACCTGAATAATCATGCAAAACGACTGTAAACATTGTCCATTTAACACGCGGGCTACCACTATGCTGAGCGAAGAAAGCTTCGGACAGCTATCGGACAATCATCTTGAATTGAAATTTAAGAAAGGTGATACCATTATTAAGCAGGGAATGTTTTCAACCAATGTGGTTTTTCTGCGTAGGGGTCTGGCTAAAATTCATCTCAATGGACCTTATCATGAGCAAATTGTGCGGTTGGTAAAAGCGCCAACTTATCTGGGTTTGCCCACCACTTTTGGCGATAAGGTAAATCAGTATTCTGTCACAGCAGTCACCGATACTGATGTGTGCTATATCGATGTAAATATTTTTCAGAAGATATTAAACGAGAACCGCGATTTCTCAAACGAAATTATCGTTGAGCTTTGTCAGAACGAACTTGAATCCTTCAAACGCTGTGCAAACCGCACACAAAAGCAGATTAGGGGAAATATGGCCGACGCACTGCTTGAATTTGCTGAAAATATTTTTTACTCAGATATCTTCACTTTACCCATTTCGCAATCGGAACTGGCCAACTTAGTGGATACCAGCCGCGAAAGTGTAAGCCGTGTATTAAGCGAATTTGATAAAGATGGCTTAATTGCAATTAGTGGTAAAAATATTGAGTTATTAAATAAAAAATCGCTGAGACTAATCAGTCAGAACGGATGAAGATAATTTACAATTTATTCATTCCGATAAATCGGAACAATTTTTACAATTTACAACTATTACAGAGCAATTTACAGCTTATAATTGACAATTGATAATGTATAATTGATATTACTAATTCCTGTAATATATGTAATTCGACTAATTCGTAGTTAATTCTATGAATTATTGCGAAAGCGGAATAGCATCTGTGTTAATCTGTGGATAAAAAGGAAATTGAAAGTGAATAACTAAAGAGAATAAGTATTTATTTTAATGGGTATAGAAGGTGATATTTTTCAACGGACGCAGTTGCTGCTGGGAAGGGATTTTATTGAAAAGGCTGCAAAGGCCAGAGTGATTATTTTCGGAGTTGGTGGTGTGGGCAGCTGGTGTGCCGAGAGTTTGGTGCGTTCAGGTATTGGTCATATCACTATTGTCGACTCCGACCGTGTAAGTGTAACTAACATCAATCGTCAGCTTATGGCTACCACACGTACAGTAAATATGGTAAAAGTCGATGTGTTGCGCGAACGCTTTCTGGAGATCAATCCACAGCTCGATATTCTGGCTCTGCAACAAATTTATAGTCCGGAAACGCACGCTTCCTTCGGACTTGAAAACTACGATTATATTATTGATGCTATCGACAGCCTTTCGAACAAAATTCACCTGATACAACAGGCTACAAAGACCAATGCGGTATTTTACGCGTCGATGGGCGCAGCACTTAAGACAGACCCCACGAGAATAAAAGTAGCTGAATTCTGGAAAGTACAGGGTTGCCCGCTGGCAGCTGCACTTCGTAGTCGTATTAAAAGGTTTGGCGGATTAAGCCGGAAGTTTATGTGCGTGTACAGCGACGAAGTGTTCCAAAACTGTGGCGATGAAATTCTGCCACCCGAACTGTCGGAGAATGATAACCCCAACGAATTAAAAGCTGATAACTGGAGTCATAAAAAAGCCCGTATCAATGGCACCACCTCGTATATGCCGGCTATGTTTGGCATGACGATAGCTTCGATGGTGGTGAGACACATAAAAGAAGAAACGAAAAATCAATAACACAGAAAAGCCTGAAGAGTTAACCCTGCAGGCTTTTCTGTGTTATTCCACTGCACACTTAATCTCACCACTGCCAATACAAATATGCTGGTCGGCATCGTATATCACCCCAAACTGTCCGGGAGCAATTCCCTGTAGCTTATCATTCGAAATCACACGATAAGCATCACCTGTTTTCACAATCCTGCCTTTGCTAAAATCGGGCGTATGCCGTATTTTAAAAGTAATTTCAGCCTCACTTTTGTTGTTGAGCCAGGGATTGTCGGTAATAAAATGAAATTGCTGCATATCAAACACATTTCCGTATTGAGCTTCAGCAGCGAAACCCTTCGATGCCCACACAATATTTGCGTCCACATCCTTACGAATCACATACCACGGACCACCCGAAAGCCCTAAACCCTTACGTTGCCCCACAGTGTGAAACCAGTAGCCATTGTGTCGTCCAAGAATCTTTCCGGTTTCGAGTTCCACAATTGGCCCCTGCTTTTCTCCCAGATAACGGCGAATAAAATCATTGTAATTTACTTTTCCCAAAAAACAAATTCCCTGGCTGTCCTGACGCTTTGCACTTGGCAGATTGGCATTTCGGGCAATATCACGCACCTCATTCTTCATTAAATGTCCTATGGGAAACATAAGTTTCGACACCTGCAGATGATCAATCTGTGCCAGAAAATCGGTCTGATCCTTCACCGGATCCTTGGCAGTGGATAAATATGTTTTACCCCCAAGGTCTGTAGTGGTTGCATAATGGCCGGTAGCTGTTTTATCGAACAAATGCCCTACCCTCTGTTCGAACACACCAAACTTAATCAGCTTATTGCACATCACATCAGGATTTGGCGTTAAACCCTGTTTTACTTTCCGAATGGTATAATCCACCACATTGTCCCAGTAATCCTTGTGTAAATCGATTATTTCAAGTTTACATCCATAACGGTGTGCAATCAGCGAAGCCATTTCAATATCTTCCTCTGAAGTGCAATGCAACAATTCATCATCGTCCATACCAATTTTAATATAAAACAATGTGGGATTGTAACCAGCCTCTTTCAGCATATGTACAACCACTGAACTATCGACCCCCCCGGATAATAAAGACGCAATTTCCATTTAATGATATTTATATAAAGAACAAAGATAAAAGACAAAAGAAGAAAATTCAGTCAAAGTTCATAAAACAACCTGATCGACTAAGCATTTACTTATTATCATCTATCAATTAAATATAGTATTCTGCCATATCCACCAAACCTGAACGCATGGCAAACTTTGTGGCTTCGTGAATATTGTTTACTTCCAATTTGCGAAATATGTTTTTACGATGTGTCATTATTGTATGCACACTCACAAAACGCTGAGTAGCTATTTCGCGTGTAGTTTTACCCAATGCTATTTCTTTAAGTATTTCCTGTTCGGTAGCTGTAAGCAATTCCTTCACATTATGTTTGTCAATGCTTTTTGGCGCATCGAGGAGCATATTACCAATGCGGTTACAAATAAAACGATTTCCTTTAAACACTTCCCTGACACAGCTTTTTATCTCGTCGAGCGAACTATCCTTGAGCAAAATGCTGAAATTTTGCATATTAAACACCAGCGACCTTATAAAATCGTAGCTTAAATCATCCGAAAACACAATCCAGTCCACTTCAGGAAAGCGGGTTTGTAAGATAGTCAGCTCGTCGGCACTTACAAAATCGAAGCGGGTATAATCGAACATTACAACCACTTGTGGCATAACGGAGATACGCTGAATCAGTTCTGTTTTATTTGCAGCAAAAAATATTTCACTACACAAATCTGCCTTTCGCACAAGCTGTTCGAACCCATAATTTGTGATATCCTGATTGTCGCATGTAATTAATGCTCTCATAATCCTGTTTTTTTTACAACAACAGCCTCGTAAAGCTGAAAGTTTTGCACACACATAAATTTGGGCATACTTCCATTTTTATCTCGATAAAATAAACAACCACAACCAAGCTCCAAAGCTGTACTTCGAAGTATATTCTCACGATGACCTTTTGAACCCATCCACTTCTCCACCACACTTTCAGCAAAAGACAGATAACTATGTCTTGCAATAGCTTCACCATCGGGTTCATAACTGAATAATCCCTTTTCTTCGTCGAGCACATATACAGCTGTATTGGCTTTGTATTTTATGGCAAAATTATTGGCAATATTTTCTGCAGCATAGGGATTAGAAATACCACATAAACGATATCTATCCGATGGTGTTTTACGTTCCTGTTGCAACGGATTATCATGAGCAAAAAAATCGCCTTTCAGCATATCGGAAGCATGCATACCAGCAGCCTGCTCGAGTCTTTCATGATGCTTCAATGCATGTAAACCCTTTTCGACTCTAATTTCATTGGTACGAAAAAACACAAGTGCATTCAGCAGCTTATAGTTCGGACTTTCAAAATCAACTTCCATGTTTACACCCAGGATACTGCGATAATTAGAGTGACTATAGCCTGAATAAATATCTGTGCCATTCGCAAACACAACAAATGGACAGGAAAAAATCAGATATAAAAGTATTGATTTAAGCCTGTCCATATGATATTTCGAAAAAGATATTTTTAATACTCCCAAAGGTCCTGCTCTACGTTTAGCAATTCTGTTTCAATACGTTTTTGCTCACGCCGGATGCTCTCTGCATCATTATAGGTTTGAAGCAACATTTTGTCGAGCATATTGCCATCACCTAACAAGTAGCTGTAATACAATTTCTGTGCAAAAAACTCATCGAAAGTAAGTCGTTGTGTTTCGTTACCATTTGGTATCACATACTGTTTAGCCAGGAAAGGACGTAATTCATCGAACAAATACCAGCACAGAACCGAACTCTGGAAAAAGTTCCAAATGCCTTCGCCCGATTTATTGAGTCCGAGCATAAACATATTAGTCACGTTGGTTTCGTTATAAATATAAATAGGCGCAATACCGATAATCTTGGTGTACATGCGTGAATAATGCTTATTAAAAAATACAATTTCCTGAATAAGAAATTTTGTTTGTTTCGAAGCAAAGTCGGTATAAGCATACGAGCTTATCACAGGCATGTTGGTCAACGGATCTTTTTCTATAAGATTTGTTTTACGCACATTCATATTCACAGTATCGTAATCAGCAATTAGAAAAGTTTCTTCCAGACGTTGCGTTGATAAAGAAGCATCCCAGCGGGGCTGAATATCAAAATCCTTTTTCTCATATGCCTTCAGACCACCATTGACAGTTGCTTCCAGAATCAGGCGAAAAAGACTTTTATATTTCTCATTGGGAGTCACTGGAAAATACAACTGATTATTCTGCTTTTCGCGCATATCAATTACACGATACACAATTCTCGACCATTCAATATCATCTGCTCTGTGATTGATTTTAGCAATTGTATCAGCCAGTGCATTCATTTGATCGGTTTGTATAGCCACATTTCCGTTAGGACTGAAAAATGGTTGTGGTGAACCTTTTGATACATTCTGACTACTTAGTCCGGTTACCACCAAGCTAAATGCGATAATTATTGTTGATTTTATCAATTTCATAACTGTTTGTTTTTATAAAGCCTAAGCGAGTTTTACCAATATTGCACCTAACGATTGATTATTTCCATCAGGTCCTACGGCTACAATATTACTTAAAATTAGATTTCGTCCTTTTGTAAGTTTGCTCAAAAAGTTAGCATCGAGCTTACCTCCGTTAACTTGCATGGGTGGTAAACCATCCACAATCATAGTAAACGACACCACTCGGAAGTTTGCTTTTACAAGCTCATCTTTCCCATAACTGGCAATCACCGTAGCACTTCTTAATTCATTTACCGACATCAATCCACCCATCGACTGATTCCCTGATCCATCAAGCAAATAAGCTGTAGGCCGTGGCAATCTCTTCACACGGAATGATTGCGTACCCATAGTCATTTGTTTGTTGTCGATTTTTCCAATTACAGATATTTTCATTTCACCATCCTGGGTGGGATTAATCACAAAACGACCGTTTCCTTTGTTTTGCGATGTACCACCTGTGACAGATAAGCTTAAATTCTCGGGTGCCACACCCGGTACCGAAATACTAAAATTATTATCGATTCCACGGTAAACCACATTCAAGTCCACATTCGAAATAGTGGCTGATGGTTCACTTACGATATATTCTGATTCGAAAGGATATGACCTTACAGTTCCATCATTCCCCGGCAATCTGATTTCGCCGGAATATTTATTAATCCCCATACGACCACCGGCAGTAAGCTCATACATTTCTGTGGCAAGTTTCGATCCGTTGATATAATACTCGGGACGTTTTGTGGAGTCAACCGCCGAAAGTACGATACGCGCACTGTATTTCTCTCCACGGAATACAAATTTTGAGTTGGGTACCACCAAAGCCTCAATTTTGTTTACACGAAAGTCCGAAGCATCGGTTTGTCCTTTCATAAATTGTACCAGTTCGGTTTCGGTAGCACGGATATCACTCTGATATTTGGTAAGCATTGTCACTACAGCCGAAACAGGCATCATTTCGAACATGCTCACTTCCCAGGGTTTCTTTTCGTTTTTATCATTTACCACGTCGGCTGTGGAAAAAAGCGTAAAATATGTTTGTTGCTTTTTTACATTCCCTTCAAATTCTTTTACCACAAGGTCTCTGAATTCATTAATCTTTTGCTTTAGTATTTTTCCATTTCCAGCCACAAGCCCATATTGTCCGGCCACATCCAAATTGTCGCGTCCCTGAATTTTACGCGCTTTCGGATCAGCCTTGTCTTTATCTGCCAGTTTTACAATCTCAACCTTAAATCCTTCGATATACTTAAACAACTCATCCGATTTTTTCTGAATATCCCTTGCCTTAGTAAGCCATGGGCCTACCTTATCGGGATTTTGTGTATTTAAAGCATCAAAATCATCGTAGAGCGATGAATTACGCTGCTGCGACGATTCAATGGTAGTATGCAAACTATTATCAACCAAAGTAAAACCATTCAGAATATCGCTCGATACATTCAGCGCCAACATTGCTGTCAGCACCAGATACATCATGCCAATCATTTTTTGCCTTGGGGTTTCCGGACAATTTTTTGCTCCACTCATAAGGATTATATTTGTGATTAATTAAAAAATACAGGAATAAAAGTTTAGTTCAATGCATTCAGCATATTACCATATACCTGATTTAAATCGGCTACCTGTTTGGCTAACTTTTCAGTTCCCTGTTTGAATGTTTCTGTTTGTTGTGAAGCTGTGACTGCTGCAAGTTTCATTTTTTCAACTTCAGTATTTACAGCCGAAAGATCGCGTGTCACGGCGTTGACAGTTTCGGTTTGACGGGTAAGACCTTCGGATTGAGCCTGAATATTTTTAAGTTGTATCTCGTAAATAGAATTGATAGAAGAAAGATTCTTGTTTATATCATCAATTCGTCCGGCATAAGCTTTTGTATTGGCTTCTACTGCCTGCATACCATCGGTAATTCCCTGATAGGATACATTTAGCTGACCGGCAGCTGAGTTCAGACTATCCTGGCTGACAACAAATTTTCCGGTAGCTGCACTGGCAGCCTCTATATTTTTCACTAGACCATCAGTCGAACCGGCAACTGTAGCTAATCCGGCAAGTTGTTGTGCTGTAGCACTTAGATTTTTAATACCCTCAGAGAGTTTCTTAACATCCTCTTCGTTAATGGCTTCAGAATAATCAAGCTGTGGTGCCTTAATGGTCTGACTTGGAGAGGATTTTTCAGGTTGACCAACAGGAGCTGCTACTCCTCCGGCAATACTCATCGTACCGTCTGCTTCAAAATCAAAAACTTTCTCCCAATGATATTCCTGGTGCGGTTTATCAAAAATACCCAAAGCAAAAAGAACTGCCTCTACAGACATACCGACTGTTAGCATTTCGGAAGCTCCATCCCAGTGCATAATTTTAAACAATGCACCTATAATAACCACTGCGGCACCAACACTGTAAGCAGCACCAACGATACGTTTGGTTTTGGGGGCATTCCACCACAAATCGAATTTTGATTGATTCTGTGACATATTCTGTATCTTTTATATTTTAGATTTGATTAATTATTTGTTTTGGCTGATTATTCACCATTATAAGAACGAACGCAACGGAATCCGATATACGGACGGCTTTCGTATTGATATTCGTAGGTGCGAACTCCACATTGTAAATAATATGCAATATCTTTCCAAGAACCACCTTTCACCACTTTACGTTTTAGCACGTCAGCATCATCAGTTTTAGCATTGTACTGAAAATTTGGATTCATATCGGCTATAAGCGTGTTCGACGAATTGACATATGCTGTGGAGGTCCACTCAGCCACATTACCTGCCATATCGAACAATCCAAAATCGTTTGGCATAAACGAGGCCACTTTCATTGTAGTAGCACCGGTATCGTCGGTATAGCTACCACGCATAGGTTTAAAGTTTGCCATATAGCACCCACGACTGTCACGTACATAGTTTCCACCCCAGGGGTAAATACCTAAATCGCGTCCCCCACGGGCAGCATATTCCCATTCAGCTTCAGTTGGCAAACGATAATCCTGTCCACCAATTTTACTAGCACTGTTAAACAATTGAGTTCTCCACTGACAAAAAGCCTGAGCCTGTTCCCACGTTACACCTACTACGGGATAATTGGTGAATCCCGGATGCGAAAAATACATGTGCATTTTCGGATCGTTATAAGCAAACTGAAAATCGCGAAGCCACATAATGGTATCGGGATAAACGTTTACAATTCGAGTGGAAATAAGGTCACGACGTGTAGTCAATTTACGTACCAATGTTTCGTTTTTAATAACTCCGTTCACATCGATAAACGAAGTATCAACTCTGACAGAAGCATTTGCAGGATATGCACCAGTATTTACATTGTATTTATTTTCGGGTAATGCAGCCTGGTCGTAGTTAATCCATTCGTACTTATAAGTAAGCTTTCCGGGATTAATCTGACGTTTGGCTGAAAGAGAATTGTCGTCCATAAAATACAGACGACCTAAAATGGTCTTCACAGAATCGTCCTTAGAACTCCAGGGAATTCGTGCTCGCCAGTTCAGGGGTACCTGTTCAAGTTCTTCGGGAGTAAGATTGACGAGCGGGTTTAATTTATCCTTATAAGTAGTGAGCTTTTCGTAGCCCAAAGCCTGTGACACAACCAACGAGCGCATCGCTATCGAATCACGCACCCAGTTTACAAACTGCTTGTATTCATCATTGGTGATTTCGGTTTCGTCCATCCAGAAAGCATCAACAGTTACATTTATCGATTTATCACTGATGGAAGCAAAAGCCGACTGATCGTTGGCGCCCATCATAAACGAGCCCCTTTTGATGAAAACCATCCCATAAGGATTGTTTTCACGAAATCCACGGTTAAATATTGATTTTTTCGACACTCCGGTTAGCTCACCGGCCGGACGAGCTGCAAGCAAAATTAAAATGACGGCCAATGAGATGATTGTCAGATTTTTTTTCATCATCGTGAAATATTTTTTTGAATAAAAAAACTATTGTACTTAATAAAAATACGAATTGTTTGTAGAAAATTATAGTGTATATAACGCAAACCTAAGGTTTTCATTATAATATTCTGATACTTTTATATTTTGTTTTACTTTTTGTAAAAACATATTCGAAACTATACACAAGTGCTATTTCGTGTGAGCCCCAACTACCCGTAATAAGTCGGTTTGCAGGAACATCGAAAGAATAACCAATGGACAAACCTCCTGCAATATTCATACCTGCCATTAATATTACAGCATCCTGCAGACGATATCCCAAACCTCCCCAGAATTTCTGATCATATTCGATACGAGAAACAGCATCAATCTGAAACGAACGAAAATCTGACTTCACAAACATCGAAGGTTTAAACTCGTATTTTGGATCCTGAAACTTATATGTCATTCCTGCACTCAAATTCATTAATCCTCCGAGTTTGAATTGGGAATTTGTACCCCATTCGAGTGAAGGATTGTTCAGATGCAAATATGAAAGTCCGGCATACCAGTCTTTTGCTGTATACCACACACCCACTCCGGCATCAAAACTATTTCCTACCACACTACCTGTTGGTATTTCAGTATCGGAGGAAAAATTGTGATACTCACCAATGGTTATGGGGTGCTTCACTACCGAATCGCCGGCAAATGTAAGACTTACAAATCCAGCTTGAGCACCTATACTGAATACGCCTTCGCCAAAGCGTTTTTTATATGCATACTGCAAATGAAAAGTCTGATTTGTAAAAAATCCAAACTCTTCCATTTGCACACTTAAGCCCAAACCATGCAAGGAATTCTCCATTTTTAGAGGAGAATTAATATTAAACGTTGTTGTAGCTCCTGCATTTGGTATTCCTATCCAATTTAAACGATGTTGTCCCGCCAGTTCAATCATACCACTTTCGCCTACCGCAGCAGGATTGTATGCAGTATTATTAAACATATACTGACTCAATTGGGCATCGAATTGCGAAAAAACCGCTCCGGACATCAAGATCAGAAATACAAAAATACCGAGTTTTCTTTTCATAAAAATTTCCCCTGTTCAAATTTCCCCAGCTACGCACAATCGCTGATTAAATACAGGCTGTGTGTTATTCAAACTAAAAATCAACAAAAAAATTGTTTCCGGATAAAAAAAATCCTGTTTCTATACGACTCAACTCCGGTTTTTCAATTTATAATCAGGGTATTTTTCAACCGTAAAAACGGTATTAATATTCTTCTTCGTTAAAGAAAAAGTCCTCTTTACTTGGGTAATCAGGCCAGATATCTTCTATACTTTCGTAAATTTCACCTTCGTCTTCAATCTCCTGTAAATTCTCAATTACCTCAAGTGGCGCTCCCGATCGTATCGCATAATCTATCAATTCATCTTTGGTAGCAGGCCAGGGGGCATCTTCGATTTTCGACGCTAGTTCAAGTGTCCAGTACATAGTCAACTTAATTTTAAATAATTTTTAATATAATAATAGGTTTCAATTTTGTGCAAAAATAGGAATTTTTTTTATTATAGCTATTTTTTCCAGAATATTTCTTCATGTCCTTTTTCAAGGGTGAGATACCGCGATAACACAAAAAAATAGTCAGACAAACGATTAATATATTTAATTATTTCAATATCAATAGGATAATTCTCATTCATTTCCACAATCCGTCTTTCAGCACGCCGTGCAACAGTCCGGCAAATATGCGACTGTGCACCTACCGCTGCCCCTCCCGGAAGAATAAATTGACGAAGTTCCGGTAATTCCTGATTCAACCGATCGATTTCAGATTCTACTTTTCGAATATCTGACTCACTAACAACAGAGACTTCCTTAATATTTGTTACCGTAGTATCAGTAGCCAAATGTGAACCTACTGCAAAGAGTAAATGCTGTATCTGTATCAGGAAATCGGAGTTTAGCCTGGTATGCGGATATGAGATTAACAGGCCTATATGAGAGTTTAGTTCATCTACAGTACCGTATGCTTCGATACGTAAATCACTTTTTGCAACCCTTGTTCCTCCAATTAATCCCGTTTTTCCTTTATCACCGGTCTTTGTATATATTTTCATTCGTTTTAATAGTAAGTTACTGATAAATATAAGTCAAACAACACAAAAGCCAAAGTGTTGTTTAAAATATCATTTTGTAATGCATTTTGTTGCGTTCCGGATTAAAAAACAAAATCCCGAAACCAAAAATATCAAGAGAATTAATAACATTCGGATGCCGCTTTATTTGTTGCCAAGCTTCCTGCATATCGTCCGACCAATTAATATCATCAATCACTATCACCATATCATTATGCACTTTAGACATTATAATCTCAAAATATCTGAGCAGCGCATCCGAAGTATGATTGGCATCAATAAACACAAAATCAGGTCTTTCAATTTCTGTCAGTAGTGGCACCAAACCTTCGTCGATATTCATTCGACGTAATCGCACATTATCCAGACCAAACTTCAGAAAATTATCGGATGCTATAGATGCAATCTGCGGACAACCCTCTACTGTATAGCACTTTGCATGCGTACAAGCCATGGCCATATATGCGGTTGAAATGCCGAGAGAAGTGCCCAGCTCAAGTATTACTGCAGGTTTGGCTTCGCGCACCATCCTGAATAATAATTGGCCATACTTACTACTATTCAGCGACTTTCGGGCAATGGAGGCCACACTACTTTGGCGATTCTTTCCTGTTCCGAAATCAGTAACCTGGAGCACTCGCCTATCATTTTCCAACTCCCTTCGGAGTCTTTCAATTTCGGCATATACATAAAAGGGATTCTTTTCGTACAACACAAAACGTGTAAAGCAAAATATATAGGGCGAATGTACTCCAAAACCCAAAGTATGCCTCGCTGTAAAAATATGCTTCAGCAACCTTCCTAAATAATTCAAACGATTCATTTGATGCTTAATTCAGCAACAAAGATATGAAAATATTAATAATATCGATTTGAATATGCGCGATATTTTACATAAAAACCAAATGACCAACAATAATTATTGCAGTTCCAATCTATTTTTAATAAAAAAAATCCCCGATATAACTAATAACGGGGATTTTGTGAACACATCAATGTAGCAAACAGAGCAAAATTTCGGAATTCAGTTCATTTAAACAGCCTGCTCGTGTACTCCGGCTACTGCCCTTCCCGATGGATCAGCATTTTTACGGAAGGCTTCGTCCCACTCGAGCGCAATAGGCGTACTGCAGGCCACTGAAGGCACCGAAGGCACACATGCCGATGCTGTATCCGAAGGAAAATGATCGGCAAAAATGGTACGATAATAATACTCTTCTTTGTTCATTGGCGGATTAATGGGGAAAGTCTCATTCACGCGCGCCATTTGCTCGTCGGTCACAAGTTGTGAGGTCATTTCCTTCAGCGTATCAATCCAGTTATAACCCACCCCATCCGAGAATTGCTCTTTCTGACGCCAGGCCACACTTTCGGGTAAAAGATGCTCGAAAGCCTTGCGAAGAATCCATTTTTCCATTTTTCCATTTCCGGCCATTTTATCTGTGGGATTCAGGCGCATGGCCACATCCATAAACTCCTTATCGAGAAATGGCACACGACCTTCCACACCCCAGGAAGCAAGCGATTTGTTGGCACGCAAACAATCGTACATGTGCAGTTTGCTTAGTTTACGAACGGTTTCTTTGTGGAACTCCTCAGCATTGGGGGCTTTGTGGAAATAAAGATAACCACCGAAAATCTCATCGGCACCTTCGCCCGAGAGCACCATTTTCACACCCATCGACTTGATGACACGAGCCAAAAGGTACATCGGCGTACTTGCACGCACAGTGGTTACATCATAAGTTTCGATATGATAAATCACGTCGCGGATAGCATCGAGACCTTCCTGCACTGTAAAATGAATCTCGTGATGCACTGTTCCGATATGATCGGCTACTTTGCGGGCAGCGGCAAGGTCGGGCGAACCAAGCAAACCCACAGCAAAAGAGTGAAGCTGAGGCCACCACGCATCTTCGGTATTACCAGATTCGATACGTTTGGCAGCATATTTTTTAGCAATAGCAGAAATAATAGACGAATCGAGTCCGCCCGATAAAAGCACACCGTACGGCACATCAGTCATCAACTGACGAGCTACAGCCGCTTCGAGCGCATCGCGCAATTCATCGATACTACTTGAATTATCTTTTACTGCATCAAATTCTTCCCATTCGCGTTTGTACCATTTTACAGGAGCACCATCGGGACTGAAATAGTATTGACCCGGAAGAAACTCTTCAATTCGCTGGCAATAACCTTCGAGTGCTTTGAGTTCCGAAGCCACATAGTAATTTCCGGTCTCGTCCCATCCCTGATAAAGTGGGATAATACCTATATGATCGCGGCCAACAAGGAAAATATCCTTTTCGGTATCGTAAAGCGCAAAGGCAAAAATTCCATTCAGATCTTCCAGAAATGCAGGTCCTTTTTCACGATACAAAGCCAGTATAACTTCGCAATCCGATTTTGTGAGGAACTCGTATTTTCCTTCGAAACTTTTACGTATTTCCTGATGATTATATATCTCGCCGTTTACTGCAAGCACAAGCTTTCCATCTTTACTGTAAAGTGGTTGTTTTCCGGCCTCAGGATCGACAATAGAAAGTCGTTCGTGCGCCAGAATGGCTTTTTCGGACGAAAACACACCCGACCAATCGGGCCCGCGGTGACGAATTTTTTTCGACATTTTAAGTACCTGAGGACGCAACTGAGCGACATCGGTTTTTATATCAAATGTACATACTATTCCACACATAATTATTTATTTATTTGGCGTTTCGTGTTTCGCGTTTCGGGTTATTGTACACTGAACGCGAAACGCGAAATATTTAATTTACAATATTTTATGAATATCCTCAGCTACTTTTCTTCCCAATGCGATAGCTTTTACTACCAGACTGGCTCCAATAGCCGCATCGCCGGTAGCAAAAACCTTAGCCACAGAACTTTGTCCGGCAGCATCAGTAGCCACATTGCCACGCGCATCGAATTTCACGCCGAGTTCGGTAAGCAAACCTTCCTGCACCGGATGTACAAATCCGAGCGCAAGGAAAACCAGATCGGCCTTGATGGTTTCGGTCTTTCCGGTTGACTTCATTTGCATGCGTCCGGTTTCGTCCTTTGCCCATTCTACTTCTTCCACAATCACTTCGGTCAGTTTACCATTTTCGCCTTTAAAAGCTACTGTATTCAGACTCCAGCGACGCTCGCAACCTTCGAGATGCGAACTTGAGGTTTTGAGAATCTGAGGAAACTGATTTGGCCATGGTGTAGCAGGGTTTTTACCTACCGGTGGCTGAGGAAGAATTTCAATCTGAGTAACCTTTACAGCACCCTGACGTACCGAAGTTCCCACACAATCGGAGCCGGTATCACCACCACCAATCACAAGTACATGTTTGTCTTTTGCATTGATGATATTTTTCTCAGGCACCTCTTCACCTGTAAGCAGTTGGTTTTGCTGGCTAAGGAAATCCATTGCAAAATGAATTCCTTTCAGTTTACGCCCTTCGGGCTGAATATCGCGCGGTTGTCCGGCTCCGATAGCGATACAAACCGCATCGAAATCTTTCATTATATCCTTTCCGGCAATGTCTTTTCCTACTTCTACCCCGGTACGAAATTCAATACCTTCTTCAACCAACAAAGCCATACGGCGATCGATGACATTTTTGTTGAGTTTGAAATTCGGAATGCCATAACGCAACAATCCGCCCAAACCTTTGTCTTTCTCAAACACAGTAACCGAATGTCCTTTACGGTTCAACTGCTGAGCAGCCGCCAATCCCGCAGGACCCGATCCAATCACAGCCACTTTTTTGCCCGTACGGGTTTTCGGAGGCTGCGCTTTAATCATTCCTTCGATAAAGGCCACCTCAGTCACAGCTGCTTCGTTTTCGCGAATGGTTACAGGCGCATCCTGAAGTGCCAGAACACACGATTTCTCGCATGGTGCCGGACAAATACGTCCTGTAAATTCAGGAAAGTTATTGGTTTCGTGAAGTACTTCGAGTCCTTCTTTCCATTTTCCCTTGTAGATAAGATCCTGCCATTCGGGCATTTTATTGCCCAACGGACATGCCCAGTGACAAAACGGAATACCACAGTCCATACAACGTGAAGCCTGCAATTTGCGGTCTTCGCGGTTCAGCGTTTGTTCTACTTCACCGAAATCGTTGATACGTTCGAAAACCGGTCTGTAACCAGCCTCTTTACGTGCTATATTGATAAATGCTTTAGGATTTCCCATATGATTTGAAGAACCCCTAATCCCTGAAGGGGAATGACGGGTTCGTGTTTTTTAGTTTATAATTTTTCGTCTTATTTTATTTATTAATCAGGTTGGTTTCTATCATCCCGGTTAATCAGTTAACCGGTTAACAAGTCTCCGGACTCAGAACTCAGAACTAACTCAATAATCCCTTTCCACCTGAGCAATTTTCTTATTAATAGCTTCCATTTTTTCTTCCTGAAGTACTTTTTTGTACTCAATAGGCACTACTTTTATAAACTTATCCACATATTCTTTCCAGTTGTCGAGAATACGTTTGGCAAGCTCACTTCCCGTGTATTTATAGTGATTGGAAATCAGACTATGCAACTCTTTGTTGTCAGCGCTGTCTTCCATTAACGAAAGCTCCACCATTTCCATATTACAGAAATAATCGAAATCACCTGTTTCGTTGAGCACATAAGCTACACCGCCACTCATACCGGCAGCAAAGTTACGGCCTGTCTTTCCGAGCACCACAGTGCGACCTCCGGTCATATATTCGCAGCAATGATCGCCTGCACCTTCCACTACCGCAATGGCACCGGAATTACGCACACAGAATCGTTCGCCAACCACACCATTGATATAAACCTCACCCGAAGTAGCTCCATATAATATTGTATTTCCTGCAATAATGTTTTCTTCAGGTTTAAAAGTACTCTCTTTTGGGGCTTTCACTACAATTTTTCCACCTGAAAGACCTTTACCCAGATAATCATTCGATTCGCCAACCAATTCAAAATAAACACCTTTACTCAGAAACGCTCCGAAACTTTGTCCGGCCGAACCTGTAAAGTAAGCACGAATTGTATCTACCGGCAAACCGGTCTGACCATAACGTTTGGCAATTTCGCCCGAGAGCATTGCTCCCACAGTACGGTCGATATTGGTAATTTTCGAATGAATTTCCACCGGCATGCAAAGATCGAGTGCAGGAAGCGATTTTTTTATCAACTGACGATCGAGTACCTTATCAATTTTATGATCCTGATTTTTCATATGACGAAGTTCAGGATTATTATCGCGATTTGGTACATGCAAAATCTTGGTCAGATCCACTTTATTCACCTTGGCACTTCCAGCAATTTTACGACGTTCGAGCAATTCGGCATGACCGATAACTTCGTCGAGCGAACGGAAACCGAGCTGCGCCAAATGTTCACGCACATCTTCAGCTAGAAAACGGAAGAAATTCACCAGAAACTCATGTTTTCCTGTAAAGTTTTTGCGAAGCTGAGCATCCTGTGTAGCCACACCCACGGGGCAGGTATTGAGATGACACTTGCGCATCATCACGCAACCCAACACGAGCAAAGCACTGGTAGCAAATCCATACTCTTCGGCACCCAGCATGGCCGAAATCACAATATCGCGACCTGTTTTGAGCTGTCCATCAGTTTGCAGTTTAATCTGTCCACGCAAATTATTCAATACAAGAGTTTGCTGTGTTTCCGCCAAACCAATTTCCACAGGAAGACCTGCATGCTTAATAGAACTTGAAGGACTTGCTCCTGTTCCGCCTTCGGCACCTGAAATCAGAATCAAATCGGCTTTGGCTTTGGCCACACCTGCGGCAATAGTTCCCACACCAGTTTCCGACACTAGTTTCACACTGATAATGGCTTTCGGATTGATGTTTTTCAAATCGTAGATCAGCTGAGCAAGGTCTTCGATAGAATAAATATCGTGATGCGGCGGAGGTGAAATAAGCGAAATTCCCGGAATGGAGTGACGCGTCTTCGCGATAATTTTATCCACTTTATGTCCTGGCAACTGACCACCTTCGCCGGGTTTTGCACCCTGAGCAATTTTAATCTGAATTTCGTCGGCATTCACCAGATATTCGGCTGTCACACCAAAACGACCCGAAGCCACCTGTTTGATAGCACTGCGGGTGCTGAGTCCATCTTCGCGTTTTTTGTAACGTTCAGGATCTTCTCCACCCTCACCGGTATTGCTTCGTCCGCCAATCAGATTCATGGCAATGGCCATAGCTTCGTGCGCCTCGCGACTGATAGAACCGTAAGACATGGCTCCCGTTACAAAACGCTTCATAATGTTTTCGGCGGGTTCTACCTCCGAAATATCAATCGGGTTACGTCTGTAATCAATAATATCGCGAATAAAAATAAAGGATGGTTTTTCGTCCACAATGCGGGCATACTCCTTATATTTTTCGTAACTATTTGTACGTGTGGCAATTTGCAAACCCGCAATAGTTTCAGGATTCCATGCATGTTGCTCACCATCGCGACGATAGGCATAAAGTCCCAGATTGTAAAGCTGTTTAGGGTCACTTCCTTCTTCGGGGAAGAATGCTTCGGTATGCGGAAGAATCACTTCATTGGCCACATCATCAATATCAATACCGCCGATTGATGAAGAAATTCCTTTGAAATATTTATCGAGCAAAGACGCTGAAATACCAATGGCTTCGAAAATATGAGCTCCACGATAACTACGCAGTGTAGAATTACCCATTTTCGAAAGCACTTTCAGAAGTCCTTTATTTACAGCTTTTATGTAATGCTTCTTAGCTGTTTCATAATCCATCTGAATATCGCCGGTTTTTACTTTATCGTTGATAATGGCAAAGGCCAGATATGGATTAACAGCATTGGCTCCAAAGCCAAAGAGTAGTGCAAAGTGCATCACTTCACGTGGCTCGGCCGACTCTACCACAATGTCGATCTGCATACGTTTACGTTTCTGCACCAGATAAAGGTGAACAGCCGAAACTGCCAGTAACGAAGGTATTGGTGCATGAGTTGCATCTACACCACGGTCGCTCAGCACAATGTAATTTTTACCATCGTCCACAGCTTTTTCCACCGACAGGCAAAGTTCCTGAATGGCCGACTCGAGACCTTTGGCTCCTTTGCGCGGGTCGAAAAGCATAGGCAGCGAAATGGTAGAGAAACCTTTGTACTGAATATTGCTCAGTATATCGAACTGAGTATTGGTCAGCACCGGACTTTTCAGTTTCACCATTTTACAAATTTCGGGAGCTGCTTCGAGCAAATTCTGATGTACAGAACCGATATAACCTGTAAGCGACATTACCAACTCTTCGCGAATCGGGTCGATAGGCGGATTGGTAACCTGTGCAAACTGCTGGCGGAAATAATTAAACAAACGCTGTGGTTTATCCGAGAAAACCGACAAAGCCACATCATTACCCATCGACGAGGTGGGCTCATACCCATCATTAGCCATTGGAATAATAACCTTTTCCACGTCTTCTTTCGAATAACCAAAAGCATGTAAGAGCACTTCGTGGTTTTTCACATCGTTTTTCACACTACGACCTGAAGAAATTGCATCAAGGTCAATCAAATTCTTTTTTAACCACTCGCGGTATGGAAATGCTTTGGCTAATCCTTCTTTGAGTTCACGATCGTAAAAAATCTGACCATTTTCAGTATCCACCATCAACATTTTCCCCGGTTTCAGGCGACCTTTTTCTTTGATTCGGGCTGGTTCAATTTCTACTGTTCCTGTTTCTGATGCAATAATCATCAAATTATCGTGCGTCACCAAATAGCGGGCAGGGCGAAGTCCGTTACGGTCGAGCATACCACCTGCATAACGTCCATCACTAAACAATAAAGTCGCCGGACCATCCCATGGTTCCATAAAAGTACTGTGATATTCGTAGAAAGCTTTCAAGTCGTCAGAAATCGGGTTTTTTGCATTCCAGCTTTCAGGCACGAGCATGGCCATTGCGTGTGGCAAACTCTTGCCTGACATTACAAGGAATTCGAGCACGTTATCGAGACTCGCACTGTCGCTCATTCCGGGTTGTACAATTGGATAAAGCTCCTGAAGGTTTCCAAGCTGATCGGATTTCAGCACACTCTCGCGCGACTCCATCCACTGACGATTACCACGAATGGTGTTTATCTCTCCATTGTGACCCAACAAACGGAAAGGCTGTGCCAAATCCCAGGTTGGGAATGTATTGGTACTAAAACGCGAGTGAACAAGCGAAATACCACTTGTAAAATTAGGATTCGACAAATCGGGGTAATAATCGCGCAACTGAAGCGAGGTAAGCATACCTTTGTAAACCATCTGTTTGGTTGAAAGGCTTACAATGTAAAAACTACGCTCTTTGGCAATATTGGATTTGAGTATGGCTTTCTCAATTTTTTTACGCACCACATAAAGTTTCAGCTCAAGTTCCTGCTGGCTGTTGGCGCCAGTCACAAAAATTTGTTTGATCTGAGGTTCATTCGAAGCTGAAATTTGTCCGAGAATATCGCTATTCACAGGCACATCGCGTACTGCTAGCAGCGAAAGTCCATCTTTCTCCACCTGTTCTTTGATCACATTCAGGCAAAGTTCGGCTTTTGAAGCATCTTTGGGAAGAAAAACCAGGCCGGTTCCGTATCGTCCTTTGGCAGGAACGGGAATTCCCTGAAGCAATATAAACTCGTGGGGAATCTGAACCAGAATCCCGGCACCATCTCCCGTTTTGTTGTCGGCACTTTCGGCGCCGCGATGCACCATATTTTCGAGTACCTGCAGGCCTTTGTCCACAATTTCGTGCGACTTTTCGCCATACAGATTCAGGATCAATCCTACACCGCAGGCATCATGTTCGTTTTGGAATGAGTACAGCGATTGCTGCTCATATTCGTCGGTGGGTAAATTATTTGTACTAAACATACTTTTTCCTTTTTTATATCATAAATATCTGCATAATAGATATTTACACAAATTTTAGTTTTATTGTTAAGAGCCAAAAATAGTGGGAAATCCAATCAAGGTTTTCCCACTTTCTTAATATAGTCAGAAGGTTGAATGAAAAACCTCTAAAAAATTACCGGATAAAGAGCAATTCTCTGTATTTAGGCAGCGTCCACATTTCGTCGTCCACAATAAGTTCGAGTTTATCCACATGATAACGGATAACATCAAAATAAGGGAGAACTTTGTCGTGATAAGCTACAGCTTTGTCGTATTCATGATCAATTTTATTAGCCACTTTACGTTCTTCGACCATTGCATCCACATTGGTTTTGATAGCAGTAAGGTGTAAAGCAATTTCTTCGATCAGAGCCGAATTCATGCCGCCCAGTGTTTCAAATTTCTCAGGATAAATCTTTTTGATTTTCGATACATTATCCAGCAAAAGCGACTGATAACGCGTAGCTACAGGAATAATATGATTCAAACAAAGATCGCCTAATACACGTGCTTCAATCTGAATTTTCTTGGTATAAGTTTCCCATTTCACTTCGTTACGGGCATGAAGTTCTTTTTCGGTAAGTACACCTGTTTTTGCAAAGAGCTCCACACTCTGTTTGCTGGTGTAAGCTTTATAAATTTCAGGCACTGAAGTTTCGCAATCGAGACCACGTTTGTGAGCTTCAATTTTCCACTCTTCGCTGTAACCATTTCCGTCGAAACGAATAGGTTTCGAAATTTTGATATACTCTTTCAGAACTTCAAAAATGGCTTTGTCTTTGGTTGCACCGGCAGCAATTTTAGCATCCACCGACGTTTTAAACTCAATAAGCTGAGCAGCCATAGCAGCATTCAGGGCAATCATAGCCGACGAGCAGTTGGCCGACGAACCTACAGCGCGGAATTCGAAACGGTTTCCGGTAAAAGCAAAAGGCGAAGTACGGTTACGGTCGGTATTATCGAGCAACACTTCCGGAATATGAGCAATACCCAAACTCAGACGTTTTTTATCGTCCATCACAATGGCTTCGTCGCTGGTGCTGTTTTCGAGCTTGTCAAGTACGGCCGAAATCTGAGTTCCAAGGAAAGCCGATACAATGGCAGGAGGTGCTTCGTTGGCTCCAAGACGGTGTGCATTCTGAGCTGTCATAATCGAAGCCTTCATCAACGCATTATTTTTATAAACAGCCATCAGCGAGTTCACCACAAATGTGATAAACTGGAGATTTTCCTGTGGTGTTTTTCCGGGAGTAAACAAGCCCACGCCTGTGTTTGTACCAAGCGACCAGTTGTTGTGTTTTCCCGAGCCATTTACACCTGCAAATGGTTTTTCGTGCATCAGCACACGGAAACTATGGCGACGGGCTACTTTGCGCATAAGCGACATTACCAACAGGTTTTGATCAACCGACAAATTGGTTTCACCAAAAATAGGCGCAAGTTCAAACTGATTTGGAGCAACCTCGTTGTGACGGGTTTTCAAAGGAATTGCATATTTATATGCTTCAAATTCCAGATCTTTCATAAAGGCAGCCACACGCGAAGGCACTGCACCAAAATAATGATCTTCGAGCTGCTGATTTTTTGCAGACTCATGTCCAAGCAAAGTACGTCCGGTTAGCAACAAATCGGGACGTGTAGCATACAAACCTTCGTCGATGAGGAAATATTCCTGTTCCCAACCAAGATACGAATACACTTTCTTAACATTGGGGTCGAAATACTGACAAACAGCAGTAGCAGCTTTGTCAACCGTATTGAGCGCTTTCAACAATGGCGCTTTCAGGTCGAGAAGTTCGCCTGTATACGAAATAAAGATAGTTGGAATACAAAGCGTATCTTCAATCACAAAAGCAGGCGACGAAGGATCCCAGGCTGTATAACCACGGGCTTCGAAAGTGCTGCGGATACCACCATTGGGAAACGACGAAGCATCGGGTTCGGCCTGAGCAAGCAGCTTACCTGAAAAGTCTTCGATCACACTTTCGCCGGGACCGTTTTCATAATCAATAAACGAGTCATGTTTTTCAGCAGTCCCATCAGTTAATGGTTGAAACCAATGCGTATAGTGCGTAGCACCTAACTCCATAGCCCAGCGACGCATACCGGCAGCCACATGGTCGGCAATGCCGCGCTCGAGTGTTTGTCCATTATCAACAGCATTTTGGATAGCCTTCATAGTGTCTTTCGACAAATATTTGGCCATGGCCTTACGGTTAAACACATATTTCCCGTAATATTCGGGAACTCGTTGTTTGGGTGCTTCTACGCACAGAGCTTTTTTCTTGAAAGCTTCCTCTACGGCTTTAAATCTTAATACTGATGACATAATTCTAATATTAATTGAATTTTATATTACTATTTTTTACCTTAATAAAACTATTTCTTACTTTTTGATATTCTATGACTGCAAAATTAAATAAAATGTCAGAAGATACATTATCAAACACTTTGTTTTTTATAAAAACAAGCCACAAGTTCCAATTCAACACAATCAAAGACACTTTTCGAGCAAAATAAAATCAAAACACCCACTATTACTTCAAATTGGTATTTTAATCAAAATTACATGTTCAAAAAAATGTACCATTCTATCAAAAGACACAAAAATGATTACAAAAGTAATTAAAATGATTTGTATTTCTGACAGAGAACATGAATCAACCCTGATAAGTTTACAATCTGTAGCCAAAGTTCAAAAAAAAGCTGCAGCCCCAATAATGGAACTGCAGCAATTTAGAATTTCAACAAAATCGTCACTTCACAACCTTTACAGCTGTTGTAATATTGTTTTCAGACATTCTGATGACATAAACACCTGAAGGCAATTCTGCATTGAATGTATATTGATTCTGTCCTTTAACCACATTCGCATTTACTTTTGCAAGTTCAACACCCTGTATATTATAAAGTGCTAATTCAGCTGCACCGTCAATATTTGCTTCGAAATTTGCAACCACACGTCCATTCTGGATATATGCATTTAGTTTAGAAGCATTTTTCAATGAAGAAACTGATGTAGTTGGACCTACTTTGAAAAGTTCCCAGTTATCAATAAATGCAACCTTACCTGTTGAAGCACCATCCACATTGTTGAATGAGAAGAAATTTGTAGTAGGAGCTGCACCTGTAGTAAATGTTTGGTCGATCAACACCCATTCATCGTTCGATTGAGCAATACTGATAGTTACATCCGGATTTGTTCCTTTTGCATAGAATGCAAATGTACCATCTACCGATTTCACCATTGCACGTACACGGTAAATTGAATTAGCTTCCCATACAATTCCATTTACGTCTAAAGCAGCTCCATCGGGCCAGGTGTTAGTAGTAGCCTCGAACTTCACAGCAGACAAGCCACAATAAGCTTCAGCACCTGTCACTACCGATTTATGTCCCCAACCAGCAAATGGAGCAAGTGTGTTCAGGTATGGATCAGGAATCAGATTTACAGATCCGAGAGGAGTAAAACATTCTGAATCTTTTGATGTTGCCACTGCGATTACTTTATCATCTACACCTGCTGTGCTTACCGTAATAGTACCTGTGAGACTTCCTGCACCTTCTGCAGCAGGATCAAAAGTAACAGTAATCGTTTTTCCGGCAACAAGTTCGGCGTCGTCTCTTGAAATTGTTGCAGGTAACACTGTAACTCCAGCAACACTTGATACCAACGAAACATCAGCTGTCAGATTTGCTCCTGTAAGCGTAAATGTTTTCGAAAGACTTGCTTCTGTAAACAACATATTTGTGGCAGAAACCGAAGTTAAAGGCGCTGATACCGCACCTAAGTACTTTAACGACACATTATCAATACCTACCCAGTTATTAGTTCCTGATTTAATATTCAGACCAATTTCAGCCGAACCTCCGGGAGTCACAAATTCAACCTCGAAGAATGCAGGAACACTGGCGTTTGATACTGCAGTTTCATAACTGTCACCATATACAAACAGACCTTCACCACCATTATTAGCAAAAACGCCCATTTTCAGAAGATATCTACCAGCAGGCAAATTATTAACTACCTGGTAGATTTTACCTGTATAGGCTGATGCGTTCCAGTTTTCATAAAATGGCATTGTACCTTCAAAAGCACCTACATTTTGATTAGTCGCAGTTGTTTTGTTTTGAGCAGTTGTTGTAGCTGTCCATCCTGTAGTTCCATTACTGAAATTAGGATTCACAATTGCCGATGTGGCATTATCAGGTTGTGCATTTACAGTAACAATAGAATTTGTAGCTCCGGTTGTAGAAATTACAATTTCACCGTTTGCAATTGCAGTAGTGCCATCATGTGTAGCTGTGACTGTTATACCAGCTGCCACTTCGGCAGGAGTAAGTGAAGTTTTATCCAAAGTAACTCCGTCAGGAGCTGTAAGTGTAGCATTGGCTGTAAGATTTCCACCGTTTATGGTAAATGTTCTTGTTGAAGTCATCAAATCAAAGAACATGTTTTCAGGAGCAACTAATAAATAAGGAGAGCCATCGCTGATATACGATAAACGGAAATTATCCACCGCCACATAATTACCTCCATTTACAACTTCGTAGCCAATTTCAAGTTGATTGTTAGTTACAGTTACAGTTATTGTATAGTCGTCGGTAGTGAAAATTTCCGCCTTCACCTCATTTGCATAAACAAATGCACCACCGGTAGTTGTAGGCTCATTCAATGCGCCTGCAGTAAGTTTATAGATACCGTTTGGAATATCTTTAATTACCTGCGATAGTTTTAAACCGGTCCAGCTTCCCCCTGCCGATTTCCATTGTTCTACATAATATGTACCCTGCTTTTTAGTGAATGAAGTATTGTTTTGAGTTTTGAAACCACCCACATTCGTCCATCCAGTATGATTGGTTTGACCATTCGCTGTCGCAGATTCAAAACTTGGGTTTACAATTATCGATGTTACATCGTACGGTAGAGTTGTCCATGTACTAATTCTACTTTCAATTATAATTGTACTATTTACTGCTGCAATTGCAGATGTCAAAGCTGCTTCTTGTTCAACAACTTCTGCCAAAGTAGCACTTGCATTGTCATACACCAACTGCGCAGCAGTTATTGCTGCATCTAAGTCAGTATAAACAGTTGATGTACCAACAGGCTGTGGATCTGCTTTCATGGTATTGGCAGTAACAAGTAATGCTTCAAGTGCAGTTTTATCAACCTGATCAAACTTAAGCAATTTCACATTGTCAGCAAAAAAAATCGGACTTGATGTTGATCCCACATTTGCTGTTTTATTGTATCCTAAACTAATAGTCACATCTTTTGCTGTGAGAAGAGTAAATGTAAGACTGTGATTTTTCCATGTATCAACTGTAGTTGGAAGCGGGTCATAGGTAGCAACCTCATCAATTATATAACCACACATACTTGATTGGCTTGTAACAACCTGAGCCAAATAAGAATCCCATGTTAGTGTATATTTTCCTGCAGGGAGATTTACTATTGTTTGAGATAAAGATAAAGTTGCTGGTCCCCAATGCACTTTTAAACCTAATAGCGATGTATTAGCGTCAGTTACTGAACTACCGTTTGCAGGAACAGTTCCTAAAACAGTATTTACCTCTTCGTATGCCAATGTGCCGAGCTTGCTATAATTCAGCACTCCGGCAGCCGGTGTTTCACCCCAACCGGGTACGTCATAAATAGTATTATCCACTGTCACACCAGTTGGTGTGGTTTCAAAATCTGCATTTGTAAGGTAGGTTGCAGTGACATCAGTTGTCTGCGCCCATAAACCTCCAAATATGGCTAAGAACGCCATAATTAATAAGTAAGTTTTTTTCATGATAATTAAATTTAAATGATAAGTAATTTTTTAAGTGTATTACGAACACAAATATAAAGGGAATAAAAACGGTCGATGTAGAAAAAAAGGTCAAATAAGTGGAACGAATATAAAAGCCATACATTTAATAGTCCTGATTAAATTTCTCGAATGGAAAAATGTACACATAATAACACAAAGAAGCTGACTCAAAAGAAAGCGGAAAACAAATTACGCAAAAAAAACGCAAATTTTCGCAAATCATTACATTCTGATATTCAATACAATATAGAATATCAAAATTGTAGTATTTGCGTAATTTGCGTCAATAAAAATACATTTAAGACAGCCTCCTTTGACTTATAAGCCAACTGTATTCTTATACAAAGATCTATTTCAGCATAACAACTTTTTTCGTTTTATCCCGAAAAACGATCTCCACACTATTTCCATCGTCGGCCACATTTACTCTTTTTACAGGAAGTATCGATTTTGTTTTCCACTTCTCACCCGATTTTTTCCACAGTTGTAGCGTTACGTAAATTTTCCAGTTCTTTTTATCTGTATCAAAAGTATCGTAAGCATTGATCACAGCACTTGCATTGCTCTCGGGATGCAGACCGGTAGCATGTACAAATTGCATTTCGCCCCATTGCCTCCAGGGAATCATAGCAAGCTGATATTGTCCGTTGTCGATAGTCTTTACACGATGCGGGCCATGATCCCATGTGCGGTCACGCATAGGTTTTGCAAACTGAGGAAGCGCATAATGCCCCAGACGCACTTCGAACTTTTCAGTTGCTGCATCGGTTTTATCGTAATAAATTTTATCCACGCGCAAAATGCCATCGGGCAAAGTGATATCAGCCAGTTTAAATTTAAGATTTCTGTTGGTTTCCAACTCCGCATCGCGATAATAAACACCATTCTCAAAGCTCTTGAAGGTATATAGTCGTAAAGCTTCCCATTCGCCTTTTTTATTCTTCACCACATAATTCATGGCCACCTCTCCCCTTTTGCCATCAGCCTGCCACGGGAAAGCTGTGTTGTAAGCCAAACGATTGTAGTTTTCGGTACTGCGGAATTTTTGCCAGTCACCGGCAACGGTTTCATGACACCACGAGCGCACTTCGGAAGCGCCAATATTCGGATAGTTTGTAGTTAGCAAATCCGATCCAGGCTGAAATTTATTATACACTTTTCCTTTCTGAAGATCTTTTTCCCATGCTCCTTCATTTTCTTTTTCGTTCCAGAAGGGATGATTTGCAGGAACCAGCAAACCGAGAAATATTTTACCGCCCCAATACACACTGCCACGACAACTGTACATTTGTGTTGCAGGCTCGAAAGGACCATAAAACCCAAGGGTAGGTACGCCATCCTGCATAAAATCAGGATGTGTAAAAAACTGCAGAATGGTGGAAGAAGCAATTCGCCTCATCCAGCCCCAATTCGTATTCTGATCTTTTTCGAAAGCCATAAGCGGAAACACAGTGGCTGCAGCATAACGATACGAAATACTCCTACCCCACATATTCATTTTACCATCGCGTGCGAATAAATAAGAATAATTATCTTCGAGATCGGCAAAATATTCACGGAATTTCGTAGCCTGCGCAGGGAAAAAGTCACCGTAATATTCAGCCCACAAAATTCCATACATCTGAAAAGCCCACATACTGTAGTAATCGTAGGCCGGACTGTCGTTGTACCAGCCATAACCACGATAATGCTTTAGCGATTTATCGAGATATTCCTGCAAGAGCTTGTCATTTACTTCGTATCCCTGTTTTTTAAAAAAGCTCAGCACAAAAATATTGAAAAACTTCCAGTTCGAATCCACTGTCGGACCATCGCCATAACTAATCATGAGCGCAGCCAGCGAATCTTTTTGAGCTTTTGCAAGCGGCTCCCAAAGCACATCGGGCGCAGCCGACATGGAAATGGCCAATGCTCCAAATTCCACCAGATTTTGACTCGGGCCACCATTTCGCGCACGGTGTTTTATATACGATTCGCTTTCGGGGCGAAACAAATTACAAATCTGATGACGATAATAATCGGCCACCTTGATATTATTAAGCACCAAATCAGGATTTTCCTTTAGCAGTGGCGCTGCCACAAAAAGCGTCCGGCTCAGCCCTTCAAGTTTTTCGGTAGGCACCTGTCCTGCATTTCGCGGATAAGTAATTTCGTGCTGCTTGGGAAATTTCATTGCATCGTCGAGCAAATGAATATAGCCAAAAGCCCCTTCGAGCATATAAGTAGCTGCATCTTTCCAGTGCTCACGGGTCATTCCGGTGTAAGGACTGGTTTTAAAATCCGGATTTTGCAACTTAAACACTGACTTTTCGACCGGCTTAGCAGCCAATTCATTATTCCCGAAAAAACTCAGTCCACCTGACAATAAAATGGCAACAATAAATTCTTTTTTTATCCTCATTGATATATCATTTAAAAAGACAAATAATTAACCAAACAAAGATACTACATTCAATTTTTCATACATACAAAAAACATGTCAATTTGGTAGAATAATTGTGTTTGTCATTTTTCGGAATTATTTATTTTTGACTACCTGGGACGCAATGTTTTAGTTGTGACTAAAAATACGCCGGTACTAGTCAATGAATCGGTTTCAAGTTTTTCTGTAAAGTATATAGAGAGCAAACAGGTGGCATATTAAATAATAAACAAAGCATATCATTATTTAAACATAATCTTATCATAAAGATATCCCATATTAATAATGATATGGGATATCCTTGGAAAAACTATATATATGTAGCCTATATGATACGGCTATGCCGAACGTTTGATACATATATTTACAGAGGGGAAACAGACATGAAAAATGTCGGAAGTACCGAAGGTTTATCGTAAACAAAAAATCAGTTTTCTTTTCAGTTTAATACGGATTTATCACAGAGTATATACTTCACTTTGTTCGATACGATTACGCTACAAAAGCGCCAGAAAGTAAATAATGTCGTAATTTATTTGGCATTTATTTGAAATGATTGTAATTTTGCACAAAATTTCAAATAGTGTGCAGATACCTGTCACGACTATATTATAAGGTAAAAAAAAGATTTTAAGAATGATTGTAAAACAAACTATGAGAGGCTTTCTGAGCCTTACCGCGCATCCAACGGGCTGCGAACAAAATGTACTGAACCAGATTGAGTACGTAAAAGCGAAAGGAAAAGTGAGTGGTCCGAAAAAAGTGCTTGTAATTGGCGCATCTACGGGTTTTGGATTGGCTTCGCGCATTACAGCGGCTTATGCTTCGGACGCAGCCACTATTGGTGTGTTTTTCGAAAAAGAGCCACAAGCCGGAAAAACAGCTTCGGCCGGTTGGTATAATAGCGCAGCATTTAGCAAAGCAGCCAAAAGCGATGGTCTTTATGCCAAAAACCTCAATGGCGATGCTTTTTCGGACGAAATAAAACAAAAAACAATAGCACTTATAAAAGCCGATTTAGGTCAGGTGGATATGATTGTATACAGTCTGGCTTCTCCTGTGCGTATGCATCCTGTCACAGGAGTTTTGCACCGTTCCACACTGAAACCTATCGGCATTGTCTACAGCAACAAAACGGTTGATTTTCACACGGGCAAAGTAAGCGAAATAAATATAGAAGCTGCTACCAACGAGGACATTGCCAACACAGAGGCTGTAATGGGCGGCGAAGACTGGGAAATGTGGATCGATGCACTGAACGCAGCCGGTGTACTTGCCGATAATCTGATCACGCTGGCATATTCGTACACCGGACCATCGATTACAGAACCAATTTACCGCAAAGGCACCATTGGTCGAGCAAAAGGTCATTTGGAGAAAACAGCTTACAAGATTACTGAAAAGCTCAGTGCTAAAGGCGGAAAAGCTTACGTTTCGGTCAACAAAGCCCTGGTAACACAAGCGAGTGCAGCTATTCCGGTTATTCCGCTGTATATTTCCATCCTGTTCAAAGTAATGAAAGAAAAGGGTTTGCACGAAGGCTGCATTGAGCAGATTCAGCGACTATTTGCCGAAAAACTTTACAATTCACAACACATTGTTCCGCTTGACGAAGCCGGACGTATCCGCATCGACGATTGGGAAATGCGTCCCGATGTACAGGAAGAAGTGAGTCAACTCTGGGAAAATGTAAG
This sequence comes from Paludibacteraceae bacterium, assembly GCA_016937795.1. Classification (GTDB taxonomy): domain Bacteria; phylum Bacteroidota; class Bacteroidia; order Bacteroidales; family Paludibacteraceae; genus Paludibacter. The sequence goes on from JAFGVV010000049.1 coordinate 81,460, forward strand.
TACAGAAAACATCAGCAAAACTGCCGACCTGAAAACTTATAGCAAAGAATTTAAAAAACTTTTTGGCTTCGGGTTTCAAAATGTGGATTACCATGCCGATGTGAATGAAATGGTTGAAATGGAAGGGTTGAAATAAGTTACACATCTCATTTTCTTTACATATAGTAGACCTAACTTCTTCATCCTTACTACTGACTGACTAAGCCTCTTAGATTCTTCGCTACGCTTTGAATGACAACGCTTTGTATTGATTATGACTGGGAGGAGGTAGGTTGTGATTCATTTTAGTAATTGGAAGCAAATATTGACCTGAATAATAGATCAGAACAATATTTACTTCCAATTGCTTATTAATGAATAGCTATAAAATAAATATTCAGAAAGCTTTTAGTTTTACAATTAAAAGCCTAAAATTGACATATTCAGAACTTTGGCATATTGAAAAACAACAAATTATTCATGTTAAATGAATCACGATCAGTCAACACATTATATTTTTTACACCCTCAAATAAAACTTATATTATTATTATCCAACACTTAGAGCCAACACAATCACAAAAATTTATATATCTTTGCTTTCAAATTGTATCAATCATATTTAAAATCAATTGAAAATGAAAAAACTAGCATTTATCATCATGACAGGAATTTTGCTGGTGGGATGTGCAAAAACCGATAATCCGTTTTTTGCCGCGTACGAAAATGAGTACGGCGCACCACCTTTCGAAAAAATTAAAACAGAGCACTACCTTCCGGCTTTCAAAGAAGGCATTAAACAACATCAAGCTGAAATAGAAGCCATTGCAAATAGTGCTGAAGCTCCTACCTTTGCCAACACTATCGAAGCACTCGACTTTAGCGGTGAGCTGCTTTCGAAAGTTTCGTCGGTATTTTTCAACCTTTATTCGGCTGAAACCAACGACCAAATGGCTGAAATTGCGAATGAAGTATCGCCGATGCTTACAGAGCACAACGACAACATGTACCTCAACGACAAGCTTTTCGAACGTGTAAAGGCACTTTATGAAAGTCGTGAATCGTTGGAACTTACTACCGAACAGCAGCGTTTGCTCGAGAAATACTACAAAGGATTTGTACGCAGTGGCGCAGCCCTGTCGGCCGAAGATAAAGAAAAACTACGAGCTATCAACAAAGAACTCGGATTAGCCGAGCTGGCTTTCGGACAAAATGTATTGGCCGAAACAAATGCTTTTCAGAAAGTAGTTGAAAACGAAGCTGACCTGGCCGGACTGCCCGAAAGCGTGCGTCAGGCTGCTGCTGAAGAAGCCAAAGCTGCCGGAATGGAAGGAAAATGGCTTTTTACAACTCAAAAGGCGAGTTTTATTCCGGTATTACAGTACAGCGAAAACCGCGAACTCCGCAAAGAGCTTCTGATGGCTTATGCCAATCGTGGCGACAACGACAATGCCAACGACAATAAGGAAAACATTAACACCATCATGAAGCTGCGTGTTCAGCGCGCTCAACTGCTTGGTTTCGAAACTCCTGCAGCATTTATCCTCGACAACACAATGGCCAAAACGCCACAGGCCGTGTACGATTTTCTGAAAACAGTGTGGGAACCTGCTGTAAAACAAGCCAAAGCAGAAGCTTATGAACTACAAAAACTGATGGATGCCGAAGGAAAAGGCGAAAAACTCGAAGCATGGGACTGGTGGTTTTATGCCGAAAAACTCCGCAAGGCGAAATACGACCTCGACGAAGAAGAACTTCGCCCGTATTTTAAACTCGACAATGTGCGCAAAGGTGCATTCGACTTAGCCGGGAAACTGTGGGGACTGAAATTCAAAAAACTCGAAAGCATGCCCACTTACCACGCCGATGTGGAAATGTTTGAAGTTACCGACGCCGATGGCTCACTTATTGGCGTACTTTACACCGACTATTTCCCACGCCCAGGAAAACGTGGTGGTGCATGGATGAATAATATCACCGAACAGTTTAAAAAAGATGGTAAAAATCACCGACCCGTTATTATTAATGTAGGAAACTTCAGTAAACCAACTGCCGATAAACCTTCGCTACTTAACATGGATGAGGTGGAAACCCTGTTCCATGAATTTGGTCACGCACTGCATGGATTGCTTTCGCAAACCACATATATTTCGGTAAGTGCTACCAATGTATCGCGCGACTTTGTGGAACTACCCTCACAAATTATGGAAAACTGGTGTTTCGAACCCGATGTAATGAAAACTTATGCATTGCATTACGAAAGCGGCGAAGTAATTCCCAATGAGCTGATCGAGAAAATTCAGAAAGCAGGCACTTTTAATCAGGGTTTTGTAATGACCGAACTTCTGTCGGCTGCCTTGCTCGATATGGATTATCATATGATGAAAGATACAAGTTCATTTGACGTGCGAGAGTTTGAAAAAACATCGCTCGAACGCATCGGTATGATTCCAGAAATTATTGTTCGTTACCGCAGTACTTATTTCAACCATGTTTTTGGTGGAGGTTATGCGGCAGGCTACTACAGCTACACATGGGCCGAAGTACTCGATGCCGATGCATATCAGGCATTTGTAGAAACAGGCGACATTTATAACAAAGAAGTAGCCACTGCTTTTCGTCGCAATGTACTTGAAAAAGGCGGTTCCGACGATCCGATGACACTATATCGTACCTTCCGTGGTGGTGACCCCAACCCCGAAGCACTGCTTCGCAAACGTGGATTTATTCAATAATACAATAAATAGCTGACTGGTTTGACCAGCAGGTATTAAACGAATACACCCCGCATGAGAGAAATCTCGTACGGGGTGTGTTTTATTTTTACACTTTAGAAGTCGTTATTTCCAACTATCAACCAAAGTTTTGTTTGCTTCGTACCATTTTTTGGCACCTTTTTCTTCACCATTCTCTTCAATTGCGGTAAGAAGTGAGTAAAGCTCCTCTTCACTCAAATTAAAGTTTTTGAAGAATCTTGCCGCTTCAGGTTTTTCCTGTTCAAAACCACGACGCGAGATAATTTCACATGCATCTTTTGGATACACACCTTTATTATCAACCAAATATTTCAGGTCAAATTTATCCCACATGAAATGAGGTTTCCAGCCTGTAATGACAATAGATTTTTTGTCTCTGATAGCTTTTTCGAGGCTTGCTACCATAGCAGGTCCACTCGATGTAATCTGATCAAAGTTCAAATTATATGCATCAATAGCCTTCAATGTATTAGCATGAATACCTGCCCCACTACCAATACCATAAATTTTTCCTTCAAACTCATCTCTGTGGGCATTCAGCTCTTCAATAGTATTAATACTTACGTACGAGGGAACAACCAGGCCGGTGGTTCCGTTGCTAAATGCTTCGCCTAACTTTACTAAGTTATCACCATATTTTGCCCAATAATCTTTGTGTGTATTGGGAAGCCACGCATCCATTAACACATCGCCTTTCGAATTGTCTTTTGATAATTCACCATAAATCAAACCCGGCTCTAAGTTATAAAGTACAACTTCGTATCCATATTCTTCGAGAGCTGTTTTGGCTAAATATGTAAAGGCGATACCCTCAGCCCAATTTGGATAAAGGATTGTAACCTTCATTTGCTCCTGTTTTGCATCCTTTTTCTTCGTATTGCATGCGGCAAACGAAAAAACAACAACGGCTATTAGAATAACAGCACTCACTAATTTTGATAATCTGTTCATATATATATATATTTAAAAATTTATTTTTTTGATCCTATTGATTGTGTAATTCTATCGAGTATAATTGCCAGAATAACAATGCTTAATCCCGACTCAAAACCTTTAGCAATATCATTTTGCTGTATACCCTGATATACCACACTTCCGAGTCCTTCGGCACCAACCATAGAGGCAATAACCACCATCGACAATGCCAAAAGGATTACCTGATTTACTCCGGCTAAGATTGTAGGCATAGCTAATGGAAGCTGTATTTTATACAAAATCTGACTTTCGGTAGCTCCGAAAGCGTATCCGGCCTCAATAGTTTCGGCAGGCACATTACGAATACCAAGACTGGTGAGTCTGACGGCTGGCGGCAAAGCAAATATCACAGTGGCAATGACACCCGGAGAGTTTCCTACGCTGAAAAAGAATATTGCAGGTATTAAATACACAAAGGCAGGCATAGTCTGCATTAAATCGAGTACGGGTCGAATGAGAGCATCGGCAATTTTACTTTTAGCAGTCAGGATGCCAAACGGAATTCCAAACAAAAGTGCAATAAAAGTAGAGACCAAAACCAGAGTTGTAGTTTGCACCGCTTCTTTCCAATATCCTAACAGAAAGATAAAACTAAATCCAAGGATGATAAAAAAAGATAATCCGATAGCACTTTTTAAGCCCTGCTTATTAAATCTGTTCTTACCTGCCTTCAGATAATATGCCAATACAGCAACCAACAATACCACCAACCATGGAGGGAAAAGCAAAAACAAGTGATTCATATTGTCAACCAACCAGCTTATCCCATCATCAATTGCTGTCCATAAAAATGAGAAGTTCTGTTCCAGAGAATTAATCCCTGTTTCAATGTATGTTCCAACGTCTATTATTTTTTCCATTTAAAAAATTCTTTTGCCTGAGATTTTAACTTATCAATATCTTTATTATCGTACCTTGTTGACTCAATAATAATTGAAGTTTGCGACACGACACCTTCAAGTCTCCCATTTTCCTGATTCACCACTGCTAAAGGCGATTTGTTCTCAGTGATCAGTGGAAGCATTTCTTCAACCGTATACTCTTTGTGAATACTATGCACATTGGTGCGGATAATTGCATCAAGTGAATGATTCTGACTTTTATCATTTTTAACCAAATCATCGAGCCACAGAAAGCCCAGAAACTTTCTATCTTTGTCCACAACCGGTAATACATCCACCGAAACAGTCCTCATTTTCCTTAAAGCCGCTTCGAGACCATCCTTACCGTAAATAATAACTGTGGGTTTTTCGAACATTAATTTCCCGGCAGTAATAATTGTTTTTCGATCAACCTTTTCGACAAAAGCCTCCACATACTCACTTGCGGGTGTAGTAATAATGTCTTCTGCTGTACCAATTTGTTCAATAACACCATCCTTCATAATTGCAATACGGTCGCCCAATTTAAAAGCCTCATCCAAATCGTGGGTAATAAAAACTATAGTTTTCTTTACTTTCTCCTGAATTTGCAAAAGTTCATCCTGCATATCCGACTTTATAAGCGGATCCAGCGCCGAAAAAGATTCGTCCATAAGTAACACTTCCGGATCGTTGGCTAATGCTCTCGCTAAACCTACACGCTGCTGCATTCCTCCTGATAGTTCGGACGGGAATTTAAGTTCATAGCCCTGTAGTCCAACAGTATTAAGAGCTTCCTGTGCTTTTTTCAAACGAGAATCAAGTGGCTCATCCCTTAATTCCAAGCCAAAAGCTGCATTTTCGATGATATTACGATGAGGCAGTAAACCAAAGCTCTGAAAAACCATACTCATCTCAGTTCTGCGGGTTTGCAACAACTCCTTATTGGTTTCTTTTGTAATGTCGTAGTCATTTACAAGCACACGACCCGATGTAGGTCGGTGTAAGCGATTAAGACAACGGATTAAAGTGGACTTTCCACTTCCTGACAACCCCATGACAACGAAAATCTCGCCCTCGTACACATCGAAGCTTACATTATTAACTCCTACTGTGCACTTTGTGGATTTTAAAATTTCGGCTTTGGAAACTCCTGTTTTAAGCATTTCCAGCGCTTTCTCTTTTAGTTTTTTATTTTTACCGAAAATCAGAGATAACTCTTCGACCCTGATTTTCGTTTTTACGGAATTTTCCATTAAAATCAAATTTTGTTCGTTATAACTCAAAAGTAAAAACCCATGTTTATGTTAAACCTCGACTCCCATTTTGCTGTTGGCGAGCCTTCTGCAAGCCCATTAGTCCATTCGCCCAACCATGCATTATTTTTACCCAAAGCATAATCAACATAAGTATATACATTACCGGCAGTGATTAAAAAGCCAGGCACAAAATGTTGCGTTGTTTCAAACCCGTTTGCAGATTTATTTATCATGGAATAATCCAAATAGGGCTGAATATTGGTAACCGGACCAAAGTCTACATTAATAGAATATGCAAGGCCTGCCACATAAATGCTTCCCCTGGTGGCAATATTATAATCGTAACCATATGCACTCATTTGAATTTTATCGAGCGTATTGCCCAAATTATCCCTGGCTCCATAATTATAATTTACATATTCTCCTTTGAAGTTGAAATTCCCAAAATCGGCCACCAAGTGTCCGGCAAAGGCTGTTGATACTTCGCTGTTTTGTAAAACACTATTGTAATTGCGTCCATACTGACCCGACAATCCCAATTCGATATTATCGTTAAGCTGATAGGCAGCACGTAAATTAAACTGACCGTGCTCCACAACACTGGCAGTAGCAGTTGGTGTGATATCATAGGAATAACGCGAAGAGTAATTTGAAGCCCCCTGTGGTTCGGGTTGATGATAATATGCAATATTGAGCGTAAGATTTTCGATTCCTGTATAATCGAACTTCAGCCCCATATCGTAATCATCCTCCAAACCAACATAATATGGAATTTGAAACCACCATGAATGAGAAGCAAATTTGGAAATACCAAAAGGCACTTGTGATACCCCTAATTTCATGTACAAATCGTCGTTAAAAGCGTAGCCCAACCAACCATGATGAATAAAATGACTGTCGTCGGCCGGATAAAAACGATATTCGAAGCTCATATCAATTCCGGCAACCTGAGCATCGACATTTATACGCCAGGTATCCCATGCTAATTGCGGGTCGGTTTTATCATCAACCCAACTTTTATCATACAGATTGTAACGTAAAGCTCCTCCTATTTTCACAAAGTCCTTTTGCGAGAAGACACAGACAGAAGTCGTAAGAAATAACAATAATAATTTTTTTTTGAGAATCATAAGCGTGAGAGATATTAAGTAATTTTTTATATAACTATATCAAAATCAACTAAAACTAAAATAGTTTTTGCAACTGACAACAGACAACAACACAGTCAATATATCAAAAGTATATCCATCAATTCCGAAAATTAATAATTTAAAAATTCAAAACATCAGAAAACATATTTAATTAATGATTATTTGTCGAAATTGCAGGCTGTACTTTAATATGCAAAACACATTGAAGCAAACTCAATTTCAGGTACATGATGAGGAAAATGCATTTCAAAATTCAGAAACACACTGAACATTTAAAATCTGCAGGGAGGTATTGTTCTTTCAGTATAAAAGAAGTGAAAAAGATAATGTAGAACTACTATTCTGAAGTATTTTACAGTTTCCATATGGTTGCAAAAGTATAAAAAAAAAGTCTTAAAACCTAATCCCGTCAAACAACGCAAACAAAAACCAGGGAAACAAGCACTATATAAACCTAAAAGACAACAACTTAAGAAGAAATAACAAACAAGAGCCGCAATACAGATAGAAATGTAAGAAAGTTGTACAGATTTAAGCAAACAAAATTCATTTACATCACCGCAAAAACAACAAAAACCAAACACAGATGACAGAACAGTTGTAAAAATATAACAACAAAACAATATATTAACAACATGGCTTTGATAGCTGCATTTCATTTTTTACTTTTGTTGCCTAAATCAAAAAAGTATGCAGCTTCAGTCCTACTCCCTCGCCCTTCAAGACTGGTATCACAGACACAAACGTGATTTGCCCTGGCGCAACATTTCCGATCCATATCTGATATGGATTTCAGAAATCATACTTCAACAAACACGGGTAGCTCAGGGAATGGATTATTATCTACGATTTGTATCACGTTTTCCGGAGGTACTTTCGCTGGCAAAAGCCGAAGAACAGGAGGTTTTGAAATACTGGCAGGGACTGGGTTATTATTCGCGTGCTCGAAATCTGCACAAAGCAGCAAGGCAGATTGCGGAGAATTATGGAGGACAATTTCCACTTAATCATGCTGACATACTGAAACTGTCGGGCATTGGCACTTATACCGCAGCTGCCATTGCTTCGTTTGCCTACAATCAGCCATACGCAGTGGTAGATGGAAATGTATATCGTGTACTGTCGCGACTTTTCGGCATCGACAGCCCCATAGACAGTCCGCGCGGACAAAAGGAATTTGCAGCGCTGGCCGCAGAACTGCTCGATTCAGAAAATGCAGGAACGCACAATCAGGCCATTATGGAATTCGGAGCCTTGCAGTGTGTGCCTGTAAACCCCGATTGCGGAATTTGTCCGCTAAAGGATAGCTGTGTAGCTCTGAAAACGACTTCGGTTGACAAGCTGCCCGTGAAAGAGCGGAAAACCAAAATCAAAGCCCGCTATTTCAACTATCTTTTTATAAAACACGAAAATCAAACATATCTTCAAAAAAGAGAAAGCCAGGATATCTGGAAAAATCTCTACGAGTTTCCGCTTATCGAATCGGAAAGATTGTTTACTATCGACGAATTAATTGAGCATGATGAATTTAAATCCCTTTTTCCTGAAGCATCGGCTTTAAAAATCAGCGGTACATATTACGATTTCAAACACATTCTCACGCACCGGCATATTTTCGCCCGTTTTTTTATGATCGAAACCGACAAAACGAATAGTCATTATAAAAAATTCGGTAAAACGCTCATCGACAATATGGATCATTTGCCAATCTCGCGTCTTACCGAACTATTTCTGGAGAAAATATTTAACCGATAATTTTCTTGCCCATTGGCAACACGGTTTTTCCGGCTAAATCGTTGATAATAATGCCGGCCATCATATACCATGCAGCAAAAGCACACACAATCAGATCGATAGCAGCCAGCGTTTTGAGCGCAGGGAAATAAAAATGCTCAAGCACCAGCAGAATAAAGCCAATGAGCAATGTTCCGAAAGTAAAAGTCATTGCCTTGTGTACACGCAGCGAAGCAATAAACATAATCACGGTGTAAAGCGTCCAGCCCAAAAGGTAAAAACCCACATCAGCAGTTGACGAAGGATACACATTGAAATGATTCATAAGTTTGATAATGCTCAGTCCAATCCAGAAAGCACCATACGACACAAAAGCACTGTAACCAAAGCTATTACCCATTTTTTGTTCCTGAAAGCCGGCAATCAACTGAGCCAAACCACCAAAAATAATTCCCATGCCAAGCACAGGTCCCCAGCCTGCCAGGCCAAGATTGTGTAACTGAAGAAGAAAAGTAGTCATGCCAAAACCGGCCAGACCAACCACTGCGGGATTTCCGTTTTTCATTTTGTAAATTGTTTTTTTTGTATTTCGGGCGCAAAAATACAACAATAAAACATCTCCCGCAACTAATAGATTGATAATGTTTTAGACAATATTTAAAAGTAGAAAATTACATTTTTACAATGATTACAAATAAATTTACATATAATTGAAAAACAAACCTAAAGCATTGTAAATTCAGGGATAATACATACATTTGCATTTATTGCCAGCTATTCATAAAAGCTTGATACATGACAAATTATCCGGACATAGACCAATACATAGCCACATTTCCTGTTTATATTGCCACAAAACTAAATAAGATCAGGGCAACAATACGAAATGTAGCGCCACTTGCCACTGAAAAAATATCGTATGGCATGCCCACATTTGTGTTTAACGGACTTTTGGTTCATTTTGAAGCTCAGAAAAACCACATTGGATTTTATCCTGCCCCTTCGGGCATCGAGGCCTTTAGCGAAAAACTCAGCGAATGGAAACACTCGAAGGGCGCAGTTCAGTTTCCCAACGACGAAGAAATACCATATGCACTTATCGAAGAAATTACCAAATACAGATACCACGAAAATTTGAAAAAGTAACAGAAGTAACTTATCACACTTTATTTTTACAGCAACCAATATCCTGAATAACCATCTACAATTAACCATTATGAGGAAAAAACTTTTATTAAGTATAGTCATTCTTCTTATCAGCGCCAGTCATTTAACAGCACAGAAGGACAGCACAGACATTGCCAATATAAGTCTGCTCGAAGAATATCAGCAAAAGTTTGAACAAATTGAGCAACAAAGACTTAAAGATTCGGTACGAAAAGTTGAACTCGAAAAACGCATTGAGTCCCTGAGCATAAGCGACCTCACGACAAGGCAATACTTGCAAAAACAGCTGACTGACATCGAACGTGAAGAGGCTCAGCTTATGGCCGAAAAGAAAAAAAGCATCGACTCGCTGCGAACAACTGCAGTGGCATATCCGGTTGTTGTAGGTGGAACCGATACCATATACCATATTTATACCAAACTTGGAGCATCGACACCGCGTGAAAGAGCAGAAAATATCAGCAAAAAAATTAAAATGCTCGTCGAGGATGACCTTTTCCGCCCCGATTCGCTGCAAATAATTCCGGCTGAAAATGCTCACGACATTGTATATGGTGATATAATAGTGCTAAGCATCTCCGAAACTGAGGCTTTGTGGTATGATAGCGATTCGAAGAAACTGGCAATAGAACTTCGCAACAAGATTTTACAGGCAATAGAAAAAGCCAAAAGCGAAAAAAGCATAGTAAAGATTTTAACCCGTATTGGACTTGTGATATTGGTTTTGGCATTGGCTGTATTATTTTTTAAACTCATAGGGATTGGATTTAAAAAAGCACAGGCATTTATCGAAATCAAAAAAGACAAATGGCTTCGTAAACTTGCATACAAAGACTACACTTTTCTGACCGAAGATCAGGAACTAAGTATTTTTCTTTTCCTTTTTAAAATTTTTCGTTGGTTTGTGTATATCATCCTGCTTTACATCACACTTCCCATCATTTTCAGCATTTTCCCATTTACAAAAGGTTGGGCCGACACGCTATTCGGACTTATATGGTCGCCTTTCAGAGCCGTTTTTTTAGCCGTTTGGGAATATCTGCCCAACTTATTCAGTATCGTGGTTATATATATTGTGATGAAGTATTTTATCCGCTTCGTAAAGTATATATTTTCTGAAATTGAGAGTGGCAACCTCAAGTTATCGGGCTTTCATGCCGACTGGGCAATGCCCACCTACAGCATATTAAGGTTTCTGCTATATGCATTTATGTTTGTCATGATTTTCCCTTACCTGCCCGGGTCCGATTCTGATATTTTCAAAGGCGTTTCGGTATTTATGGGTTTGTTGTTCTCGCTGGGATCGTCTTCGGCCATCGGCAACATTGTAGCCGGTCTTGTGATTACTTATATGCGACCTTTTAAAATCGGCGATCGCATACACATTGGCGATGCTACCGGCATAGTGCTCGAAAAAACACTACTTGTCACCCGCATGCGCAATATCCGAAACGAAATTATCACCATACCAAATTCTTCGTTGCTCACGGGTAACACTGTAAACTACAGCACCGAGGCCGAAGAAAAGGGATTGATAATTAATACTTCTGTCACCATTGGCTACGATGTACCCTGGCGCGATATGCATCAGGCGCTTACAGATGCAGCCAATAAAACGAATCTGATTCTGAAAGACCCTCCACCATTTGTATGGCAAACATCCCTCGAAGACTTTTACGTAAGTTATCAGATTAATTGCTATACCAATGCTCCTACCAGAGTTATGGACATTTATTCGGAACTACATCAGCACATACAGGATATTTGCAACGAAAGAGGCATTGAAATTATGTCGCCACATTATCGTGCCGGGCGCGATGGCAGCCAAACGACCATACCGGCAAACTATCTTCCCAAGGGCTATAAAGCACCGGGTTTTAATGTAAACCTAACTCAGAAAAAATGATTGACAAAGACAGAATTTATAAAATAATATTCGAAAGTAACACTCCGAAAGGCAAACAGTTTGATGTAGCATTGCTTTGGCTTATCCTGTTAAGTATTTTAGTAGCAGCCATCGACAGCATGCCCGGGCTACCTCGCTGGATCGACATATCACTCGATGCTACTGAATGGCTGTTTACACTTGCTTTTACTGCGGAATACTTCACCCGCATCTATGTAAGCAGATATCCGAGAAAATACATATTCAGTTTTTGGGGATTAGTTGATTTATTGGCCATTTTACCAAGTTATTTTAGCCTGATTTTTTTCGGCTATCAGTATTTATTGGTTGTACGTGTTCTCAGACTATTGCGTGTATTCAGAATTCTGAAACTTGTACGTTTCAATAGCGAAGCACTTTGGCTTATACATTCACTAAAAGCAAGTATTTACAAGATCAGCATTTTTCTATCAGCAGTATTAGTGACTGTCATTATTCTGGGTACAGTAATGTACGTCATCGAAGGAGGCAACAATGGCTTCAGCAGCATTCCACAAAGCATATACTGGGCCATTATCACTATCACTACAGTGGGTTATGGCGATATAGTACCCCATACAATGTTAGGGAAATTTGTATCTTCAATAATTATGCTTATTGGTTATGCCATTATTGCTATCCCCACCGGCATTGTGACTGTTGAAATGTCGCGCAGACGTGAAATGAAGCAAATTTGTCCCACCTGCAATGAGAAAAACAACGAAAGCGCGAACTATTGTAGTCATTGCGGACAAAATTTGCAAAAAAAAACGGAAGATAATACGAAAACTGAGCTATAAAAATAAGATTATAAAAAAAACTTTTGTACTTTTGTCACTATTAGAAACTGTATAATGGCATCAGAAAGGCCTTATGAATCATATTTCATGTCATTTAAGTTGGATAATCAAAAAATAATCGAAGAGTTTTTTCAAAGTACATTAAACAAACACACACACTTAATTGTTAAGACATTAAAACCACACAAATATGATTAGAGTTTTTATAGTTGACGATCACGAAATTATTCGCCAGGGATTGAAAATGATTCTGAAAGAAGCTCCGGATCTGACAGTCGTAGGTGAAGCTGCCGACGGCAACGAAGCCCTGAAAAAATTGCGAACAGCTGAATGCGATGTACTTGTACTCGACATGAATATGCCCGGCAAAAGTGGTATAGAATTGCTCACCGAAATCAAGGCATTACGCCCTAAACTTCACATCTTGGTACTTACGATTCATCCTGAGGACAAGTTTGCGCTCAAAACTCTTAAAGCGGGAGCCTCGGGCTATCTCTGCAAGGACACTGCTCTTGAAGAACTTGAAGTGGCCATTCGTAAAATTTACAACAAAGGCCGTTACATTAGCAATACGCTTGCCGAGCAGCTCGCTTTCGAAGTAGTCCCCGACAACAGAGCATTGCACGAACAACTTTCGCGCAGAGAAAATGAAATTCTTGTCAAAATTGCACGCGGCTCTAAAGTAAAGGACATTGCAGCCGAACTGGGCTTAAGTATCAGTACGGTTTTCACTTACCGACTCAGAATTTTCGAAAAACTGAATGTAAAAAGCAATGTAGAACTTACACATTATGCCATCGATCACAAACTCATTAATTAAGACATTGTTGTTCGATTAAAGAAAGCATGCCCTTTGATTAAAACAGCCTGATTTTTCAGGCTGTTTTTTTATGCATTATCCTGAATAAAAAAAGTAAAGAAGAAAAAAAATAATTGTGAAATTATTTTTTTATTACAAAGCCACAGTATCGACAAAGCAGCATATTGCGAAACTGTTTATTATAGCTAACTGTAATTTGTACGACAAAACCGCCATATCGCCCAAACAGAAACAAGCTCAAATCGAGAAACAAATACTAATAATCCTAAATAATTATGTTATTTAATGTGAAATACAACACATAAAATCAGGCATATATTAGTTCTTCAAAAACCCGAAACAACGAATAAACTTCAATATGTCGTAGCAATTTCTGAAAAAGCAATTATTTACTACATATTCAATTGCGACGCCCACACGAGACTGAGACATGAAGCGCTCATTATCCGACATTTAGAACCAATAAACTATTACAAGGTCAAGAAAGAGCCATACATACAATAAGTCCGCAAACAAAGCCAGTTATAATTGTCGCACAAAATACGACAAACCACTACAACAAATGCGACCACCTGATTTCAGGCACATTAGCTTACTATTTATAGTATATTTGAATCAGTAGAAAACAACTGAAATTCCTAAAGCAAAATATAAATACAAAAGCAATGAAAACGACAACCATCACCAAGCTTATTGCAACACTGATATTATCAGTCAGTTTTGCATGGTCGTATTCACAGGAAGGCAAAACATGTACGTTTATCGAAGTAAGCGGCGAAGGATATTACGACCAACTATGGCTGTTTACTGCTGAAGGCACCACCGAAGGCTTCGACAATGGTTGGGATGGCTACAAATTCATCAACGAAAACAGCTCTGCACCACAGATATATGCTGTTAGCCCCGATGGAAAATTTCAGATTTCCACTTCCTCCAACATCCACCAACAGGCTTTAGGATTTATACCCGGCACATACGGAACTTTCACCATGACATTTACGCATACCGACATTCATTTGAACTACAACAAACTATACCTTCACGACAAAGCAACCGGAAAGAGCGTCGATATTTTAGCACAGGGTTCAACATACACATTCGCTGCCAACGAAAGAGATATCAGAGAACGCTTTGTAATGCTTACGGAACTAAGCCACGACAATAAAAGCGACAACAAAAAAGACAGAGAGATAAAAGATAACAAAGCCAAATCGGTAAAAGTTTTCAGTGCAAACAAACGCCTCGTAATAGATAATCCTAACAAGGAGAAAGCAAAGGTTCGTCTTTACAATGCTCAAAACGGATCATTTATAATGGAACATTCGATAGCTTCGGGCAACAATACTGAAATCGATGCGAATACCGAAACAGGTGCCTATATCGTAGCTATATCAGTAGAAAACGATATATACAACACAACAATACTATTGCAATAAAACCAAAGCAAGCAGGTATTTATTTTTAAAAAGTAAAATAATGATTAAAGTTTTTATAGTGGACGACCACGAAATAATCCGACGAGGATTAAAAATGATTTTAAAAGATGCCACCGACCTGACTGTAGTTGGCGAAGCACAGGATGGAACTGAGGCATTAGCCAAAGTACCTGTAACAGACATCGACGTTCTACTTCTCGACATGAACATGCCCGGTAAATGCGGCATAGAACTACTTACCGAACTGAAAGCTTTGAAACCGGAAGTACAAATTCTTATACTAACCATTCACCCCGAGGATAAATTTGCACTTAAAACGCTCAAATCGGGGGCATCGGGCTATCTGTGTAAAGACACCGCATTGGAGGAGCTTGTAAATGCAATTCGAAAAGTTCAGAGTAAAGGCAGATATATAAGCCCTACCCTTGCCGAACAACTTGCCTTCGACTTAGTACCAAACAACCCGGACACTAACGTTAGTGTACTCAACGAAAAAGAACAGTTTATACTAATAAAAATTGCTTCGGGCGAAAAAATTAAAAACATTGCACAGGAAATGAAATTAAGTATCAGCACAGTTTTCAGTTACCGAATGAGGATTTTTGAAAAACTGAAACTCAGCAACAATGTTGAACTTACACATTACGCCATCGAAAACAAACTTGTAAGTTAATTCACATACCGACATCACTATCACTCCACAAAAAAACGATTGCTAAATATATATTTAGTGATCGTTTTTTTTTATTACTTACAATCTGTAAGCACCTGGAATTTTTACTACATTTTTATGATTTTTTATACTACAAAAATCAGCTCAAATACATATTGTTACATAACACTTTAACGATACAGATTATAACTAATACAAATATGTATAACAATAATTTAAATCACAAATATGACTACAGCCTTAATAATTCCGAAGCATTTTTCATTCATTAGATAAATTATAAACCCGGTAAAATAGCTAAGTGCTTAAAATTACGAGAAAAAATAAGCGACAACGACTCCTTAAAACAGATTTCATTTCTGAATCACACGCTCAACACAGGGCTCAACACCAGCTTTCACACAACTGACAATGTGCAACTTAAAACTCAAAACAGCTTATCCGACAAGTACGGTTACAATTTTTCCTGCAAATTGTATTAATAATCTCAATAAAGATGTAGTAATTTATTCATTTTTAAAAGAATATGTTTGCTGAATAACAGAAGTTTTTGTAATTTTGCCTCGAATTATTACTGCAATTATCGAATACATAAATTTCAAATGATATGTCATTAATAGCAGAAGCTATAAACCACTGTTTTTTATCTGATTTTTTATTCATTTAGTATGCAATTCAGGAATACACATATGACAAATTTCAAACGCATCCCGAATTTACTCAAAACCCTATTTGTAATATTATTTACACTTAGCTCCATATTTTCTTACGCTCAAATAAGCCAGATTGGCACCACAACCGGAAATGCAAGTACACGTGCAAGGAGCATCTCTGTAACCAAACCCACAGGTGTTGAAATTGGAGATCTATTGGTACTTACGGTTGTAAAATACACAAAAAACAACACAACAGACCCTTTTATTAACGACAACAGTTCGGGCGGCTGGATACAACTAACAGCAGGGCCTATAGGAGGAAACGATTACCGGGCTGCGGTTTTTTATAAAATTGTTTCTGTAGATTGGGAACCTACCGAATACACAGTCGTCCCTTCCGGCTGGTCAAACGCGAATGTCAAAGCTACTGTTATGGCATTTCGAGGTGTCGACCTTAGCAATCCTATCAATGCTCAAAACGCTGCTATTTCAGCAGTAACAAATTCAAGCAGCATTTCAATACCTGCCATTTCAACCACAACTACTAACTCCCTGTTATTGCAAATAGGAATGTCTTACAATGATGGCACCACTCCAAATTTCAATAGTTGGACATCTAACGATTTAGGCGGATTGAATGGCATTTACACATACACTGCTGGAGAATACACAAACCTCACAGCTGCATCAATCATAAAAACAACTTCCGGATCGACCGGCACAGGGAATATTGGGTTAACCGGACAAAGCAGCTATATCGGCGGATTTATGTTTGCTTTAAACCCTGCACCTCCGTTACACTACCGCACACGCCCAGGCGGGCAAGGTTGGGATAATTTAGTCACCTGGGAAAGTTCAGACAATGGCATAAACTGGGCAAATGCATTAAGACTCCCGGGACCAAATGACATATCAGTAATTATACAAAGCGGCCACAATGTAACTGCTTCTTCGGCTTCAGTAGTTGTAAACAACTTAACTGTAGATGGCACTTTAAACATAGCCGAAAGTTCAAACTTTGTGGCCAACACTGCCAATATCAACGGCACATTAGAAGTACAAAACACCGCAACTTTCTCCGGAACAGGTATTACATTTAACGCGGGAAGTACTTATAATCACAATCGTGATGGAGGCACAATTCCAACAGCAACATGGAATACAAATTCTACTGTTTTGGTTTCAGGGATATCGTCAAATACTCCTGCCGGCCTTACACAATCATTTGCTAATTTCACATGGAACTCAAACCAAACAAGCGACTTATCCCTGGCAGGAGAACTTAACACAATCAATGGAAATTTCAGCATACAAAACACCGGAAACTATTCGATTAGTATAGGTGGCACTGGACCCGGCAACCTAACTATATCGGGCGACTACATACAGACAGGTGGCATTTTAAGAGGCAACTATGCTCAAAATGGTGGTATCGACAGAATTATTACTATTGGTGGAGACCTGAATATCAGCAACGGCACCCTTGACCTGAGTGGCGCCACAAGCAACAATTCAATACAATTATTACTTGCAGGGGATTTCACACAAACGGGTGGTACAATTACAGAAACCGGTGCAGGAACAAACAACACATTTACATTTAACGGAAACAGCACTCAAACTTATTTAAAAAACGGTGGAACAATCAGCAATACTGTAAATTTCGCCATAAACCCTTTATCGACAGTTGATTTTGGCACATCAATTTTAAATGGTTCAAACGGTACATTTACACTGAATAGCAATGCCACCATCATCACTGCAAACACTCAGGGAATATCCAACAGTGGAACAAGTGGCAGTATCCAAACAACCGGAGTGCGAACATACAGCCCCACAGCCAACTATGTATACAACAGCCCATGGGATCAGGTGAGTGGAAACGGCCTGACCAATGCTGAAAATCTCACTATTAACGCAGGACGAAATTTCACTCTTTCAGCAGCTACAAATGTATCAGGTGTTTTAAATATGCAAAGTGGTGTCGTTGCTACCACTTCGACCAACATACTCAGAATAACCAACACTTCGGCAAATGCTATTGTGGGAGGCTCGGCATCTGCTTATATAAGTGGCCCTATTCAGCGTAACCTACCGGCATCTTCGAGTGCTGCAGCGGCTTACAAATTTCCTGTTGGCACAGGCACTTATTACACAAATCCGCGATATTATCCATTTAGTCTGGAAAATCCTGCAACAGGCACAGGGACCATTACTGCAACTGTCCAGGCCTTCGCAGCCAATGCAGGAGGCAGTTTTTCCGGATTAATACAATCAGCAAGTACTACTGAATACTGGAGTCTTATCACTTCAGGAAATTTCACAAACAGCAAAGTGAGTATTTCGCGCCCTACTGCTATTTATCCGTTTAACAGCATTACCGGTAGTACCACACAAACCGGCACTTACGAACTGCTGTATGGCACATCAGGCACAAACGGCGTAAGCAATTCCGAAAACATCGGCACGAGCAGGTTTTTCCGTTTTGCCGAAGTGGCAAATGCCTTTTCGGTTTCACGCACTAATATCAATACATTCAGTTATGTGGAAGGCAACGGACCTTCGGCTATCGAATCGCTGCTGATTAATGGTACCGGCTTATCGGGAAACGTACAGGTTACTGCTCCACAGAATTTCGAAATATCACTTACAGGCGGAGGCAATTTTTCCGGCTCGCAGGTACTGAACATTCCTGCTGTGAGCGGACAAGTCAGCAACAGGACACTGTATATCCGCATGAAAGCAGGCTTGTCGCAGGGAGCAGTACCAGTGGACACTTTGACAGTAAGCACACTCGGCATGGACGATCAGATTGTTTTATTGAGCGGAAATGTGACTGTACGCCCTGTGATTACATTTACCCCTACAGCGCTGAGCGGATTTAATTATAAATTTGCATCAGGCCCATCGGCGTCTCAATCGTTTATGGTAATGGGGTCAAATCTCTCGGGCAATATTACTCTTACTGCTCCTGCTAATTATGAAATTTCATTGAGTGCAGCCACAGGATATACTAACACATTATCAGTAGGAAGTCCGCAAAATGTATATGTGCGTTTAAAAACAAATCTGGGTGTGGGCGTTTACGAGGAAATACTAACAGCCTCCTCTCTATCTGCCGAAACAAAACAATTACAATTAAGCGGTTTTGTGGGCAATGCACCGACATTAACAACTTCCACCTCATGGTTAGCAGGCTTTATTTACAGTAGCGGAACAACACCTCTGGTTGTGCAATCATTCGTACTGAATGGCTCCGAGCTAGCAGGAAATGTAACCCTTACGGCACCGACCAATTTCCAGATCTCCACCTCTGCCAGTAGTGGTTTCAGCAATTCGCTGACACTCACCCCTACCGGAGGCACAATCAACCGTACCATTTACGTAAAATTTAATACCGGTCTTGCTGTGGGCACTTATGGCCCGTCGAATATCCAACTTTCATCACCGGGAGCAGTAGTAAAAACAGTAGCATTATCTGGACAGGTAGTTAATTCAGCCACTATTCTTGTTTCGAAATCACCTATCAATGGATTCGGTTATCTCGTTGGAAATGGACCTTCGGGTGTGCAAACTGTAACTATTAGTGGTGCTTCGCTTGGAGGAAATATCACAGTCTCAGCGCCATCAAATTATGAAATATCCTTAAATGGCACTTCGAACTTTACAAACAATTTAACACTAAGTACTATTGCTCAACGTGTAAACCCGACACTGATTTACATACGCCTGAAAGCAGGCTTGGCAGCCAATGACTATGTTCAAAACATCAATGTTTCAGCATCTGGTGCTGCAACACGCTCAGTCATCCTGAACGGAAAAGTATTTGCATCCCCACTAATCAGTGCAGCAGGTGGTGGTGACTATTGCTCAGGCTCTACCATTAACCTCACAAGTACCGGACAGGACATTATGAACAGATTCTGGTCGGGGCCAAACGGGTTCTATTCAACACTTCAGAATACTTCAATTCCAAATTCCAACACCGCAATGTCGGGCATTTACACAGTCACCGGAAATGTGGTTGTGGGCGGAAACCTGGTTGTAAACGGGGATTTTGAAATGGGGAATGTAGGATTTGGAAGCAGCTACAACACCCCGCAAATTCCATATAGCACAAACTCTTTGGTTCCGGAAGGACTGTATGCAGTAGTTGACTTACCTAGTCAGGTTCATTACAATTTCTCGAACTCAGCAGTTGACAAAACTCCGACTCCCGGAACCAAACAAATGGTTATCAATGGGAATACAACTCCCGGCGTTGTAGTTTGGACACAATCGGTTGCTGTGATTCCAAATGCCGATTATGAATTTACCTACTGGGTACAAACAGTCGTAAATGGTGGCGACAGCAACCCTTCGCAACTACAACTTTATGTAAATGGGATGGCTGCAGGACCGGTATATACTGCAAATACAGCTACCGGAGTCTGGACACAGTTTATTTACAACACAAATTCAGGAAGTAATCAGATACTGAATCTTGAGCTTATCAATCAGAATACCATTGCCGGAGGTAACGACTTTGCACTGGACGACATTGTATTTCAACAAATCCTGCCTGCCTCAGCGACTACTGAAGTTACAGTTAACAACACCCTGCCCGTAAGTGTAAGCATGAATTACTCACCAAATCCGGCATACGAAAACACGCCTGTTACTTTCAATGCAATTCCTGTAAATCCCGGTACTGCGCCCGTTTACACATGGAAAGTAAACGGAATAAATGCAGGGACAAACAGTGACGCATTTACTTACATCCCCCGGAATGGCGATGTGGTAAGTGTTCAGTTATTATCATCCGTCCCCTGCTCTACCGGAAATCCGGCCACAAGCTCAATCACAATGACCGTATTGAAGCTAAACAATTATTGGATGGGAAGTACTGATCCGGGTAATGGCACAAATTGGGGGACACCATCGAACTGGACCGCAGGAACAATACCGTTGACAGGCGATAATGTGGAATATGCCACCCTTGAAAACTTTGGAACAGTTGCTGTCAACGACTTAATGCTCGATACAGATCGCACTATTGGAAGTTTTATTAACGCCACAGATAAAAAACTCATTATTCCTGCCAATAAATCACTGGTGGTGAACAACGCTATCACAACAGATGGAAACCCTGACAGAATACAGCTTAAAGCTTCTGATAATTTGCCAAACGGATCATTAATATTCAACAATCCATCACAACTACCCGTGAAGGCTACCGTTGAGATGTATTCTCCAGCCAGTTGGGATTTAAGCAAACCGGCAGGACAAAAATACAACTGGCAGTATTTCGGTATCCCTGTACGTTCGCTTCCGGCAGTACCGGCACTTACTGGCGCATATGTACGCGAAAAACTTGAATCGGGAACCAGCATGAGCAATCACTGGCAACAACTTGACAACGAATCGGTTCTGCAACCATTTATTGGCTACGAACTATGTCAGTTAGCACCCAGATTCTATACTTTCAGCGGAGAGCTTGTCAACAGCAATTTCCACTCAGGTCAGTTAGCGGTGACACCCACAGCCATATATCCGGGGCAACATTTGTTTGCTAACCCATATACAGCAGCAATCGATATACGTCAGATAAACTTCGGCTCTTCAATGGAAGCTACAGTATATATGTACAATACCGGCACATTCGGACAGTGGGACGCAGTTGAAGGAGCAAAAGTGGGTGAAACACCGGGACAATACGTAGCCGTTCCGCGCGATCTGGCTGGTAATTCGGGTGTGCCACGCCAGGTGCCATCGATGAATACCATTCTCGTTCGTGCTTTCAGCGCAGATGCCAATGCTTACCTCAGCTTTAACTACAACGAAGTAGTTATGAGAAATAACGACCGTCAGCGTATGCGTGCTGTATCTGAGGAAGACTCAGTCATCAGCACAGTCATTGAAGTAAAAAGCGAACTCTCGTCGGATAAGATGTGGCTTTTCCAAAACGAGCACTACAGTCGTGGATTCGACAATGGTGGTGACGGAATAAAAATAGAGGGAAATGCTCTGAACACACAAATCTTTGCAGTGGAAAACGATGGTATTTATCAAATCAATGCCATCAACGACTTTCACAACACTTTGCTTGCATTCCGTCCGGGACAGGACGCTGAATACGAAATGGAATTTACACATACAAACACCGACCGCTTATATCGCAAAATATTCCTGCACGATCTGGAAACCAACACAATTGCAGACATCACAGAAAGCGGATCAGCCTATCGGTTCAGTGCGATATCGGCCCCGGCAGCAGCAAAGCGCTTCCGAATCATCACACGCCCGACAACGGAAGAAACTGAAGACCTAAGTTCCAACATTACAATTTTCAATGCGCAAAACACCATTTATATACGCAACACCGGCAACGAACACGGACTGGCTCATGTATTTGATATTGCGGGTCGAAAGATTGCCACACAGGCTATCGCACCAAATTCGGTAAGCGCATTTAATGTAAGCTATCACGAGGCTTATATTGTAAAAGCAGATATGCTTACCGAAAATACAATAAAAAAAATAATAATAAGACACTAACCGGTACAAACTAATATAAACTAAAAAAGCCTCAGAATAACTTCCGGGGCTTTTTTAATACTATTGATTTTACAATGCTTGTTATTCAGCTTTGGCTCTGTTGGCCAGGTTTTGTTCCCAGGCCCATGCACTACGTAGTGTTTCTTCGAGTGTTTCGGAGGCTTTCCAGCCAAGTTCGTTGTTGGCATGTGCAGGCTCAGCCCATACTTTTTCGATATCACCTTCGCGACGACCTACGATTTTGTGAGGAACTTTTACTCCGTTTACACGTTCGAAGGTTTCAATAATCTCCAGTACCGACAAACCACGTCCGGTTCCCAGATTGAATATCTCCACATTCTTTTTGGGTTTACCAGCAAGCAAACGCTTCACAGCCACCACATGCGCTTTTGCCAGATCGACCACATGTATATAGTCGCGAATACAAGACCCATCAGGTGTATTATAATCGTCGCCAAACACCTGTAATTGTTTGCGCATACCAATAGCAGTTTGCGTTACAAAAGGCATCAGATTGTTAGGCACACCATTGGGCAATTCTCCGATTTCGGCTGAAGCATGTGCTCCCACAGGATTGAAATAGCGCAGAATAATACTGTTCAGACTTGAGTTAGCATAAATAGTATCGCGGATAATTTCTTCACCAATCTGTTTTGTATTGCCATAAGGCGACAATGCTGGTTTGATAGGTGCATCTTCGGTTACAGGTAAAATATCGGGCTGCCCATATACAGTACATGAAGAAGAAAAAACAAAATTACGTACTTTATGTATAGGCATCAACTGAAGCAGATTGATCAATGAAACCAAATTATTTCGATAATACAATAATGGTTTTTCTACCGACTCGCCCACAGCCTTGCTAGCTGCAAAGTGAATAATAGCTTCGATATTGTTATATTTTTCGAACATACGATCCATGCTCACATAGTCCACACAATCGATATTTTCAAAAGCCGGACGAATGCCTGTAATTTTTTCGATGCCATTCAGCACCTCGATATTTGAATTCGAAAGATTATCTACAATAACCACTTCAAATCCTTCTTTTTGTAATTCCACAACCGTATGCGAACCGATATATCCGGTCCCTCCGGTCACTAATATTTTTGCCATATTTTTTTATTTAAACAACTGCTTTGGATATACTCCTTTTCGCACTAACTCATTAATTTTCAATACCACTTGTGGACGATCTTCGGCATAAGTTACCCCAAACCATTTCGAAGGTGTATCGAGCACCGCACAGGTAGCACGACCTTCGACAATCAGATTGTTTACGGCCAGTGGAATGTAGAATTCCGATTTCAACTTATCCCCATTTTCGGCCAAAAACTGTTTGAAGTATTCAAGTGAATAATCGAAATAATCGGGTGTAAAACCCCACATATTCATCGATACAGGTGTTTCGGCAGGAATAGCAACTTCCTCTCCCTTTTCATCCATATAAATAATGGTACCACCTTTTTCTTCGATATGTGTACGTTCAACCACATTTTTCAGCAGATTATTTTCGTCCACCACACACACACCACGACTAACCGAGCCGCTTTCGGAGAGTGTATTGCCCACACGATAACCTATCATGCAATATTCGTTTGTTTTTCCGACAACCGAACGAAGGAAATCAGCTAAAATGGCAAACGACTCCTGTCCATAAAAATCATCGGCATTGATCACTGCAAATGGTTCTTTAATCACTTCACGACCCATAAGCACTGCGTGATTTGTCCCCCAGGGCTTTTCTCGCTCAGGATTGTAAGTACTGCCTTCAGGCACATCGGTAATTTCCTGAAAAACGATCTCTACATCTATCAGATTCTTAAATTTATTTACAACTACAGCACGGAAGTCAGCTTCGAAACTTTTACGTATAACGAATACGATCTTACCGAATCCGGCCTTAATGGCATCGTAAATTGAATAATCCATAATGGTTTCACCATTAGGACCAAGTCCATCGAGCTGTTTCAGACCACCATAACGGCTGCCCATACCGGCTGCTAATACAAATAAAGTTGGTTTCATGTGTAAATAATTTGTTTGTTAGTTGTCACATGGAACTTGTCCCGTTTGTGTCGGGACCCGTTTCATATAAAATATTTGTTTTTATTTTAAGCTGCAAAATTAGGCAAATGTTTTCAAATAATAAATTTATTTACAAACCATTTTCATTTGTATTTTCAACATAATTACACTGAGTTGATTAGAACACACAGGACTGTAATTGTTGATAACTTCGCTTAGCTGCAACTTGCAGGGAGTTATAGTAATTTTTATCTTTGTAACATAAACCCCGTTTTTATGAATGTAAAAAAACTCACAGAAAAGAAACACCTGATTACTTACGGCCTTATTGGCCTGACATTCACTGCCTTTATAGTATTATATCATAACAGAGAAGAAAAGAAACCTGAAATAAAACGCATCGGTTATGCTGAGTGCGACCATATATTATACGCAAATGCTCCCATAAGCCCTTCGAAAGTATTAAACGATAAAAATGACATTCATTTGATACATGCTTCGAGAAACGGAGTGCAACCATTCGCAAGCAACGAAGATTTTGAAAACAGAAGACCGGACCTTGTTGAAAACAACAGACTTGTCCTCCTGAAGAGCAACGAACACTACAAAATCAAACGGCTCACCCACTCCCACCCTTATCTTATACCCGAAGGAGCCGAAATGGTCAACGAAATCGCCCGCCGCTTCAACGAGAAAATCAAGGAATACAAAGTAGATGAATATCGTATTATGCTAACTTCGCTGCTTCGTACCGAAGAAACACAGACAAAACTAAGTCGTCGTAACATAAATGCTACCAAGAGTCAATCGGCTCATTTGTTTGGCACTACCATCGACATTTCGTACAAGGATTTTTACAATGTAAAAAAGGATACAGTAGAGCAAAACTGGGAAGCCATACAGGCGCTCACCAAAGTGCTTGTGGAAATGCGGAAGGAATGTAAAATTGTGGGCGTTCGCGAACGCAAACAGTCATGCTTTCACCTTACCGTGGTGGTATGTGATCCGGAGTATAAAGAAGAGATTTGATGATGTGGTGATGAGTTGATGAGATGATGTGGTGATGAGATGATTTCTGAATTTGAAGATTTGAAGATTTGAAGATTTGAAGATTTGAAGATTTCGTATTCAGGAAGGGTTTCGTGTTTCGTGTTCCGTGTTGTGCAATTAGGGAGGGTTTTACAATTAATCATGTGACCGTTGTTTCCTTGCCTCCTTGTTTCCTTTAAAGTAAAAAATAAAGATAACCAGCAGTAATTCGTTTAATTCGAAGCTTAAATTCTTCTGTGGTAATCTGTGAAATCTGTGTGTGAAAAATTATTGCGAAGCAATAAAACAAGATCAAAGATCAAAGAATAAAGATTGTGAATCGCAATATCAATTGCGAATAAGTTCCGAAATGCGCAATCTTCAGATTTTCAAATTCCAAATTTTCAAATCTTCCGACAAGCGCGAAATACGGTACTAAAACCCAAAATTCACTCCGGCACTAACAACAAGGTTTTTGCCATGCAGGTAAGGATTTGTAAATCGACGGAGGTAGTCAGCGGCAGTTTTTTCGGTTTCGAAAGCTATGGCCGAGGAGGAATCGTAAGCTCTGATATTGCTGTAAGCAGCGCCAAAATTGCAAAACACATTGTTGAATACTTCGTACTGTGCATTGAAGTTTAAGGCAGTGGAATGCCAAACGATATTATCCAACACCGGCTGACTGATAATCTGACGAATCATATTCACATTTCCTACTCTTCGCACATATTCAAAATCGTTTCCTTTGCGGGCATCTGTAAAACTAAGCTTCAAATCCAACCCACGTATCGGCTTATAAAGCAATGCAAGATACATTTCAGCCGCATTATCACCCAGATAATGTCCCAGATTATAACTGTTTGAAGCGTAAGTCAGCGTATTGAACGAATGCTTATAGGTAATAATATTGCTGTAGGTATATTCAGCCACTGCCGTCAGATTTTTCAACGGGAAATTACTCATCGCTCCACCAATTTTCAGCGACATAGGGTTTTGCTCTTTATTATCAGGCAGAAAGCGCGAAAAACTCACTTCATCAAAAAGCACCGAGGCAAACAGATGCAAATGCTTTATATTACGCGAGCTGACATTGAAATAAACCTGCGAATTCTGATTTTCCGTCCCCGTTCCCTTTGTCAGTAAGTGATCGATGGATTTATAGAAGGCAATTGGAATCAGATATCCGGCCTGAATATTCCGTTCGGCATAAATAATTGAATTACCAAACGATACTTTCAATTTTGGCACTGGTGTAAAAGTAAACATATTGGCTGCCATAAACTTATTCGCCGGGCGATAATAGATCCTGTCGGTATTATCAGTATAAAAATTGGTACTGTCGTGTACATTCGAAATAAGCCAGCCATGGAAATAATTCAGTTCAAACCATTTTACCGGCTGAAGTTTCAGAGTAATCATGGGAAACGAAGGCGTGCGTCCCGAAAGGATATTCGCACTCTGATAACTATCGCCCCACACCGGGTTATCCTTCACCAAACCTATAGCACCCCAGCTATCCGACAGCACGATGCCACCACGCGAATCGCTGAAATCACCTCCATAAGTAGCTTCCTTATACTCATAGCCGGGCAAATTGTTCAGATAATTGTAACTTGTAAGCGTGTCGCCCTTTACCGAAATATCGCGCAGACTGCCATACACTGCTAAATGCTTGCCGATAGTAGTCTGAAATTCAGCTCCGAACCAGCGTTTATCAATCAACGGATTTGCAGCCTTGCTATTGTAACTTAGTTGCAAGCCCAAGAGGGGCGTGATACGCGCTGTAAAATTTGAATCAGCATAATGAAAAGCCGGTGGCACAATGGCCGCTTTCGAATAATCGTTATTCCAGAGATGAAAACGCGCTTCGGGCAACCGGCGATATTCGGGTGCAAACTCCTGAATAAAGAACAAGACCTCTTCTTTTTGACGCTTGTTTAAACCCTTATTACCGGCTACTGATTTTAATTGCTCCGCAATAAACGCACGGCTAAATGGTTTTACTGTGGTATTTATATCAATAAAACCATCTGCCGCCAGTTCGTCGAGCAAATTGTACACACGGTTATACGACACATGATGCGGTATAAACTGAGCCTGCAACGACGATAAGACAAGCGACAGGAAAAGTAAGAGTATTGGTTTTTTCATTTACAATTTATTCATTTACAATGTACAATTTGAATACAGCATCCCATTAATCAGGAATTTTCAAAACTTGTTCAGAGTGCCGTATCCTCAATTTTCAAATTTTCAAATTTTCAAATCTTCAAATTGAAACCCTGAAACAAAAAAATATAACCCTCATGCGCTTCTTGCTTTCTTAATAAAAATATTTGTCAGTATCAGCACAAAGTATTTAATATCGGTAACAAAACAGCCATGCTTCTCACACTGACGGAGATATTTCATTTCGGAAGCCTGAATTTCGTCCATCGTTTTGGGCATATCAGCATAAAAAGGCGGTAACAACCCGGGTTTAAATTTCACACGCAGATTCTGTAACTCTTCGCTGTACAGACTGAAATAATGTGCGCTCAAAGGCCTTACGCCTACAATTTTCATATCGCCCATCAAAAGATTAAAAATCATCGGCAGTTCGTCGAGCCAGTACTTTCGCATAAAGCGCCCCAGGGTGGTCACACGTATATCCTTATTAAACTTGCCCCCCTCCTGCAAACTGTTTCGTTCGTAGATATAAGCCTGTAGATATTCGGAATAAGGGTGCATGGTGCGCATTTTAAACACCTCAAATATCTCCCTGTCCTTACCCATACGACGCAGTTTTATCAGCGGGCCGTAACTTTTTTTTGTTTTAGATTCAGGTTGTTTAATACGTCGTGCGGTAACATAAGTCAGTTTTCCGATTTTCTTCTCGTTTACAACTTCATAGCCGCAACAATAAAGTCGTCCCATCACCTCCGGTTTCGACAAAATACGATTTTTCCCTTTTGTTATATCGTAATACAACCGGCGTGTGAGAAACACCTTGGGCATAAAACGCTTAAATATAAAATCGACCACATAAAACATATAATTAAAGCCCGGAGGATACTTCGACAGAATACGCTTTTTTCGTGTACTTTTCGACTCAAAACAACACACAAACAAACCATTATCGGGCAATTTGGCATTTACAGTGGCAAAAAGCGTATTGATCCCCCTCAGATTATTCAAACGTTCGAGCTGAATAATGGTTGAGAACTTATAATTCTGTTTGGCTTTGATATCCAAAAAACCAGAGGAGAAATTGACCAGCGTATTCCCACTTCGGAGGTCAAACTTTTCGTTCAGTGCCAACATGGTTTTTGTGCCCGAATGTTGTACGATAGCCTCACAAAGTTCCCTGTAACTCTCCTCATCGAGTGGCGTGGCCTGACGCACCTGAGCATTTTCACGAACCTCCACTGCCCTATGGGGATCCTCTTCAAACTCCACCGCATACAGAAGTGCAAAATACAGCATATAAAAAGCCATATACACCCCAAAGATCACAGTGGTATAGGTAAAAATCACATAAATGGAATAAGTGCCTCCGTAAAAACGAAATGAAATAGCCCACGACACCAGGAAAACCAGCAATGTGGTATACACCAGTTTAAACGACACCTTCAGGTATTTCTGTGTATGCAAAGGTCTGAAACGCCCAAACAGATACGAAAACACCGCCCATAATCCAAAATACAACAAGCCCGCCCCATCGTACTTCTCATATGGATTCTGCGTTGTCAGCGGAAACCACTCAAAGACAATCACTACCGACAACACAAGTATCAGCAGGTCGATAATCAGACTTATTAAAGAAGGACGGTAGAGGAGTTTCATTCGTTTGATTGTTCGTTGATTGGTGGATTGGTTGATTGGTGGATTGGTTGATTGGTTGATTGGTTGATTGGTTGATTGGTTGATCAGTCAATTAGTTAATTGGTTAATTGGTTATAGATGACGGCTCTATTAAATGCGAAATAGTAAATGGAATAATTGTAAATTAATTATCACATCGTCTCATCACTACATCATCATTTCCTCTCTGCCCCCAACCCCTAAAGGGGTGCTGTAACTGTGTGCAATTGTACATGATCTTTAGATTGAATTGATTTATTAAGAGCTGAATTCTCAAATCTTCAAATTTCAAATCTTCAAATCTTCAAATTCAGAAATCATCTCATCAACCACCGTTTCACCACATTCTTCACATTCTGCATTACCCATTCGAGCACCCACTCAGCAGCGTTATCAGTCCAGCGTTGCGGGTGTGTGGTGATCATCATGCGGGGCGGAAGTGTGCCGGCCTTTGCTGCGCGAATAATGTCGGTAGTACTGTGATAGCTTTGTGTAAACGACGATTTCACTTTGTCGCGCACGCTGTATTTATAGCCATCCCAGCAACGACCGGTATCGGTCAGATAAAACACATCCTCAAAATCCACATCAAAATACGGTTCACCAATCACCCCAAAATCACGGTAATTATATTGTTTCCACAAATCCCGGTTATCGTATCGCGAAGCCGGACTGCCATGCATACAAACGGTGCGGACAGGATAAAATTGCCGGAAATGGGCAAGTTGCTTTTCGAAATGAGCCACTGCCGCTTTCATATCACCTTTAAACAGCGACAAATCCTCGTAATGATAACCAATCTCGTGTCCCAAAGCGGCCATGGCCATAATTTTATCAGGCTGATTACTTTGAGGAACCACCCTGAAAAAATAAGAAGCTTTCAATCCCAAAGCAGCCTCCGCCTGTGCAGTAGCCAGCGAATGCCCGGCCCGTAAATCCACATCGTGACGCATGATCACAAATTTCGCAGGTCGCTTTCCTTCGCAGTACGCTTCGAAAGTTATAAATTCGTATCCAAGCTGTTGAAGTTCAGACAGAAGTTGTTTGTATATTTTGAGTGTAAAGTCCATGCGTTTGTTTTGAGATTCGGGTTTCGGGTTTGAAAATTTGAAGATTTGAAGATTTTAAGATTGTAGGTTTCGGAAATGATTCTCAATTAATCACGCGAACCATAGTCTTTGTTCTTTATTCTTTGTTCTTTTGTCTTTAAAGATTTTCGTGTCTTTGTGTCTTCGTGTTTAATTGCTCCAAAACATCTACAATTCTTTCAGCCGTTTTACCATCCCAGTATTTGGGTCGTTTACCGGCTTTCCCTTTTCCGCTCAGGATAAGTTGCACTTCATTGTTTATATCACCCAATTTAATCAGTTTATTGCTTCCCTCCCACACCGTAACAGGCCTTTCGGTATTGGGACGAACAGTGAGACAGGGAATATTCAGATAGGTTGTTTCTTCCTGAATGCCACCTGAATCGGTAAGTGCAAACATGGAGCGACTCACCAAATGGATAAATTGCATATAACCTAATGGTTCAATAAAATACAATTGTGGAAAACTGTCTATTAAATCCTGTAAACCGAATTGTTGTATATTTTTATAGGTACGGGGATGTACAGGAAAAATAAGTGGTACCTTCTTCGATATCTCACCCCATATTTTCACAAGGCTTGTCAGACTGTCTTTATCATCCACATTTCCGGGTCGGTGAAAAGTCAATACACCGTAGGATTTATCCGTAAAATTCTTACCAAACTCAATTTGAGCCATGCGGTTTAGCAAATCAAATTTTAAAGATGTCTGCTGTGCCTTAGGTAACTGAGCCACCAAAGAATCTATCATCAGATTTCCCAGCATATAAATTTTTTCAGCAGGGATATTTTCTTTCAGCAGATTGTCATCAGCATCCACACTGGTTGTAATAAACACATCGCTTATGGCATCGGTTACCAAACGGTTTATTTCCTCAGGCATAGTGCGGTCGTAGCTACGCAAACCGGCCTCGTAATGAATGGTTTTAATTCCCATTTTCGAAGCCACCAACGTACATGCTGCCGTACTGTTTACATCACCCACAACCAATACAGCATCCGGCTGCTCGTCGATACATACTTTTTCAAAACCTTCCATTATGCGGGCTGTCTGCACAGCATGACTTGCCGAACCAACTTCCAGGTTAATATCGGGTGCAGGAATGTTCAGTTCTTCGAAAAACTGCCCCGACATTTTCACATCATAATGTTGCCCTGTATGTACCAAAACAGCTTGAATAGTAGTATGGTTTTTCAGCACGTGCATTAGCGGAGCAATTTTCATAAAATTGGGGCGAGCTCCTGCCACAAGGATAAGTTTAGTCATGAGTTATGAGATTTGAGCTATTTGAATTTGTATTGATAATCCGGATTTTCGCGCATAATTTGGGCACTTTGAGGATAGTTTTCGATAAACCAGGTAAGGAATTGCGCATAATCAATTTTCTCACTCAGCATTTTTTGTCTTCTTTGAGCAAAAACTTCTGCTCTGTCCTGCATTTTAATTAAGTCAGAAACAGTTTTGTATAATTTATCAACCTCACTGGTTTTAATACCATAGCCCAACTGATACACATCCTCCAGTTCTCTCAGGTAACCAATTCTACCCACAAAATCATTGAAGCGCACAAATGGCACTCCCAACACACCCGCCTCAGCAGCCATCGTTTGACTATCACCAATATAAAGCTGAGCAAATGCCATTACATGATGCATATCCAGCGGGTTAATTTTTATACGGTATTGCTCAAACTGAGGTTCTAACTCCCGCTCTGAAGTGATATATATATCGGCATAAGGCTTCAGTATATCAATCAGTTTTTGTGCAATTTCGGTATTAATGCCCTGAATACCTTTATCGTGATGCGCATTTAGCTTTGCAAACCGGATTATTACATACGGTTTTTTAGTCGAAAAGTACTTTTCAACGATATCTTTATCCGCCTGAAAATGATTTGGGTGTAAGTATGCTAATTCGTGGTAGCTTTGATAGGCAATTTTCTTATACTCCCATTTACCTTTAGAGCAAACAACCGGAGATAGAATAATTGTTGCAAATGGCAAAGATAGTCTTGAAGCTTTTGGCACTACTTCGGCATCATCTTCTCCTAAATAAAGAGATGGTAGATTCATTAGTTTTCCAACATGTGTTGCTGCCACAGAAGAGCCTGTAATTAAATCAGGTTTAAATTTCAATGCTATTCTCAATAAATTAAATTCTTGCTTTATCTGTCCAAAAGTATTAAGGAAAGTAATATTTCTTTTACCCTTTTTCCAAATATTTACATACTCAATACCAGCATTTACAAGCAATTGTTCAAGCACATCTTTATTCTTAATTGCTACAATTATTTCGTTGTTGCTCCGCAGACTTAACAACGAATTCTTATACAAATGAAAGTGAGCTGGATGGCCCAAATGAATTAAAATTTTCATTTATAAATTATCTCTTTTTGATTTATGAATATATTTTCTTAGAATAACAATAACCATATAGAAAAAAGGTTTATAATCGCTTTTGTCAAATCCTGCAATAACATTATTTCTATTAAGAACATTTGAAATGAAAATTTTCAAGTATTTTTTGCGTATAATTAAATTAATCAATTCATAGTATATATTTACAAAATGTTTTTCAGAATATTCATGACATGTAGAAAATGAGATAGAATTTTGTGTTGCATATAAGAATTGATAATAATTTAATGATACCCCATTAATATGTCCTACCAAGTGCCACATCATTGGTCTGAGATTTATCTCCATTAATTTATAAGAATCATCTCTTATATCGTATTTAAACTCTGGTTCATTAACTCCCCATAAATTTATCTCTTTAATCAACTTCCTGCCATAATTTGCAATAATATTATTCTTAACTCCTTTTGCAGAAGCAAAAACACCAAAGTCATTTGGAAATTGTGATAATTTTTTACCTGTCCATTCACCTAGTACTTTACCTTTATCAGTTACAAAAGATGTATATGCATATATATTGGAACCATCGCCAGGAATAACTTCTGAAATAATAAATGAATTACCGCAAGTAATTAATGTCTCTATTTTCTTTCTGCTTAAATCTAAGTCAGATTTATTCCTGAAGATTATATTTCTAAATATATTTGTAGAAAGATTATCTTTCTTTACAGGTTTTATAATAATTGGGAAGAGGAGATTTTCAACTAAATTTAAATCGCTTACCGCACCACAAAAAACTGTTTTAGGGTATGGTATGCCAAGTTTTTCACATATTTCATATTGTTTAAATTTATCCTGATATTGAATTACTGTTTCAGGATTAAAAGCAACATATGAGTAATCTATAATTTCATTGTAGATATTGTGCAAATAGTTCAGGTGAACATCTTGTGTCGGATACAAAATTAGTTTAGCATAGTCGTATTTAAGTTTATTAAGAATGCCAAGTAAGGAGTCACAGTTATTCTCAATGACGTATTTAGAACATATCTTATTACTATAATAAGATATATCCTTTACAAAATCGACTAATATGATTTCTCGAATACTATGGCTATATAATTCCTGAATAATCGAATATCCATTTATATATCCTCCAATTACGACACAACAATGAT
The DNA here is from genome assembly GCA_016937795.1 of Paludibacteraceae bacterium. Taxonomy (GTDB): domain Bacteria; phylum Bacteroidota; class Bacteroidia; order Bacteroidales; family Paludibacteraceae; genus Paludibacter. The sequence goes on from JAFGVV010000049.1 coordinate 115,710, forward strand.
CTTTCATTTATTTTAGTAATATACTCATAAGAAAGTGATACATTTTAAATACACTTTCCCTATCGTGTATTTAATATTATCACAAATATACAAAAACCTCCCGTGTTCCACGAGTTTTCCACCAAACCTTGCTTTAAAATCGCGTACTCCGTATTTTCTGTCAGGCTTACCGGCTCCCAAAAAGTCAAACATTCGGTAGCCATTGTTTACTGCATATTCTATACCTGCCCGCGTAGCCATTACCGAAGGATAAACTTTGGGTTGTTCTCCATCATCACCACACACAAACCACTCGTACAACACATTGCCATCGCCCACACACAAGATGCCTCCCAGTATTTTATCTTCACTTTTTACAACGAGTAAGCTTCCATAAGCTTTTGACACTATGGTTTCAAAAAACTCAAACGGGAACAAAGGTAGTTTTAGTTTTTTGCTGTATGTATGCTGTAAAATACTGTAAAAAGCCCGTACATCATCCATTCTATCCGTTTTCTCACAGACAATACCTTCGGCTAAGGATTGTTTAATCTGTCGCTTACGGTTTTCGCTGAAATTTGAAAACACATCAACGCCATTGTCTATAGATAGCTGATAATTCAAATGAGACTGATATTCAAATCCGGCTTTCTGAAAAGTGTACTTATAAGCACTGTAATCGTGCAAATTACGAAGTTCAATATAAATGGTTTTTCTCTGCAAATCAGATCTGAGTTCTGAAAGTAATAGCTCAAGCGCCTCCTCACTGATATCATTTGCAAGCAATACTCCTCCCGGAATAATGGCTCTGCGGCTAAAAAATCTTTTTACAAAACCTTCTTCCGCAATCAGATATCCGCAAACAAGAGCTTTGAGTTCACCCTTCTCTTCAACGGCATATACAAAAGGAGATAAAAAAGATAGTTCTTTGTAAAAGCAGTAACAGTCATATGATTGAAACCACGTAGCCACTGAAGATAAACCTAATAAAGCATCCCAACTATTTTTAGTAAGTTTATTGATTTGCAATAATTTACACATGCTATTTTTTACTCCTTGCAAATTTCTTATAAGACCTTTTCAATAACGAATATAAGTTAGTATTTTGAGGAACAATTTTTCTTAAAAAATCTTTTATCCAATTCAAACCGATATCAAGATATTGATAATACGAGCCATAATTTACGATATTAGCATCGGTTATACTATTTATAATTTCGGTTACTTTTAACGATAATTCATAATACACTTTCGAAGTAAAATGATTTATATTATTAGTAAAATCACTTTGAGATTTCACAATATCATTTAAATCAATCAATCTGATTCGCTTATTATTCTGAGCAAATTCCCTTATAGCATTATTTAATTCAATGTGTGAACGATGGCGTTCTTTGTAATCATACTCCATCTGTTTCTCACAAGGAAATTCTACTCCTAAAATCAAACATATAATGGTATTTTGGTGCGTGTTTTCCAAAATATAATCTAATCTTTGAATATAATCATCAGGAGTAGTCTTCCCAATAAATTCGTATTTAGCTCCAAAAGATTGCAAAAAATCTTCCGAAAAATTATTGTTTGCTGTGAAGATTTTTTGTTGAATATAATCATTCCAATTTGCCGGATCAGTTATTGGACTTAAATAAGAACCAAATGCTACTTTCAATTCAGTCCCGGTCTTTCGATAAATACCAAAATTTGCTTCAATCAGAGTACTTAAAAAAATCACATCATATTTAGAACTAAATATTGTTCCGTCCAACATTTTTCGATCTATAAATATACATTCGTTTGCAAGAATATTCTTTTCTTCATCAGAATATTGTTTTAGACCGACAATATGAACTGAGTGATTGTGAGCTTCAATTGTATTGTTCTTATCTTCATTTACATATGTAAATTCACATACAAAACTGTCACTATTTTTAATATAGTTCATTGTTTTCGACAAATCACACGGACCTTTCACTAAAACCTTAATTCCTTTATTTAGCGTGTTCTTTTCTAAAACTTCTAGATCATTTGAATCTGGATGATTTATCCATTTTGGTGCCGGATTTTGATCTACTGTATTTACAACTTCCCCAACAGTAGTTAATTCTGGCCAATTAAGAGCAGCATAAACAAAGCTCTCAATACCTAACCCTATAGTTCTGCACGAAAAGGTGAAATGTAAAAGTGAATAATCTTTCAAACTATAAAAACCCACAATCCCATAATCTCCAAATTTATCCTTTACTTCCACGTAACCCGATTGAATATTATCATCATGCAATGTTCGAAGAAGTTCCTCCTTCGAAGGTCTTATTTTTGTAAAGTTTAATTGATTAGATCTTAATAATAAATCGTGAATCCTATCGAATTGATTTATACAATCGTTTTTAATGCTTACATTGATTCTACTTGCAAATAGAAATTTCTCATTGCTATTGAATTTCTGTTGCTCTACATACTTTATCTCTAATAGCTTATACTGGTTTAGTCGTTTATGTTGTAAATCCGTCTTATCTAAAGCAGCCACATATTCAATAAGATCTCCAATTATCAACGGTTCAGCCACCATAATTGAAGGTGAATAGTACTGCACTTCAGCTAAATTTGTCAGGTCGTCATCTATAAATAATACATTTTCTGCACGTAAAGACATAGATTTGATTAAGTCTTTAACTCTTAATCCTTTTGGAGACCAATCAATTGAGGGAAAAACGAAATACTCTCTGATTTGTAATTCTATAAGTTTAGTATCACAAATTTCAAAATTATTTTTTGAGCAAATAGAGTTAACAATACCACAATCCACTAAATCTTTTACTAATTGTAAATGACTATCAATAGGTTCAATTGCAGTTTCGCTAATAATACCTTTCCAAAATGTATTATCTAAGTCCCAAATTACTAATTTTATTTTAGAAAAATCCAATGAATTCATTTTGTTATTTTGTTATACAATTCGTTCAACTTTTCAACTATCAAATTTTGTTGTAAGTTTTTCATTTCAATTATTTCTCTACCATTAATTCGATTGACATTATGAAAAACCAAGTTTAATGATTTACTCAAATCATCTGCATTTGAGGCTGAAATATAACAACCTACAATATTTTTCATTAACTCCTCCACATCACCCACATTCACTGAAACCACAGGGCAATTACAGGCCATTGCTTCTTTTACAAACTGGGGCGATCCTTCGGTATGACTGGTCATAAGGCACACATCCACCGCATTCATTAACTCAGCTACCTGTGTACGGTCGTATCCTTTTAGTTCCAGCAGACGGGCATCGGGTATTTTAGCCACAGCCTCCATAGCCAATTCAGGATTTTTGACTTTATTATCAAAAGCTCCGGCAAATAAAATCAGCTTTTCGTCGGGGTCGAAACCAAATTTCTGTCGGCAGACTGCTTTATCCATTGGCTTAAACACACTCGTATCCACACCACAGGGAATGAGCGAAAAGTGTTTCTCCACTCCTGACAGTTGAATATTTATCTGTGATACAAAGATATTCCATGCTGACAGCCGAATGGCAATCTTCGAAAATCTCCTAACCTTAGGGTTATTGATATCGCTGCCATGATAAGTCGTGACTACCGGTACCTTTCTTTGCAAATTGGCCAATACGCCCGAAAGTCCGTAATGCGCATGTACTATATCCGGCCTGTATACTTTTATTTTTCGCCACAAAGGTAATAAATTAAGTAAATAGCCCTTTATGCCCTTGCCTTCAACCGTAAAATATTCACAGATCACACCTGCTTTCTGCAATGCCTCCACCTGATCGGTAATAAAAGGGGCAATGCGGCCAGAGTTTTTGCTGCAAACGATGAGAATTTTGAGTTGGGAGCTCTGAGTATTGAGTTCTGAGTTTTGAGTTTTGAGTTCCGAGTTGGTAGTATGGAGTTCGGAGTATAGAGATATGAGCTTGGAGTTGGGAGTTAGTTCGGAGTTCGGAGTAGGGAGTTCGGAGTTAGTTCTGAGTAGGGAGTTAGGGATCGGAAGGATTTCAAACACATTCGAAAAAAAACGAATGCAATTACTTTTTGACAAATAAACTCTTAAATCAGCAACCATAACAATCCTATTATACTAAATAACATCAATACTCATATCTCTATACTCAGAACTCCATACTCAATACTCAATACTCGATACCCATATCTCTATACTCAGAACTCTATACCCATATCTCTATACTCAAAACTCTATACTCAGAACTCTATACCCATATCTCTATACTCAGAACTCCATACTCAATACTCAGAACTCGATACTCATATCTCTATACTCAAAACTCTATACTCAGAACTCTATACCCATATCTCTATACTCAAAACTCTATACTCAGAACTCAATACTCAGAACTCAAAACTATTTCTTCACGCCAAACTTTTCCGGGTTGTTATACATATACTTCAATAGTTTGGTTATCTCTTCATTCATATTGTAAAATTGAGAATACTGCTCTGCGTTTAAGTAATCATGAGCCTTTGCGAAATCTAACCAAACCAAGGTTTCACTATTCTCGCCCATACAATCGGTTAGTTTCAAAAGAAAGTGTTTGACATAATCTCTCTTTCGGTATGCTTCAGCCAAATTAGCACATACCGATCTTGACGATCTTTTTATTTGATCAGATAAAGAATATTTTTCATCCATTGGAAATGTAAGAGTCATTTTTTGAATTAAGCACCCTTGTTCAAAGCTCTTTTTATAAGCCAACAAATCCCTGAAATCACCAAATTTATTTTCCATAATACTTCAAACTATTTCCATACTCAAAACTCATATCTCAGAACTCAATACTCAACACTCAGATCTCAGAACTAAATACTCAGAACTCAATACTCAATACTCCCCTACGCCAATCCCCTTCCGGCCAGTTTAAACCAACTCCAGCCTATCAGCGCTACAAAGATAAATGCCAGCCAGATTGTATAATGTCTTTTGGTTTTATTGTCAGCTCGTGAAATACCATAGGCGGCAAACACCAGAATAAAAGGCAAAGCAGGCTGATGAAAGCGCTCCGACTGCGCAAAAGCACTCAAGGCAATCACCACCAGATAGCCTATTGTAAACGAGCCTATAAGCAAATGATCGCGCCATTTTCCTTCTTTTATCAGCAGAAAAAGTGCAAACATGGTAAAAAAGGCCAGAATATTCTTTACATAATTTCCACCATTGATCAGACGCTGATTCTCCTGTCCCGGCGTTTCTACCATGGTAGGAAAAGGAATTACAAAAATCATAGGGGCAAACACTGCACCCGTTGCATATTTGGCAAACTGATTACCGCCTTCACGCGTTGCACGCCATTCCATGGAAGCCTTTTGGTTTTCTCCTCTGGACTCCCAAACCTGTTCAATTTCTGTAGCAATTTTGCCACCGACTAAATAAATCATTGCTAAACCAATCCATACAGCCAATACAGTGCGCTTGCCCATATTAAGCACCTTATTACCCGACATAAGAATGGCTGTCATTAAAGAAAATAATGCAGTGGCTCCCAGCACAGTACGAAACAAAAACAATAAACCAGCCAAAACTATTGGAACAGCTATATTGATAAAGTTGTAACTTTTACTTCGTATTATATAATCAGCTCTTTCGATAAAAGCGACTGTTAGAAAAACCATTTCAGCTTCCTTTAAGTGTGACCCTGTGTACATTATCAAATTAGGCATCAACATATAGAAGATACCCGACATTCTCCCGGCTTCCTCACCAAAATTTCTGGAAGCCACACGATAAATCAATACAGCAGCAAATGCACCTAATGCGGCTTTTATCAATCTGGGAATAATCACACCATTACCAAACACCATATATAATAATCCCAAATATGTTCCATATCCACGATCTGAGATTCCCATACCCCAAAATACACTTTCATATTTTTCAAATCCGAATTGAGCCAACTGAGTACCTACAGCTTGATATACTTTCACATCTGCAGCACTAAACTCATAAGGTTCACCAGTCATTGCTAAATAAAAAAAATAACTAAAGAAAACCCATACGATTCTTAATACAAGTCCTGTCCGAAAAAGCTTTTTACTAAATGTGTTTTCTGAATAATTTGCCCACTTCCTTGTCAACTGATTCGAAAAATAGAAGAATCCTGCCACTTCCACAATGCCAAATACCCACCAAATAACCGACATGGCCATGTTCATAAAAAGTACACTCACCACCATTAAGGCAGCAAGGTAAAGTGTAATGGCTTTGGAAGTAAAGTATTTGGGGAAATAGTTGAGCATTGGTTCTGAGTATTGAGTATTGAGTATTGAGTATTGAGTATTGAGTATTGAGTATTGAGTTCTGAGTATTGAGTTCTGAGTCAGCGCAGACTTTTATATAATTTATTTAATTCAGCAATATGGTTTTGAATGCTAAAAGTATTTCTTACATATTCAGAAGATTGTTTTGCTTTAAGGCTGTAAATTTCTTTATTCTGTAAAAAGGTTGAGAATTTTTGAAACAAATCTTCTTCATTCTTAGTCTGATATATAGTTGCATATTTACCATTCTCAGTAATTTCGTTCATTACAGGCCAGTCGTTTACAAAGACCGGAATACCTGCAGCCATAGCTTCCACCACTGCAATTCCAAAAGTGTCGTGATCGGTGGAATATACAAAGGCATCCAACTGACTTAATATAGCCGGCACATCGTTTCGGGAACCTAAAAAAGTCACCTTATCGGTCAAGCCATTCTCCTTGCAATACTTAACACAATCCTCATAAATTTCGGGATGCGCATCCGATCTCTTTCCGGCAAATACAAAATGAAAAGGCTTTTGACTTTCTGACAATAATTTAAGTAAACGACACACTGTCATTGGTTCACGACCGGGTACAAAATTACCCACCATGCCTAATAATATTATATTCTCAGCAATCTGAAGCTCTTGCCTAAGGGATTTATTATTCATATCCTTTTCAATAATTTTTGAAAAAGATACGCCATTGTAAATTACAAACTGCCTGTCAGACTGCAAATGATATTTTTTCGAATAATATTCTTTTACATGATGGCTCACATAAATATTGACAGTGGTTCGGGAAAGTATAAATTTCAAAATCAACTTACCCATTTTGCCGGTACTAAGATCATAACCATGTAAGGTAAGTGCTACTTTTATATTTAACCCAAGACAAGCCAGAAAGGCATAAAGGGCATCAATCGGTTGCTGTGCATGAACGATAGTAATTTGCTCCTTTCTGAGTGCCTGCCGTAATGCTCTAAAATATGCGAAGATATTTGTGGAAGGCTTTATTTTCTGCATTTTCACTCCTGCAGACTGAAATTCCCTTTCAAACACACCTGTTTTCCGGTAAATGCAGACACAATCGGGTAACAAATCTTTTCTGCCGAATGTATCCAGCATCAATGTCTCCGTTCCTCCCCTATTGAGTGAACCCAGCATATAGGCAACTTTTAATTTATCGGACATAAGTTTTCAGTTGAAATAATTTCATACGAATTTCTTAAACGCAAATTACACAAATCTTCATAAATACATTTTCACAGCTTGAGCATTTCACATAAATTCAACCATCTATTATTTGCGGGAATTTGCGTCATTTGCGTTCCGGTTTGTTTAAGAGAGGGTGTCTCTCGGAGAGACGCCCTCTCTATGGCGCACTAATGAGCGAATCTCTTAGTTTCCTCACTTCGTTCGGAATGACAATACCAATGCGTTATAAAACCGCAGCCCGACTCCCTTCTGATTTATAAAATTATTTACGGCAGCGGTTCTGCTGACTCCAGCACCCGTCGTGCGGAATAGATTCAAACAACTACGAAACCTCCCGACGGGTAAATTTAAATTATGAATCCTGTCATTCCGAACGCAGTGAGGAAACTAAAAATCTCTGTAGCGTGTCAGTGGCTCGTCACCCCTTGACTATGCTGAGTATTCTATCAAATTCTTTTAAAGCCCGGACTTTATCCAAGCCGGCCTTTGCAGCCACAGCCAATAAATCATCTTTTGTCGGTTCAACACTGTCATTAATAGTGGTGGTATGATAACCGTTTATTCCATCAGAAGATAAGATGTCGTATGCAGGAGCTAATTTCCATTCATTATTTACATACAAAAACGCAAAGTTTTTTGCATGATCATCTTTATTTCCTATCAAAAAATTAAACACCATTAGCCGGTATAGTTTCCACATCTCCTGCATATTCCGTGTCAGGACATTGCACAATTGAAAGATCGCATAGTAATCGATACAGGGAGTTCGATAATCAGCTCTTAGCAAACCGGCCACACTCACCACATGAATTTTTGAACCCTGTTGAACTCTATCAAATCGCTCTACTGCAAAATACTTCCCTTCTATTAGTTGAGTCTCCGGCATTTCAAGTCCACATTGTCGGGCAAGCAATGAATATCTGTACTCTGTTTCTCCGATATTTTGTGCATCGTTAGCCGATCTGAACTTTACAAGCCATTCGCGGCCTTCAAAATGAATAAAAATCTTGGGACGGGCACCACCCGGTGAACCACCACGACGATACAAGTCATCGATAGCCTCCCCATCGTAATGATCAGTTGTGAGTATTCTTTGTGTTTCAGCGGCTAAGAATTCAAAATCGTGAAAATCTCCGGCATTGAAAACGCTCTGATCGGGACGAAACTCCAATGCCCCTCTACCCACAGAGCCCACAAGCGAAAGCCTGTCCAAAAGATTTAGTTTATTTGGCTGAATTCCTTTCGTTTGCAAATAACGCTGTAATATTATCATACCCCAACCATCAGGCAAACAATCGTCGAAAACGCCAAAATTTCCATTAAATGGCTGACGGGAAGCAATAAACACTCCCGGTTTCAGAGGCAATTCGAAAGGTGATATCGAAAAACCATTGTTTAAAAATTCCACACTGTACTCAAATGCACACAAACCCTTATCGGTTATTGCAATTTTTCCTACCAGAATGTCATGATAAAATACCTCAACTAACTTAACTGACTTCATGTGTTTAAAAACAGACCCCTAACCCCTAAAGGGGAATAAGACGGTTGTATTAAGTTTTATTCGATTATAGTCATCTCTTTGTGTGTCCAAATAATTTTATTTGGTCATGGGTGTTTCATATGTTTATATTGAACTCGTCTTTACTTTTTATAATGACGCTCCTACGGAGCTATTTTGCACAAAGGACTAATAATATCTACCATAATTATGCTCCTAACGGAGCAATTTCTTAGCTTCGGAGAAGCGACATTATGGTAGAGCTATTGATTGTAGAATGTTTTATGAGCTCCGTTGGGAGCGAAATTATATTGTTTATTAAAAGTCAAGACAACTTCTCCTATTCATTAGTTGTCAGACGGAACTCGCACATAAAATCCCCTTTTGTGTCAGATTTTTGCATCTATTGCTCATTTCAGGTGTTTTTTCCTCTTTTCCGACGCGGCTGTTTTCCCTCTATAATTTCGTCAATACTTTGGTATTTTCGCTCAGCAAACAAACGATCCACCTCATCAAGTGCATCAAGCACCAAGGCTATTTTCACTAAAGCGACAAATGCAATTTCACCAGTACGTTCAAATTTACGGTAAGTTTCAATATTGACGCCCGACCGCAATGCCATACCTTGCTGCGTAAGGTTTAACTCCAATCTGCGTTGCTTTACCCGCAATGCCACTGAAGTACAAATTTCCGGGACAGAGCGTGCGTTAAGTTGTATCATTTTACTATTTATACCTTTAAAAATACACTTAGTAGTACTATATTACCAATTGCAAAGATAATGTATTTTATGAATGATACAATAGACCTTATACAAGTTATATGTATCTGTCAAATTGAACTTTATATATAAGAAAAAATAACAGGAACGCGGACGGAGTATTCTATTCATAATATTCAAACTTATATAAACTCAAATAATTGATTTATATCTGGTAAGAGAGGGTGTCTCTTCGAGAGACAGCTCTCTTTTTGGCATGTCTCGGAGCGGGTGACTAAGCGTACCAGTGAGCGGGTGACTCCAAGTCACCCGCTCACTATACCCACCACTAATCACTAAACATTTCCACTATCCTTTCAGATGCTTTTCCGTCGCCGTAAGGATTCACAGCCATCGACATGCTTTTGTACAGTTCGGGCTGTTCCATGAGTTCGCTCACAGCATCAATGATTTTATCCATATCAGTGCCTACTAATTTCACTGTTCCTGCTTCCACAGCTTCGGGGCGTTCGGTAGTATCGCGCATTACCAACACGGGTTTTCCCAGTCCGGGTGCTTCTTCCTGAATGCCTCCGCTGTCGGTCAGCAGAAGGTAGGACTTACCCATCAGAAAAACAAAGGGAAGATAATCGAGGGGCTCTATGAAGAAAATATTTGAGTTCTGAGTTTTGAGTTCTGAGTTTTGAGTTCCAGGTTCCAGAGTTTCAGGTTTCAGAGTTTCAGGTTTCAAAGTTTCAGGTTCCAGAGTTCCGGGTTTCAGAGTTTCAGAGTTCAGGGTTCCGAAAATTTCATTGATGGGTTTGCGGACGTTGGGGTTGAGGTGCATGGGATATACAAAATCCACATCGGGATATTTGGCGGCTAAGGCTTTAATGGCACGACAGATATTCAGAAAACCTTCGCCAAAGTTTTCACGGCGATGTCCTGTGATCAATACTAATTTGCGATCGCCATTCAGACGATTGATATTATAACCCATTTTCTCTAAATCGGCTGCCAACTGTGCTGAGACTGCTTTATCAGACTGAATCTTTTGGTTTACCCATTGCAGGGCATCAATTACCGTATTTCCGGTAACTAAAATACTGCTTTCAGCCACATTCTCTTTCAGCAAATTAGCTTTTGAACCAACAGTGGGCGACAAATGATAAGTAGTGATACGACCTGTGATTTGCCTGTTCACTTCTTCGGGCCAGGGACTATAGACATTGTGGGTACGTAAACCGGCTTCGACATGTGCCACGGGAATCTGCTGATAAAAAGCAGCCAGTGCAGTGGCTGTGGAAGTGGTGGTATCGCCATGTACAAACACCACATCGGGATTTACTTCGTTTAAGATATCGCGCATACCGAGCAATACCCTTGAAGTAATATCGTATAAATCCTGACCGGCTTTCATAATGTCCAGGTCGTAATCGGGCACAATCTGAAAAAGCTGTAATACCTGATCAAGCATCTGACGGTGCTGCCCTGTGACGCATACCACTGTCTGAAAATCCTCAGGATATGCTTTAAAAGTATTGACCAATGGAGCCATTTTTATGGCTTCGGGGCGGGTTCCAAAAACGAGAAGTATTTTTTTCATTATAAAATTATCTTGATTGCGCTACAGACTATTTATGAATTGTTGATTTTTAAGTGCTCCAGTGAGCGGGTGACTTTGAGTCACCCGCTCACTTACTACCTTATGACTCTGCCCCTATTTACTCCCTTTGGTCGTGACCGTTGGTTCCCCTAAAGGGGACTTAGTGTGTGCAACGTAATTTCTTTATTTGCACAATGTCACAGCCCCCTTTAGGGGGTTGGGGGCAGATGAAAGTATTGATTTGTAGGTTTTAGTTCCAAACTTTGGAATTTTGATACAACATCCTCTCTATGACATCTCACTTTTTTTTAAATTTTCGAATTCTTTGCTTTAGCAACCATGCCTGTCTGAGTAATCCAAACCAGCATCTCACCATAGCCGGCGACAAAACTTTGTAGTAAAGATAGTACTTTTTCTCATGTCGGCTCCAGTCTATCTGCTTTAGAATTTCCTTTGTTTCTGCCAGATGCTTAGCTGCCATATAATACTTTAAAAGGCCGTACAAAGCTAATCTCTCGAACAAAAACCTGAAATCAGCATTATCAGTAAGTGCTTTGTCGTATTGTGTAAAAAGCATATTCTCCTGTTTTTCATACAACCTTGCTCCCACTGCGCGGGTAACCAAAATCACATCCTGATTATAATAGGCCAATGGCTTATTCAAAAATGCCACAGGATATTTTATAGCCACTCTGGCCCACAGGTCAAAGTCTTCGCCCAGTTTTAGGCTTGGTTTAAAACCATTATTTTCTACAAAAACATTTTTCTTAATTACTACTGAAATTGAAGTCAATGGCATCCAAAGCGTTTTGGCATATACCTGAAAATAATTTATCAATCCATTTTGAAATCCCGCTTCCACGCCTATATTGGCCGGTATATATTTGCCGTTTTTTACTTTAAAATAACTACTGCCATAAATGCCGGCTTCGGGATATTGTGATATCAGCGCTTTCATTTCTTCCAGATAAGTCGGCGCCCACCAGTCATCCGCATCTAAAAAAGCGATATAATCGTATTTGGCCAACGAAACTCCATTATTTCGGGTAATTGAAACTCCCTGATTCTTCTGCTCAACGATTCTGACTTTCTCTAAAAACTCCGAACAATTTCCCAAAAAGCTCAAACGTTGCAAACCATTACCCCCTTTAGGGGGCAGGGGGTCATCCTGACTGCCATCATCAATCACTATCAGCTCAAACTCCTGACAAGTTTGTGCTGCTACCGACCGAATGGCTTTTTCGATATAAGGCGCTTTGTTATATAAGGGGATTATGACTGAGAACATATTCTGTAAAATAAAATATAATCAATAGATAACATCAAGAATTTTTCTCCCTGCAATCCAATCAAAATGATTAGGATCAGAAAAATTATATTTATCAATCGAAATCTCATTTTTACCTGAGAAATCAAAAACACGGTTCTCTCCGAAAATATCAATTAAGGTATTCAAATCATTTGGATTTATTGAAATCTGCGAATAAGCTGGTGTAATGAAAATTTTAAAGTTCGTATTATGTTTTTCAAAAAAAGAATTTATACCAACAAGTATTTCTTTCATTTCATTTGAAATTAATTCACGCTCAATTTCAGGCACGGGGGATTTGAACTTATCTTTAGGCAAATCGAAATTCTGTTCCGGATAAACTTGCCATGTCTCTTTATTTGAACCAATCCAATCATTAGAAATTGTATCAAATGTAGGTATTGAGTTTGCTTTATCGAATGAAGATATAATTAATTCAGGCTTAAGATAAGCTTTAAAAAAGAGTAACTGATTATATAAAAATGGTTTTTCAGATAATCTATAATCCTTAATTTTCAATGCTTCAGTTGATTCCTGCTCTTCAATAAAAGTACTTGGAATGTCAATTATCACCAACGCATGCTTAATATGATTCCCGTTATTATCTAGGTATTTTAGTTTTTGATACATCCCTGTAATTGTTTCAGCCCAAGCCTGAAAAAGAAATTGATTTGCTGTTGAATCATTAAGTTTCGATTTCCAGTAATAAGTATTTATACCACATGCTCTTGAACTACCCAACACAAATGAATTGTATTTCTGAGTGTTATTATTTTTCAGGAACAGTTCCATTGATACATATTCCCTGTTGACTTCTGAAAAATTATTAAGGTCGAATGTTCCTAAGTTTCGGAAAGGATCGGTAATTAAATACAATACTAGCAAGACAATTAACGGGACACCGAAAAAAAACAGTATATTTCGTATATAAAATTTCATGTGTTTATAATTGATTTTTTAGTTGTCAGATGGAACTCGCACACAATCATCTCTTTGTGTATTAAAGGTTATTTGTCGTGCTCGTTTCATTAAAACTGAAAATAAATAAATGACTGACCATTTGCTCCAAACTGAAGTATTATGGCTATCAGCACATAATATATTGACCAACGAATTATTCGACTTTTTATAAAATCAATTTCAAGTCCGTGTTGCTTTCTTCTCATAAACCATTCAACTAAAATAAGTACTCCCAAAGAAGCAACAGTTTTAGACATACCAACCTGATACGTAGGCAAACTGAAGATTGTGTCAGAAAAAACACTTGCAATAATTTCAAAGGCCACTTTTACGTCAGCTGCCCTGAAAAATATCCAACCAAACACTACCAACGCAAATGTCAGAGTCATTTGAAATAGTTCTTTAACTGAGGGCAAAAATCTGTTTTCTGCAATTATATCATTGTGTTTTCGATTCTTTCCACTCAATAAAAGAGGCATAAACAATATAGCATGTATCAAACCCCATACAATAAAAGTCCAGTTTGCACCATGCCAAAAACCACTTACAATAAAAATGATAAAGGTATTTCGAATCGATTGCCATTTAGTGCCGCGACTACCACCGAGCGGAATGTAAATATAATCGCGAAACCATGTAGTAAGAGAAATATGCCATTTGCGCCAGAATTCGGCAATATCACGCGAAAAATAGGGAAAATTAAAGTTTCTCATCAACCGAAACCCAAATAACCGAGCTGTACCTATTGCAATGTCAGAATAACCTGAAAAATCTCCATAAATCTGAAATGCAAAGAAAACTGCACCTAACAACAAAGTACTTCCCGATTCATTCTGATAATTATCGAAAATCTGATTTACATATACTGCACAATTATCCGCAACTACTATCTTTTTAAACAAGCCCCACAATATCTGACGCATTCCGTCGGCTGCAAGGGAATAATCGAAAGTTCGCTTTGAATAAAACTGAGGAAGAAGATTTGTAGCACGTTCGATAGGACCCGCTACCAACTGCGGAAAAAAGCTTACATAACCAAAAAACGAGACAATATCTTTTGCAGGTTCCATTTTCTTTCGATACACATCGATAGAATAACTTAAGGCCTGAAATGTATAGAAACTAATACCCACAGGGAGTATTATTTTTAAAGTATGAATCTCTAATGATTTACCAAACAGCGTAAATGCATCAATAAAACTATCTACAAAAAAATTATAGTATTTAAAAAATCCAAGTATCGCCAGATTTAAAACTATATTTGATACTGATACAATTCTTGCATAATTTATCTTATCTCTCGATTGAAACTTTCGTATCAAATCTCCACTTAACCAGCTGAATAAGGTGGTTGCTCCCATAAGCAACAAAAACCGCCAATCCCACCAACCATAAAAAACATAGCTAACCAAAACTATAAATGCATTCTGAACTGACAATTTCTTTTGAAATACAAACCAGTATAACAGAAATACTATGGGAAGAAATATGGCAAATTCTATTGAATTAAAAAGCATTTGAAATCTAATATGGTTTTATATTGTAAAAAAAATCTATTAAAACTATTCGAAATTTACATAATGGTCAAATAAACAGAAAAACGCCTTACCCCTCTTTAAATAAGCCACAACGGCATCTGTCAAACCCAACCATTAAATTATCTTAATTTTTCAGCACATATGAATTATTTATCAATATCAATTCACTATCTTTGGAACGTTAATTAACAAGACGCATTTAGCATTGGTCTTGTATCTGTTACCTTAAACTATAAAAATTATCCGGCTATGTTTACATCCACCCTTCCTTTATTCCATCATCACAGATCATTCTACACAAATCATTTAGCATTTAAAGCATTTACAAAGGAGGTATTACTCTGTCACACTTATGCCCGTTGCAGCTAAGGCTGTTTGGCAGCGGCGGTAACGGGCACATCAGCATTCTCAGTATATTTTAATAAAAAACTGTATCAATAAAATATGAAAATTTAAATAATATCAACATGAACAATAACAATAATAATCATGTACAATCTATTCCACAAGCGGATTTAGATGAAATAATTCTCAGCATCAACAAGGCAATTACATTAATGAGGCCTTATGTAGTGACATTGACACCAGAGGAACGCTCCGATCTGGCAAAACTCGGCGATAAAACGCTGGCTTTTGTGGAAAAAACCAATTCGTATTCATTGGCCAATCCACAACTTTGTCCTGCATATTTCGATCAGGCTGCTTTTTCCATCGACTTTGCCGATTACAGAAGTCTTCGTCCATTGGTAATACTCACCGAACAGCTACTACACAATATCGACGATACCATGATGGTAGCCGGAAGTGAAGCATTTATCGCGTCTTTGTCGTTCTACAATTCGGCAAAAGATGCTGCCAAACGTGACATCCCGGGTGCAAAAGCTGTGTACGATGATCTGAAAACCCGTTTTCCACAAAAAAGAGGCAAGGCTGCCGAAAAATAATGGATCTCTGAAGTTATTTCAGTGAATCTTTGATAAACGACTCCTGTAAGCCAATGCTTGCGGGAGTTTTTTTTCAAAGAGCAAAGAGTAAAAAGTATTGAGTTCTGAGTATTGAAATCAAAAACGCTCAGAAAGTTGTAAAGATACTTTTGATAGAAAAATTTCATATAAAACATAAACGATTGATTCTTTTTACAGACATTTATCTGTTCAGACCCAAATGATTTCTACTTTGAGCAGAAAGATTTCGGGTCACACCCAAAAGATTTCATGTTCTGATAGAAAGATTTCTGTTTCTACCCAAATGATTTCGGGTGAAAATAGAAAAATGTCTGTTCCGACCCGAATGATTTCATGTTTTAATAGAAAGATTTCATCTAAAACATGAATGGCCGATTCTTTTTGTATACATTTATCTGTTCAGACCCAAATGATTTCTACTTTGAACAGAAAGATTTCGGGTCACACCCAAAAGATTTCATGTTCTGATAAAAAGATTTCTGTTTTTACCCAAATGATTTCGGGTGAAAATAGAAAGATGTCTGTTGCAACCCGAATGATTTCATGTTTTTATAGAAAGATTTCATCTAAAACATGAATGGCCGATTCTTTTTGTATACATTTATCTGTTCAGACCCAAATGATTTCTACTTCGAACAGAAAGATTTCGGGTCACACCCAAAAGATTTCATGTTTCGATAGAAAGATTTCTGTTTTTACCCAAATGATTTCGGGTGAAAATAGAAAAATATCTGTTCCGACCCGAATGATTTCATGATTTGATAGAAAAATGTCTGTTTGGGGAACTGTCCAAAAATCAGCAGAAGTGTAGAAAAATCACTTCCCCTTTAGTACCTGTTCAAGTCTGATATACAATCGAAACAACACCGGATGCACACTCAACAAGCCGTATATCCTTCTATGACGGGGATAAAGACTTACAGTCCTGTAGCTTTCCCAATTGATTTTTTGTATCAACTCACTATCATTTCTCCCGTATATTTTTCTTTCTTCCGACATAAAACCTTTAAAGTATTCCCCGGCTATTTCACGATATACTGTACGTTTGTCGATACCCGATAAGGGAATAAAAAAAGCTGCAAGTTTGTTGGCTACCGACACAATGTCGAAAATCCGCTGCGGATTTTGTGTTTGCATTTTCGAACCCTGCCTTATCCGATACACATACAGGTTTTCGGGGATTGAATAAACCGACTGTGCGTAATACATTACCTGAGGAATCCACAGATTGTCTTCGTGCGTCACTGTGGTATCGAACCATAAATTATGATTGCGGATAAATTCAGTTTTATACAAACGTAGCACGACACAAACAAAGTGAAATTTGCGTCCTACAAGCGCATATTTGTTGTAATACTCCCACCCTGTCAGAAGTTCTTCGTTGAATAATTCGTCGGACTCGATATTGTTAGTGTTTTCAATGTACAAACTGCCACTAAAGTTCAAAACATCCGGTCGTTTACGCTCCATCCAATTTATCAAAGCGAGTATTGCTCCGGGCTGAATCCAGTCGTCGCTATCCACAAACCAGATATATTCGCCCTGAGCCAACTCCATACCCAAATTTCGTGCTTTTGCTGTACCCCCATTGGCAACACGCAGCACTTTCAGATTTGGATATTTAGCAGCATATTCATCGAGTATTGCGGCACTAGCATCGGTTGAACCATCGTTGATACAAATGACTTCGTAATTATCAGCCTCCTGCTCAAATACCGAATCGAGGCATTGACGAAGATAATTCTCTACATTGTAGACAGGGATGATTATGGAGATTAATAATGACATTCTCTGAGTATTTTATTTAATCAACCATTTTATAAAGGTTCTGAAATTCATTTCAGACATAATTTTCAGTTGCAAAGAAAAGTCGAGTTTGGACTGCAACATACGTAAAAGATATGATTGATAATATTTGGCAATACGATTTTGTAATAATGCATGATCAAAGAAATGCTGTTTACTGTTTGCATCTAACAATTGCAGATAAAAGCCTTTTAGTTCGCCTATGTTTGAAGCAGATAAGTTATTTGCCGAAATAAATTTATCGACAAAATCATGATAAAAGCTCTCGTCCATGTCCGGCAATGCATTTCTGAGAAAATTGATTCTGATTTCTCTGTCTTTTTGAGCCACACGGTCGTCGGTTTTAGTGACCTGAATGCCATGAATACGGTATTTATAAAGCACCTGAGGGATGTTGACCATACGACAATGAAAAATGGCTCTGGCCCAAAGATCGTAATCTTCGGCAGGGAAAGCATTTTGGTCGTAATACAGATTGTGTTTCTCGAAAGCTTCCCTCCGCCAAACCGACGAAGCATGCAATACAGGCGAATAAAACATCATGGTAATTTTCACGGCCTCCGGGTTCGATTCGCGCACCCAAACCGTGTCTTCAGTCCCAAACATTTGCAATCCGCACGAGCAAAGATCAATATTGGGATGCGATTCCAGATAATCATATTGCGTTTGAAGTCTTTCGGGCAACGAAATATCATCGCCATCCATGCGGGCAATATATTTGCCTTTGGCCATGCGCAATCCTAAATTCAGGTTATTGGCCAATCCAAGATTTTTTTCGTTGCAATGGTAAACAATGCGTTTATCACTGTAACTTTTAGCAATTTCAGCAGACCCATCAGTTGAGCCATCGTCGAGCACAATCAACTCAAAATCGGTAAAAGTCTGATTTAATATGCTATCGATAGCTTCTGCCAGATATAACGCGCAATTATATACGGGCATAAGAATGGAGATAGACGGAACTTTTGTTTGAATATGTACAGTCAAAATTTATCCTTTAAAAATTCAATTATTTTCCCAGACCTCATATCCAACCCCTCTTTATTCAAGTGATACACCGTATTAAAAAACAATGAGTCTGGATAAGCGAATTCAGAAGTTTTAATTGAAAAATACAAATTGTGAGAATGAAGACTATCTTCAATCTTAGACACTGTGGATGCAAGATTCTTATATGAGCTATTCTGCAAAGATGGTGGCATTATAAAAACTCTGGCACCGCGACTTTCCATATCAGTTTTAAACTTTGCTAATATCTCAACTGATTTTAAATTTACTTTTACTTCTTTATCTGATTGTGCAATTGGATTGATTAGCTCATTCGGATAATTCCAATGTAAAACAATATCTCCGTATTTATTGAATGCGTTTCGATTAAAATTTCTGACAAATTCGTTTCCTCCACCATCATCCATCACATCAAGTTTCTTGTAAAATAATTTTGATACTCCATACTTTGTCATTTGTGGAAACAGTTTTACAAAATGACTAAAGCTCAGAAAACTTAAATTATGCTTATCCACATCAAACAAAAGTGCAATCAACACTTTTTCACCTAAGTAGATATTATCTAAGAACTGTTGATATTCAGGAGTCACAATGACTATATCGCCCTTATTAATACTGGAACCTACTTCACTGAGCATATATTTTAAACCAAATCCTGCATGCAGCCCCATATTGACAACTGGTAGTTTTAAAGAATCCTCTATTAACTGACTATTTAAACCAAATGCTAAGTTTGAACCACCCACAAAAACAATCTTAGGGCTCGCTAAAGAATCAAGTCTGTGATGTTTATCAATACTGGAGAATAATGAGTTATTCTTTATCTTGTTATTGGGAACGAACCATAACAATACAGCAACAAATACTGTAAGTAGTATCGCAAATAATACTGTTTCTATTAAAAACTGTCTCATTTAAAATTGAAAATAAATAAAAGTGTCAGATTTTCCGCCAAACTGAATAATCAATGTTATTAGCAAGATATATACTATCCAACGCCCTAGCCTATATTTTAAAAAACTCTCAATTTGAAACAAACCATGTAAACTTCTGCGTTGTATCCATTCAATTGCTATCAGCATAAATATGAAAACACTTAATGTTGTTACATTTAATGTTGGGATTGTAAATAGCGATCTGTCAAAAAGTAATGAAATATATTCAAAAGCAGCAGAGACAGAACCCGAACGGAAGAAAATCCAACCAATTGATACAAGTATAAATGTAAATAGGATTTGAGCCAATTCCTTAACACCAGGCAATACAGTCTCCTCAGCAACTATATTTGTATGTTGTCTATTTTTTTTGCCTATAAGTAAAGGAATAAACAAAATCGCATGAAATAAGCCCCAAACAACAAATGTCCAGTTTGCCCCATGCCAAAAGCCACTTACCAAAAATATTACAAAAGTATTTCTAATTGTTTTGTACATTGTACCCCTACTACCACCTAATGGGAAATAGATATAGTCGCGAAACCATGTAGTTAATGAAATATGCCATCGTCTCCAGAATTCTGCAATATCTCTCGAAAAATACGGATAATTAAAATTTCTCATCAATTGAAAGCCGAATAATCGGGCAGTACCAATTGCAATATCAGAATAACCTGAAAAGTCGCCATATATTTGAAATGAGAAAAATATAGCAGCTAACAATAATGTACTTGCAGATTCATTTTGATAGTTATCAAATACTGAGTTTACAATCACGGCACAATTGTCCGCAATGATAATTTTTTTGAATAAGCCCCATAATATCTGGCGTAAACCATCAACAGATTCTGTATAATCAAATTTACGAGCTTTATAAAACTGAGGAAGCAGATTGGTAGCCCGTTCAATAGGTCCTGCCACTAATTGAGGAAAAAAACTAACATACGCAAAAAAAGAAACAACATCCTTTGCTGGTTCAATTTTTCGTCGATAAACATCGATGGAATAACTCAATGCCTGAAATGTATAGAAACTAATACCTACCGGTAAAATGATCTTCAGAGTATTTATTTCAAGAGGTCTGCCAAACAACACAAAAGCATCGACAAAACTCTCAACAAAAAAATTATAATATTTAAAGCAACCAAGTATTCCGAGGTTGAGTATTATATTCGATAGAGAAACTATTCCGGCTACCTTTTTATTGTTATTTATATGAAATTTTTCAATAAATATACCACTTAGCCAGCTAAACAATGTGGTAGCCCCCATTAGTAATAAAAAACGACTGTCCCACCAACCATAAAAAATATAACTAACAACTACAATAAACAGATTCTGAATACGTATATTGACATTGAACACAAACCAATACAACAAAAACACAATTGGTAAAAATACAGCAAACTCTATAGAATTAAATAGCATATAACCTCATTAAAAACTTATTCAATCAAAAACACCACTGACAATAATTATGTAATTTTACCTCAATAATTTCTTCAAATTCTTTAACCACTTATACACACCCAACAGTCGATACTGATCTAACTTCAACATCAGTTCCTGTTTTTTTGTTTTCTTCTCCCAGCTTGCGGCATTATAGTGATAAGATACAGTATAATGCGGATTTACGCAAAAAGCATGTCCAAATATCCCTGTCCCATAAATCACCATATTGCCTGACAGATATTGCGTTTCGTCTTTGTAGCGAAAACCATAAAGAGTAGCTAACTTAGGCATTAATCTATCAATTGAAAAAAAATTATCATTATCAGATAATTTTAAATTCATATAATAATCGAAAGCGTCTTTAATTAATTTATTTCCGACGCTTACACCCATGATTGATGTTAGTATCTCCATGTGAGGAATTTCGACATTTTTGTCAAGTGGATTACCCTCATCATCTAATAATGTGACAATATTTTCTTTATAAAATTCATTATAGAGCTCAATAGCTGAGAAAAAATTAGTATCTAAATATTTATCAAATCTTTGAAAAACATCTACATCAGTATCTAAATATACACCTCCAATTTCATAAAGAGCTTTACATCTGGCTACATCTGATACATATGCAAATTTTTTTGCCTGATATGCCTTAGCTGAATAATCGCATATATTTACATCAAAGTTGCTTTCATCCCAACGCATAATTTTATAATCGGGCATAATTTTCTCCCACGACCTTATGCAATCGGCCTGTGATTTAGGCATTATACCTTTTCCAAACCAACAGTAATGTATTATTTTGGGTATCATATCTATTAAGGCTAGTATATTTTTCTTTTAATCTTATGTTCTCTTTTTTTATGTATGAAAAATTGATTATCCCATAATGAACCATCAATGATATGATAACTACTAACACCTGATTTCCATAAGGAATACATAATTGACATCTGATCTCTATATGGATGTAGTGTTAATTCTTTCATCCATGTATCCATTGCATAAATTACACTTGATTGTTTGTGATATCTTATCAACACTCCACTCTCAATTTGACCCAAATTATCGGGAAAGCCACTTGAAATATAATAATTATACTGTTCTCTAATTTTGTCTGGAGGAGCCCACTTCAATCGAATTAAACTTTCAAACTCCTCTAAAAGAGATGAATTGCCAATATTTTTAAACATCACCAGTGGAGAATCATTATCTACAAACCTAAATAACTCTATAATATTACCATGTATTAATATACTTGAATCTATATAAATACTACATTCATATTTTTTTGGTAGAACTCTGTGAGCCATAACTTTATAATACAAGGAATTCCACTTCATTGAATATTCGGGATTAGGAGATACACGTATTACTGTCCAGATATTAGAACTAACTGATTCACTGTCTGTAAATAAGATATAATCACAATCAGTTGATATATATATTGGATCAATAACTTCATCATAATCACCAAACATCACAGAATACACCACCTTTTTCCCTTTGGGGATTCCCTTTTCAGGTATTGAAATGTGGCAATAATTTGGTTTTGAGAAATTCTTAATTATTAAATTAGTGTGCTTTGCATATTGCTGACGTATTCCTGCTTTGACAAGCCATTTTTGTCTTCTTGGGGATGACCAACAATTTACTTTAATTGAAAACATAAATAACTTAAGAATCATGTAGGAAATATTCTTCATGTTAAACATAAAACCATCTTTGATATTAAATAAGATAGATGGCCTGTTTATAATTGCTGGATGGAAACACAATTTATCTAATATCTCAACTAACCACTTTCGATCTTCACGAAAATTTGATATTATAGATTTCAATAAAATCAGAACAAACATAGAAATTAAATACTTCCATGCTTTTCTAAACACAATTGTCAACCAATTCACAGCAACATATATAAAATTAAATTTTTAAAAAAAAATCAGGAATTCAACCACACTAATCCTCCCTGGACACTCTTATATCTTGACTCATTTATTTGCTGATAAAGCAAAATTTTCTGTCGGATTCTTTTTAATCGTCGGATTCTAAGGAGTATTAAATTCTTTAGATATTTTATTCTTTGGATTTTTATCAATCTATCAATATCCACGTTTAAATTAATATTACCCAAATTTACTTTTTCCATCAAATCAGCATTATTGCTTTTCCAAATCGTATCGCGGTATTTCGACTCATCGCCACGATTTTCTCTATCGTGATGTATTTTAGCCTCAGTATTGACTATCAGTTTATATCCATGATATTCTAACCTTTGACAATAATTATCATCTTCACCATAATGCGTAAATAAAAGAGTATCAAAACCGCCAATTTTTCTTAAACATTCGGCACTAACAAGCCATGCTGCCGCGTTTACCATTTTTGATGTGTACTCTGGTTTTAATTTTTTCAAGTAGCCATCTGATGTAAAATCAGAGGGCATGCAAAAAGAGAAATTTATATCCAAAGCATTACCCGAACCATTAAGATGAATGGGTGAAACAATGCCCACATTATTCTTACCTTTAAAACTCTGTATCAAGTTTTCTATTGTATCAGGTTCAATCCAAGCATCTTGATTTAACAAAAAAACAAAATCAGTTCCTTTTTCTAAAGCTAATTTAATTCCAATATTATTTGCTTTTGCAAAACCGAGGTTCTCGCCAGCTTCAATAATCTCCACATGCGGAAACCTGTCTTTAATTTTTTGAGCTGTATTGTCGTTCGAATTATTATCAATTACAATAATCTCCGTAGGTTGTTTAGAGCTAATTAAACTAGAAAAACATTTATCAACCCATTTTGAAGCGTTGTAGGTAACAACTATCGTATATACTTTTTGCATAATCTAATCACATTCTTTAATTGTTTACCAAAGCTGTTATATTTTAAGAAAAGTTCTTTCTTTAATCTATTATTCAGAAACCAAAAACAGTTTTTATAAATTAATTTTGGATATTCATCATAATCTGCTATAACTGACTTAGAATTTACTGATGTTGCTTGCTCTGGATGTAATCTAAAAGATACCAAACACTTATCAACAAATGATACATCAAACTTTGTAAAAACCCTATACCAAAACTCATAATCAAGCGATTGTTTTAAATCTGTATTAAACATACCTACTTTTTCAAAAACCGATTTTTTAAGTAATACTGCTGTTGGTTCACCGACTTTATTGCGTGGTAAATCTAAGAGTTTTATATCCTTTAATAGCTGTGTTCCTTTTTGATGTTGCTTAAGATTTGTCCAATGCAAATGTAAATTCTGATACTGATTAATCCATTCGTTTGTTTTTTCATTATCTCTATATTCAACAATAAAGTTTCTTTTACAGAATGATAAACCTAATGATTTATTCTCAAAAAACGGTTTAATCAACTCATCAATACAATTTGGTTCAATCACATCATCTTGAAAAAGGAATTTTATATACTCACCGTTTGCATTATTAATACAGTTATTCCAATTTTCGCCAATACCTTGTGGATGGTGAGAATATATTGAAATATTTATATCTGTGTTTGCACATCTATTTTTAATTATTTTAAGTGTATTGTCTTTAGAGTTATCATCAGATACCACTATTTCAATTGGACGATATGTTTGTTCTAATGCACTATTTAATGCATCAAGTATATATTTTTCGCCATTATAAGTAGGAATGCATATTGTAACAAGTGGTTTTATCATTGTTTTGCGTTTCTTATAAAATATCTCAAAACTCTTTCTTTCATTAAAAATATTAGTCGAAATACAACTTAAATTTAGAAAAAATTAATCTACGTTATTATCAGTACTACAATCGTCGAGCAATATCAACTCAAAATCCTGATAGCTTTGATTGAAAATACACTCAATACGCTGCTCCAAGTAAGGCGCATGATTGTAGTTGGGTACTATGACGGAGACTTTAGGCATGGAGAATTATAGTTTGAAACATTTCAGATTTCTTTTTATTAACCTTTTGAATTTACGAAATGGGGTCAACAACATTGTTCCAAACTTATAGTCAATAGTCTTGATTTTCCTGAATTCTTCTTTTAGTAAGCAATTCTCATTATATAAATTTAGTATTATATCAGGGCAAGTATTAACAAATTCTACTGAACAAGAAATCAAGTTCTCTTTATTAGTTACATTAGATTTAAGTATATCAAAATAATAACTTTCAATTTTATGTTGAAGTAAATTCTCAACTTGACTATTGAAACACTTTTTGACCTTTTCAAAAGTTTCAATTGTTTTCCTAACTCTAAACTCATAACTCTTCTCACTCCAAACACCCCCAATATGAACTCGATACACACCCATAATATCCGGCAATTTCTTTATCTTGCCATATTTGGCATTCAACATGTGTAATACATAATCACCCAAAGGCAATGAACCCATTAACAGAAAATCATCAAACACTTCCTGATTTCTACGAAAAACCACTGAAGGCGTATGCATATAATTACCCTCAGCTAAATCCAGTATAGTAGTTGTTTCGGGAACCTCACGTGTAATAAAATCATCGACCAATTCCTTTTCATTTTCTTTCGATACTTTTACAGGATGAAAACAAATACTATACTCCTCATTTGCCTCCAAAAAATCCACCTGTTTTTGCAACTTATAAGGATCAGTCCAGTAGTCATCGCCTTCGCACATGGCAATGTATTTACCTTTGGCTCGGGGAAATTGATATGTCATGGAAACGCCGACACCTTTGGAATATTGATTTTCGGTTTGATAAATTGGTTTTATTATGCCCGGATATTTTGCTTCATATTCTCTAATTATATCTGCACTTTTATCTGTAGATGCATCATCGTGTATGAGTACTTCAAATGCAAAATTTGTTTTTTGCATCATAAAACCATCTAAACAGTCACGAATGTATGGTTCGTGGTTATAACAAAGACAGCAAATAGAAACAAGTGGCTCAGTCATTTATCTTGCAAAGTTTACTTTTTAAAATTATATTCTCAGCCATCTTGACCATTGGTGGTCCAATAAATTTATTGTCCTTTACCGCAACTCCCTTACCATCTTTTTCTGCTTCAGCTGACAATCTAAGCATTTCAAATGCCCAATCCACTTCTTTCTGACTAGGCGAAAAATAGCTATGAACGAGTTCCAACTCTTTTGGATTCAACACAAGCATTCCTTCAAAACCAAGTTTCTTCGCAACTTTCAGGTTACTTTCCAGATCTTCCAAATCATGTACTTTGATATGTACAGTATCAATAGGTGTAATACCATTAGCTCGAGCCCCCATAGCAATCATTGCCCTTGCTGTAAAAATACTTTGTCCCTCAGAATCATGTACACCGTGCAAATCCGTTACAAAGTCCTCGCACCCAAATGCAACTGCAACAACTCTGTTTGAACAGGCAGTACAAATATCCTGAATATTCATTACTGCCCCGGCAGTTTCAATCAAAGGAATAATCTTATATGTACCGACAGGAATACCTTTTTCGTATTCTACAGTTTCTAGTAATTTCCCAAAGAAATAGATATCCTCTCCCTTTTTAGCTTTCGGATACATAAATCCTGTAACACCCTCGATTGTCAGTTGATAAATATCTTTTAAGAGTTGTCCACTTTCACGGTCATTTACACGGGGAAAAACAATTCTGTTTTTGAATTTGCCTTCGCTAACGTATTTTACTATATTATCTCTTGCAATCTGCTTATTGGCAGTTGGCTGTACTGAATCCTCAATATCCAGAAGCAGCACATCTGCTTCAACTTTTGTAGCGCTATTCATTAATCTTTCGTTATGTGCCGGCACAAACATAAGACTTCTCAGTAAAAAATCTGCTTTCATATTTCAATCTGCTTTTTTATTAAAACATGTCGTCTGAATGATAAAACATCTATCCCATTTTGATTGAATGCTACAGATTCCACATAAATCACTCCCCTATCTGACTTTGTTCTCGATTCTTTTTTATCAAGTACCTTTGTTCTCACATAAATAGTATCACCAATAAAAACAGGATTTAGATGTAACACATTCTCATAGTCCAGATTTGCAATGGCCTTGCCACTAATATCGGGGACTGTGATACCAACTGCAAGACTAAAAACCAATGTACCGACAACCAATATCTTGCCTTGTTGATTCCGTGAAGCATAATCCGCATTTGTATGTAAAGGGTGATGATTCATAGTCAACAGACTAAAAAAGTTATTATCACTCTCGAATATGGTTTTGGATAGTTGGTGTTTAATTTCTTCACCAACTGTAAATTCCTCGAAGTAAAGACCTAAATGTGATGCTTTCATATCATTGTATCATTTTGTTCGTAATAATTTTGCCGGATTACCAACTACAATCGAATTTTCCGGTACATCGTGAAGCACAACTGATCCAGCTCCAATCAAAGAAAAATCTCCAATTGTTATTTTCTCTCTAATGGTTGCATTACTACCAACATGAACCGCCTTACCAACAATTACATTCGCTCCGACAACACCATTTGTCGCTATATGGGCAAATTTCTTAAGCGTACTATCATGTCCCACAAATGAGTTAGGTAACAAAATACAGTTATCTTCAATAGTTGTATCAGGAGACAATTGACTTAACGGAGACATTAGAACTCCATTTCCAATATTACACATGCCCTTGGGTATTATAGCTGTAGGATGAATTAATGTTGCATATCTTGTTGATTCAATATTAAATGATTCTAACTTTTGATATACTTCTTTTTCGTTTTGCATTCCAACATATGCGACAAAAAAATATACATCCTTATCTGATATATATTTATCAATGTCATTTGTATTTCCAATTACCGGAATCTTTTTATATTTACCCACAAGATGTCCAACCGGATATACATCATTTAGAAATCCCATAACATCATAAGTTCCCAAATCATTGGCTATTGAAGCAGCGATCATACCAATCCCACTACCACCTAATATAATTAATTTCTTCATATTATCTTTGAATTAAATTTCCTACAAGTGATATGATTTTATAAATCTCATTTATTCCCAACTTCCAATACAAAGGCAGACACAAAATACGTTTTGCAATATCCTCAGAAACTGGTGTTGGTTGATAAGCAACAATCTCGGTATAAGTATTTACCGATGGGTAGAAATAGCGACGTGGAAAGATGTTATTCATTCTTCATTAACTCGTTTTCAATTTCTTCTACAGTAGGCAGAGCCGACTTAAATTTTTCCGGGATATTTCTTTGAAGTTCAAAACTACTGATACCAATAGGTTTCTGTATATCGCGAAGTGCATACTCTACTTCAATAGAATCGGAGGTTCTACACAATATTATTCCTATTGTAGAATTGTCATTTGGGTGTTTAAGCTGAGAATCGACGGCAGAAATATAGAAATTTAGTTTTCCGGCATACTCCGGCTTAAATTTACCTGCCTTAAGTTCAAATACTACATAGCAGCGTAAATGTAGATGATAAAATAACAAGTCGATAAAGTAGTCGTTATTATTTACTACGACATTATACTGTTTCCCTACAAAAGCAAAACCTTTTCCAAGTTCTATCATAAACTCAGAAATATGCCTTATCAATTCTTTCTCAATTGCTCTTTCCGAACGTTCATCCTCAACTTCAATAAAGTCGAAATAATATGGGTTTTTTATGGTTTGATTAGCCAGATCGGATTGTAAAGCCGGTAATGTTGTTGAAAAATTGGTTTGTCCATTGCCAACCCGCAAATGATAGTTGGAATTAATATTGGCTTCTAAAGTATCTCGCGACCACGAGTTCTCACAACATGCATCTGCATATTTTATAGCCAACTCTACATCCTTTATCTTATTAATGATAAGCCGTTGATGTCCCCAGGGCAATTGTGCCACAACTTGTGGCACAAACTCATAACGGGTGGAATAAAAAAGATACCACTGTCGGATGGCATACAAATTACGTCGCGAAAATCCTTTAATCTGTGAAAATTCCAACTTTAAATCCATTGACAATTGTTCAATTAATTTTGTCCCCCATTGATTACTTGATTCCAATCGAACAATTTCTTTTCCTAATTCCCAATAAAAGTCAATTAGAACCGAGTTTGCTGCCATTGATGCTCTTAACTGAGTTCTACGGACTTTTTCTTTTAAATCGGTCAGAAAGGTACGATATTCATTGTCGAAATTTAAAATATGATTGTTCTGGCTCATTCACTTTTCGTTAAAACATCAATTATTCGTATCACTTCTTTCTCTTCCAACTTCCAATACAAAGGCAAACACAAAATACGTTTTGCAATATCCTCAGATATTGGTGTTGGTTGGTAGTCTACAATTTCGGTATAAGTATTTACCGATGGGTAGAAATAGCGTCGCGGGAAGATGTTTACGGCATTTAGTGCTTTTTCTACTTTTAGGAGTTGCTCTTCGGTTTCGAAAATTACAGGGAAATAAGAATAGTTACTTGTACCCCATTTTACTTCCTGAAAACTAAGTCCGGGAATAGTTGATAATTCGTTGCGATAAAGCATATACTTCTTATGGCGGTCGGCCAATACTTCATCGTAATATTTTAAGTTGGCAATGCCCAATGCAGCATGTACCTCAGTCATTTTGCCATTAAATCCATCTTCCACTATGTCTTTGGCATCGTTGTGCCCGAAAAAACGTATGCGTTTTAGCTTTTCGTGTAAATGTTTATCAGGAGCTATGCATCCACCACCTTCGGCAGTGTTTAAAAGTTTTGTGGCATGCAGACTGGTTGCCGAAATATCGCCAAATTCCAAAACACTTTTAGCATTGTAGGTTGAGCCTATGGCATGTGCTGCATCGTAAATAACCTTCAAATTGTGTTTTTTCGCAATCCTATCTATCTCTTCAACATTGCAAGGTGTTCCAAATACATGTACAGGCATTATAGCCACAGTTTTGTCTGTAATAAGCGCTTCAATTTTTGTTGTGTCAATATTGAGCGTTTCAGCGTCGATATCGCAAAACACAGGTGAGCAACCCTCCCATTTTATAGCACTTACAGTGGCAACCCAAGTAAATGGACTTGTTATAATTTCTCCTTTTAGCTCCAAAGCTTTAATGGCCATTTGTATGGCAATGGTGCCGTTAGATACAGCTACAAAATTATCTATTTCGAGTTTTGCACAAATATCTTTCTCTAATTGTTGTACCAAAGGCCCATTGTGAGTGAGTATGCCACGTTCCCATACGGTTTTTAGTATTTCGTTGTATTCGTTGAGCGGTGCCAACGAAGGCATGGTCACATATATTGGTTTGTTATTCATTGCTTTTGATAATTATTTCGTTTATTAGTCGTGCCTGATTGATATTATCCATGTATTCCTTTTCTTTTATACTAAGATTATTTATTACTTCACTAAAATAAACAAGCATATTGTGAAAATGTTTGTCTTCGGAGAGTGTAATACTTTCTTTGCCTTGGTTTGTTTCAATTTCGACAACAGGTTTTACATTGTTCCCGGCTGTAAAAATTCTATTGCTATATAATTTACCTTTATTACCCCATATTTCGATGTTACATTGGTAAAAGTGCTGAAAACCATAGGCTATTTCTGCAAATAAATCACCATTTCGTTGTTTTAGATAGGCGCCGCCCCATATATCAACTTCTTTGCCATCAGTAAAATTTAGATTTGCAGCTTTTACATCAATGTCATTGCCCATAAAAATCTGTGCAATTTTTATTGGATACGCTCCGGCATCGAGCAATGCGCCACCTCCCAATTCTTTTTGGTAACGTATATCGCTTTCAGTGGGTAAGCCCGGAAAGCCAAACGAACTACGGATACAACGAATTTCTCCAATAGCACCATTTCGCAATAATTCGAGTATATATGCTAACTGACTATGAAAGCGAAACTGGAAATTCTCGACCAATGCCAAATTATATTCTCTTGCCAATGCATTAAGTGCTACAGCTTCATTGTAAGTGCAAGCCAACGATTTTTCGACCAACACATGTTTGCCTGCCTTTAGTGACTTTTGTACCCATTCGAAATGTAATGAGTTGGGCAATGGAATATAAACAGCTTCTATTGATTTGTCGTCAAGAACTTGTTGATAGCCAGTATATGCTTTGGTATTGAAAAGTTTTGCAAACTTAGTTGCTTTGTCTTCACTTCTACTTGCTATGCCCGACAATTGATAATGCCCGGGCAAATCAATTATAGCAGGAATCACCGAACGTTCGGCAATTGCTGCACACCCCAACACGCCAATATTTATTAATCTCCCTGCCATTTATGAAAATGAAATAGCTGCAATAAGACTGCGAGCTTGTATATTTAAATAATTATTAAATTTCAAAAAGGTATGCAATTGATTTAATGTCATCCAAATAAATTTTTCGGGCAATTCATCAGCAATTTCATCATCAGCAATAATTATCATATTTCGGTTTTGCTCTTTATAAAAGCGGCCACCTTCTTCCGATTGTAAACTATTGTAAATTATCTTCTCATTCTCAACACTCAACACATAATCCAAAAAAGGAAGTGTATTTTCTTTTGTTTCTCTGTAATTTCCTGTAAGACATTGTACTGTGGGTGCTAACTCAATAATATCGTGATTACCACATTCCAGTTTTGCCTGTACGGCGAAATGTAGAATCCCGTTGATTTCTTTACATACAAATGCACAAAGACCTTCCTGTGCAGGCTCAATCATGGGCTGACTCCAACTCACTACTTCTCGGTTACCAATTTCAACATCTACTGCAATCACTTTGAAATACTTACTTGTTTTATGTAATATTTCGTCAGGTTTGATTATCCAATCTTTAATATCGTGCAAAGGTTTTGTAGTTATCTCTAAGTCGTAATTACTTTTAATATTAGTAATAAACGAAATGATATTTTCGATGCTGTTTATTTCATCGCCTTTGCTAAGTGCCGATTTTAGAAAAGCAGCTTGCTGTTTGTCTGTTTGCTTGTTGGCTGAAAATGAATTGAAAAAATCGATTACAGATGCTTCGTATGTTCCGAATGGAATTCCCGAAATCACTGTTCGTGTATCCATATTCACCAAATTGTCGTAGTTCATCAATGTTTTGAGCTGCCCAAGTGTTAGCCAAACAAAATTGTCATACAGCTGAATATCTTCTTCTATCTTTATAATAATGTTTCGATTGCGTTTGCGCAAAAAACGCGCACCTTGTTCCGATTGTAATTGGTCGAGTAGTATTTGCTGTGGTTTGGCAAGTTGGAAATACTCCAAATACTTAGGTTTATTGCCTTTGTGTACCTGTGTGTAATTGCTGCGTGTTGCTTGTAAAGTAGGCGAAAGTTGAACCGAGTTCACATTGCCCGGCTCAATTTTGGCTTGCACCAAAAAATGCAATATGCCTTTAAACTCTTTGGTGATAAAACCCAAAAATCCAATTTCAGGTTGATTGATTATGGGTTGTTCCCATTCAGATACATTGCCCCAATTGGTTTTAATATTTATACAATCAATCGAAAAGAATTTACCCGTTTCGTGACTGATGTTTTGATCATTTAATGTCCAGTTACGCAAACGATCGAAATTCGTACGATTTACACGCACATGCACTTTTTCGTTTTGGTCAGCCAACCAAGCAATAAGGGCTGCATTATCAAGGAATGCACCTTCGTTGCTAAACGCACTTTTCAGAAATAAGTAATCGCTTTTAGTATTCATCTATATGGAATGATTATCTTATTTTACTTTCTGACCAATTAAAATGTGGTGTAATTTCACCTGGTTCTCGTCCCAATGGTGCTCCTATTATAACTTCATTTATTGATAGTGTAAAGGATATAATATCATCTTCAATTATCAATGGTTTATTTCTATTTTCTACTACATACAAATCTAACGAAAATGAACCCCAGTTAAAGTATTGTTCTGGAATTTTCACTATTGCTTCATAAATACCCTTATCATGTTCGAAATTATAATTACCATTTCGCACAATAGAGTCTGAAAAAATTTTATTACCCCCCTCATCTTTAAAGTGCAAGGTTAGATGAAGCATATTTTTATTTTCGGTGAGTTTATATTTTATGAATATTTCAAGTTCATCATCCACACGCATTGTATCTGTATAATCTCCACCTTTTTTCCTCACTCCAATCTCCAAAAGCTCAAATCCTTTTTTGGCAATAACAGGTTTATCCCATTTTTTATGATTTTCGATAGCGCTATCACCCTTTAGATAACGGCTTACAATAGGGTCGATAGCTCCAAACTCTTTTACCTGACCATTTTCAAGAATAATTCCAGTTTTACAAAGACTCTTCACCGCCGTCATATTATGACTCACAAACAACACCGTTCTCCCCTCGCCTTTGCTTACGTCCTGCATTTTGCCGATTGCTTTTTTCTGGAATTCAGCATCTCCTACGGCAAGTACTTCGTCCACCACTAAGATTTCAGGGTCGAGGTGGGCAGCTATAGCAAAGCCAAGGCGTACCGTCATACCGCTACTGTAGCGCTTGGCAGGGGTGTCGATATAACGTTCCACGCCGGAGAAGTCCACTATCTCGTCGAACTTGCGGGAGATCTCGGCTTTAGTCATGCCCATAATGGCGCCGTTCATGTAGATGTTTTCGCGGCCTGTCATTTCGGGGTGGAAGCCTGTGCCTACTTCGAGGAGTGAGGCTATGCGTCCGCGGGCTTTAATGGTGCCGGTGCTGGGCGTGGTTACTTTGGAGAGGATTTTCAGCAGGGTAGATTTCCCGGCGCCGTTCTTTCCAATAATACCCAGCACATCGCCCTGCTCCACTTTAAAGTTGATATCCTTGAGGGCCCACACGTATTCGCTCTCGCCACGGTGTGCACGGTCGTTTAGCTCACCTATTTTCAGATAAGGATCGTCCTTACCCTGTATATTCATGGCATACCAGCGCTTCAGGTCGTGGCTCAGCGTACGGGTAGAAACCAGCCCGAGGCGGTATTGCTTACTAATATTCTCAAACTCTATTGCTGTTGGCATTTATATAAGTTTAAACAATAATTTTACTGTATTTTTCTTTTAACTACGAATTGCACCAATTACACTAATTAAAAAACTTAGTATTTTGTCTTATTCGTGAAATTAGTTTAATTCGTGGAATTTGTAGTCTGTTCTTATTCTAACTACGAATTAAACCAATTATACTAATTTAAAATCCCTTGTTTCTTTTCTCATTCGTAAAATTCGATTAATTCATGAAATTTGTAGTTCGTATTTCTTTTTACTACGAATTTTACCAATTATACGAATTTAAAACACCTTATTTCTTTTCTATTCGTAAAATTCGATTAATTAGTCGAATTTGTAGTCTGTATTTCTTTTTACTACGAATTTTACCAATTATACGAATTTAAACACTTAGCGCCTTGTCTTTATTCGTGAAATTAGTTTAATTCGTGGAATTTGTAGTTCGTATTTCTTTTTACTACGAATTTTACCAATTATACGAATTTAAAACACATTGTTTCTTTTCTATTCGTAAAATTCGGGTAATTCGTGGAATTTGTAGTCTGTTTTTATTGTAACTACGAATTAAACTAATTATAAGAATTTAATGTAGTCTGTATTTATTATCCACAAATTAGTAGCTTCTTAATTCAATTTTGCGTTATATATTTAAATATCTTTTGTGAGTCAGGCTCATTGACCCAAAGTTAACTAAGATTCCCAATCGTACGCTTGTGGCTTTTAAGTAGTTTATTATCTGCGCTTCATGTTCTGGTAAAATAGTCGAGACAGCTTTTATCTCCAGAATAATATCGTCGTAACAAAAGAAATCAGCTATAAACTTTGTATTCAGTTTATTCTTTCCATAATAAACTTCAATAGGAGCCTGTGATTTAAAAGGGATGCTTTCCTCTTCAAATTGTAATTTCAATGCTTCCTGATAGACAGACTCCAAGAATCCAGCACCTAATTCTGCATGCACCTTCATACATGCACCTATTATTTTATAACTTTCGTCCTTATACAATATATCCACCATCTTAATTCGTTCTTATTCGTAAAATTCGTTTTAATTCGGGTAATTTGTTGTCTGTTTTTTTTTGTATCCGCTATACCGTGTGAGGCTCTGCGAGCCACCCACTATATGTATTTATTTTACAAGCCAAAAAATAAGGCATATTCAACAATGTAAATGATTTACCCGAAGGTGTTTTCAATTTATCAATCTGAAATTTGCCGGCATACAACCTTATGGCTAAAGGAGATTCGGACATTTCGATGTATTGATGCAGCGATTTGAGTTTTCCTGTTTTTCCCGATTTTACTTCCACCGGTATGCCTTTGCCATTGACAACAATCAAAAAGTCTAATTCTGCCGATGCGCCCTCTTTTTCGCGCACCCAAAACAAAGGTTTATTCAGCTGATCTTTATTGGCAGCCATTAACTCCTGACTTACAATGTGTTCTATAATTTTACCGTTATACACATCCAACAAATCCGAGGTCGAAAATACTTCTTTTTGTATGCCTGCCAAAAAATTGACCATTCCCGTGTCTAAAACTTGTAAGCGTGGCAATTTTTTCAAATTGGGCTGATAGGGCAATTTTGTTTGAGTGGTGGGGTAAATCAGATATATCAACTTTGCTTTTTCGAGCGTGCGCAACGCTTCTCCCATTTCGCGTGAGCCATAAGCCGACTCCCCAAAGCCATTGAAACGAATGCGCGACCCGGCTTCGCGAAAGCAGGAGTTGATAGCATGACGCAAAATGTGTGTTTGCGAAGCGTTACGGGCATATTTTTCAATATCGTCGATATACGAAAGCAATAACGATTCGTAAACCGGCTTTAGCTGCGATAAATCGCGCTGCTCCACGTATCGTTTTACAACTTCAGGCATACCGCCTATAAGTGTGTAAGTGTGAAACAATCGGATTAGTTTGTCGTGTGCAAAGTCGGCAAAAGGTAAATTGTTAAGCTGCGCCATTGCCTGTTGTTCATCGCATGCGTCCAAAAATTCTTCGAACGAAAATGGATATAAAAATTGATATTCAACTCGCCCCACGGGAAACGAAACACTTGTGTCGAAAACTGTTTCGAGTAGCGACCCGGCTGCTATAACATAATACTGTGGATAGGCTTCGTAAAAATAACGTAGTGAAGCAATGGCTTCGGGCATTTCCTGTATTTCGTCGATAAATAGCAGCGTATCTGTGTTTTCGGCGTTTTTGTCTTTTATAAAAAAAAGTGCCTGAACTAATTCGTGTATCGAATTGCGATTCTGAAAGATAAGTTTATCTTCCTGGTTTTCGAGATTGACGTAAATATATTGATTGAAATTTTCGGAAAATTGTTCAACCACAGTAGTTTTTCCTACCTGCCGTGCACCACGCAAAACAAGAGGCTTTCGGTAGGGAGACTGCTTCCATTGGAGCAATTGTGATATAATTTGCCGTTTAAACATGATTTATAGCGCTTTATAGGCTGCAAATATAGTTATTTATTTTGAGTTTGTTACATTCAATACCTTATTTTACCCGATATTTGTAACAGACAATACCTTGTTTTGTGCAAATTTTGTAACAGACGATACCCAAATTGCACAAATTTGTATATTTTCTCACTTACAATAACACATCTCGCTCACCACACTTTCAATGGTTTTGCGCAAGCCTTTGGCATTATTGCGGTTAATGGAGATGATGGAGAGGGTCATTGTTCTTTACTGTTTGACTGATAAACTAACCGTGTGAGGCTCTGCGAGGCACCCACTTTAAATTCTACTTAGCCACAATCCTAATAAACGGTCGTAAACCATATAGCCTTTTTCCGATTTGTAAATAAGTTCCTTTTCAATTAACTTATTCAATGCCCGTGTTGTACTACTTACATTTTTAAGTCCATATTTGGATATAAACACACCGGCATTGATTTGTTGCACAATTTTTTCTTTTGCCACTGCTTTCAGCAAATTAACCTGTACCGACGAAAAATTACATAAAATATCGCAATGTGCGATACGCAAAGTGCGATATTGTGATTTTGTCTTGTTTTCTACCGTTTGAGGCTCTGTGTAATCCGTATTTAAACAGTGTCCATAAACGATCGCTGCACTTTATTAAATACCACGATGCCAATAGCGAGAAGGACTACCATAAAGCCAAAGCTATAGGCCAGCATGCCCCAGTCGAAGGTTCCTACGCCGAGTGCGCCGTATTTAAAGGCTTCCATAATGCCTGTCACGGGGTTTAGCGCCATGATCCACTGTCGGTTTTCAGACATGGTGCTGAGGGGATAAATCACCGGAGTGGCATACATCCACAGCGAGACAAAGAAGGTAAACAGAATGGTGAGGTCGCGGTACTTGGTGGTTAGCGACGACACGATAATACCAAAACCGAGTGCCA
The DNA here is from genome assembly GCA_016937795.1 of Paludibacteraceae bacterium. Classification (GTDB taxonomy): domain Bacteria; phylum Bacteroidota; class Bacteroidia; order Bacteroidales; family Paludibacteraceae; genus Paludibacter. The sequence continues at coordinate 153,278 of JAFGVV010000049.1, forward strand.
GACCGGCCAGCATAAGAATGAGCAGTGGCAACAACAAAATATAGATATTGGGCGCCACATCCACCCCGATAATCAGGTAATAAATGTACACCGCAATGAACAGCAGAAACTGTATGCCCATACGTACCAGATTGGAAGTAACAGTGGCCAAAGGCACAATCATACGCGGGAAATACACTTTTCCGAAAATGCCCTGATTGGCAGTAAAAGTGGAGGAAGTTTTATTCAGACAGTCGGAAAAATACTGCCAGAACACGATGCCGGCAAGGTAGAAAAGCGGCTGTGGCAGTCCGTCGGTGCTGATACCTGCAATGCCACCAAACACCACCATGTACATGATAGTGGTGAGAGCCGGCTGTATAAAGAACCAGGTGGGACCGAGAATGGTTTGCTTGTATTGGGTGATGATATCGCGCTTTACGAACATTGAATACAGATCGCGATAGCGCCATATCTCTTTGAAATCAACTTCGAAAAGTTTGTTTTTGGGTTTTATTACGGTAGTAAATTCCATATTATGCTGTGAGACAAATTAAGAAACTATTAAAAAGAACATCTCTAAAAACAAGGGCGTTTTTGGCAACTTTTTCACACGACGCGGCACCTCAGTCCCATAGGGATAAGGTGCAAAAAGTGGCCTATAGCCTGTTTTAGAACGCAAATATACTTAGTTTTTTTCAATTGCGAACGCTCAGAAAGTTTCAATTACTTTAAATATCAGTAGTTTTAAACAGGCAGGTCAGTTAATCATCTGAATTACTCATTTTTATAAACAATAAAAAACCGTAATTTTTACTACAAGATATGCGTTTCGGGTTTCGAGTTCTGAGTTCTGAGTTCTGAGTTTCAGAGTTTCAGGTTTCAGGGTTTCAGGGTTTCAGAGTTTCAATTTGAAGATTTGAAATTTGAAGATTTTCTGTTCCGGAAGTGATTCTCAATTAATCACACGATCAGGCTGTTTCCTTGTTTCTTGTTTAAGTATTCAATTGTTTAACTATTTAATTTGTTTGCTTGACTTTTGACTCAGAACTCAATACTCAACACTCAGAACTCAACACTCAGAACTCAATACTCAATACTCAGAACTTTCTTCTCCTTGTTTCCCCACATTTTAAGTCTTTTGTCTTTGTTCTTTTAATTCTTATCTTTGCAACTTTTGTAAAAAATCAGCATTATGTTTTCGCATGTTTATCTGAAAGAAATAGAAGAAGTATTCCGCACGCCGATTATTCAGCAGACGGCTTTTTGGTCGGAGGTAAAGGGTCGCCTGGGCGTGAAGTCCATCGCAGTGAATATCCGCATCCGCAAATCCGATTTCGATCCCGAAGCCGGTCCGTTCGAATATATTATGGCCGATATGCTTGTGCTTTTGCAGCAGGTAAGTGAGCAGTACTGTTATGCTTACGTGCCTTATGGCCCGGAGATTGATCCGGGTGAAGAGCTGCGTGGCACATTTCTGGAGCAAGTTTCGGAGCAGATGCGCTCGTTTTTGCCTGCCAACTGCATCATGATTCGTTACGACCTGGCCTGGGAATCGTTCTGGGCCAACGACCCCGACTGCATCAGCGAGGAAGGCAAATGGCTCGGTCCGCCACCGGTCAATAGTCAGGAGTTTAGATTTAACTTTGGCACCGAGCTTTGGAATCTTAAAAAAGCAGGCTCCAACATTTTGCCATCGAATACCATTTTTGTAAATCTGAAAGGTGATTCGAGTGCGTTATTGGCGCGCATGAAACCCAAAACGCGTTACAACATCGGACTTTCGCTGCGTCGTGGCGTAGAAGTGCGCATGGCCGGTCTGGAAGAATTAGCACTCTGGTATGCGCTGTATGCCGAGACAGCTACCCGTAATAATTTTTATCTGCACGATATTGAATATTTCCGTGTGGTGCTCACCGCCCGTGCCAACGACACACAATCGCCTGCCGATGTCCTTCTGCTGATTGCCGAACATGACAACCGTCCGCTGGCAGCTATGTTTCTGGTTATTTCGGGCAATCGTGCCACCTATCTCTACGGCGCTTCTTCGGGCGAAAGCCGACAGTTTATGGCCACATACGCTCTGCAATGGAAAGCCATGGAAATTGCGCAAGCCTGCTCGTGCCACGAATACGACATGTTTGGCATTTCGCCTGCCTCCGACCCTTCGCACCCCATGTACGGACTTTACCGTTTCAAGACAGGCTTTGGTGGCGAGCAATACCACGGCATGGGCTGCTGGGATTATCCGCTTATCGAGGATGTGTATCTGTACTTTACTTCCGTAGAAATGAAACAGCAGGGGTATCATCTGAGTTAGGAAATGGTTCCAGAGTTTCAGAGTTTCAGAGTTTCAGAGTTTCGATTTGAAAATTTGAAGATTTGAAGATTTGAAGATTTGAAGATTTGAAATTTGAAGATTGTCGGTCCCGGAAGTGATTCTCAATTAATCACAGGTCCCACAGTGTTTATTCAACATTTATGACCCGTGTCCAGTGTCTCCGTGTTGAAATAGTGCCTTTGTTTTTGATCTTGTCTCAGAGAAGGTACATTTAAATAGTAAATGGTCAATGATTAATTGGTAAATTACTGTTGTTTTCCGTGTCTTTGTGTCTCCGTGTTGAAAAGTGTCTTTGTTTTTGATCTTGTCTCAGAGAAGGTACATTTAAATAGTAAATGGTCAATGAATAAATGGTCAATTGTCAACTATCCATTATCAATTGTCAACTAATGCCGCTTCTTGTTCATTTCAACAAAAAAATGTACCTTTGTGACTCCAAAAAAACGAATGATTATTTATGAATCAGACCAGCCAGCAATTTGATGAAGCAGCCGCTGTTTGCCGCGATATTTTCACAAAAAAAATGAAGGATTATGGCACTGCATGGCGCATTATGCGTCCCGAATCGGTGACCGATCAGATATTTATAAAAGCAAACCGTATTCGCAGCATCGAAACAAAAGGCATCAGCAAAGTAGACGAAGGAATTCGTCCTGAGCTGATTGGCATTGTAAATTACAGCATTATCGGACTTATTCAGATGGAACTCGGCTACAGCGACGGCGAAGAGCTTTCGTTTGAGGAGGGCCTGAATTTTTACAACAAATATATGCAACAGGCCAAAGATCTAATGATGAACAAAAATCATGATTACGACGAAGCCTGGCGTACCATGCGCATGGCCTCGTACACCGATCTGATTTTGATGAAAATAAAACGCACCAAACAAATAGAGGACAACAAGGGACAAACCCTGATCTCCGAAGGTGTGGATGCTAACTATTTCGACATGATTAATTATGCCATGTTCGGATTGATTAAAATGGAAGAAGGAATTGATTTGAAGATTTGAAAATTTGAGATTTGAAGATTTGAAAAGCAACTTCATACTAAATTAATTCAATGTAAAGATTATATACAATCGCACACAGCTACAGCATCCCTATAGAGCTTGTCCGCCGTAGCGGCGGGTTGGGGGCATAGAAGAAATGAGGACTAAATAGTGGTTGTAAGTCAAAAGTCTAAGGTCAAATGACGCTTAAACGAGGAAACAAGAAAACATACTGATCGTGTGATTAATTGAGAATCACTTCCGGGACATACAATCTTCAAATTTCAAATTTTCAAATTGAAACTCTGAAACATAAAACATTGAAACCCGAAACCAACTAACCAACCACCAACTATCCGATTTACTGATCAACAAAAAAAAGAATGACTTCATACAGGAATTATCATATAAAATCGAAGACACGTTTCGACGAAATAATGGAAGGAATAAATCCTTATTTTTTCCAGATATCGCGTTACCTGCTGGCCATTGTATTTATTTTTTCAGGATTTGTAAAGGCTGTCGACCCGTTGGGTACTACCTATAAAATAGAGGATTATCTGGCTGCTTTCGGCGAACCCTGGTCGCAGTTTTCGTTTATCGCCTTGTGGCTTTCCATTGCCTTGTCGGCTTTCGAACTGGTTATTGGTCTGAACCTCCTTTTTAAAATAAAAATCCGCAGCAGTGCCGTACTTGCATTGATTTTCATGCTGGTAATGACGCCTCTTACGCTTTATATTGCACTTAAAAACCCGGTAACCGACTGTGGTTGTTTTGGCGACGCACTGATTATCAGCAACTGGGAAACCTTCTGGAAAAATGTGGTTTTGCTGATACTTGTACTTGTCCTGCTTTTTACCTCATCCAAATCGCGCCCCGTATTTCTTTCGGGCATCGAATGGCTGATTATTTCGGTGTTTGTGGGTATCAGCATGGCAATATCGCTCTATAGCTACAACTTTCTGCCCATGATCGATTTTCGTCCCTACAAAATTGGCAGCAATATCCCCGAAAAAATGAAAATCCCGGAAGGCGCTCCTACCGACAAATACGAAACGACCTTTATTTACGAAAGAAACGGTGAACAAAAGGAATTTACCATCGAAAACTATCCGAAAGACGATAGCACATGGGTGTTTGTAGATCAGAAAACCACCCTGATCTCAAAAGGTTACGAAGCTCCTATTCATAACTTCAGCATTATCGACCAGCACTTTGATGATATTACCGAAGATGTGCTTCAGTATAAAGAAGGAACATATCTGGTGGTTATTTACGATATTCAAAAAGCATCTACCAAAGGATTGCTTCGCGCCGAAGAAATTTACAAAAAACACAAAGATACCGACACCCGTTTTTACGTACTTACAGGCTCATCAGACGATGCAATAGCAAGTGTACGCGCCGAAACGGGTATTACTTTTCCGTTCTGCAAGACTGACCCTATTACGCTGAAAACAATTATTCGCGCCAATCCGGGCCTGGTATATCTCGAAAACGGAACTGTGAAAGGTAAATGGAACTGGAGAGACTTTTGACAGTTGACAGTTGATAGTTGAGAATTGAGAATTGAGAATGTAGAATGTAGAATTGAGAATGAAGAATAATTGATTTGCGATATATGAGTATCATTTCCGGGAACCGAAATCTTCAAATTTTCAAATATCAAATTTTCAAATCAAAACTCTGAAACCTGAAACTCTGAAACCTGAAACTTTGAAACACGAAACGCGAAACACGAAACACGAAACACGAAACACGAAATAATTATTTTTAAACAATAAAGAAAAATGAGAAAAAACATTGTTGCAGGAAACTGGAAAATGAACAAAACGCTTCAGGAAGGTTTGGCACTTGCTACCGAACTGAATGCTGCACTCGAAGGTGCTACTCTTAAATGTGATGTGGTAATCGGAACTCCGTTTATTCATCTGGCTGCTGTAGCTGCTGCTGTAAATACCAAAGTGGTTGGTGTGGCTGCTCAAAACTGTGCCGACAAAGCATCGGGTGCATACACAGGTGAAGTAAGTGCTGCTATGCTAAAATCTACCGGAGCTGAGTATGTCATCCTTGGTCACTCTGAACGTCGCGAGTATTATGGCGAAACAAGCGCTATTCTGAACAGCAAAGTAGAACTGGCACTGGCTAACGGCCTTACTCCTATCTATTGCTGTGGTGAAGCGCTGGACGTGCGTAACGCTAACGAACAGAATGCTTATGTACAGAAACAACTCGAAGAAACTGTGTTCAACCTGAGCGCCGACGATTTTGCTAAAATCGTAATTGCTTACGAACCTATCTGGGCAATCGGTACCGGCGTAACTGCTTCGACCGAACAGGCTCAGGAAATGCTTGCCTTTATCCGCACGCTGATTGCTGAAAAATTCGGAAAAGACATGGCTGAAAACACTTCTATCCTTTACGGTGGTAGCTGTAATGCTAAAAATGCTCCTGAACTTTTCGCTCAGCCTGACATTGATGGTGGTCTGATTGGTGGTGCTTCGCTGAAAGTGGAAGACTTCAAAGCCATTATCGACGCTTTTTAAGCTAAAAAGCAAATATATTGCGAATTAAAATAAATCCTGTGATGATAGCATTACAGGATTTTTTTATACTTTTGCGCTTCCAAAAAAGACAGAAATATCAGGTAGAAAAAGATGCTGCTAAAATTATACGAAAAGAACCCCAACCCTGCACAAATCCGACATGTCGCCGAAGTGCTCCGTCATGGTGGAATTATCATTATTCCCACCGACTCGGTTTATGCTTTTGCCTGCGATATTTTTAATGCCCGTGGAGTGGAATTTATATCACGCCTGAAGGACAAAGATCTGCGCAAAACAAACCTTTCGTTTATTTGCCACGAAATGGCTCAGATCAGCGAGTTTGCCAAGATGGACGACAATGCATTTAAGCTGATAAAGAAAAATCTGCCGGGCGCTTTTACCTTTATTCTGAATGGTAGCAGCAAACTTCCAAAACTTTTCAAAAACAAAAAAACTGTCGGCATTCGTATGCCCGACAATAATATTGCGCTTGCCATTGTACGCGAACTGGGTAATCCGGTAATGACAAGTTCCATTTTCACCAACGACGAAAGCATGGAGTATTTCACCGACCCTGAGTTGATCGACGAGAAATTCGGTCAGCAGGTCGATCTGGTTATTGATGGCGGTTACGGTGGCTCAGTGCACTCCACTATTGTGGATTGCACCGGCGACGAAATAGAAGTTGTACGCGAAGGCGCAGGAGAATTAATGGAATAATCCTCCTGCTTTTACCAACGGGTTACAATGTCAAAGGCACTTCCATTAGCAGCAGTCTTGTCCCTTCAAACACTTTAAATACAAGTTCACCGGCATCCCAAACGCCGAGTCCATCTCTTTTCGAGAGTTTTGTGCCTGCCACTTCGGCTTCACCTTCGAGTACAAACACATACAAGCCATTTCCCTGTTTTTTGAACTGATAATTACGACTCAATTCCTGATCAAATTCTCCCAAATGAAACCAGGCTTGCTGATGCACCCACACGCCCTGATCATCTGCATTGGGCGAAAGAATCTGATAAAATTCATTCTGCTGAGCAATATCTTCAATTGAAATCTGATCGTAGCGTGGTGTCACATTTTTCTTATCGGGAAAAACCCAGATCTGAAGAAATTTCACTTCCGAATCTTTGCGCTTGTTATACTCGCTGTGATAAATCCCCGTTCCGGCGCTCATCACCTGCACTTCGCCTTTTTTAATCACAGCCACATTGTGCATACTATCCTTGTGCTGAAGTTCACCTTCGAGTGGAATGGAGATAATTTCCATATTGTCGTGCGGATGCGTTCCGAAACCCATGCCCGGAACTACAGTATCATCATTTAGCACGCGCAGTGCGCCAAAATGAATACGTTCGGGGTTGTAATAACCTGCAAAACTGAATGTATGATAAGAATTGAGCCAACCATGATTGGCATGACCTCTGGTAGTCGATTTGTGTAAAACGGTTTTCATAATTGTATGTTTTTATTATGTTTTTATTATGTTTTTATTATTGTCCGGTAAAAATCACTAGATTCTTCGCTTCGCTCTGAATGACAGTATTTTGAATTGACTTTGTTTGTGAGGGGGTAGGTTGGCGGCTTCGCCGGCAACCTACCCCCTCACAAACATATAACTAGCTGATTGTCATCTCGAACGGAGTGAGAGATCTCATTTTAGTCATTTTAAAATTTTTACCTGATAGCACAGAAAGTTTTTGTTTGAATAAATGTGTGATTGAAGTGTTATATTTTGCTTCTGAATCACATTACAAAATTACAAACAACAATAGCTATGAAAACTACAAAAAACAGGTAGTTAATTGCAAAAAAGCAGACAAAATAGTTTGAAACTAAAAAAACGGACTTACCAATTAAAGGCAAGTCCGTTTTTTCTCTTTCTTTAAGTCCCTCTCCTCAAGGAAAGGGATTTAGGGTGAGGTCTAGTCTTCCAGCAAAATATCCATAATGGTACAAGCTGCTTTTGCCACAGGCGAGCCGGGGCCAAAGATAGCAGCCACACCAGCTTTGTACAGATAATCGTAATCCTGAGCAGGAATAACTCCACCCGCAATCACAATAATATCTTCGCGACCAAGTTTCTTCAACTCTTCCATTACCTGAGGAATCAAAGTTTTGTGACCAGCAGCCAATGACGATACGCCCATTACGTTCACATCGTTTTCTACCGCTTGTTTGGCAGCTTCGGCCGGAGTCTGGAACAATGGTCCCATATCCACGTCGAAACCACAGTCGGCATAACCGGTAGCTACAACTTTAGCACCACGGTCGTGACCATCCTGCCCCATTTTGGCAATCATGATACGTGGACGACGACCTTCTTTCTGGGCAAATTTCTCTGTAAGCTCACAAGCACGTTGGAAATTCGCATCGTTTTTAGTTTCTGATGAATACACGCCTGAAATTGTTCTGATGGTTGCTTTATAACGACCTGCCACTGCTTCGCAGGCATCTGAGATTTCGCCTAATGAAGCACGCACGCGGGCAGCTTCAACGGCTAATTCCAACAAGTTACCGTTTCCGGTTTTAGCACATTCAGTAATGGCAGCCAAAGCAGCCTGAACAGCAGCTTCGTCGCGGTTAGCACGCAATTGTTGTAAACGTTCGATTTGTTGCAGACGAACCGCTGTGTTGTCAACCTCCAAAATATCAATTGGGTCTTCTTTTTCCAAACGGTATTGGTTTACACCCACAATAATTTGATTTCCTGAGTCGATACGAGCCTGAGTACGGGCAGCAGCTTCTTCGATACGCATTTTTGGAATACCTGTTTCGATAGCCGCAGCCATACCACCCAGTTTTTCTACTTCTTCGATCAACGCCCATGCTTTTTCAGCCAGTTCGTTTGTCAACGATTCTACATAATAAGAACCTGCCCATGGGTCCACCTCGCGGCAAATTTCAGTTTCCTGTTGGATGTAAATTTGTGTGTTACGGGCAATACGAGCCGAGAAATCGGTTGGTAACGCAATAGCTTCGTCCAATGCATTGGTGTGAAGCGATTGCGTGTGTCCCAATGCAGCAGCCATAGCTTCGATACAGGTACGACCTACGTTGTTGAACGGATCTTGTTCAGTCAACGACCAGCCTGAAGTTTGTGAGTGTGTACGCAATGCCAGTGATTTTGGGTTTTTAGGGTTGAACTGTTTTACAATTTTGGCCCACAACATACGTGCAGCACGCATTTTGGCAATTTCCATAAAGTGATTCATACCAATTGCCCAGAAGAATGACAAACGTGGAGCGAACGAGTCGATATCCATACCTGCATTTACTCCGGCACGAAGATATTCAAGTCCATCGGCCAAGGTGTAAGCCAACTCAATATCGGCAGTGGCACCAGCCTCCTGCATGTGGTAACCCGAGATAGAAATAGAGTTGAACTTAGGCATTTTTTGAGAAGTAAACTCAAAAATATCAGCAATAATCTTCATCGAGAATTTAGGTGGATAGATATAAGTATTACGCACCATGAATTCTTTCAAAATATCGTTTTGGATCGTCCCCGCCATTTCTTCGAGTTTAGCTCCCTGCTCCAAACCTGCATTGATATAAAATGCAAGAATAGGAAGTACAGCACCGTTCATGGTCATCGAAACCGACATCTTATTCAATGGAATACCATCGAACAAAACCTTCATATCTTCAACCGAACAGATAGACACACCCGCTTTACCAACGTCGCCCACCACACGCTCGTGATCGGCATCGTAGCCACGGTGTGTGGCCAAGTCGAATGCTACCGAAAGACCTTTCTGACCAGCAGCCAGGTTACGACGGTAAAATGCATTTGATTCTTCAGCTGTAGAGAATCCGGCATACTGACGGATAGTCCATGGTTGCATAGCGTACATTACCGAGTAAGGTCCGCGTAAATAAGGAGGAAGACCGGCAGCATAGTTCAAATGATCGAATCCTGCAATATCTTCTTTTGTATAAAATGGTTTCACCGGAATAAGCTCAGGAGTCAACCAGTTACTTGTAACTTCAGGAGCTACGCCTGTAGTAACATTTTTAATATCTATGTTTTTGAAATTTGGTTTCATTTTTTAGATTTTTAGAATAAAGAATAAAGAACAAAGACAAATACTTTCGTCTTTGAAAAATCTCCTAATCCAATTTATTTTTAAATCCTGTTATCATTTTTTGAAGTTCAATGATTTTATTCTGAATATCTTCTAAAGCCATTGAATCAATATATTTTAAGTTTAATACGATTATTAATTCAGTTTCCAGTTCAAGCAAAGATCCAACAGACATTTCCAAAAAACGTGTAAAATCTTTATTACTCGTCTTTGCAGAACCTTCAGCAATATTTGTTGGAACAGAAACAGCTGCACGCTGCATTTGGGACATCAAACCAAATCGTTCATGACTTGGAAAAGTGTTGGTTAACTTATATATTTCAGTTACCAAACTCATTGATTTAATCCATATATCTAATTTCCTGAAATTATGCATATGCTGGTTCTTCTGTCTTTGATCTTTTGTCTTTGCTCTTTGTTCTAAACCAATTTCGCATTAAAAGCTTTCAACGTTTCCAGCACATTGGTTTTTACATTAATAAAATGTTCAATTCCAATGGCTTTCAGATCGTCGGTACAAGCAGGCGCACCGGCTACCACGAAAAGTTGTTTTCCGTCGATAGCTTTGAAAGCAGCAGGAGCAAGTTCGGCATACTCGTCGTCGCTTGAGCAAAGCACGATAATGTCGGCACCGGCAGCCTGAGCAGCAGCTACCCCTTCTTCAACTGTTTTGAAACCAAGATTATCAACCACTTCGTAACCTGCACAAGCAAAGAAGTTACAAGAGAACTGAGCACGGGCGAGGCGCATGGCAAGACTACCAATTGTCAGCATAAATGCTTTCGGACGTTTGGCAGCAGCTTCAGTTGCAAAGCGCAAAGCTTCAAATTCTTCAGCAGCACGTACAGAAACAAGAGTTTCAGTAGCATTTTCATTTTGCTCACCAGAGGCTGATTTTTCCACTTTAGCAGCTGCAGTTTCGTTGAAGTTAGGGAACTGGTTTGTTCCGAGTAGCACTTCGCGACGACTTGAAACTGACTTCAAGCGCTTTGTGGCAGTTTCTTTCACTGCTTTCTGAACTGTTCCTGCTTTTACAGCAGCAAAGAATCCACCATTGTCCTCAATTTCGAGGAAGAGTTTCCATGCCTGTGCTGCAATATTATTTGTAAGTGTTTCGATATAATATGAACCGGCAGCAGGGTCGGCCACTTTGTCGAAATGCGATTCTTCTTTCAGAAGCAATTGCTGATTGCGGGCAATGCGTTCAGAAAACTCGTCGCCTTTTTTATATGTACTATCGTAAGGTAATACTGTGAGTGAGTTTACACCACCCAAAGTAGCACTCATAGCTTCGGTTTGAGTACGAAGCATATTTACGTTCGCATCGAAAATAGTTTTGTTGAATTCAGAGGTTTGAGCATGAATGCGCATTTTGGCAGCACATTTGCAAATACCGTTTACTGTTTCGGGACAATCAGGACGCAGACATTTACCCTGATAAGCATCCACTATCTGAGCCCAAAGCAATTTGGCAGCACGGAATTTGGCAATTTCCATAAAGTAGTTACCGCCCACACCAAAGTTGAATTTGATTCGTTTGGCAACCAGAGATGTTTCACACCCGGCTACTACAAGCGACGAGAGATATTCGTTAGCCCAGGCTAATGCATAACCCAGTTCCTGGGCTACAAAAGCGCCGGCATTGCTAAGCGTTGTAGCATTTACGCCAATCACACGGAAAAACGGAAACGCCAACGACGCTTCGTAAGCAGCTTTTGCTAAGGATACAATTTCTTCTTTAGCATAATCTTTTCCACGAAGCAACATGGAATTCATAGCATCCCAGTTTACAGACACCTGAATGGTGTGAGGAGCGTAAGCTTTGGATTTAAAATAATCGCTGAGAATAGTGACCAACTGTGCCGAAGTACGGGTACATGTTGAAAAGTTCAACTCTACGCAATCGGCGGCAATACCTTCGAGTAAAGTCGCAATGCCTTCGGGAGTTACATCTGCCCGATTCAATTTGAAGCCAAGCGAATCGACGCCTTTGTTAAGCACATCAAGTGCTTTTGCATTAGCTTCCTTTACATTCATCACTTCAATATCCTGACGAACAAACCATTTGTTGTCGGCTTTTGTACCCCGCACATAAGGAAAAAGTCCGGGAACAACTTCAGTAGTTTTCAGACCCTGAATGTCTTCGGCACGGTAAAAAGGCATCACATCGAAACCTTCGTTGGTTTTCCAAACGAGCTTTTTATTAAAATCAGCTCCTTTGAGGTCGGCTGTCACTTTGTCGAGCCATTCCTGAGTAGAAACGGCTGGAAAATCAGCCAGTAAATTCATTTTTTTTTCTGCCATAATATATATAGATTTTCGAAATTTCTAAGCGTCTGCAAAATTAGTATTTTAAGTTGATTTAAAAGTCTGTTTTTGGTCGAAATGACGCATAATTATAGAAATTTTTCTCTAATTGGTAGTTAATTTCTATATAATTCACAAACTCTACAAAATTATAATGTAAATTTGCACCTTAAATTAAAAAAAACACTCTTCATAATCACATCATATTTATTTTATCAAAAAGAATCTATGTCTTCACCCAATCGCCTTCATGTGGTAGATGCCCTCAGAGGATTTGCCATTGTCTCCATCATGTTGCTGCACAACATCGAGCATTTCGACTTTTACTATCTTCCCGAAAATCTCCCTGCATGGTTGGTTACGCTCGACAAAGGCGTTTGGGATACGCTGTTCTTTCTCTTTGGTGGAAAATCATACGCAATATTTGCCCTGCTCTTCGGACTGACTTATTTTATACAAACAGACAACCAGCAGAAAAAAGGAAATGACTTCAGAGGACGTTTTGCATGGCGATTATTGCTGCTGTTAGGCTTTGGCATTATCAATTCCACATTCTACATGGGCGATATATTATTTGTATATGCTTTGTTAGGTTTCACACTTATACCTGTAACAAAACTAAGCAACAAAACGGTTTTCATTACCGCACTGATACTTATGGCTCAACCCGTAGAACTAATAAAACTTATTTATGGAATTATTTATTCACCACAGCTTGCCGATCCTGCTTCCTGGGTATATTACGAAAAGATACCCGAATACCTCTCGTCCGACTCATTATTCACCGCCCTGAAAGGGAACATTATGAATGGCAAAATTGCAGTACTGCTCTGGACATGGGAGTATGGCAGAGTATTTCAGACCATATCGCTCTTTATGTTAGGCATGCTGGCCGGCCGATACGGCATTTTCAGCAATTCGGATAAGAATGTAAGTTTCTGGAAAAAAGTTTTGCTGACAAGCATTATCGCATTTATCCCATTATTTTATCTGAAATCCAACATATTGGAATGGGTCAGCACTGTGGCCATAAATCGTCCGCTGGAACTGATTGTTCGGAGCTGGTCGAACATGGCATTTATGCTGGTGTTGGTTTCGGGCTTTGTATTGTTATTCAAGCAAAAGGCTTTTCATAATAAACTCAATGTACTATCGGCCTATGGCAAAATGAGCATGTCGAACTACATTTTACAATCCATTCTGGGGTCGTTTATTTATTATGGTTTCGGACTCGGACTATACCAATATACAGGAGCGACCTATTCACTATTAGTTGGGTTGGCATTGGCTGTGATACAGGGTATTTTCAGCACATGGTGGATGAAACATCACAAACAGGGACCGCTGGAAAGCATTTGGCATAAACTTACGTGGATAGGAAAGAAGAACTGATCTTTTACAAAAACATGAAGTCCGGACTGACAAAAAATCAGTCCGGACTCTTTTTTGATATATATCACATTTTTCAAATGAACATTTTGTATTTATGCTTGTTAAGACTAAAGAATTAGAAGTACAAACAACGTTAAATAAGAATTTTCGTTATATTTGTAGGTAAAATTATTACAAATTGAATAAAATTACAATAATATGGTTTTCGACAAAGAAATGATTGAAAAGATCTATGCTGAGCTTCCAGAAAAGATCGAAAAAATCAAAAGCACACTGCAACGTCCCCTCACACTTACCGAAAAAACTCTTTACGCGCATCTTTCTGCCGATGAGGTTCTAAAAAGTCACGAACGGGCTGTGGATTATGTAAATTTTTCGCCCGACCGTGTAGCCATGCAGGATGCTACGGCTCAAATGGCGTTGTTGCAGTTGATGAATTCCGGTCGTAAAACTGTAGCTGTTCCTTCAACCGTACATTGCGACCACCTGATACAGGCGCACATTTCTGCAAAAGTGGATTTGGGTACTGCCAACCAAACCAACAGCGAAGTGTATGATTTCCTGAGTGCTGTATCGAATAAATTCGGCATTGGATTCTGGAAACCCGGAGCAGGAATTATCCATCAGGTTGTACTCGAGAACTATGCATTTCCGGGTGGAATGATGGTGGGAACTGACTCGCACACACCTAACGCTGGCGGACTCGGCATGATTGCCATTGGTGTGGGCGGTGCCGATGCTGTGGATGTAATGGCCGGACTACCCTGGGAACTCAAAATGCCCAAAATAATAGGCGTAAAACTTACCGGAAAGCTTTCGGGTTGGGCTTCGCCAAAGGATGTGATTCTGAAACTCGCCGGAATTCTGACCGTAAAAAGTGGAACAAATGCCATAATTGAATATTTTGGCGAAGGTACCGAATCGCTTTCGGCAACCGGAAAAGGCACAATTTGTAATATGGGCGCCGAAGTAGGTGCAACCACTTCTATTTTCCCCTTTGATAAAAAATCAGCTGAATATCTGAATGCCACGGGACGTGCTTCTGTAGCCGATTTTGCATTGAAAAACATTGCCCACCTGCAGGCTGATGCCGAAGTGGTGGCAAATCCCGAAAAATATTACGATCGCCTGATTGAAATTAATCTGAGCGAACTCGAACCACACGTAAACGGTCCGTTTACACCCGATGCAGCTTATACGCTGAGTGAATTTGCAAAGGCAGTAAAAGAAAAAGGCTATCCACAAAAAATGGAAGTCGGACTGATTGGTTCCTGCACAAACTCGTCGTACGAAGACCTTACACGTGCAGCTTCCATTGTAAAAAAAGCAAAAGAAGACGGGCTGAAAGTGCAGGCGCAGTTTATCATCAATCCAGGTTCAGAACAGGTGCGTTATACAGCCGAACGCGATGGCGTACTTGCTGAATTCGAATCGGTAGGCGCTGTGGTTATGGCCAATGCCTGCGGACCTTGTATCGGACAATGGAAACGCGATATCGATGTAGCCGATCGTCCGAATTCAATCATCACGTCGTTCAACCGCAACTTTGCAAAACGCGCCGACGGCAACCCCAACACTCATATTTTTATCGGTTCACCCGAAATTGTATCTGCGCTGACCATAGCCGGCGATCTGACTTTTAACCCATTGAAAGACACCCTGACCAACGAAAAAGGCGAGCAGGTAAAATTAGCCGAGCCTAAAGGTTACGAACTTCCCATAAAAGGTTTCGATGTGAAAGATGCGGGCTACATTGCCCCTGTGGAAGATGGAAGCGGCATTGAAGTAAATATCAATCCTGAATCCAAACGTCTGCAAAAACTTGCACCTTTTGCTCCCTGGGACGGCAAAGAACTTATCAATCAACCTTTGCTCATAAAAGCCAAAGGCAAATGCACCACCGACCATATTTCGATGGCCGGGCCATGGTTACGTTTCCGTGGCCATATCGACAATATTTCGGATAATATGCTTATTGGTGCAGTCAATGCATTCAACGACAAGACAAATGCGGTACTCGACCCTGAAACAGGCGAATACAGCGCAGTTCCGGCTTTGGCTCGAAAATACAAAGCACAGGGCATTGGCTCAGTAGTAGTGGCCGAAGAAAATTACGGCGAAGGATCGAGTCGCGAACATGCAGCAATGGAGCCACGACACCTGAATGTAAAAGCCATTCTCGTAAAATCGTTTGCCCGCATACACGAAACAAACCTGAAAAAACAAGGCATGTTAGCCCTGACATTTGCCGACAAAAACGACTACGACAAAGTACGCGAAGATGATAAAATAAGCATACTTGGACTAACAGAATTTGCTCCGGGCAAGAATTTGATTGTAATGTTAACGCATTCCGACGGAACAAGTGAACAATTTGAAGCTATTCACACTTATAATAATGCACAGATTGAATGGTTTAAAGCAGGAAGTGCACTGAATGGATTAAAGTAATAAATAATAACTACTAAAATAAAAAACACATGGCAAACGAAAAAGACTTTCTGATTTATAAGCTATCGGAAACCATCAAAACAACCAGTCGTATCGACAAAGAACTCTTCACTCAACTCAATGTAAAACGCGGTCTGCGAAACGAAGATCATACAGGCGTAATAGCAGGTTTAACTAAAGTCGGTGACGTTGTTGGCTACGAGCGTTTGCCGGAAGGAGGATTGAAAGCCATACCCGGAAAATTATTTTATCGTGGTGTTGACCTCGAAGACCTGGTGCATGGACTTGAAGCGGAGGACAGACTTGGTTTTGAAGAAACAGCCTTCCTGCTCCTTTCGGGTTATCTGCCCGATGCTGAAGAGCTGCGCACTTTCTCGACCATTCTGAATGATCAAATGCCGCTAGAGCAAAAAATGAAAATGAATATCATTGATCTGGAAGGTACTGATATCATGAATATTCTGGCACGCTCGGTACTCGAAATGTACACCTTCGACAACAACGCTGATGATATTTCGCGTGACAACCTTATTCGTCAGTCGATTGAATTGATTTCGAAATTCCCAACCATTATTGCGTATGCATATAACATTATGCGCCATAGTCAGCAGGGACGTTCGTTACATATCCGTCACCCGAAAGAAGGTGCTTCGATAGCCGAAAACTTCCTGTTTATGATGAAAGGTCCCGGTCGATACACCGAACTCGATGTGAAACTGCTCGACCTTTGTCTCATTCTGCACGCCGAACATGGTGGTGGTAACAACTCAACCTTCTCGGTTCGTGTAACAAGCTCAACACTTACTGATACTTACTCTGCTATTGCTGCCGGTATCGGTTCGCTCAAAGGCCCGTTGCATGGTGGTGCAAACATCAAGGTAAATCATATGTTCGAACACCTGAAAACAGCCATCAAGAAATGGGACGATGTAAAAGAAATTGACATTTATCTAAAAAAAATGCTCAACAAAGAAGCATACAACAAAACGGGACTTATTTACGGTATCGGACATGCGGTTTATACCATTTCCGATCCACGTGCACTGCTTCTGAAAGAAATGGCGCGCAAGTTAGCGGAAGAAAAAGGTCTTCAAAAAGAATTTAATTTCCTTGAATTACTCGACGAACGTGCAGTTAATGCATTTATGACCTTCAAAGGTGCAGGCATCAACAAGCAGGTTTGTACCAATGTGGATTTCTATTCCGGATTTGTGTATCAGGCAATGGGGCTTCCATCAGAAGTTTATACTCCGCTTTTCGCCATGTCGCGCATTACCGGATGGACCGCACATCGCATCGAAGAGCTCAACTTTGCAAGCAAACGTATTATTCGCCCTGCATACAAAAATGTGGGTGAGAAAAAACCTTTTGTTCCAATGAGCAAACGATAGTTTTTCAGGTCGAAAGTCAAAGGTCGAAAGTCAACTGCTGTTTATATGCAGACTTTTGACCTTTACTATTGATCTTTTCAAAAAATAATCGAATATCTAACAACAATTCAGGATCAAAACCAACAAAGTAGAACATTTCTCTTTTAACATTAGACCTTTGTCTTTTGACTTTTCTCTTTTGACCCTCAATAATTCCATATGAATAAAATTAAAGTACAAAATCCGGTTGTCGAACTCGACGGCGACGAAATGACCCGCATTATCTGGTCATTTATCAAAGAACAACTTATTCTTCCTTATCTCGATCTCGACATTAAATATTATGATTTGGGCATCGAGAATCGTGATGCTACCAACGACGAGGTAACTGTGGAGGCTGCCAATGCCATCAACAAATACAATGTGGGTATTAAATGT
The DNA here is from genome assembly GCA_016937795.1 of Paludibacteraceae bacterium. Lineage (GTDB taxonomy): Bacteria > Bacteroidota > Bacteroidia > Bacteroidales > Paludibacteraceae > Paludibacter. The sequence continues at coordinate 171,181 of JAFGVV010000049.1, forward strand.
GCCACCATTACGCCCGACGAAGCACGCATGGAAGAATTCGGACTCAAAAAAATGTGGAAATCGCCCAATGGAACACTCCGAAACATTATTGGCGGTACTGTATTCCGCGAACCTATTATCTGCTCAAATGTACCACGTTTGGTTCCGGGTTGGACACAACCTATCGTTATCGGCCGTCATGCTTTTGGCGATCAGTACAAAGCTACCGATGTGGTGATCAAAGGAAAAGGAACGCTCAAAATGACCTTTACCAATGAAAACGGAGAAACCAAAGAATGGGAAGTATACGATTTTAAAGGCGATGGAGTGGCATTGAGCATGTATAACACCGACGAATCGATTTATGGCTTTGCACGTTCGTCGATGCAGGTGGCGCTCGATAAAAAATGGCCGCTTTACATGTCGACCAAAAATACGATTCTGAAAGCTTACGACGGACGTTTCAAAGATATTTTCCAGGAAGTTTACGAAAATGAATTCAGGGAAAAATACAAAGAAGCCGGTATTGTGTACGAACACCGTCTTATCGACGACATGGTGGCTTCGGCACTTAAATGGAATGGTGGATTTGTATGGGCCTGCAAAAATTATGATGGCGACGTACAGTCGGACACTGTAGCACAGGGATTTGGTTCACTGGGACTTATGTCGTCGGTACTTGTTACTCCCGATGGAAAAACTGTAGAAGCTGAAGCTGCTCACGGCACTGTAACACGTCACTACCGTCAGCATCAGCAGGGAAAAGAAACCTCGACAAACCCGATTGCCTCCATCTTTGCATGGACACGCGGACTTGCGCATCGTGGAAAACTCGACGGCAATCAGGCGTTGATAAACTTCTGCACCAAACTCGAGGAAGTTTGCGTAGAAACTGTAGAAGCCGGCGAAATGACAAAAGATCTGGCTATTCTGGTACATGGCGATAATATCAGTCGTACCGATTATCTGAATACACAGGATTTCCTGGCTGCGATAAAACGTAATCTTGACAAAAAACTTGCATAGAAATCAAGACCTGAAAGGTTTGAGATAAGAGCCTGTCTCAAATAGTTGAACGCAAATTACGCAAAAAAACGCAAATTTACACAAATCAGATATCATCTTTATTCAAATAATATAGAATATTGAAATTGTCTATTTGTGAAAATTTGCGTAATTTGCGTTCAAAAAATGCTTTTGATAATGCATCTTCAAATCTCTTACTCTTCCAAAGGTCTGCGATAATTACAACCCGCTTTCCACTCGCTGCAACCATAAGCAGTTTTACCTTTTAATATCACGCCTTTTCCGCAAAGCGGACAAACCTCCTGAGCTGGCTGTGCAACCGGTTGTGCCATTACCTGACCAAGTGTACGGTTATCTGTTTTTACATTCAGCACAATTGTTCGCACCATTTCTTTCAGTTCGTCGAGAAAAGCGCGCGCTTCATATTCGCCTTTTTCAATCTGTCGAAGTTTGCGCTCCCACAAACCTGTAAGCTCAGCCGATTTCAGCAATTCCTCCTGAATAGTCAGTATCAAATCCACACCCGTAGTGGTAGCAATCAGATTTTTGCGTTCCTTGCGGATATATTCGCGTTTGAAAAGTGTTTCAATAATCGCTGCACGGGTCGAAGGACGACCGATGCCATTTTCCTTCAACGCATCGCGAAGTTCGTCATTGTCCACAAACTTACCGGCCGTTTCCATAGCCCGCAGCAAAGTAGCCTCGGTATAAGGTTTAGGCGGCGAAGTCCATTTTTCGGCCAAAGTTGGTTCGTGCGGTCCTGATTCGCCTTTTTCGAAAAGCGGAAGTGTTTTCTCATCATCTTCCTGTTCTTTTTCTTCGTCGGTACGGGCCTTCTCGAACACCACACGCCATCCCGGATCAATGATTTGCTTTCCGGTAACTTTAAATTCCACTTTATCCACTTCGCCCAGTACCGTAGTGGTCGAAATTTTACATTCAGGATAAAAATTAGCAATAAACCTGCGCGCTACCAGATCAAAAACCCTTCGTTCGTTTTCGTTGAGCGCCGTCGGGTGTACACCTGTAGGAATAATAGCATGGTGATCGGTGACCTTTGTATTGTCGAAAACCTTTTTTGTTTTAGGAAGTTTTGTCGCCAGCAAAGGAGCTGTCAGCAGTTCGTAATCTTTTATACCTTTCAGAATATCAGGTATTTTAGGATACATATCGTCGCTCAGATAAGTAGTATCCACACGCGGATAAGTAGTTACTTTTTTCTCGTAAAGAATCTGAATAAGCTTCAGTGTTTCGTCGGCCGAAAATCCGAATTTCTTATTGCACTCCACCTGTAAGGATGTAAGGTCGAAAAGTCGCGGAGCCGATTCAGTGCCTTTTTTGGTCGAGAAGTCGGTTACCACAAAGTCGGCATTCTTCACAGTTTCGAGGAAGTTATTTCCTTCTTCCACACTTGAGAAACGCCCTTTTGTAGCCGAGAAAATCGTATCGCGATATACAGTTTTCAGCTCCCAGTAAGCTTCGGGCTTGAAATTCTCAATTTCGAGTTGACGGTTCACAATGAGGGCAAGCGTAGGCGTTTGCACACGGCCAATTGAAAGCACCTGTCGGTTTTTGCCGTATTTAAGTGTATAAAGTCGCGTGGCGTTCATTCCCAGCATCCAATCGCCAATGGCGCGCGAAAGTCCGGCTTCGTATAAATGCTGATATTCCGACTGATCTTTCAGTTTTTTGAACCCTTCGCGAATGGCTTCTTCGGTCAGCGACGAAATCCACAAACGTTTCACCGGACATTTGCACATGGCTTTCTGCATTACCCAACGCTGAATAAGCTCTCCCTCCTGCCCCGCATCACCGCAGTTTACCACTTCGTCGGCGTTTGCCATAAGTGTTTCAATTACCTTAAACTGTTTTTGAATACCGCTGTCGTTCATCACTTTAATGCCGAAGCGTTGCGGAATCATGGGCAAATGACTCAATGCCCATGCTTTCCATTCGGGCGCATACTCATGCGGTTCGAGCAATCCGCACAAATGTCCGAAAGTCCAGGTTACCTGATAGCCATTCCCTTCGATATAACCCTCTTTCCGGGTTTTAGCACCCAGAATTTCAGCAATATCACGTGCCACACTTGGTTTTTCGGCTATACAGACTATCATAAATTTCGAGTTGTTTTTAGTGTTTACAGTATGCAAAGGTACTTAAAAAAATGATTTTTCAGACCTGAAAATTTACCCTGAAAGGCAATTGAATTATCAACATGCAAGTTTTCACTTATTTGTAATTCTCATTCGAAATAAATTATTTACATTTGTAACTGATTATTTAATCTCTGAAAATCTACACATTATGACAGAAATCACTCCCACCGGCTGCTGTCCTCCCTTCGACCCTACTCCCTGGGACGACCAGATTATTGAATGGTATAATAAGCTCTTTATCAAAGACAGGGTCTTCTGCTTATTTAATATGCCTGTGAATTTTGGCAAAGTAATGACCCGTATAATGTCAAAAGCTGACAAACATGGTGCGACAGTGCCGGATGCAATGTGTTTATCGGATCATGCATCGGCCTGGAATATGAATGTTTTTGTGGCTGTAGATAAAAAAATCCCGGACCTAAAGACTGTAAAAATAACAGGAAAATTCTACTGTCGCGTTTACGAAGGTGATTTCAGAAAAACGGGTGAATGGATCAGTGATTTCAAAAAAACAAGCTCTGAAAAACATTTTTCAACAGGTAAAATGTACATGTGGTACACTACCTGTCCGAAATGTGCAAAAATATACGGCAAGAATTATGTCGTTATTTTATCAAAAATCAAATAAAATCAGAAAAAATGGAAAACAAAGATTGTAAAAACAACCATCAAGCCACAGCTTCAGGTGGCGCAGTGTACGGACTTGGATTTATCGGTGCTGCAATTTATTTCATTTCGATATCCACCAGCTTTTGGGCGGGAGTTCTCGGTTTTCTGAAAGCCATCGTGTGGCCTGCGTTTTTAGTTTACGAGGCTTTGAAAGCTTTGGGAGCATAAGGTCACAGAATCATTGAATATCACCCGAATTTAAGTCTCTGACAAAATTGTAGAGATAAAAAGGATTTTTATCCACTTATAAGTGCCTGTCAAACGAAATTGACCAAAGGATAGCTTACGTTTTTTCAGTAAATTTGCAGAAGTAATTCTCAGGGAAATTCCTTGTATTTATTTTTAAGATTATCCGCTTCATCACCCAATTATCAAAAAACATTAAACACAAAGACACAAAGACACGATATTAAATAAAAGAAGACAATTTAATCTATTCTGGTATTGACAAGACACAAAGGATAAAACATAAATGTTTTATCTATAGGAAAAAGCTTTCAAAAACTAATAAATGTAAGCATTTCTTTTTTATGGCTTTATTATAGATTCAGGTAGAAAATACTATCTAATTTGTGTCTTCGTGTCTTCGTGTTTATTTAATTCAGATAAGGGTGCTGAATCGTATAATTATTGTAATGCAAATTAAAATTCTGAATATATGAAGCTATTCCGTATCTCTCTTATCCTTTTGTGCCTGCTGGGCACATGGTCGCTTTCGGCTCAAAAACTAAAGAAAAATCAGTTCGACAATCCTCTGGCGCTTCAACGTGCCGACCCCTTTGTGACCAAAGCTGCCGACGGTTTTTATTATTTCATTGCTACCGCACCCGAATACGACCGCATCGAAATACGCAAATCGAAAACCATCAATGGCATAAAAAGTGCCACTCCTGTAGTTGTTTGGCGCAAACACAGCAAAGGCGCTATGGGAAATCATATCTGGGCGCCTGAATTGCACCGGGTAAACGATAAATGGTATATTTACTTTGCGGCAGGAGGCGCTGAAGACCGTTGGAAAATCAGAATGTATGCACTTTCGAATCCTTCGGAAGACCCGACACAGGGTTTATGGACCGAAGAAGGTCAGATTGTGAGTAAGGTGGATAAGTTTTCGCTTGATGCAACCAGTTTTGAGCACAAAGGTCAGCGATATATGATCTGGACCGACAGAGCGTCGAACACAGTTGTAAATACCGGATTGTTTATCGCCAAAATGACAAGCCCCACCACACTCGACAGCAAACAGGTGGTGATCAGTCAGCCTGAATACGACTGGGAAATAAAAGGTCACCGCGTAAACGAAGGTCCTGCAGTCCTTATCCGTAACGGAAAAGTATTCGTATCCTTCTCGGCCAGCGCCACCGATGCCAATTATTGTATCGGATTGCTTTGGGCCGACGAAAATGCAGACCTGCTCGATCCTGCCTCGTGGAAAAAATCGGAGAAACCGGTATTCTACAGCAATGAAGCGCTGAAACGTTTCGGACCCGGACATAACAGTTTTACAAAATCAGAAGATGGTAAAACTGACATTATGATTTATCATGCCCGCGATTATAAAGATATTAAAGGCGAACCGCTGTACGACCCGAACCGCCACACCCGTGCAAGAGTTATTCGCTGGACAAAAGACGGCATGCCCGATTTTGCACAGGATATTGACGACCACGAAACAGCATTGAAAAAGTGTAAGCTTAAAAAGAAAAAATAAGTTTTCTGTAAACAAAAAAATACGATCGGCTTCAGAGTTTAGTTCGTTGAAATATTTAGTTGATATATTTCTAGCACAATAGCACACATAGAAATTATTTAAGAAAAAGACTTAGTTCACATAGTAAAAGTATCTGACGATACTTTTATCGCTCTGAAATTATCCCGACATTCGGGATAATTCTATGTGTTCTTAGTCTTTTCTGTTGTTTTCAAAACTACTGTGTACTATGTGTTGAAAACATATCAACAATAATTATCGGTTACTTATGTCTGCCTATCGTTTTTTAATTGTATACTATTTAGTCAAAAGTGTATCCCAACAACAGGAAAGATATTTGGAATTGCCATTAAGCGCTGAAAAGATATTATTTTTGTAAAGTTTGAATTATCCAACTTACAAAAGCAATTATACACAGATGAAAAAATCATTCCTGTCAATCCTTATTTTCTGCAGCCTTGTTTCCTTTGCAGGCAATCCACAAGCTGTAAAATTTGTCGATCCCTATATTGGCACGGGCGATCACGGACATGTATTTCTGGGTGCGCATGTGCCTTTTGGAGCAGTTCAAACCGGGCCAACAAACTATGTAAAAGGCTGGGACTGGTGTTCGGGCTATCATTATTCCGACAGCATTCTGACTGGTTTTGCACAAACACACCTGAGCGGAACGGGCATTGGCGACCTGGGCGATGTACTTATTATGCCCTACACCGGAGACATTAAAACATTTCCCGGAACAATAAAAGAACCACTCTCGGGCTATGCCACGCTTTATAAACACAGCGACGAAACTGTACGCGCCGGATATTATGCCATTAACCTGCGTGCTTACGGCGTTAAAGCCGAACTTACCGCTACCGAGCGTGTGGCTTTTCATAAATATACTTTCCCCGAGTCGAAGGAATCGCGCATTGCCATCGACCTCGGTCATGGCATTGGCTGGGATCGCCCGACCGAAACATTTATCCGCAAAGTAGATGCACTGACCTATACAGGATATCGCTTTTCGACAGGCTGGGCCAATGATCAGCGATTGTATTTTGCCATAAAATTATCGAAAGCCGCCGATGCTGTTTTGTTTCTGGACAATCAGAAAAAAGCGGATGTCACTTCACTAAAAAGTGAAAGAGCCGTCTCCATACTTTCGTTTACAACTACCAAAAACGAAGCTGTGTTTGTAAAAGCAGGTATCTCACCCGTAAGCGAAGAAAATGCGTTGGCCAATATTGAAGCAGAAATCAGTGCCAAAAGTTTTGAAGCGGTCGCTGCGGAAGCTGAGCAGAAATGGAATACGGAATTGTCGCGTATCCGCATAAAAAGCGACAACACAAAAGACCTGCGTACTTTCTACACAGCCATGTATCATGCATTTACTGCGCCTGTTATTTTCAACGACCACAACGGCGATTATCGTGGCACCGACAAAAAAGTATATCGCAATGCGGGATTCACCAACTACAGCGTATTCTCGTTGTGGGATACCTACCGCGCCGCACATCCGCTTTACACGCTGGTGCAACCCGAACGTGTGCCCGACATGATAAAATCTATGCTGGCCATTTATCAGCAACAGGGAAAACTTCCTATCTGGGCGCTGATGGGCTGCGAAACCGATTGTATGGTAGGCTATAGCGCAGTGCCTGTGGTTGCTGATGCTATTTTCAAGCATTTTGAAGGAATTGATACAGAACTGGCTTTCGAAGCCATGAAAGCATCGGCCACACGCGACGATTATGGCATGAAATACATGAAACAAATGGGATTTATTCCAGCCGATAAAGAAAAAGAATCGGTATCGAAAGCGCTGGAATACGCAGTTTCGGACTGGTGTATCGCACAACTGGCACAAAAACTCGGCAAGAAGGAGGACTTCGAATATTTTTCGAAAAGAGCAAAAGCTTATCAGGAATATTACGATAAGGCCACTGGGTTTCTGCGTCCGAAATTAGCAAGCGGACAGTTTAAAAGTCCGTTCAATCCTTTGGAGTCGATACACGGTGAAGGTGATTACACCGAAGGAAATGCATGGCAATATGCGTGGCTGATTCCTCAAGACGTGGAAGGAATGATAAAACTTTATGGGGGCGAAAAACGCTTTGTGCAAAAGCTCGACAGCCTGTTTGTCATTCAGGGCGAAATGGGCGCACAGGCTTCCCCCGATATTTCGGGTTTGATAGGTCAGTATGCACATGGCAATGAGCCGAGTCACCACATTGCGTACCTTTATGCCTATGCCGGACAACAGTGGAAAACGGCTGAAAAAGTGCGCTACATCATGGACATTATGTACCACGACCAACCTGCCGGACTGAGCGGAAACGAAGATTGTGGTCAGATGTCGGCCTGGTATGTGCTTTCGGCCATGGGCTTTTATCCTGTGAATCCGGCTGCAGGTTGTTTTGTGTTCGGGTCGCCGCTGTTTGAGGAAATGACACTTACGCTTCCCGATTCGAAATCGTTCAAAATAACCGCAAAAAACAACAGTCCGAAAAACATTTACATTCAATCGGTAAAACTAAACGGAAAGAAATACGCCCACTCATTTATTACTTACAGGGAAATTGTAAAAGGCGGAACGCTTGAATTTGTAATGGGCGAAAAGCCAAATAAAAAGTTTGGAAGCAAACTGAAAAATCGCCCGGAATCAGGAGTGTATTGACGAACGCTGTTCAAACTGACACGCTTGTAAAAAATGAATTTGGAGCACGTTTTACGGATTAAGAAATCCTGTAGAACGTGCTCCAGACTTTAGCATTTTATTTATGAATTCCCTCGCGGCACCCGGGATGACAATTATTTATTTTACCCCTCACAGCCAAAAACTAAGCTATTTCTTCTTTTCATCTATTTTAGTCAACATTTGCGACGCGGTCTTCCTTATTTCCCTATCCATATCGAATCTAGCCAAATGTTCAATATCCGAACGGGAAGCTAATTTGGAAAGCGCCACTTTTCGCACATCGGCATCCACATCTGAGTAAACAATATGCTTGAGGTGATTCTGATCCTTCAGCATACTCACCGCCAACTTTTGAATGTCAGTTTCCGATTCGGAGAAAGCCACATGCATTATATTGTTTTCGTCCTTTAGCATTGTTACGGCTAATTTTCGTATTTCCGGCTCTTCATCCGACATGGCAATTTGAATAATACTATTCTCATCTTTAAGCAAAGTAACTGCATGCAACCGACTGCTCACATCATCATCCGACATAGCTGTAACTAATAATTGAGGATCATCCGTACTCTTTGAAGTTTGGGGTGAAACAAAAATTGTTGATGAATCGGAAGAAGAAATATTAATACTGCGTCTTATAATTTCAAAATCAGAAAAAGATGATTCTTTTTCCGATTCTACTGACCGTCCGGTTCTGGCATAACGCCCATCTGTCGTTCTTTTATATATTTCTCGTCTGACAGTTTTGAGGCCATTTTTGGTTTCTTCTGTAATGATTAACAACGAATCGTTCTTTACCAAATCGGGTAATGTAATAATACTGTCGGAAGTGAAGACACTTAAATATTCACCCAAAAGATGCGCTTTATCAAATGTACAGGAAGACATAAGCGCTGCGAAAAATAAAAAGGTCAATTCTTTCATAATGATTTTAGATTTATTTCTTAGCAATTATTCATTCAACAATTTTTCTATTTCGGTTTTAATCCATGCATTATCTCTGATTCCTGCTTCGGAATAGCGAACTGTGCCTTTTTTATCAATCAGCAGAAAGTGAGGTATCCCGTTTACTTTGTACAGGTTAGTGAGCTTGTTCCATTCATCAATGTTCAGCCGAAAATGCTCTCCTTTGATATCTTTGGTCAGATTTTTCCATATATCAAGCGGAGAAGTTTCGTTGGCTACGTACACAAACACCACAGGCTGCGCTTTCAATTCTTCTTTCAGAGGTTTTATTTGCTGCATGGCTCCGCGACACGGACTGCACCATGTAGCCCAAAAATCGACATAAACCACCTGCCCTTCATATTTTTTGAAGAAGTCCTGAGAATAAGTATTCAAGCTGAATAAAATGCCCAAAACAAACGTAAGCAGAAATTTCATGTATAAACAATGATTGAATTTACATTGAGTATTTACGCGTATAAACCACTCCGTCATGCTCAACCGTAATCACATAAACGCCACTGCTTAACAGGACTGACAGTTCGGATTGATTGGTTGCCTCGGCTCTGAGAACTCCAAACATATCAAACACTTTCACGTGGCTACCCTGAGGAATTTGAGAAATATAAAGGGTGTTGGCTGAATTCCGGACAAGAATGTTCAGATCGTCGAATGGTTGCTGTAAATGCGTAGCGCCCGGAATATAATTCACTTTTTTGTCGAGCCAGTCGATACGGCTTCTGATATAGTTTCTCACATTGCTGACTTCGGCGGCATAACTGCCATGAATTACAGGGTTTTCGTGTACTTTGATGTTCATTATCGGCCAGCGTTTAAAGTTCAGTTCCTGCGATGTAGCCAGCAGGTTTGCAAAGCTATCGATCACTGCCGTCAGTACATCTTTCGAGATTTTATTTTTATCTCTGTAAACCGAATAAACCCTGCGAAGTTGTTCCTGCACACCTTTGTCGGACAACACTCTTGAGACCAGACTCTTGGTATTTCCGGCAGCACTGGTAGAGGTCCACATACTAATCCACTCATTGGATTGATTTGAACGTTCGGTAATGGAGTAAGTACGCCAATCGTTTTCGAAACCCAGGTCGAAATCCCAAACCGGACTAAAATAGAACTTATCATCATTAACCCGTTTACTCAAATACACACTCCAATAGGTATCGGTATTACCCGAAAATTCACCCACCAGAAAATGGCGGAGAAAACTTTCGAGATCGGTGTATTTGCGGAATCCATTCACCGGATCGGTATAGTTTGGCGCATTGACCGAGGCGGCAAAGCTTTCGAAATGTGCGGCAATTTCGGCTTCGTGCAAAGGCAGGATTTCGTCCTCGTCGGGATATTTAATGGTTACGGGAATGTTGTAGGTTTTTGAAGTGAAACGTTTGGGCTCGGTATACGAATATGCGTCAATCTCAATCAGATAGCCCGTGTAGCCTGAATTCATGTCAAGTTCATCAATATCCACACGATTTTTACGCACATCAATCTGGTCGCACAACTGATAAGTGCCTTTGTAATCGCCATTCAGCACCACATCCACCGCTTCGGCAGGCGAAGTATAAGGCATTTCGAGCCGACGACTGAAATCGAAAGCCAGCATATTTCGCATCAATGTTTTGTCGCCGTAACTATTGATAAGCGTCCAGTTTTTGGCTTTGGCAGGCAAACCGAGTAAATGAGTGGAGTTTGCCAGTTTCAGACGATAAGGTTTTTTAGGATGCGTCCAGCTGTTGTTTCCGCGTCCGCGAATATCGAGACTGTCAGTGTAAGTTTTCGTTCCGTTGTCGTACACCACTGTGATGATACCTTTTATGTATTCCTCCTTACTCACAATATCCTGCGCATTTACAGTGTGAATATTGACTGTGGGCAAATTGGTAATTTGTGGCAGCAAAGTATCGTCGCCTTCCGACTCGTAACCATAAAACTTCAGTTCGCTTATATAACTGCTTTTGCCACTTTGCTGTGGTGTGGGAAACACAAAACGCACATAGCGAAAAGCTTTTGAGCTGAAAATGGGTTGTTTATTAAGCGTTCTTTCGGTAAGTCCGGGAACAATGTACAAGGCCACAGCATCTCCAAAATCGGGCTGATTGGCACCTTCGAAAATGCCAAGTTGCAGACGGTCGCGATAATCGGCATCCATTCGCGGACCGAAAGCTATTTCGGTAAGCACATGTTTCTTACCCAAATCCAATCCTATCCAGTTACCGGTTTGAGCGCAGGAACGAAAATAGGTATTGTTGTTATTGTCGAAAGCATTTGCCACAGGAAACTGCGTTTCATTGCAAATATCATTTTTCAGAATCTGTCCCGAAAGTTCTTTGGGCGTTGTAGTCTGCGCAAACGCATGGCTCAGCGACAACAGCAGCATCAATGAAACAAGCTTAAATATAATTTGAGAAGAATTATTTGACATCTTGTAGTTGTTATTAATCAGGTGAGAATGATTTGAATATGCATTACCACCAGGCAAAAAATGTGAATAGTATTAGTTAAGTGCATAATTCCGCAGAGTATAAAAATCTAAATCTGACAGAATTATGCCCTTGCAAAGTTAAGAAATTTATTTAGTTATAGAGAATGGTTTGTCATCTCCTTTATAAATCCTTTTTTTATTGGGTTTACTGCCCATGCTAAACACAAGCTCGCCACCATTCAAAACATCGGCACTTGTGATAAAGGCTTTGCTATAAGGCTTTCCGTTGAGTGTAACCGACTGCACATATTTGTTTTTGGCCGACACTTTGGGCGCTTTTACCACAAAGGCTTTTCCGTTTTCCAGATTCAGTTTCATTTCTTCGAAATAAGGTGCGCCAAACACATACTCGTCCACTCCGGGGCACACAGGATAAAACCCGAGCGCCGAAAGAATATACCATGCCGACATTTGTCCGCAATCGTCGTTTCCGCAAAGTCCGTCCACCTTGTTCAGATACTTGGTGTCCATAATCAGACGAATACGCTCCTGCGTTTTCCAGGGCTGCGAAGTCCAGGCATACAAATAAGGCACATGATGGCTCGGCTCGTTGCCATGCACATAATTTCCGATAATGCCTTCTTTGGTCACATCTTCGGTATGCTCAAAATACTTATCGGGCAAATGCATGGTGAATAATGAATCCAGACGTTGCACAAAGCGTTTGTCGCCACCCATTTGCGCCATTAGTCCGTTTACATCATGTGGCACGTAAAACGAATAATTCCAGGAATTACCTTCGATAAAACCCTGACCGTGCGTATCGAGTACATCAAATTTTTCTTTCCATTTGCCATCTTTGTGTTTCGGACGAACAAAACCCAGACTACTATCGAAAAGATTTTTGTAATTCTGAGCACGTTTAAAATACTCTTCGGCCACTTTTTGATTCCCGATTGATTTGGCAAACATGGCAATGGCAAAATCGTCGTAAGCATATTCGAGCGTAATAGAAGCGCCGCTGCCACTTGTTTCCAAAGGTACATACCCCAGTTTCAGGTAATCGGCAATTCCGTCGTAATACTTCAGGTTCGAACTGCTGATCATGGCTTCGAGGGCTTTTTGCTTGTCGAACGCAAGTCCTTTGGCAGCTGCATCGGACAGTACCGACACCGAGTGATAACCAATCATGCACCAGTTTTCGTTGCCCATATGCGACCAAACCGGCAAAGCGCCGTGCACACTTTGTTGCTGATGCGCCAACATCGATTTCACAAAATCGGTATTGCGCTGGCGATTGATCAGGTTTTGAAGCGGGTGAAGTGCTCTATACGTATCCCAAACCGAGAAAACAGTATAATTTGTAAAATCCTTAGCCTCATGAATATTATGATCGATACCGCGATAACGGCCGTCCACATCAGTATAAACCGAAGGATTAATCATGGTGTGGTACAGCGAAGTATAAAGCGACACGAGCGCATCCTCATCACCTTTGGCCTGCATTACAGAGAGTTCTTTTTCCCATTTTGCATGGGTTTCAGCGTTGATTTTGTCGAACGATTTTCCGGCAGTTTCGGCTTTCAGATTGGCCAGAGCACCCAAACAATCCACCGGCGAAAGTGCCACTTTTACTTCCAGTTGTTCGCCTTCGGCAAAGTCGAAATCGAAAAAGGCCGTGATTTTGGTTCCGCCCATTTCCGGAAAGTTGTTTTCTATTTTGAATTTTCGCCAGAAACCATTGTAAAGCACTTTTTCGGCATTGCGGTGACCGTAGTTTTTAAAGGGTTTGGAAAATGAAATGGCAAAATGCGTGTAGTTGGTGCGTGCCCAGCCACGTGTGATACGGTAACCGGTAAGCAAAGTATCGTTTTCGACACGCAGATTGGCCCAAAGCACTTTTCCGTCGTAATTATAAATGCCCTGTACCAAATCGATAATCAGATGCGCTTCGCCTTTTGGGAAAGTATAGCGATGCACGCCGGCTCGTTCGGTAGCTGTAAGCTCAGCTTTGATACCGTAATCGTCGAGCATAACCGAGTAATAACCCGCTTTAGCCTGTTCGCGCTCGTGCGAAAAGCGCGAACGATAACCCGTTTCAGGCTTTTCGGCAGTTCCCGGGTCGAGTTGCAGTTTTCCAACAGTGGGCATTATCAGAATATCACCCAAATCGGAATGTCCAGTTCCGTTGAAATGCGTATGACTAAATCCTACAATGGTTTTATCATCGTACTGATATCCTGCACAATACTTATAGGTGTCTTTTTGATAAACACCGTTTATACTGTGCGGAATAAGTTCGGTATCGGGACTAAGCTGCACCAGTCCAAAAGGCGAACAAGCCCCCGGAAAAGTGTGTCCCATCGATTTAGTACCAATAATGGGATTTACATAATCAATCGGGGTTTTCTGCGCATATCCGCTGATGGCAGACGCAATACACATGGCAGTTATAATTGTTTTTTTCATTCAAATATTTTCTGATAAAACTAAAATTTATTTTTCGTTCGATAATGAATATGGTGCTGCATCCTTGTCGGTACCACGTTTGGTATTTGGTGTGGCCGACATATTGAAATCTATTTTTGCACCTTCGAGCAATGAGTTATACTTCAGGTAATTTTTGTTGTATTGCTCGCCGTTTAACTTCATTTCGCGGATATAACGGTTTCTGTCGCTGTTTTCGGGCGCATTGATTTCTACTTTTTTGCCATTTTCAAGCGATAGAGTTACTTTTTTGAACAGGGGTGCACCCAACACATATTCGTCGGCACCCGGACAAACCGGATAGAAGCCCATGGCCGAGAACACATACCAGGCCGAAGTTTGTCCGTTATCTTCATCTCCACAATATCCATCGGGCGTTGCAAAATAAAGACGATCCATCACTTCGCGCAACCAGTATTGTGCTTTGTGAGGTGCTCCGGCATAGTTGTACAAATAAATCATGTGCTGAATAGGCTGATTTCCATGAGCATAATTACCCATGTTCATAATTTCCATTTCGCGGATTTCGTGAATTACGCCGCCATAATAGCTTTCGTCGTAAACCGGAGGCAGGTTAAATACCGAGTCGAGCATGCTTACGAATGTTTTTTCGCCACCCATCAGGTTAATAAGTCCCTGCACATCGTGGAAAACCGACCAGGTATAATGCCAACTGTTTCCTTCGGTGAATGCATCGCCCCATTTAAACGGATTGAAAGGCGACTGAAATGTACCATCGGCATTTTTACCGCGCATCAGTTTTGTTTCCGGATCGAAAAGATTTTTATAGTTCAAACTGCGCGATTTATACAAATCGAGTTCAGCCTGCGGACGATTGAGTTTTTTACCCATTTGGTAAATACACCAGTCGTCGTAAGCATATTCGAGTGTGCGGGCAGCCGATTCGTTGATTTTTACATCGTAAGGCACATAGCCTTTTTCGTTGTAATGCTGGAATCCGAGACGACCGGTGGAAGAAACTTTCGGGTGTACACTGTTTGCACCTACAAGCAATCCTTCGTACATTTTCGTAGCGTCGCTTTTGGTAATTCCTTTCAGAAAAGCATCGGCCACTACCGAAGCAGAGTTATTACCCACCATACAACCGCGGTGACCCGGACTTGCCCATTCGGGGAAAAATCCGCTTTCGAGATAGGTATTAAGCAAACCTTCCTGCATTTTTTCGGACATGGAAGGATATACAAGGTTCACAAACGGGAACAGGCAACGGAAAGTATCCCAGAATCCGGTGTCGGTAAACATGTAACCGGGCAATACTTCGCCATTGTACGGACTGTAGTGATAAGGTTTTCCCTGTTTGTCGTATTCAAAAAACATACGTGGGAAAAGCACCGAACGGTACAATGTGGAATAAAAAGTTCGCATCTTGTCAATATTGTCATCTTCCACCAAAATACTTCCCAACACTTCATTCCAACGGTCTTTACCAATTTGTTTCACTTCGTCGAAAGTATGCGAACCAATTTCTTTCATGTTCAGCTCAGCCTGTTCGAAGCTGATAAATGACGAAGATACTTTAGCTGTCACCTTTTCGCCACGTTTCGTAGCAAAACCAATGGCTGCACCCACATGATTATCGGTAAGTTCGAGCACACCTTCTTTCACCTCTTTCCCACTCCACGCATTGTGGTAAGTAAATGGTTTATCGAATACAATTACAAAATAGTTTTTGAAATTTTTAGGCACGCCACCACTGTTGCGGGTTGTGTAGCCAATAATTTTATTTTCGGAAGGAATAATTTTGATATACGATCCACGGTCGAAAGCATCGATAACCACGTATGATTTATCGGTTTGCGGGAAAGTAAAACGGAAATAAGCACAACGCTCGGTTGGTGCAATTTCGGTAACCACATCGTGCTCTGACAAATATACGCTGTAATAATACGGATGCGCTTTCTCCGCTTTGTGCGAGAACCACGAAGCGCGACTATCTTCGTCAATTTTCAGTTCGCGGGTAACAGGCATAATGGAGAACTGACCGTAATCGTTGATCCATGGACTGGGTTGATGCGTTTGTTTGAAACCGCGAATCTTGTCGGAAGAATAGGTATAAGCCCAGCCATTACCCATTTTTCCGGTTTGCGGCATCCAGAAGTTCATACCCCAGGGTAATGCAATGGCGGGATAAGTATTTCCGTTCGACAATGAGATTTTAGAATCGGTTCCCATCAAAGGATTTACCAAATCGGCCAGACCATTACGTTTTGTGCGCTCAGCTACATCTTTTTTCACAAACTCCTGATATTCGTCCCAAAGTTTTTGAGTGGTATTTCCTTCACCCAAAATATGTTTCATGGCTGCATCGAAGCTCCAGGGATTCAGTTCGCCGGCACTTTTATTGAACTTGCGAATAAAATCGGCATCTTTGTTTGTCAACCATTGCAGGAAGAAACCTGTAGTTTGATAACCGTCCATCCAGTTTCCACCGGGGCGGCGATTGGTAACAGGGAAAAATCCGGCTTCGTAACGAACCGCATCGGCCACACCTTCGATAAATGCAAAAAACTCATCGCCACGACGATAGCGACCGCAACCTTTCGGCTCAAGTTGATAACCATGCGTTAACTCGTGATAAAGTACTCCGCGTGT
The DNA here is from genome assembly GCA_016937795.1 of Paludibacteraceae bacterium. Lineage (GTDB taxonomy): Bacteria > Bacteroidota > Bacteroidia > Bacteroidales > Paludibacteraceae > Paludibacter. Next base: position 187,890 of record JAFGVV010000049.1, read on the forward strand.
TTCGTAGAGCACATCAAAATCGCCTTTGTTGGTAGCTGTTTTTTCCACCCAGTCGGCGCTGTAGAAAATTTCGATAAGCGGAGCATCGCCACCTTTGGCAGAAATGCCATTGTCGGGGCGCAATTCGTAGTTGATGGTACGAATGTCTTTTTTGTGATCTTTATCGGTCCAGTAAAGTATAGAAACTACTTTTTGAGCATGATCGGCAATAAAAGCTGCCGGATTGTGAATCAATCGGTGGTAAATTTTCGAACCGGCTACTTTGTTATCTTTGTCCGTGTAGTTTACTTTCGGATAAATAAAACCAGCCCAGTCGGCTTTCGGCGTTTTTCCTTCGGCAAAAGAAATTTCACCCAGCGTCAGTTTTGTTTTGGGAGCCGACTGCAATTCCAGTTTAAAAAAGCGGTAAGCTGTCGGTTTTGAAATTTCGAAAGCCGCTTCGTGAAAGCGCGAATAAAATTTAAAACCCGAACGTTTATCCAGATTTACCCATTTTCTTCCATCGTTCGAAGCTTTCAGCGTCCACAGCTGCGGATCGTTGGCTTTATCGATACCCGACGAAGTCAACGTATAATAAGTGGCTGTAACCGGAGTGGCGTATTCAACCCAAACATTCATTCTATTGGCAGATGTTTGCAACCATGTTTTGGGAGAATTATCCCACAGTTTTTTCACATCTGTAGATGAAAGCGAACCCGGTGCAATGTCGTACACACCTTTCGGTGTCAGTTTCGGGGAATGCGCCATCAGCATCCCTGAAAACAACAATATCAGTACACTAAAAATAACTTTTCTCATTTTAATCAATTAGTTTATTTATTGAAATTCTGAATTTTAAGTAATATTTTTTCAATAACAATTCCATTTATATTTACAACAAAGGAATTGTTCTCCTGAATTAATTTTTCACAAAAACAGTATTATAAAAATCATTTCCCTGTTTGCAGCGAAGCATATAAAAACCTTTTTGCAAATCGGCTACATAGAGTTTATTTCCCTTCGAACATTTTACGGACTCACCGAGTGTATTAAACACAAACACTTCATTATCGGCAGTAAGTCCGTCAATATTGAGAAATTCGTTTGCAGGATTGGGATAAATCTTCAGCGCCGAATTTTTATTTGTTTTTTTTACTGCTGAAGGTGCTACATTGATAAGTTCCCACAAAGCTGTTTGCTGTCCGTTATCCGTCCACTGACGAATGGCGTAACCACTGTTGGGCGCTACTACATCCATTACCAAATCGCTGAATTTATTGAAAATTTTGTAATAAGCACCACCTTCAACCGGCTGCAAAACAAACTTTTGATGATCAAATCCGGCATTTCCTTCAGGCGTACCCCACAATTCCATTTCGGCTATTTGAAGATTTGAACCTGAATTGTTTTGCATTTCGAAACGATAAAACTTATAATTATCTGTATTTGTGAAATTAAAAGTCTGTTTCTGAAATCGCGACACAAAGTCAATTCCGTTACGGGTATCAATCGTGGTCCAGTTTTGTTCATCATTCGAAGCTTTCAAAACCCAGTTGAGCGGATCGCGCTCAGGCGCATCGTTTGCCGAAGTAATTGTATATGCTTTCACATTTGCTTTCCCCAACAGTTCGAATTGAATCCAGGAGGGTGCACAGCCTGTGAGAAATTTGGTTGAAGTACTGTTGTCAATCAGTTTTTCGGGTCCCTCATTGGCCGGAGAGTTATCGCAAAGCGTGGTCACACGGCAACCTGAACCGGTGAGATCGGCATAACCAGATTCCCATTGCTGAAAAACAGTTCCCGGAGTTGTGAGTGCTTTAGCCAGCGAAATGGCTTTGTTACTACCTTCCACAATGAGGTTATAGAAACCGTTTCCGGCAGGTTGAAGCCTTATTTGCTGACTTTTCCGATTCAGATTAGACGATTGTACAATATTGGTTCCATCGGTAGTGGCATCGAGTTGTGCTCTCAGAAAATATCCGCTTTGCTTGTTTTTAATGTAATAAGTACCTGTCAGATTATCAACACCGCTGCGTTTGATAATTAGTGATTTGATTTCGGCAGGATTTTGCTCTCCGGTCAGACAGTCAGTATTTCCTGTAAGTAACTGTTTGTTTCCATTGAAAAAATCCTGATCGAACAATGACATTTCATATCCGGAATTTAATTTTACCGAAGATATTAACAAATCATCATTATACTTTTTTTTTAAATCATTTTCGGAGTATTCACCAACCGACAAACCCACTCCTACCGAAGAAAAGTTACAGCCACTATACAATACAGCCACCGGATTTTTACATGGATCGACAGCGGTACTTCCTCCCACACAGTTTTGACATTCGTCGTAAAATGCGCCACCGGCAATTACTCCGGCACAATCCTCGTTCGATGAAAAAGTTGTATTTTCGGGACTTATAAGTTCCCATATTTTATCATCGCCTGCATCGGTTGCAAACTGCGATATCTGTAAAGTTGCGTTTTGTTCCGACACTCCCCATATCATATCACTGTTATAATTTACAATCTGATAATCTCCGTTAGCATCCTGCTGAAAAATAAAACGTTGCGATAAAGCAGATTGATCAGCCACAGCCTGTTCGGGCCTTGCACCTTCCGATACACCCGACTGATCCATTTGAAGCACTGTTTGTGTGTTTTCCGATACAATATTATACTGATTATCTTCAACCGGTTGTAATGTAAATTTCTGAAGAAAGCTTCCTTCATTCAGCACTACATCAGCATTTACATTGCGACTATTTCCATTTATCCCAAGAAAAAGTCCGTGTTTTTTATTCCTGATATAATATGTTCCCGAGAGCGTTTTATCACCTTTACGACGCACAATCAACGAACGTGTTTTATTGGCAAACGCACCGTTATCGAGACATGCGGTGCTGGCATTTATCACTACTGAGTTTCCGCTGAAATTATCGGCATCGAACAATTGCACTTCATACCCTTTTTGAATACGCAGGGCCGACAAATTTGTGGCTGAGAAATTCATTGCCTGCAAATTGGCCTGAGTATATTTACCTGCACCCAACAACAAGGAATCTCCACTATAATTACAATCGGCAAAAGCAGTTACAGGCCCTTCCAAAAACCGACGACTCACGCCTTCAAAAGTCATTACAACAGGCTGAATATAGCCATTTTCATCAAAAATCATTTTATCTATGCAGGTAACGCGCGCATTTCCATCGGTTTCGCCAAGCGGACGACGGTGATACACGATGTACCAATCGTCGGTTCCGGGAATGTTGATTCCCGAATGGTGACCCGCACCGGTCGCAATAGACGCATTTTGTTGCAAAATAAGTCCTATGCGGTTAAAGGGTCCAAAGGGAGAATCGCCAATGGCATAAGCCACACGATAATCGGGTCCTGTCCAGCCGCCTTCTGACCACATAAAATAGACCTTTCCTTTACGGCGAAACATAATGGGGCCTTCCACATAATCCGTGGGGGTTATTTCTTTGTAAATCGTTCCGTCATCGTGAGGCAAAATAGTTTTAAAATCATCGCTCAGGCGTACGATGTTGCAATGACGCCAGCCACCGTAAATCATATAATACTTTCCATCCACATCCTGAAACACATACTGGTCAATAGGCTGAGCACCATTTACAATTTTATTAATCAGCGGTTTTCCAAGATAGTCGCGAAACGGACCTTCAGGTTTATCCGAAACACCGATTCCAATGCCGCCCACTGCACTTTCGTTCTGAATATCGTTGGCAGCAAAAAATAAAAAGTACTGATTATCTTTTTTAATCATGGAGGGCGCCCACATGGCAATTTTTGCCCATTTCACAGCAGCAGTATCGATAATACTTTTGTGCTTTGTCCAGTTCACCATGTCGGGCGACGAAAATGCATCCATAAAAACCTGCTTGTTGTATGGCGCCGAATAGGTAGGATAAATCCAGTAACGATTATCGAAAATCATACCTTCGGGATCGGCATACCAACCCGGAAAAACCGGATTTCCGGCCTTCTGGGCAAATGCGCTACCTAAAAAGAACAACACTACAGCTAATAATTCTAATTTTAAATGTGAAAGTTTCATATCTACGCGTATAAAAATAATTACAAATTAATTTGATATTCAAAGCTCTATCTACCTGAATTCAGCAATTCCTGCGATACTCTTATGCTTTGCTGCGAAGGCGACAAATACGGAGGAGTGTACGGACCGGGTAAACCTTTGGCATATTTTGCAGCCTTACCCGGATTTACAATTCGCAAATCGATAAGTGGTGGAATAACCGAGTTATTCGGAATATTCAAAACACCATCGCCTTCGCCACCCCAGGGGTTACGCATTGAGAAAAGCGCAGCATTATCCTGCGAATACATGAGTGTGAAAGCATGCGCCGACACAGTTTTATGATTTCCACTTACAGGCAAATCGCTTTTGGTAAATCCACCAATCGTAATTTTTCCCTGATTAAGCGACACTTCCACAGCACGACGGAGGTCGGCAGAATTCAGTCTGTTGGCCGAAAAAGCAAAACTATCGCCATCGCCGGTGAAAATGGGAGCTACATGCTCGGTGCCAATTCCGCCAATATCCTCATTTACTTTGTATATTTTCTGCCATTTCATTAAAGCTTTTTCGAGCACAGTTGCCCATGTGGCACGATCTGACTTTCCGGTTACAGCGCCGATCTTTCCATTGCCATCGGCCAGAAATTTTGAAGAAACAGTCACATTCACTGGATTTCCCTGAGGATCGAACATAGCCACAGTATAGGTTTTATCTCCATTGTCGGTGATAATATCTTTAATAAAATCGGGGTATAAATATGCAAATGAAGCAAAAACAGCCACAGCCGAACAATCGCCAATTGCATGCTGATTCACGTCGGCAGGTTTTGGTGTGCCGTAGGGATACAGCGTAACTGTAAACTCCTTCAATTGAGTAAGCGAAGGTGCCGAACCTAATAATGAAGGTTCGTTAGCCGCATTCGCCAGCCACGTTTTGTCGGCCTGTGTGGTGATGTGTCTGTTTTCGAAGCGTTTTCCCATCGGAGTAAGCGTCGACAAGGTACGACCATTCGAATACGGCATCAAATCGTCCATATTCGCATCCAGATTACGAATAGCCCATTCAGCTATCTGAGTAGCTTCGCCACCATTGTTTTCAAGGACATCAAGTCTGTAAAATTTATAGGATAAAGTGTTTTGAAGATTATACTCTTTTCGTTCTTCCCTGTTTGCGAAAGTTACATTGGTACGCGTATCGAGCACAGTCCAGTTTATACTATCGTTCGAAGCCGAGAGTTTCCATGATTTCGGATCATATTCAGGTTTATCGGGTGCAGAGGTCAGCGCATAATAATTGATAAGAGCCGATTCATTTCCATTCCAGAGAATATAAAAACTACTGTGGAAAGTCATAAAACTTGTGGTGCTCTTCGAATCGATCAGCGAAAGCACATTTGACCCAAAGGGAGCATCAGAGAATTGCGAAGAAATAATACCTGCTGTGGGCATATTGAGATTCTGCTCACCAACTTCGGACGAAAATGGAAGATCAGGATTTGCTTTTGAAAGAAAACTCAACTCAGCCATCGAAGTGGAAGCTGCACCATTGTTTTCGGCAACCTCGATTTTATAGTATTTGTAAGCAGTTGAGTTTACAAAATAATACTCCTTCTTCTCCATGTTAGCCTGAAAAGCCTCATTGGTTCTGGTGTCCAGCAAGGTCCACGCAGCATTATCGTTTGATCCCGAAAGCGCCCACGATTTCGGATCCTGCAATCTGTCGTTTCCCGAAGTAATGGAGTAATAATTCACAAGCATTGCACGATTCGCATTCCAAAGAATATAAAAACTGTTTCTGGGAGTTGAAAAAAACGTGCTGTCCACACCATCCACAATTTTGTTGATACCCGAACCCTTTGGCGAGTCGGTATGCTCCACCGAAATAACGCCACCCGTAATCGTATTGGAATTGCCATCGAATATTTTTGCAAAATTGGATGTTTTCTCAGTATCGGTTTCCTGAATGGGATCCGGATCTTCTTTGGCACAACCTGAAAAGATCAAAGGAAGCAACACCACAGTAAAAATCAATACTTTTTTTACTGTACTCAAAAAAGTTGAGTTTGATAAAACTTTATAATTTGTCATTTTGTAATCATTCATTTTCATTAAAAAATATTTCCGCATAGTATCCGAAAATCTATCATTTATGGTTTTACATATTTCAAAGTGGCTTGTTTCGAGCTGAGCGAAGGCGGAACAGCCGCATCGTTTACCGCACGTTTATAATTAGGCTTATTGCTCATTACAAAGTGTATTTCAGCGCCATTTCTGATATCTTCAAAGGTAATAAAGGATTTATTGTATTCCTTGCCGTTCAAAAACATTTTATGCAAATAAACATTCTTTTTTGACCAATTTTTGGTCGTAACCTTCACTTTTTGACCGTTACTCATGGTCATAGTCACTTCGGGTAATGCCGGTGAGCCAATATTATAGATGTTACTTGAGGGCGCTGTGGGATAAAAACCCATGCAGTTGAAAATGTACCAGGCTGACATTTGTCCGCAGTCATCGTTGCCACTCAGAGCGTCGGGTGTATTGCCATAAAATGCATCCACTACCTGACGCAAACGTTGCTGTGCTTTCCAGGGCGTTTTCAGGTAATTGTACAAATAAATAATCTGGTGACAGGGTTCGTTGCCGTGCCAGTAAGCGCCAATTCGTCCCTGAATATCGTGAGCACCGGGAATATCATCGGGCAATTCCATTGTAAACATTGAATCCAAACGCGCTTCGAAGGCTTTCCGACCCGTTTCGTTTATCATTCCCTGTACATCGTGGGGCACATACCAGGTATATTGCAGGGTAAAACCTTCGGTTATATCGCCCCAGCCATGCACCGAACCGGGTCCAGTGTAAGCAATGGGCGAAAACGGAGTTCGCCATTCGCCGGCCATATTGCGTCCGCGCATGTATTTGGTTACCGGATCAATCAGATTCTGATACGATAGGGAGCGATTCAGAAAATAACGGTAATCGTCCATTTTATTCAGTTTTTTGGCGGCCTGAGCAATGCAATAATCGTCGTAAGCATATTCGAGCGACTTCGACACCGACTCACGTTCCTTATCAAAAGGCACCCAACCCAGCGCTGTGTATTCCGGCAAACAATCGTAATGCGGATTCATAGCTGTTTTTTTCATGGCCTGATAAGCTCGTTCGTAATCGAAACCTTTGATATCTTTCATAATGGCATCGGCAATCACCGACACGGCATGATAACCAATCATACACCAGGTTTCGTTGCCATAAAACGACCAAATGGGCAACATTTGCTCCACACTTTTGTCGTAATGCGCCAACATAGAGTTAATAATATCGGAATTTACATTCTGCTGAACAAGATTGAAAAGCGGATGCAATGCCCTGTATGTGTCCCAAAGTGAAAAAACGGTGTAGTTTGTAAATCCTTTGGCTTGTTCGATATTCTTATCCAGTCCACGAAATTTGCCATCGGCATCCTGAAAAATAAACGGATGTAAAAAGGCGTGATAAACCGATGTATAAAATGTGGATTTTTGTTCTTTATCGCCCTTAATCGTGAAACGCGAAAGCTCTTTGTTCCATTTCTCCTCGCCCTTCTTTTTAAGCGATTCAAAATTTTCCTTATCAAGTTCTTTCAGGTTTGCCAGAGCACCATCGGTACTTACTGCCGAAATGGAAGTTTTCACAGTGACCTGCTCATTAGTGTTCGATTTGAATTTGAACCAGATACGAAGATCTTTGCCCCAGGCTTCCTTGTGACTGCGGAAACGCTTGGTATTGTAAATCACCGGCGTTTCGCCCTGCATAATGCCGTAATCGGAAAATTTACGCGAAAAAACCGCAGCAAAATACACATGACGCTCCGGGCCCCAGCCTTTTACAAGCTTGTAACCGGTAATGGTAGAATCGTTTTCGAAACGCACATTGCTCCACTCGCAACTGTGCAAAAGCGTGTGATTCATGTCAATAAGTATGTATGCGCTGTCCGATTGCGGATAAGTAAATCTGAAAATACCACTGCGCACGCCAGAAGTCATTTCTACCTTAACATTTTCGTCCACAATATCCACGGCATAGTAATTCGGCAAAGCCCATTCCTTGTCGTGCGAATAACGAAAGCGATATCCCTGCGCATGATCCTGATGCGTGCCGGGTTTATAAAACAACTTTCCTACTCCGGGACGAAACAGAAAATCGCCCAAATCGGGAATTCCGGTTCCGCTCAAATGTGTGAGACTAAAGCCAAGCATGGTCAGATGATTGTATTTATATCCCGCCGCTGCATCGTAATAATCGAAATCGGTATCGGGGCTCATTTGTATGCCACCAAACGGAATTTGCGACCCGGGATAAGTATTTCCGAAACCCGAAGTTCCCACAAAAGGATTGACATATTGTAAAAGATTCTCACCCACAGAACTTGTATAATCAGACACCGGCTTAGCACTCACGTTTGCCACTGTCAGAAAAAAACTCAACACGACAATCAACCTCCACATCTTCTCCATCATATCTGATTTTACTTTACTAATTTGATTCAAAATTATATTCATTATTACCTGAAAATTGGGATGTTAGTTACACATCCGACAAACACTATTTTAAAAATTTAATACCTTTATCGTTTACATTACGTCCGGCAAAAACCACAAAAACTCCTTTAGGGAAACGCGCAATATCAACCGAATGCTGTGTCGATTTGCTTACCGAGCTGTGTATTTTCTTACCCTTCAAATCATAAATACTGACCGAATCGTTCACATTCAGATTCTGAATTGTGAGCTTTGATTTATCAGCATTCAGGGCAATTGTAACACGGCTTTCGTTCAGATTTTCGATACTGAGCGTGGGGATTGCAGCCTGATATTCGTTCCAGAGTTCAATTCCACTTTTACCAAGTAAGGCCATTGCGGCAGCATTGAACGACCATGGATTGATGGTAAATGCGGTACGGTTGATATCTTTCAGAAAAGTAGCACTTTTGGTATTAGTGATCCACTGATAAAAAAATGCAGTTACATTGTAACCATCAGTCCATTGACCACCGACACGCGGATAACGCTTTGGATTAAATCCACCTGTAAGCAAACGCGCAAGATCGGCTGTACCTTCGAGAAAACCGAAATATTCAGTTCCCGCTGCATATCCGCCAGCATTCATTGGTGAACGCTGATAGCCGTGGCAAATTTCGTGACAAAGCACTCCGTAGATTTCGTCAGCCGAAACTTCATCGGAATGTGACTGACTGAATGAGTTCAGATAATTCATATCGAATCCAATTTCGATGGCAGGAATACCTCCTGCTTTGTATGATAAGGCTCCACCTTCGTTTAATTTGTAATTAATTGTTCTGAGATTATGCTCATTAGCTTCATCTACCGTATAATACAATTCTTTGGCAATGACCAGACAGCAATTTTTCACAAAATCCTCAATGCTGTTGAAACCTTTCATTTTTGCGAGGTTGTAATACTTGGTATAACCCGGATTTAACGCATTTACAGTTGTGATATTTACAGTTGGATAAACAAATGACGACCAGTCGTTTATATCTTTCACATGTATCTGAACTGTTTTATTTACAGTAGCATTAGCTTTTGTAACTTCAAGTTTTACCTGATAATTTCCGGGTACAGTATAGGTTACTTTGGGATTTAGATCGGTACTTGTGGCAGGATTTCCACCCTCAAAAGTCCATTTCCGTGAACTTGTATTCAGCGAAGCATCGGTAAATGAAACCGGCATTCCGGTCACCAGATACGAATCGATAGAAAAATCGGCAAATGGTTCGGTAGGCATTGAACCCGGATTCCCAAAGAGTTCCAACTCGGCCAACTGAAGAATATCTCCGCCATTGTTGGTCATCGAAAGCCTGTAATATATGTAAGCAGCAGTATTATTCTGAATCGTAAATTCACGTTTCTGACCACGCGCGCTAAAATCCTGATTGCTTTTGGTATCGAGTGTATAAAACGTTACACCGTTGTTCGAACCTTCGAGTTTCCAGTTGAGCGGATCGCGCTCAGGTGCATCATTCCCTGACGTAAGACTGTATTTCGAAAGTACATAAGGTTCCGGCGACCTGAACATCACCCATGCAGAAGCATGAAAAGTCAGGAATTTGGTAGTTGGCGAGTTATCGATTAGCTTTTCAATTCCCTCATTTGCAGGCGAGTCGCTATACTGAGAACTGATAACTCCGGTACTCAGATTCGTAATATCGGTTTGTGAACTTACGCAATTTAAACCACTAAGTACGAAAGTGGTTATTACCAGAATAAAAAATTTCTTCATTCAATATTTATTTAATTCATTATTGTACAATCATTTTTGCAGAAATAGGCATTGACTCAGCCGTTGGTTTAAACGTGTAAATGTAAATCCCTTTTGTAAGTATGTTTCCATACAGCATATTTTTCCATGCAGCAGCATTTGTTTGTTCATCGAAAAGCAATCGTCCATCCACCGACCTGATCTTGAGATTATTTCCGGGATTTTCATCTGCCATTTTCCAGAGTTCCTCCATACTGAATTTTGGTGAAGCGGGTGAATATACAGATGTTTCGGGATCCACAGCACTTCCGCGAAATTCCAACTCAGCCAGATAAAGTTTCTTGGCGGAAGTATTTCTGAGTTTTAGTATTTCAAGTTTATAATTTCTGAATGATTTTTCCTGATTCAATGAGATTGTTTTTTTTTCCTTGCGCGTACTAAAAACCTGCGCAGTTTTCTCATCAATCAACTGCCAATCGGTGAGATTGTCGGAGCCATACAAATTCCAGACTGCGGGATCGTATTGCGATGTTTGCAAAGAATTATCGGCTGAAACAAGTGAATATTCGCGCAATAATGTGGGCACAGCACCTTTTACAATGATATTAAAAGCAGTAGTTGGCGAGGCTGTCCGGTCGGCCACATAGTTCGTAGCGTAATTTTTATCGAACAGTTTAGCTGAATTTTCGGCTGCATTCGAATTTTCAAAATTTACTTCGCTCTCGCCTCCATCCATTAAATTAAACGGAGGTGTGGGATATTCGGCAGGATAATCGGCCTGTGCTTTTACAAATTGCATTTCCCATTCGTCGGACCAGCCAAAAGCCACAGAAGCCTGTTCTTTCAGATTGGCTCCGGCAGCAATACTGTAAAAATGAATAAACTCACCCCAGTTCATATTCCCGATATAATCGCCATTTTTCTGAGGCAGATATTTAGCCATTTGTACAAAGAAGTTGGCCAAAAGTTTGTTTCCACCATATTGAGAATAAATAGGATAGTAAAAATCGCGAAACCAGAAAATTCCGGTCCGTGGCGTTGTACTGTCCGAATTTCGCATCATATCCTCGTACCAGCGTTTGGCCTGATCGGGAAGATTATTGTTTACATACACATCGTAATTAAAAATTTCGGCATATTTGCTATCGCCCCAAATCACTCTTTCAGGAGATCCGTGCACGTAAAGCGAAGCTCCTTCCATGATATGACCAATTTCGTGAACCGGTAAATCGAGATTATTTCCGCCAAAACTCTGCCAAGCAGTAGCTGTAGTGGCGTTTGTGCCCAAATCGAGCACATTCAGGTAATGATGATCGGCTCTGCTCCATGTGGAAGGATGACCGCCGGAATATTTACCTGCATGAAAATAAATGTATAAACGGGGATCGCTGTAATTGCCATATAGTTCTTTCAGATACTTCCAGATACCTCCAAATACGGTGCGTGGCCAGGTAATCGTCGGATCCACATCTTTGTCGTAATAAATAGCCACTTCGTCATCGTAATATTGCAGATAAAGCGTAGCGCGGTGCACATCCCAGTCCTCCACAATGGAATCGGGAGGCGTGTCGGTCTTTGTGGTAGCGCTGATAATGTTTGTATAAGCCGATTCACCTGCATCGTTTACAGCTTTCAGGCGATAATAATATTTTGTGGAAGGATTTAATTCCACTGAGCGATAACGTGTATTATTTTTGGGGATACGGGTCGACCAATCCCAATCGGTCTGATTAGTAGAACGTTCGAGTAAAAAATAATCCTCATTGGAAGCATTATCGGTCCAGTTCAAAATAATCATGTGCGAAGCCGGCATAATATCCACCATGCCGTTGGCACTTTTCTGAGTAAGATAATTAAATGCGGCAGGTGTGGGGGGAGCCACAGTATTCCGAACTACTTCGGACTCTGCAAACAATTGCCATTCAGCAATCTGAGTAATAGAAGTTGATCCGTTATTTTTTGTAACCGAAAGACGGTAATAGGTATAAGCCGTAGCGTTATTGACCGAATAGTGCAGTTTCGAATATCTGCCTGCAAATTTCTGATTTTCGCGTACATCGAGCAGAGTCCATGCAGAGTTATCGTTTGAGCCTTCGAGTTTCCAGTTTTGCGGATCGCGTTCAGGAGCATCGTTGGCCGAGGTGAGGGCGTATTGTGTGACTACCGCAGCTTTCGGATAGTTCAGTTTCATCCAACCGGTGGTAGCATAAAACAAATACTTACTGTAAACATCATTATCAATCAGTTTTTTCGAACCTTCGTTAGCGTTGGTATTTTCTGTTTGCACAGTCAATACCGCGCTGATATCATCAGTGATATCAGGAATTGTATCAAGCGCTTTGGTTGCTGCACCAAAGGCAGCTGTGTAAGCCGATTTCTCTGTACCCGCGACAGCACATATTTTATACAAATATGGTGTTGAAGCACTTAATCCTGTATCTGTAAAATTGTAACTACCTCCGTTTACAGTAGCTAAATCGGTAAATACTTTCCCGTCCATCGATCGCTGAATATTAAAAGCATCAGCATTGCCCAACCAACTTACGAGTATACTATTGTCCGACAATGATTTTGCCCTGACATTTGCAGGAGTTGATTGTGCCGAAGTATGCAATATTGATATAAAAAAAACAAATACCAATAACGTAATGAGGGTAATATTCTTTGTCATCGGGAAAACAGGAATTAAATTTAGACTGAAGAAAAGCGGTTGTGAATGGCTGCAACCAGCATCAATACTGATTGCAGCCCCACAACAGATTAAAAAACACGTAATATGATAAACTAACTGATTTTACTCAGCTACTGACCATCCAAAATTCTGAACAAGCTGCGGATTAATATTAATCTCGCTCTGCGGAACAGGGAATAAATAATGTTTTTTCTCAAAAACACGTTTTTCAATTATTACTTTCTGGAAGAATTTTGTGGGAGGATCCTGCGAGATATTAAGTCCGAAGTAATCGCCTCCTTCACCTCCAAGGTGATAAGTGGGATAAACCCAGCCATCGCCCACAGCCATATCGGCCACCAACCAACGACGCACATCGAAATAGCGGATATTTTCAAACGCAAGTTCGATAGCCCGTTCGCGTCTGATGCGGTTGCGGATTTCATCTTTCGAAGCAGTATAAGGAATTCTTTCGAAGCCATTGCTATCGGTTCCAGTTCCGTATTCAGGTACGCCGGCACGCTGACGAATCAGATTCAGATATTTTATTGCTTCGGCGTATTCAGCACACTCATTGGCAGCTTCGGCGTAATTGAGATAGATTTCGGCCAAACGAGTCAGCACACAAGCTCTTCCTCCAGCATTCCAGTCGCCAAGTGGCGCACCTTTGCGCACTATGTAACCTGTCGGAGGATAATCGTTACCACCCACAGCTTTTCCGGAGTTTCCGTTAAAATAAGTGGTTGTAACCATTTTCGATGGATTAGTATTCAGCCACACCGAATTATTGAAGGTTACATCGGCATAAAAACGTGGTTCACGCTTCACCCATTCCTTGTAAGTATTCACGGGTGCAAACACAAAAGAAGTGTTAAAGGGATTACTGTAATTTTTTTTCGACATGCCACTTGATGTCAACAGATCATTATTTGCATATTCATTATCATCCTCGATACGCAAACCTTTGTCGGTAAAATACAAATCGACCATCTCTTGTGTCACCGATTTCCCACCACTACCTTTGTAGGTGTTGTTGGGAGCACCTGAATGAAAAGGTGTCAGCTCATATTGGAAGCCACTGTTACCAGCTGAGATACGGAAGAAAACCATTTCTGTATTCTCGAAACTATTTCCACGAACACTCTCGCGATACGACTGATAAGGATCGTATTTCTGATCGGCTCCACCAGTATAGAGTTTTCCATCAGCTGCAAGTTTATGCAGGTCGTACATACTGGGCACATAAGTAGCTATAAAGTTTTTAACTGCAATACGTGCCGAATCCCATTTTGCCTGCGAAAAATCCGAAAAGAGTTTTTTCCCATCTTCATTCTTCACATTAACAAAGTCGGGATTTCCATTAAACAACGGACTTGCAGCGTAAAGCCAAAGTTGTGAGCGCATTGCCATTACAATCGGTTTAATAATACGTCCATACTCCTGACTATTATTCTGATACTGTGCTCTGTCCGACGGATCGGGCAAATCAGCAGCTGCGGTGAGGAATTCAGCATTTACATAATTTACACATTCGTCAATAGAATTACGCGAACGCAAAACTTCATCCAACGGAGCATCTATAGCAATTGGCTCTTCTCCGATAATCACTACAGGGCCATAAATTTTTATCAGATTCATATAAAAATAAGCTCTGAGTGCACGGGCTTCTGCTTTGCGTCGTTTGCGCATATCAGCAGGCATTTCCTTACATTTATCCACATTCTGAATAAAGATCGAAGCTTTGCTTATTCCACGATAATATTCTGTCCAGTATTTGGAAACCAGTCCTGAACTTGGATCGAGCGAACCATTGTTTACTTTCTGCGATTCCACAAAGCTCCATACATATTCAGCCTCGCTCGATCCACCTGTCCACGGGCCGGCAGTGCCACTTACAAAGCGTTGCGAATGCTCATCTGGCACATAAGCATATACATTTGCCAGAAATTTATTGGTAAGTTCTTCTTTCGAGAAAGTACGCTCCAAAGTCAGTCGGTCGTCTGGTGGAGCGACAAAAAAACTATCTGTACACGATACTATCAGCATTGATAGTAAAACCAGTGTCGCAATAATATTATAATTTTTAATCTTCATTTTTATTCTTTTGATTAGAAGTTAAAGCTCAATCCTAACGAATAAGTGCTGATGTTAGGATATGATGTTCCATTATTTGTATTCAACTCAGGATCCCAAAGTGTAAACGGTGTCCATGTAAATAAATTTGTACCCATCATGTACACACGACCGCTTGTAAGATTCAGGCCAGCCATCCATTTTTTCGGAAAATTATATGATACCGAAAGATGCTTCAAACGTAAAAAATCTACTTTTTTGAGCCACCATGTGCTACCTACAAAATTGTTAACATTATGTTGGTCGGCACCACCAAAAGCCAAACGGGGATAAAACACATTGGTATTGGTAAGAATTTCCTTGCCATTACCATCTGTTTCGATAAAATTATCAGCACGACTGTCAATATTGCTAAAAAGGTTACTTACACCACCATCGCCACTAAATGGATGGATGGTTTTTCCTGATAGCATACGATCGGCCCCGTAGGTACCCTGAAATAGTCCACCAATAGCAAAACCTTTCCACTGGATATCAGCACCAAAGCCATAATACATTGGAGGCACATCACCACGACCAATTCTTACCTGGTCGTACGAGTCGATCACACCATCGCCATTCTGATCTTTGTATTTGATATCACCTACACGAGATATTTCGCCGGGATTTCCTTCACCAAACTGACGGGCATGGCTCAAAATCTCATCTTCGCTTGTGAACAATCCTTCAGCTACATATCCCCAACGTGCCAACACATTTGAACCTCTTCGTTCAAGCCATGGATAGGCTTGTTGAGGTTGATCATTTTCAAGAATTTTGTCATCATTGTATGTAAAGTTTCCTCGTGCAGTAATAGAAAAGTTCTTATTAAAAGACTTAACAAATTCAGCAGAAAACTCAACGCCTCTATTATTAACTATACCCAGATTACCCCACGGCATAGTTGAGAGTCCAACGTAAGCAGGTACAGATGCACGTTGTAGAAAGATATTGGTTCGTTTTTCATCAAACAGGTCAATATTTATCGAAAGTGCATCCTTAAACATTTTGATATCAAAACCTAGATCCTGCTTACGAGAGGTTGACCATGTGATATCCACTCCATAATCGGTGATAGCCACACCCGATAAGCCCGACCGTGAAGAGCCGTAAGTATATCCGGAGGCACCATCCTGCACAATAGTCAGATAAGCAAATCGACGTCCTCCCACAGCATCACTACCAACCAAACCATTTGTATACCTGATTTTAAAATAAGGCAACAGATTTTTGGCAACTGCCCAGAAAGGCTCGTTTGAGGCCACCCAACCAAAACCGATAGCAGGAAAAACTCCATAGCGATTTTCGGGAGCAAAGTTCTCTGAACCATTCACTCCCAAATTGAATTCGGCAAAATATCTATCGAGTAATGAATAAGTGACACGTGCAGCCAGTCCCTGATTTTTATTTGGCAAAGCATCAATAATATCAGAAGCAGTGGACGTTTTGTAAATTCGGTGATTATATAGTAACAACGCTCCTACTCTGTGATTTTCACCAAACAGACGATCATAATTCAAACCTGCTTCCACATACGATGCACTGTTTCCTCCAAGTGAATTGTTTGCCGACAAGGTTGAATTTCCCGTGTAGGTAAGTCCCAGATTCAGAAGTCCGTTCTCGTCATAAAGCGGAGTAGCAGTAGTATTGCCTTCGGGTGGTGTTTCGAGCCATAAACCTGTCATAGGATCCTTGGCTGCCGACACATAATAAGTATTTTCACGTTTGGTATAAGAGAGGTTACGTGAATTTCTTGAGTCGAAAGCATACATCGCGAATGCTTTTAAACCTTTTGACCAATTCCAGTAATCAAGATCCTGAGTAATACGAATATTCGAATTCACCTGCAACGCATATTCGCTCTTGTAACCACGACGTGTGATATCGGCATAAGGATTTCGCCCATCACCATTCGAACTGATGCCCGGTACAATACCATCAGGATACATCACCGGAAAATCCACCGGGTTTACCCACATTGCCTGCTGAAAAGCATCAGAAGTGCTAACAGCCGGGTAATTACCTTCGGATACATAGCCCTGAACACCAAGTTCGATGGTTGTTTTATCGGTAGCTTTCAGATTAATATTAGTAGTAAAATTGTATCGGTTGAAAGTCATGTTAGCATCATAATTTTCAATGGCGTCGGTTTTTGTCAAACCGGTTTCGTTGTAGAGCGAGGCAGACAAATAATATGAAGCATTCGGGCTACCGCCACGAACATTCAGATTGGCGCGACGGTTGTTTCCCCATTCTCTGAAAATTTCATCCATCCAGTCAACAGCCGGATAAAGCAGTGGATTATAAAGCAGTGGATTGTCGTTTGGAAGGAGCCCGTTTGATTTGCGGGTTGCTTCAATGTATTCAGGAGCGTATTTCAACAGTCCGTTATTGGTATTGCCGTAGGCGTGATTGGCCGCATCCATAAACTGATAAGCATCAGCCAGATTTACGGTTTTGGTCAATCGGGTTAAGCCTTCGTAATAATCCACACTGAATGAGGGTTTACCTGCTTTACCGGGTTTGGTTTTAATGATAATTACACCATTGGCACCACGAACCCCATAAACCGCTGTGGCAGAAGCATCTTTCAATACGGTAAACGACTCAATATCTTCAGGATCGATATTAGAAAAACTACGTTCCACACCATCTACGAGCACCAATGGTTTGGTATTCTGATTTGTAAAGGTAGAAATACCACGAATCCAGATATCAGAATCGTCATGTCCCGGTTCGCCACTACGCTGCACAGCTACTACACCCGACAAACGTCCGGCAATGGCCGAACCCAAATTTGCCACAGGAATTTTCACATCGGAAGATTTTAGCGATGACTGTGCTCCAATCACACTCACTTTACGCTGTTCACCAAAACCAACCACTACAAGTTCGTCAAGTGCTGAAAGCTCTTCAGCCATCACTATATCAAGAAATGTCTTTCCTCCGACCCTTAATTCTAACTTTTTGTACCCAAGATAAGATATTTCCAAAACAGCCTGTCCGCTTTTAAGAATTATATTATAAGTACCATTCACATCTGTTATCACACCATTTCCGGTGCCTTTTTCAAGAATATTCACACCGATAAGCGGTTCACCTTTATCGTCGGTAACACGCCCTTTCAGACTATGTGCCATAGCGGAAAACACAAAGCTGCTCAATATCAATAAAGCAAATAGTACTTTGCTACGTTGAAATGAGTACTTCCTCCGATTCTCCCTTGTTGTTAATTTCATAAAGTAATGTTTGTTATTTTAATTATGAAGCACGAAATACTACTATAATTTTGTTTGAAAAATTGAAATTAGCTGAGCGACTACAAAGGCAGTCGCTCAGCTTTTATCAGATTAAAAAATAACTTTCAGAACGACAGACTTGCCACCTTCGTTGATACGAACCAAATAAACACCTTTCGACGAAAGTTCAACTTCCGATTGAACAGAAGAGCCGTTTATTCTGGCTACAAGCATACCATTTACATTGTACACATCAATTGCAGCATTCGAAGTTCCTTTTATTACAACTTTGCCATTGGCTGTATAAGCAATGTATTTTGCTAAATCGGCAGGTAATTCATCAATTGCCGAAATTGTACCCACACCTTTCAATGTAGGGAAATTGCCGTTTGTAATTGTCCAAATGGTTTCAAAGTCCCATGACAGCCCGGTGTACAAACCTTCGGTAGTAAGTGCGCTTAATTCACGAGCTTCAGAAGGATCAGGTTGTGCTGAACCAGGATTATCAGCATCAGCAGGAGCTGAAACAGCCATATCGGCTCTGAACACACAGTTTATTAATGTTGATTCGGCATCACCACGCGCCACATAAGGATTGGCAGTACCACCGGTTACAGAAGAAGCTCCTGACACACAAGCATTGATAAACACATTGGCATCTTCAACCAAACCTACAAGTCCACCTGTATTGTGAGTCCAACCCAAAGTAGCAGCCGTAGAAGTGACAGTTCCTGAGAAATAAGAGTTGCTTAGATTCGTACTGCTTGCCACACCAAGTAAACCTCCACCCTGATAATTACGTGTTTTCACGGTCGCGGGCGAATAACAATCAGAGATATTCGTTGTTCCGCCACCATAAATACCACCGGCAATAGAACCTACGTGGTCGTTTCCTTCAAGTACACCAGTCACATACGATTTCGTAATTGTAACTCCGACACCTTTACCCACAATACCACCTACATCCTGATTACCCACAAGATTTACATCTTCAAGCGCAATATTTTTAAATACAGCATCCTGAGCCACACCAAACATACCAATCAGATTAGTTGTCGAACGCGAAGATTTCATATTTCTGATTACATATCCATTTCCGTCGAGACTACCTTTAAACGGAGTTGTAGCTGTTCCGATCGGGCTCCAGTCAGCTATTGAAGACAAATCGATGTGCGCTTTAAGCACATAATCGGCCATCAAATCATTTTTAATATTTACCAGGTCATCAGCGGTACGAATATCTTTACGCAATGATTCTGGGTCGAGCACTTCAATTGAAAAGCTCGCCGCGGCCTCTGCCATACTTGTAGTTGCCTCCGATGTCATATTTATAACTGCTGTTCCAATTCCGAGTTCAGCATCGTCAGTTCCAAAAAGAACGTATAAAATTTCGCCTGTATTCGGATCATATTCAGGCCATACATTTACAATCTGATCGGTTTGAGGTGAATCGTAATAAACAGCCTGACCCATCGAGCCATACACTTTTACCTTAACAGAAGTCCCTTTTTTAATCTTTACATCTTCCGGAACACCAATAATCGATGGCGTGACAGGTTTTGATTGCCATTTCAAAATAGGGTAAATCTCTTCATCACCTGATATAAACCACACATTTTCAGTATCCCAACCTAGCGTATTTGTATAGAAATCGTTTGTTTTTGCATCTGCAGGACTTACATTTTCCCCATGTAATTTATCGGTACCCATATTGGCATCTTCTAGCGAAATCCCGCTCAGACTGTTCACTGTTTTACCTCTGAACACATCGGTACGGGCATAATTATTTAACAATGAATATTCTTTACCATTGGCTGTACCCATAATGCGGCATACATTATTACCAATAAGATAAGGAGCAAGCGTTACGCAGTTCGAAATGATTGTTGATTCAACAGTTCCACCATCGAGCAACGATGTCATACCACCCACATTTGAGCCACCTCCTGAGATTGATACAATACCCGAGAAGAAACATTTATCTATAGATGCTTCCTGTAAAATACCTGCAATACCTGCAGCCTGATACTGACGTGAATAGATGGTTGCAGTTCCGTAACAGTTCGAGATCAAAGAAGCATAACGGGCAGCTCCAACGATTGAACCCACGTGGTCGCGACCTTCGATATAACTGTTGGCCACATAACATTCGCTGATTTGAGTACCATCTTTGGCATTACCTACAATACCACCCACATCGGCATTTCCGATTAAACGGGCATCTTCAATTCCGAGTTTTGTAATTGTTGCACCTGAAGTAGAAGCAAATAAGCCCACGTTATTTACAGCCGGATCGTTGTAACTCAAACCTTTAACTACATATCCGTTACCATTTAATGTTCCTTTAAATTCAGATATAGGAGTCCAGCTTGCGGTCAGCGTAATATCATTCATCAATGTATAAACGCCATCGAGTTTGTAGCGAATATTGTCAAGATCTTCAGCAGTTCTGATTTCACCTGAAATAGTAATTACCTTTACAATAAATGTTTTGCTCACAGCCTGTGCAATGGCCGATGCTTCAGTTGAAACGGTAATCGTAGTTGTTCCTGAGCTTAACGCATCGATAGTTCCGGTAGCATCGATAGTGGCTACAGCAGGATTGCTGTTTTCAACAGTTACAGCTTTACCAAAAGCCGAATATAACTGCACCTGGGTTGACATTCCTGCCTCAAGTTTAATTTCGGCAGTAGGCAAACCAATAATCTGATCGACAGATGCAGGCACTGTTTGCCATTTCAAAACCGGCAGCGAGCCATTAGTAGCATTCCATATTTCTGCTGACCAGTTCAGTGTTGTGCTGTAAAAAGCAGCTTCTTTAAATTCTGCAGCTGTTTTACTCTCACCCTGTGCAAGTGCCGATCCGTACTCGGTATCGTTCATTGGATCAACCACTGCGGTATTCACCAACATTTCTTCGTTTGCATAATTGTTGGTAAGCGTTATTGCACGACCGGCAGCATTACCCAAAACACGATGAACAGTACCTCCCTTTACAAAAGGACCTGCAGCCAAACTGTTTGTAATGGTATTTGCAGTAGCTCCTAATTCAGCAGTGGCAGCATCCACCAACGACACGATACCTCCGGTATTTGTCTGGCTCGAAACTGAACCCGAGAAAAATACATTCTCAATGTCCACATCCACTGCAGTTCCCAAAATACCACCAGCCTGATAGGTTCTTGAAATTACTATAGCTGTAGAGTAACAGTTTTGAATTAACGATTTGGCAGCCGGAGTAGAAGCAGCCGTTCCACCAATAATCCCTGCTACGTGGTCGTTACCCTGAACCAAACCGGTAGAATAACACTCAGTGACTTTCGAAGCATAGGATTTACCAATAAAAGGAGCCACATCCTGTGTTCCGTTCAGATTTACATCTTCGAGACCAAGTTTCTTAATCTCAGCATTTTTGGCCACACCAAACAAACCAACTCTGCTATTTGCAGTTACAGTTGTTTTCAGACCTTTAATAATATGACCATTACCATCCAAAACACCGGTAAACGGAGTTGCTTCAGAACCAATAGGAGTCCATTCCTCTGTTAAAACCAAATCGGCAGTAAGTTTATAACTTCCGGCCAGATCCTTTGCAATGTCTTTAAGTCCCTGCACTGTGGAAATTTCAGTTTGACCGAACACTATAGCCGGCAACAAACCAATCAAAGCCAGACATACAGTACGCAATGCCCGCTTGTGGAGCTGAAAACTTAATGTAATCTTTCTCATGTTTGCAAAATTTAATTATTAGTAATTAGTGTTGATTTGAGAGTTTTTTATAGAGAAATCAGATTCAGGCAGAAGGGCCTTATAAACCCTTCAAACCTGATTTCTGATATTTTAATTCTTAGAAAGCAATTACTTTGTAAATAGTATTTTCGTTATTAATACGAATCAGGAAAACACCTTTTGCATTTAGTGTAAACTGATTTTCTCCGTTTTGAAGTTGCTTAACCTGTTGTCCGTTTACATTAAAGACTGATACAGCAGCATTTTCAGTTCCCTGAACATGTAATACACCATTGCTCACAAAGACTTTGTATTTATCTGCCACTTTGTTGTTTTCCACATCGGTAGTCAGGCGAAGATTGAGCAACATTGGGAAGGCATTTGCTCTGATTGTCCAGATTGTTGTAAAATCCCAACCCATAGCTGTATAAGTATTTCCATTCTGAAAATCGGACAATGATTTTTGAGTCGAAACATCGGGTAATACATTTCCACCATTGTTTCCTACAGTTCCGGTAATTACCATATCAGTGCGATAGAATGAATTATTGATTGTTGCTGCACCACGTGCGACGAAAGGATGAGGAGTTCCACCGGTAACAGCAGAGGCTGTGGAAACTACATTGTCCATAATTACGTTTGCATCTTCGGTAAGTGAAATAATTCCGGCAGCATTGCGCATCCAGTCGGTTTGAGGTGCAGTCACAGTACCTGAGAAATAACTGTTTGAAACATTTGTACTGGCAGCTACTCCGAGCAGTCCACCCACCTGAGAACTACGGGTTGACACTGATGCATCCGAATAGCAATTTGCAATGTTTGAAGTTGCACCACTGAAAGTTCCACCTGCAATAGCGCCCACATGGTCGTTTCCTTCAATAGTTCCCGACACATAAACTTCCGAAATACTGGTTCCAATGGCTTTTCCTACAAGCCCGGCTACATCCTGACTACCAATCACATTTACCTGTTTTAGCGCCAGTTTTTTAATTGTAGCACCTGTTGTGACTCCAAATAATGCCTGAATATTCTGCGATGCCTGATTGATGGTAAGACCTGAAATTGTATATCCGTTACCTTCGAAAGTACCTGTAAATGGCGAAGAAGTAGTACCAATCGGCGTCCAGTTGGTTTCGGATGAGATATTAAGATTGTTCATCAAAATAAATTTGCGCGAAAGGTTGTTTTTTACATTCACCAGATCGGCCACTGTATAAATTTCAAGACTTACATTGGGGTCGATCACTTCCACATCGAATGTAACCGGACTTGAAACCAGATACGATTTGGTTACCGAATTAATTGTAACAGCAGTTGAGCCCTGTTGTAATCCTGAAATTTCAACAGCATTTACAACCGGATTCAACCCAACAACTTCGTTTGAGGCAGCTGTGTAAGTCAGTGCCTGTCCCAAACTTCCCCATGCTCTTACAGTAGTTGCACTTCCGCCTACTGCTGCATTTTTCTTGTCGGTATTAACACCCAAAACCTGAACATTCACAGGCGATTGTTGCCATTTAAGTGTAGGATAAATCTGTCCTTCTTCAAGCATATTCCATATATTGCTCAAATCCCAACCAAGAGTGGTAGTATAAAAATCAGCAGTGGTAGCCTGCGTTTTGGTTGCATTTGCACCATGAAGTTTATCGGTGCCCACATTCACATCATTTGCGGGTATAATACTCAAATTAATTACAGACGATCCTCTTAAAACTGTTTCGAGTGCATAATTATTGGTAAGCGTTACAGGTTTTCCGTTGGCCGAAGCAAGAATACGGCAAACACTTGATCCCAAATGATATGGCGCCATCGAGATGCTGTTCGAAATCACATTGGTTGTTCCACCATCAATAAGCGACACAATACCACCTGCATTCGAAGAACCTGATGTAGTATACGACAATCCTGAGAAATAGCATTTGTTTACAGTTCCATCAACCAGAATACCGGCAATACCGGCTACCTGATACTGACGTGAAGCTATTTTTGCTGTACCGTAACAGTTTTCAGCTATCGAAGCTGTTTTCAACGCTCCGGCAATTGCACCCACATGGTCGCGACCTTCAATGTAACTATTAGCCACATAACATTCGCGAATACTTGTTCCGGTAGCTATGCCCACGATGCCACCCACATCGGCATTACCCACAAGATTTGCATTTTCGATACCAAGTTTTTGAATTGTGGCATTGGTTGTATAAGCAAACAAACCTACAGCATTCATATCGCTGTTATTGTATTTCAGACCTTTGATTATATGACCATTTCCATCCAGTGTTCCGGTAAACGGATTTGCAGAAGTTCCGAAAGGCAGCCAGTTTACAGCAGTCATGTCAATATCGCTCATCAGTTTATATTTACGGGCGAGTCCTTCTTTAATGCTTAATAAATCCTGAGCATTATGAATTTCGGCACTGATTGCAGGATCGTAAACCTCTACATTAAAGTTTACAGCAGCCGGAGTTAGATATGCTTTTGTGACCGAAGTAGCAGCAAACGCCACTGTGCCTAAAGCAGCACCGGTAAGTGTCAGTCCATTATCAATTACTGATTCGGCAAAAACTGAAGTGGCAGGGTGAGTAATGTTTACAGTCTGACCGTAATTTCCATACGCACGAAGGGTAAGTGTGCCGGCAATGGTCAGGCCTTTTTTGAGCGAGCTTACACCAACAACCGAAGCAGCATAAGGAGTTTTCTGCCATTTGAGTACCGGATAAATCTGACCTTCTTCGGGTAATGTCCATACATTGGTCATATCCCAGCCCAAAGTTGTTCCGTAAAATGAAGTTCCCTGAGCGTTCGATTTTGTAACTTCAGCTCCGTGTAGTTTATCGGCTCCCACATTTGCGTCAGAAGAAGGAATGGTTGCCAACGCACTTAACGAACCTGCTTTTAAAAAACCATCGAGTCCGTAATTATTGGTAAGCGTGTTTGCGCGACCACCGGTATTAGCAAGCACTTTGCAAACTGTGCCACCTAAAACATAAGGAGCAAGGGAAACCGAGTTTGAAATTACATTATTTGTTCCTCCATCGATAAGTGCAACCAAACCGCCCACATTCGAAGATCCTGATGTAGTATACACAATACCTGAAAAGTAACAACGATTAATAGTAGCATCCACAATAATTCCGGCAATACCAGCTACCTGATACTGACGCGAAACAACTTCGGCATTTCCGTAACTATCAGTCACCGTAGTTCCGGTTTTAAGCGCTCCGGCTATTGAACCTACGTGATCACGTCCTTCAATGTTGCTATTAGCCACATAACATTCGCTGATGGTTGTTCCGGTAGCAATACCTACAATACCACCCACATCGGCATTTCCAACGAGATTTGCGTTTTCAATACCAAGTTTTGTGATAGTAGCATCTGTGGTCGTTGCAAAAAGTCCCACTGAATTTGTGGTAGGAGTATTTACATTTAAACCTTTAATCACAAAACCGTTTCCATTAAAAGTTCCCGTAAAACCTGCGACAGGCGTCCAGGATGAAGTAAGCGTAATGTCAGCTGTCAGTCGGTACGAGCCAGCCTTGTTATTTACAATATCACGCAATTGTTGTTCGGTTGAAATGTCAACCTGTGCAAAAACACCCAGAGAAAAGCAAAACGAAAGTAAAACCAACAGCAAAGTCTTTCGGCTTTTGAATACTGTTGTGGAAGAAGTAGTGATTTTTTCCATTTTTGATTGATTTTAATGATTGAATAAATACATTTAAAAAAGAGTAATGCTATTCACAGTTTTATCCGACCAAAAACATATAACAATTCATAATATATGCTTGTAATCTTAAAAACTGACACAAACATACTCAACTTAAATAGCGAATTGTGTGTCACAATCAATCAAAAATGTATCAGACAGTCAAAAAAGCAAGGAATCGAGATACAGAAATAAAACACTTATAATCAACAATATATTTCGCATTACAAACCTGAAATGTAAAATAAAAACATTGCTACAAATGTTTGAACATGAAAAAATCAGACATCATCGTCGGGATTGTGTATCAGGCGATATTCCTTGGGTGTACTGTTGTATAATTTTGAAAACTCACGGTAAAAATAAGAACGGTTATTAATGCCCACTTTATAAATAATTTCCTTTACCGACATGTTCGACGACAACAGTAAACGGGCTGCTACAGAAAAACGATAACGCTTGATAAATTCACTCGGCGATAGCGTTGTCACAGCTTTTAGTTTACGATAAAATGCCTGTGGATTCATTCGCAGCTGTTCTGAAATATATTCGGGTCGCAATTCGCCGACCGACATATTTTTATCAATAATCTGCCTTACCAAAGTTAGAAATTGCTGATCTTCATGATGCATCATCTGTCCACCTTTAAGCTCTATTGCACTCAGAGGTGAGTTGTAAAAATCTTTCAAAGCGCTTTTCTTTTCGATTAACTTTTCGATAGTGGTTCGCAAATACGACAAATTGAAAGGTTTGGTCAGATAAAAGTCGGCACCATATTCCAAACCGGCTATCTGATCTTCCATCGAGTTTTTAGCCGAAATAATAATCACAGGAATATGCGCAGTAAAATTATTGGATTTCAGGCGCTTCACTAAATCACTACCATCCAGTTCACCGGGCATCATAAGGTCTGCCACAATCAATTCGGGCAGTTCATTATCAAGCAGTTCGAGAGCTTCCTGAGCACTATATGCTTCGATAATATCATATTTATCCTGAATTAACTCCGATACCATCCACACAATATCCTTATTGTCGTCTACAATCAGAATTTTTTTGCGAACTGAAACGCGCGGCGTCAGCTTTGGCACTTTGGCCGGAATCCCTGGTTCTGATTTTGCTTCCACTTCATTCTCCGACTTACAATTTTCCTCAACCAAAGGCAGATAAACCAAAAACTCAGCAAATTCCCCTACTTCGCTCTTTACATCCACACGTCCTTTCAGCATTCTTATCATACTGTAGCAAATAGCAAGTCCGAGCCCGTTGCGCGACGAAAAATCCATGTAACTATTCTGTTCCATATTGTCCAGAATCCGGAAACGGTCGAAAACCTTTTGAATTTCGGTATCAGGAATACCCTTTCCGGTATTGTACACTGAAATAAGCAGTTCATTGTTTTCAAGTGTCACTTTCACATCGATAATTCCATAATCGGGCGTGTACTTAAATGCATTCGACAACAAATTCATCATGATTTTATTGAAACAGGAAACATCCGTATTCCAATACAAATCAGCAGGATAAGTAAATTTAAAATCAATTTTACTACGTTCGGCAGAATCAGCAAAACCCATTTGTATGGTTTTCAGCGTTTCGTCAAGATTCACGCGCGAAATACTACAAATCTGATCGCCAAATTCTTCGCGCTTGCTGAAATTTATTATTTCGTGAATCAGTAGTTGTAAGCGATCCACATTGGCTCTGAGTAAACCGGCATATTTTCGTATATATTCATCCGAATTCCGATATTCAATAATGCGTTCGCACGGGCCCTGAATAAGCGTTAACGGAGTAAGAAATTCATGTGTGATATTGGTAAAAAACTTCATCTTTGTTTCATAAAGATCTTCTTTATTTTTCTCCATCACCTGTTGTTTAAAAGCCTGACGTTTAAGCATATTACGACGCGAATTCCAGCGGAAAAATGCAAAAACAAGAGCCACAAACAATACAAAATATAACACTTTGGCTAAATTAGTCAAATACCAGGGCGGCCGTATCACAATGATCAAACTGAAAAACTCCGACTCTTCATCAAATACATCATATTTATATTTTACATTGAGCTGATATTTTCCGGGAGGTAGTGAATTAAATTTCGCAGTATTCTGATCATCAGCATTGTACCAGTCATTGCTGTAATTTTCGAGTTGATAGAGGTATTCGATATTGGCTCCACGCACAAAATCAATGGCCACAAACGAAACCGAAAAAGTATTGCGATCGTAACCAAGCTCCAGATATTCTCCGTTTCTGTTTTTTCGCATATACGGAGCAATATTCTCTTTTACGCCATTCGTAATAAGGCAATTGAACTGCACCTGGGGCGAAAAACTTTTATGATCGGGAATGTTTTGTTCAATCCAGACCACACCATCAATTCCACCAAAAAATATGCGATCGGTGTAAGGACATTTATAATCGGCATTATCACTGAATTCAATCACATTCAGGCCCGTATACTTTATATATTTATGAAACACATTGTTGGTCGGATTGTATTTTTCCAGTCCGCGGTTGGTGCTCATCCACAAGCAACCGGTTTTGTCTTCCTGCATGCCGTGAATCATTTCACGCATTCCGCTACGTGTTTTATTCGGCACTTCCGTCAACTTTTCGCCCGACTCCGACAGCTTCAGCAATCCGGCACAGGAGCCGAAATAAAATGTAGAATCGTGCGCATAGCAACTCGTCAGAATATCGTCGACAGGTGAATTAAACTGCTTTCCGGAAGTGATAAAGCTGTATTCGTATGAATTTACATTGAAGCGAATCACCCCATCGCCCCTACTCCCAATCCATAAAATCCCGTTGTTATCTTTGCGGATAGAAAATAAATCATTGACCGTTTTTTTATTCCTTTCAAATTCAAACGCTTTCACATCCTTTGCTATCAATGATTTTCCGCTTTTGAAATAACTCACCCTGAGTAAACCATAAGTAGATGTAGCCAACCATAGTACGCTATCGTTTTGTTCAACCAAGGCGTGAACGGCACGCACCTGCGTTCCTGTATTATTGATTACATTATAAATTCGCTGATCGGAATTTGAAAAATAAGAAAGTCCGGGTCCATCAGTTCCCAACCAGATAATATTGTGATAAACACTGTTTCGGATGTAAAAAATCTGATCACTCGACAAACCATCGCCAACTTTATAACGGGTAACTGCTGAGGCAGGAACCGGTTGATCGGCAAAATGTTCATAGTTCTTAATCCTGATAAGTCCATCCCCCTTTGTTCCAATCCAAAGCGTATTCGAAGCATCTGTAAAAATTGAACGAATGGGTTTCTTCACCTGAACAGGCAATGCCGACGACGAAATTGTATTGAAAATAGAGGTTTTTACACCATAAATCTGCACTCCCTGTCCATCCGAACCAATCCACATAATGTCCTGATATCTGTCCTTGGCCAGACAAAACACTCCGGTGCTCATATCCAACATTTCCTCTCTGTACTTATGTGCAGTCACAAGTTTTAAAATGCCACTTCCCTTGAACGAAATCCACAAATCATCATGAAAACTTACAATGGATGAAATGCCTCCATAACGTTGAGTGAGATGTGCAATATTGTGGATATAATTGTTTTTTCTGCGCTCAATATCATACGAATACAGATCGCCCGAAGCGCTAACCAAATGTATCAGTCCGTTATCTTCGAAAGCCACACTCAAATTGCCGGCATTCAGCGTAATTGTCAAAGGTTCGATAAGCGGCAAACGGCTTTTCCCTGAATCTTTAATAGTAACTTTCAGGCGCCACATTTGACCATTTATCGAAATTATCCATAAAAAACCGGAGCGATCGAAAAAAGTGCTTATCACCGTACCGGGATCGAGTTCTTTGAAAGCCACATCGATAAACTTGTGTGCAGGTTTGTCGTAAACCGATAAAAAACCCTTTTTGGCTACAATACAAGTCATATCATTTCCATTCGAAGCCAAATGAAACGGATATCCGTATTTGGGGTAATGCTCCACTACCCTGTTTTTCTCCACCGAAAATTTATTGAAACCAATATAGGTCGACAACCAGAGACAGTTGTCGCCGGCGCCCTGAATATTATGTATGATATTGCTCGACTGTACATTATTGATACTTTCGTCGAGCCCGAATGATTCAATAAACTTACCATCGTAGCGATTCAGTCCGTTGTAGGTACCAACCCACATAAAACCGTTTTCGTCCTGATACATAGACAAAACCGCACTGTTCGAAAGGCCGGCACGACTGTCGATTCGTTGCACATGATAAGGAATGGCGTGAAGCAGCCAAATATAAATACTAAATAAAAATAATATCAGGTATCTTTTATTTTTCATGCACAAGTCGTTTTTTCAATATCTTAACTCCAACACACCTCCGGCCCTGACAATGGAATGCGAAATCTGCCAACTGTCATATTTCCGGCCATTCAGATAAATGCTTTTTATCGGGTCGGAAAGTTTTTTTCTGTTTGTGGTGCGTATGCTAAATGTTTTTCCATTTTCAGGCTTAATTCTTATTTTATCGAAAATGGGTGAACTGATTTCGTACAATTCTTCGCCTACTATCAACGGATACAAGCCTGAAGCTCCAAACACAAACCAGGCGCCCATGGTACCATCGTCTTCATCCATTTCCGGCATAAAACCTTCGGGTGCATTTTTAAAAGCACGGCCAAAATAGGGAATTTTAAATTCGGAATTTCCACCATATTTGTGAAGAATTTCACCTGTGAGAAGCGAATGAACAGTTTCAGAGGTCTTCTGTGGCGCACCCAAACGGTTAAACAGGAAAGGCACATGAATATCGGGTTCATTGCCCTGATTGTATAAACTCTGATCGAAAAAGCGCGTCAGTTGAGCTAACAATGTATCTTTTCCACCCGCCCATTCTTCCATTTCTTTCAGATATTGCGGAACGGCCCAACGATATTGCCAACGCGTACCCTGATACAAACCGTTTCCGCTCATTTTGCTATAAGCATGGTCAATATTCATAAATTCCTTTTGCCAGGTATTTTTGAATAATGCGGCTGATTGCGAAGCATATTTCTCTGCATCAGTCTTTTTGCCAAGTATTTCAGCAATTTGCGCCATTGCCCATAAATCGGCTGTGGCTTCGAGTTTTTGGTCGGGAGAGTTCATGGGCATCACTGCTGCTTCGCGACAAAGTGCTTCGTAACAATCGGCAAAGCGAATGTTTTTAATTCCTTTTCGATAAGCGTCGAGTAACAAGATACCCGCATGTTCGGTGCGCACAGTGGGTGTGGCTTCGTTCCTTGTGCTCCAGTTTTCCTTTCCAGTCTGATACAAACGCACGAGCGATTGCGAGATATGACTCATTTTATCGGGACTCAACAGGCAAAGCAATGGAAATTTGGTGCGATAAGTGTCCCAAAGCGACCACGAACTATAGTAAGGCGTTCCTTGTGTTTCATGAATCTGTCCATCGGTGCCAAAGTATTTGCCATCAGCTGAACTTACTAAGGCCGGACTCAGATAAACGCGATAAAGCAAAGTGTAAAACAGCGTTTGCTCTGCTTTATTTCCTTCCACCTCAATGGTCGAAAGCACTTTTTCCCATTCGCCACCGGCCATTTTCACTAATCTGCTAAAGTTCGTTTTGCTTAGCAGTTTTTGTTCATTGCGGGCAGTTGCCAAATCGACCGACGAAACAGTAATGCGCACTTCCACAGGCTTGTTCTTTTTTCCATTGAATACAAGTTCTGCAATTTTATCTTTGTCTGATTGTATTTGAAATGGCTCACTGGTGTTGAGATAAAAATAAAGTCTGTACTGCCCGCGTCCACAAACGTTGGGCGCCGAAATAAAACCTTCTATCTCACGATCGCTGATTACCCGATGCCATTCTTCTGAAATTCGTTCGAACGAAGCGCCGAAGTTGACAGTCAGTTGCTTTTTGCTATTTTCAGGAAACATAAACTGCTCTACAGCCGTATTCACAGTGGCCGTCAGTCCCGCTCTCACACCATTATCAAAAGTCGTTTCGTAATATCCTGGCCATGCTTTTTCGGTTGATTTTACGATGTGTAGTTCGTCATTTCGTCCTGCCGGTTTAATGCTCAGATTTCCTCCGGCACCGCTACAACCCACGCCCGAAAGCCTGTTTATTGATATTCCACTTACACGGGTCACAGCAAAATCGTATCCGGCATGACTGCGCGGGTCACTATCGGGACAAACACGCACCATTCCGAAAGGCACTGCTGCACCCGGATCGACCTGTCCGTTATCGCCCGCAGTTCCTGAAAAAAGATTTACTTTTTTGAGAATAGCTGTTGGAGAAGCCATACAGCTCCACACACTGAATATCAAAGAAAAGAATAGAACAGAACAACGAAATACCATCATCTCACATTAAACATTTACCTTACAATGCATATTTTATCCCTTATCAGCATTTTATTAGCGCTCATCACCCGCACCGCATAAACCCCTGCCGGAAATTGCGTATTCGAAACCACAGCTGCACCTTGAGTCAGATCTATTTTTCCTTTGTACAACAACATTCCGGCCATATTAAACACTTCCATTTCAGCAATTTCCGTATTTTCGGCTGAGATATAAATGTTTTGTTTGTCAGCCCGTATACGGGCATTTCTTTCGTTACGCAAATCGTTGAGAGCAGTATAGTCTACCTTACCAATCACAAAACCCGAGAGATTTCTTTTAGTAAGTCCGGGACCACTCCAGCGCAAA
This sequence comes from Paludibacteraceae bacterium, assembly GCA_016937795.1. Classification (GTDB taxonomy): domain Bacteria; phylum Bacteroidota; class Bacteroidia; order Bacteroidales; family Paludibacteraceae; genus Paludibacter. The sequence continues at coordinate 220,356 of JAFGVV010000049.1, forward strand.
TACATCGATTCGGTAACCTGAATTTCAAAGAACTCAAGCGTAAAAGCATGATAACCTGCCTCGAGATATATTTTTCCATTTTTTTCAGGCTCGCACTGATTGGCTACAATTTCAACACCATCAATCAGGAAACGCGCGCCATCATCAGCTGTAAGGTAAAAAGTATATTCTCCGGTAGTAGGAGCCTGAATATAACCTGTATACACAATACCGAAATTATCGTTTATTCTGCCCGAAATAGCCATTGTAACCGTTGTCAGATTTCCTGATTTCACAGGAGTCAGTTTACTGAAATCGGGCATGGATTTCCACGAACCTTCGTAATATTTATAATTCACTAACTTCAGCACATTCGTCAGCGGAACGGCTTTATGCATAAAACTGAAATTGATATTATGAGGTCTATCGATATTTGAGAAAGTGTATTCAGCCACATTTCCCTGCGACATACCATCCACTACACAATCGAGCACTTCGAAACCATTATCGGGCACAGCCCTGTAATTGGCATTGTTCGTCAGACTGTAATACTTCAATCCCAAGGGACTTACACTTCCGCCCAATGTTTTACCGGATTTAAGAGGCACATCCGTTTCGAAATAGCTACCAAATTTTGCCGTCATTGTATCGGCCACAGCACTAATACTACGCAATTGAAGCCCTGAAAATGCAGAATTCCACCATTTGGTATAATTGGTTGTGAGATTTGGGAAAATACCCGCTTTGAAATAATCAAAAGCATCACCTGCATTCGATCCCTTTTCGAGATGAAAAGCATTATCAGCCTGTACTACAGACACCTTATAATGTTTCTGTTCAGTACGATGTTGATTGGCATTGTTGGATATCGCACTGTCGATATGCCAAACCAAAACTCCTTCACCGGGCATATCCACGTTACGATAAGGCTTTTTACGAGCCTCAATAATGTACATTTCGCCGGGTCGGTCCTGATTGCGATACACATAAGTATTCCAGCTGTTGGCAATAATTTCGAGCGTACTGTTTTGTGGCATTTCGTTGAGTGAAATCATATCGTTCCATCCTTTCAGATAACGAAAAAAAGGATTAGGGGGCATTGGATTCTGACTTGGCTCGCCTCTGCTATTTGAGTTTCCGGCAGCCATCAGGTCGAATTTTCCACAACCGCTTGAACCTCCATTAGAGCCATCAATATCGTAAGTATCTGGCCAACCGAAAAGCATGTGGCCCTGCTCGTGGCAAATTCCACCCAAGCGCATTTCCGAAGTTCCAAGCTCCGAAATCTGATACGAGGCAGTGTTTACTCCATCAAAAGTACGGCCGTGATGGCTCGAATGTCCCCACAAACCTTTTGCACCCGAATTTCCCACAAACTGAAAACTCAACGCTTTGATATTTTTATTAGCATCAACAGTGAGTTGCGAAAAATCGAATCCACGCTTTTCGAGCCAGTTGAGCGCTGAATCGAGCAATTCGTGTGTATGCCCGCCACCACCATCGGTATCGTAATACGAAAATGGTTTGGGAGCTTTATAATAAGCTGGAGTAACGATGGTCTGCACATCCACACGCCCCTGCGACACAGCATACCAGTAATCACGTACCGAACCGTTATTACCAAAACGGGTATATCCAGTCTGATTGAAAAAACTGTCAACTTCTGCAGGTGTAAAATAAGCTGTACGATCGGCAAAATCGATAAGCACAACCAATCCCCTAATATGTTCGGCATCTTCTAACCTGTCATTAGATTTAGTATTGAGATGATCCTCGAATACAGTCGCATTTGTATAGCCTGAAATGAACAGAAGATTTGCAAAAAGGAAGTAAAAATTTAAAATAGTGGACCTTTTCATGATTACAAAAAAATAAAAATTGGTTAACAATGCACACTCTTATATACTTTAAACACAATATATAAAGTGAATATTACAATGCAAACTTAGTTTTATTTTTTCTTCCACATGTATCATAGATTGACAAACGAGTACACTTATACCAATTTTGTTATAAATTGACCAATGATTGATGTTTTGCACATCTCCTTTATATCTGAATTTAAACAATAGTATAATCAGACAACTAATTTTTCAAACCATAAATAACAAAAGCAGCCTGCTGATTTTTAATAAAACACAGGAAAAACTCCTACTTATTAAATAAATGCCAGAATAAGTATCTGCGCCAATATTACCCTCAAAAACATAGTGAGCGGATACACAGTAGAATAAGCAATAGCAGGTGCATCGTTGCCCGAAGTTGCATTTGAGTAAGCCAGCGCCGGAGGATCGGTCATACTGCCCGAAAGAAGTCCCATAAGCGTGAAATAATTCAATTTCATAGCTTTACGTCCAACAACACCTACAATAAGCAAGGGCAAAGTGGTAATAATAAAGCCACACATTATCCATAACAACCCATTGCCCGACACCACAGTTTCCACAAACTTTCCACCCGAAGCAAGTCCTACGCTGGCAAGGAACAATGTAATCCCGATTTCGCGCAACATAAGGTTGGCACTTTGAGTAGTATAAGTTATCAGCTTTAGTTTAAAGCCAAAACGACCAAGCAAAATGGCGACCACAAGCGGACCACCAGCCAAACCAAGTTTCACAGGCATTGGCATTCCGGGGACAAAAACAGGAATACTTCCGAAAATGATACCCATGAAAATACCTACAAAAATGGTGATAATATGTGGTTCGTCGAGACGTTTCAACGTATTTCCAAGCATATCTTCCACGCGCTTAATAGCCTCGGGTGTACCAACTACCACTACACGGTCGCCTACCTGAAGTACAAGGTCGGGACTGGCCAAAAGATCGAAACCCGAACGCACAATGCGGGTACAGTTTACATTTACCGAGCGCAGTTTAAGTGAGCTAAGAGTTTTTCCATTTATTACGCCACGTGTTATAATGATACGGCGTGAAATCATTTGATTTTCAGACTCTTTCCAGTCATATTCTATTTCATCACCGGCCAGGTCAATCACATCCTGCGCATCGGACTCTGTGGTTACCACACGTAAAATATCGCCATTGTGAATTACTGATTTACCATTCGGAACTGAGAAAGATTCACCGTTAAAAATACGCGAAACAACGAACTGACGGGCAATAAGCTTCCTGATTTGTGAAAGATTTTTACCATCAATCGCTTTTGAATTCACTTTTAGATTAATAATTTTGGGCGTTTCTTTGACCACATTTCTCGCATCCATTATTTCCTTATTTTCTTTGTCGAAATTAACTTTGAAAATAACACGAATCAGAATAAGCGAAAGAATAATACCCGTAACACCAAGGGGATAAGCCACTGCATAACCAAGTGCAATTTGCGGAATCTCAGCAATCTGACCGGCATCGTGCAACTGGCGCAAAGCTTCCTGCGCGGCACCAAGCCCGGGCGTATTGGTTACCGCACCCGAAAGAATACCCACAAACATAGGCATGGGAATAGCGCCGCCAAAAGCATAGTACAAGCCTATGGTAGTAGCCACACCGAGTAACACAACCGAGGCTGCCAGCATATTATACTTCATTCCCCCTTTTTTGAACGAAGAGAAAAATCCGGGTCCCACCTGCAAACCGATGGAGAAAATAAAGAGTATTAATCCGAACTCGCGGATAAAATGTAACACTTCGGCATTCACAGTAAATCCAAAATGACCTACTAAAATACCGGCAAACAACACAAAAGTCACTCCAAGCGACACGCCGAAGATTTTAATTTTTCCAAGCATCACCCCAATGGCAATTACAAAGGAATAAAGTAAAATGATATGAGCGATACTCTCGTCGTGAAGAAGAGAAATCAACCAATCCATAAATTATAATTATTTGATTAATAAAAGATTAAACATTCGGGGAGGCATTCTAAAAATCGAGTGCAAAGGTACTAACATTATTTTGAATGACAGATGAAAAACACAAATATTTTTCGTCAAAGTGAAACTTAACACAAAACAACTGCTGCAATTTTCAATTCACACAAAATTAAACTAATTTTGTAGCTAATTATAACTCAGTCTGAAAAGCATTTTTGCAACAGCACATTTCATAAATACAAACTGAATTCAAATGAATACATCAGAAGCCTCATACAAACAAAAAGTACTTTTTATCGATCGCGATGGAACCATTATTGCCGAACCACCAGTCACTTTTCAGGTGGATACGCTCGAACAAATGGAATTTCTGCCCGCCGCTATCCGTAATCTGTATTTTATCCGCAAAAAGTTAGATTTTCATTTTGCTCTTGTTACAAATCAGGATGGCTTGGGGACTGCTGTTTATCCTCAGGAAAACTTCGACCGCGTGCAGCAAAAATTTATTCAGACACTTGAAAATGAAGGTGTAACCTTCGATAAAATTCATATCGATAAATCGTTTCCTGAGGACAATTTATCTACGCGCAAACCAGGCACCGGCATGCTGACCGAATACTTTGGCGACAATTATGATCTGTCTGGTTCGTATGTAATTGGCGACAGAACAACCGATGTGGAACTGGCCAAGAACCTTGGCTGTAAAGCTATTTTTATCAGCAACGACGAAAATATTCTTGCCGAAAAAGATCTTGCCGAATTCTGCGCACTGCAAACCACAAACTGGGACCGCATTGCCGAATTTCTTTTTGCCGGCGAGCGAAAAGCTACTGTAAAACGAAGCACTAAAGAAACCGACATTCTGATTGACATCAATCTCGATGGCTCGGGGAAATGCCATATCGACACAGGTCTGAAATTTTTCGATCATATGCTCGAGCAAATCGGGCGTCACTCGGGCAGCGACCTCACGATTGTAGTAAAAGGCGACCTCGAAGTGGACGAACATCACACCATCGAAGACACTGCGCTGGCATTGGGCGAAGCGCTGAAAAAAGCCATTGGCGACAAGCGCGGCATCGAACGATATGGCTTCTACCTGCCAATGGATGATTGTTTGTGCTCGGTAGCGCTCGACTTTGGCGGACGACCATGGTTGGTTTACGACGCCGATTTCAAACGCGAATACGTGGGCGACATGCCTACCGAAATGCTACTGCACTTCTTCAAATCACTGAGCGATGCAGCCGCCATGAATCTGAACATTAAAGCCGAAGGCGACAACGAGCACCATAAAATCGAAGGCATTTTCAAAGCCCTTGCCAAAGCTATTAAAATGGCTGTAAAACGTGATATATATCAATATCAGCTTCCGAGTACCAAAGGGATTTTGTAGGGATTTGTTAGACGTTTTTATTATTCTGCAATAAGAGAACTGGCAATTATTCGCTCGATTACTACAAAATCGCCTTGAATTGTATAGATTATTGTGTGTTTTTGTAGGTAACATGACGAGCATGTTTGCCATAACGAAGTACAAATTTATGCGTAGAAATAGAAATGGAGCTAGCATGTTGACTCAATTTCTTCATTGCAGCAATTATACCATTGGTGTAACGCAATGAAGTGAGTGGTGATTTTAACTCGAAAGCAATGAAATTGGTTAAGTCATCAAGGTCGGCTTGTGCATTAAGTGATACCGCAACTTTGAATTTTTTCATTTCTGCTCTGTGCGTAAATCATAGCCTATTTTAGTCTCGAGTTGACTCCAAACTATTTCTATAGCACTGTCGAGTGGGATTGCTCCAACCGGCAATTCATTATTATAGGCTAATTTCACTACCCGGCTGTGGTTTTCTAATTCGCGTACATTTTTTTTGCCGGTAGGTGTGCTAATGTCTATTTGAGCTGTTACTGTCATATAATTGTAGGTTTACAGATTATTGTGTGCAAAGATACAAACTCAAAATGAATTCTTATACAAATTCTTCTGACTTTTTTTATGAAACAAAATCGGCTGAACTTCTTGATAGAAATTCAGCCCTGTCCTCACGGATATGTCCTTTAAATGAGCAAATAATGACTTACGTTCGACGGGATTACAATTACTCCCTATGGTTGTGACCGCTGGTTCCCGTCGGACGTGAGCGAAGCTTAGTGCTTTAAAATAGGATATCCGTTTGGTCGGGGTTTTGTTATCTGTTACTACATTGTTTCAGCAATTGAAGGGTATGTTTTTTAATGTCAATTAACAAATTATTGAATCTTAAAAACAAAAAAACTAACCCGAACACTCACAATGAATCGAATGGACTTTTTATTCGTGAGCGCGACACATCGGTAATATGTGTGTAAATTTCGGTAGTATGAATTGATTTATGACCTAATAATTCTTGAATGTAGCGTATATCAGTCCCTTTTTCGAGCAAGTGCGTAGCAAAACTATGACGCAAAGTGTGTGGAGTAACATGCTTCATAATAGTTGCTTTTTTAGCGGCTTCTTTTACAATAATCTGAACGCTCTTATCAGAATATTTGCCACCGCCTTGTCCCTCAAAAAGATATTCGGTGGGTTTATATTCAATAAAATATGCTCGTAAATCGGATAATAACTTTTCAGATAACATAACTATTCTGTCTTTCTTCCCTTTACCGTTGTTAATGCGAATTATCATATTGACTGAATCGATATCGGCAATTTTAAGATGTAAAAGTTCACTTAACCTAAGACCACCTGCATACAGAAGCTCTACAATACACTTATGTTTTAAGTTATTGGTAGCTTCGATAAGTTGCTTTACTTCAGGTGGAGTAAGAAAATCGGGTAATGATTGTGATTTTTGCTTTGGATACAGATGTTTGATAGATAATGGATTGCCAATAACTAAATTGAAAAACTTATCAATACTCGCTACCACCATACGCTGGTAGGATGGGCCAATACCGTGTTTTTCAATCATCCAATAAATGTATTTCTCCACTACAGAGCTATCAATTTCGTTTATGGAAGAAAATTTTTTATCTGCCAACTTTAGAAAACTCTCCAAGGCAGATTTATAATTCCGAATAGTAGCATCGCTATAACGCTGAATTCTTAAACTTCTTTCAAACTGATTGATGAACGAATGAATTTCCATACCGCATATTTTTTTTGCAAATATAAGTAACCTTCGTAAAATAATAAACTTTTTATAAATATATTTTTATATAATACAAAATATCAACAACATAACACTTTTAACTAAACTTAGTTTACGAATGTTTTAAGTATTGTTTTTACGAAAGTTGTATATTTGGGGTTCGTAAACAAAACGTTGTGTGCAAGCTAAAAAAACGACCGTGCAAACATTTAACAACCAGAATAGAATGGAGACATTTGGAGAATGAAATTGGATTTGAAACTGCTATATAGAATTGCCCTTTGGACAAGCATACTTGGAATAATCGCCTTTATTTCTGACTTCGGATTTTCACAATCTGACTTCTCTCAACAACTATTAGACGGGTTTTATTTTGTGGTTCTTGGAGTTGGTATCGTCTCGACATTCGCCCGATACTTCGAAAACTTCAGACTAATAAAAAGAAAGGTTTTTGTCTTCGACTTTTTGTCTGTCTGTTTCACTTTATGGATATTCTACATGTATCTGTTTGTAGGTGTACCATTCGAGACAGACCTACTTCTTGAAAACCCCATTTGGGTGAGAATTGCGGTACTGTTCACTTTCATTCGGGAATTCTCTGAAATCAAGTTCAACTACAAACGAACGCTTCTGAACCCTGCTCAACTCTTTGTTGCAAGTTTTCTCGTTATAATTTTCATTGGTTCATTTCTTCTAATGCTCCCGAATGCAACACACGAAGGTATTTCATTCATTGATGCGCTTTTTACTTCCACAAGTGCCGTATGTGTAACGGGTTTGATTGTAGTGGACACAGGCAGTTACTTCACAGAGTTTGGACAAATTATCATTATGGGTCTCATACAAGTTGGTGGCTTGGGCATTCTGACTTTTGCCAGTTATTTCAGCTACTTTTTCAAAGGTGGTGCAACTTATGAAAACCAACTTGCATTGAGCGACATGACCAGTTCCAAAAAACTCGGTGAAGTTTTTTCAACTCTGAAATACATTATACTAATCACTTTTACGATTGAGTTGGTTTCAGGACTTCTGATTTATTCCAGCCTTGATGCCGAGAACTTCCAATCTCAATACGAGCAGATTTTCTTTTCGGTCTTTCACTCCATTTCCGCTTTTTGCAATGCAGGATTTTCAACGTTATCGAACAGCCTATATGAAGATGGTTTTAAATACAACTACTTCCTTCAACTAACGGTAATCTTATCGTTTGTTTTAGGTGGTTTGGGATTTCCAATAGTCTCGAATATTATCAACTACATTAAATACCGTTTGAGAAAATTATTCTCTTTCGGTAAAAACAAAGTTGGCTATCGCCCATGGGTTCTAAATATTAACAGTAGAATTACCCTTGTAACAACGCTTTCCATTTCGACAATTGCATTCATTGCATTTTTCGCATTGGAATACAATAACACCCTTGCCGAACATAGTGTTTTTGGAAAGATTGTAACTGCTCTGTTTGGCGCAACTACTCCAAGAACAGCAGGATTTAATACGATTGATACCGCTTCAATGCTATTTCCAACTACCATGATGGTTTTTCTTCTCATGTGGATTGGTGCTTCACCAGCTTCTACAGGTGGTGGTATTAAGACAAGCACCTTTGCCATTGCGACCCTTAACATTTTGAGTTTAGCAAAGGGGAAAACAAGAATTGAAATTTTCCGAAGAGAAATAGCGGATATTACAGTCAGACGTTCATTTGCGATAATCTCTCTCTCGTTAATCGTCATTGGTTCAGGAATAATGCTGATTTCCGTTTTCGACAATGACAAAAACCTTATGGACATTGCATTTGAGTGCTTTTCTGCTTACAGCACCGTTGGACTAAGTTTGGGAATAACGGCAGACCTTTCAAACATGAGTAAAATGATAATTATCGCAATTATGTTTGTAGGTAGAGTAAGTATGCTTACCATAATAATTGCCGTTTTCAAAAAGATTAAGCATAAAAACTATCGTTATCCGACTGAAGAAATAACGATTAACTAAAAAATTGAGAATATGAAATACATAATCGTAGGCCTTGGAAATTTTGGTGCTTCGTTATCACAAAAGCTGACTGCTCAGGGAAATGAAGTTATCGGTATTGACACCAGAATGGAAAAGGTTGATTTATACAAAGAGAAAATTTCGCATACCATTCAAATGGATGCCACAGAAGAGTTTACCGTTTCGGGTCTGCCACTTGACGACACAGACGTTGTGATTGTCGCAATTGGTGAAGACCAGGGAGCAAATATCATGACAACTGCATTATTTAAAAACATGCAAGTAAAACGACTGATAAGCAGAGCAATCAATCCACTCCATGAAAAAGTTTTAGAAGCCATTGGAGTTGACGAAATAGTTAACCCCGAAGAAGAAACAGCCGAACGTTGGGCAAAAAAGTTGTGCCTTAACAACGTAGTTGACTCTTTCGAACTAAGTGATGATTTCAGTATCATAGAAGCAAATGTGCCCGAAGAGTATGTTGGAAAAACTATCAGAGAAGTTGGTTTCAGAAGACAATTCAATCTCCTCGTATTGACCATAATGAAAAAGTCGGAAGTAAAAAGCTTACTTGGTAAAAGTCGAACTGAAGTCAACGTTGAAGGCATTGCAACACCTGACCAGCAACTTGATGAAACAGATATTTTAGTGCTGTATGGCTCAAACAATGACTTACAGGCATTCTTAAAACAAAAACGAAATGAAAAGTAAGTTTCTAATAGCGTTATTGACTTTGGTTCTTCTTTCTTGTCAAACAACGACTGATAAAGAACCAAGTAAAAATGAAAACCCGTCTAACACAGACGAGAAAATAAAGGCAATTCCGACAGACAAAATTGAAGTGATAACCTATGATAGTTGCGAGTACCTGATATATAAAAACGAAGCAGACGCAAATTCAGGTTATGGTTTTATGGCTCATAAAGGCAATTGTTCAAATCCAATTCATGGACATAACAAGGACAAAGAATAAAAAAAGCCTGCACACAACATTGGCTATACATAATGCGGGGTAAAGTGCTGATATGAAAGCAATTACATTTAACAAACTTTTCGGTAGGCGGACAGTGAAGTGCCTTGAAATCCCGCACTACGCATAGCCGAGACCGTTAGGTGTTATTGAAAATAGACAAAATCAACAATATGAAAAAACTCATAAGTATTCTAATTATTTTAAGTTTAGTTGGTTGTAATAGGAAACCTGATTGTTCTTATAAAATACCGATTGACAAAAATGATGGTTTGAACGTATCAACACTTGAAGAACACAACTTCGACAAAATAGCATTTGAGAAAATAAATAGTGATATATGCAAAGGAATATACGGAAACATCCACAGCTTACTGCTTATTCACAACAATGACCTAATCATAGAGCAGTATTATAATGGATGGAAAAGTAATGAACTTCATTTTTTAGCTTCTACAACGAAAAGTTTCAGTGCAATTATGACTGGCATTGCGATAGAGCAAGGAAAAGTTAAAGATGTAAACCAGAAAATGATTGATTTTTTTCCAGAGTATGCTTCGCTTGCAGAAGACACTTTAAAAAGTCAAATAACGATTAGAGATTTACTTACCAATACATCTGGTTTTAAATGGAATGAGCATGCATTACCTATTAATGACCCCAATAATATGGGAGTACAAATGGATAAAATGGATAATTGGTTGAAAGCATCATTGGAATTACCAATGGACACTATTCCAGGAACTAAATATGTGTATAGCGGACCAAACAATATTATTATTGGTGAAATAATTAAAAAATCAACTGGACAAAACATTGCGGAATATACGGAAGATAATCTTTTCAAACCTCTTGGAATAAAAGATTACAGTTGGTTTTCAAAAAATGGCATTTTTGATGTTGGTGGTGGACTAAAACTCAAATCAAGGGATATCGCTAAATATGGATTATTATACCTGAAAAAAGGAAAATGGTTTGACAAACAGATTGTTTCATCAGAATGGATGGAAGAAATATTTAATCCATTTATTGAAATCATGCATCCTTTATATGGTTGTTGTCAATGGCAAATGGTAAAAACAGAATATGGATTTAACTCTTGGTTTATTCCCGGCAATGGAGGACAAATCATAAATATTGTTCCAGATTTAGATTTGGTAATTGTAATAAATGCAGACAACAGACATATTTCGAAAGAAAAGCGAACACCTTTGGAGTATTTGATCAAGGATTTAACAAAAATACATCCCAGACTTAAAAATGAATAATAACAACACCTAACAATGTATAAAAATAATAGCCGAGATAGTAGTAAATTCAAGGGTTGTAGCCCGCTTCAATATTCTTGTAACTTGACAGGAATGAAGCCCGCAGTCGGCTACTATTCTTATACGTAACCGTTAGCAGTAAGCATAAAAAAAATAAGATCGCAAAAAAATAGAAACCAAAATTAGTTGTAGCTTTGTATCCAGAAATCAGATTTAGAAAACAAATTTAAAGATTGAAAATGACTAAGAAACTGCAAATACGAAATAGTACCGCTGAATTTTTAGTGTTTACACAACAGACTGGCGATAAAAGTATTGAGGTGCGTTACGAGGACGAAACAATATGGCTTTCGCAACGCATGATGGCTGAATTGTTTGATGTTGATGTGCGTACAATCAATGAACATTTACAGAACTTATTTAGAAGCAACGAGATAGAAAAGAATTCAACTATCCGGAATTTCCGGATAGTTCAAACTGAAGGAACTCGACAAGTAGAGCGAAATGTGGATTTTTACAATCTAGACGCAATTATTTCTGTTGGATATCGGGTTAATTCTGTAAGGGCAACACAGTTTCGTCAATGGGCTACGCAGGTTCTAAAACAATTTGCTATTCGTGGTTACGTGATTGATAAGAAACGTTTAGAAAACGGGACTTTTCTTGGTGAGGATTATTTCGAACACTTACTTTCCGAAATCAGAGAAATTCGGCTAAGTGAACGTCGATTTTATCAGAAACTGACCGATATATACGCCACAAGTGTTGATTATAATAAAGATGCACCGACGACGAAAACATTTTTTGCTAAAGTTCAAAACAAATTACATTTTGCAGTGCATGGACATACTGCTTCTGAATTAATCATGTTGAGAGCTAATGCGGAAGTCAAAAACATGGGACTAAGCACTTGGGAAAAAGCACCAGAAGGAAAAATTACTAAAGCAGATGTTGTCGTTGCTAAAAATTATTTGTCACAACCCGAATTAGAATCGTTGGGACGAATTGTGAATGCATATTTAGATTTGGCTGAGGACAGAGCTAAAAAGGCAATTCCAATGACAATGGAGGACTGGGCGAAACGTTTAGATAAGTTTTTGAATGCTGATGATAGAGAAATTCTCAATGATTCAGGCAAAGTAACTGCCGAAATAGCAAAGGCTTTTGCCGAAACAGAGTTTGAAAAATACCGTGTGGTACAGGATCAACTTTTTGAATCTGATTTTGACAAACAGATGAAAATGCAATTGGGAGATATGACAGATGAAAAAAAATAATTCAGCTGACTGTTATTCCTTTTGACCATATGAATTAAACTAGTAAAAGTACATTTTGTAACACAAATCGGGAAACAAAACAAATTCTTCACAACCAACGGTCAGCTGCTAACACACGCCTATGGTCATTGGCTGGCTGACGTGCATTTCGCAGGTTTTGCTCCCGCATTCACTTTGTCGTTCCACGACAGCGAATGCTCCCGCAAACCGCCAAATGCCCATAGCCTCGGTCGTTACCAAACATACATAGAAAATGGAAAGGAGGCACGGTTGTGAATACAAGTTGAATAAATCGGAGTTTATTGTTGAGTAAAATAACTACATAAACTTTATGACAAATCAATAATATCTTTAATAAGATAGATTTTTAAAAATAAATATTAATCAAGAGCAGATAAGCTCTCTAAATACAAAAACAATGAAAACAAACTTTTCAAAAATTAAAACAATTCTAAAATTGTTTTTACTTGCATCATTTTCAATATTTTTTATAACCTCTTGTGATGACACAACCAAAGACAATTCAATTGAATTATCAAATCAGTTTGAATCATATAAGTTAATTGGTGAATATCATAATGAAAATCTTGAATTTATATATGACAATATCAAGACAAAAATCGCTGAAAACAATTTAGAAAACAGAAATAGCAACAAGGATGTACAAGCTTTTTTGACAGATGAATTTATAGCTCAAAATGTATCAGATTTTGCAAAAGTCAATAACAACATCCTTAATCTTTCAAATTTTAATATTGAAATGAAAGATATATGTCTAAGTGTATCATCAACCTATTATCCAATAAATTATTCATTAAGACAAAAATCAGCATCTTCTGAAGATTTCAGTTCTGACATAGATAACTACAATGAATATCAAAAAAAATATATCAATATGATTCTAAACAATGACAAAAAAGATGTTTCATCTTTTCAGGCTCAGATTGATAGTATTATTATAGAAATGGAAAGCGATGTAAATTTAAAATCAGACGAACGTGATATTGTCTATTTAGCAGGGGCAATTGCTTATTTTTCCTATGAATACTGGGATACTAACACTTCAAAATGGGAAACTTTATTATCATATAATCAGCAAAATAGTAGCAGTACAAAAAGTAGTAAGGTCGCAACTGCAATGACTTTTAATTGGGGAAGTATGTGGAGAAGTGATGTAGAAGGTGGAGTTGGCGGTGGTATTGGTGGTGCAATTGCTGGCGGTACCGTTTCTCTTGGAGTTTTAACAGTGCCTGGTTGGGTTGCTGGTGCGGCAGGTGGTGCAATTGGAACATCAGCTGGGAATGCCGTTGGACAATGGTTGTTTGATTAAAACGTATTCTATTATGAATAAAAGAATATACATTGGTTCAATTGCATTTTTTATTATAATTTATTTACTAAATGCAATAAGAAGTGGCTTTTCTGCAAGAAACCTAATAGAAACTTTCATTGCGACAATTATTTTCTTTGTTATAATGTACCTTTTTAGAATAAAGAAATAAGTCAAATATGAAATGTACGTTTGGTAACATTTTGTATAAGTAATGGCAGGCAAAGTGCTTAATATCAAGGTTTGTAGCTCGCTCAAACTGCACAGCGGTTCGACAGGAAAATACTACGCAACCTGCCACTACTCATACAATTTACCGTTGTGGCTAATTTTAAAACAGAACCTTACAGAAAAAAATAATGACGAAAAGTAAATCAAAACTGATAATTAGAATTTTATTGTTCTTGGGAACAGTAATCTCCTTGTATTTTGTTCCGTGGCCTATTGTATCCGCTTGGATAAAGCCACTTCCAAACAACGTTCAGGAACAGGTTAATAAAGCTGCGGATTACGGATTTGATGGTATTATTGTTTGTGTAAACAAAACAGGTAATAAATCCGAATTTTATACTTCGGGCTACAAAAACAGAGAAAACAGAATTCCTGCCGACCCCAATTCATTGTTCAAAATAGCCAGCGTAAGCAAATTGTATAATGCTGTAGCAGTTGTAAAATTGGTGTGGGATGGTAAATTATCTTTAGACAAAACACTTTCTGACTATTTACCTGAATTAAAAGGCAGAATAGAATTTGCAGATGAAATCACTTTGCGAATGTTGGTTATGCATAGAAGTGGTATTCCAAACTTCACCGACACATATATGTATTGGGCAGCTCCAAAAGAAACAGAAGATGAGCAACTTGCTTTGATTTTAGATAAACCTGCAAACTTTAAACCCGATGAAGATTATGAATATTCCAACACCAATTACCTATTACTTGGTAGAATAATGAACCGAATTCTTGGATATAATAAATTTCAATACATTCAAAAAGAGATATTAAATCCACTGAATTTAAACCACACTTTTGGCTCAATTCAAGATGTGAATATTGATGATGTAATGAGCGGTTATTATGTTGGTTATGAAACGGATTTAAAAACGGATAATATTGGCTCAATATTGGCGACAGCAGAAGATTTGGGCAAATTTATTCGAGCACTAAATGATGGTTCTGTATTCAGAGATATAAAAGAACAAGAAATCTATTCCTCTATTTACAAGTATGAACATACAGGGTTGATACCCGGATACCAAACTATTGCCAAATATCATAATGATTTAGATGTTGTCGTCATTCAATTTACAAACACGGTAAACTTTGATGGTTATAATTGGAATATGTCAGAAATAATGTATAATCGAATAGTTAAAATATTGAAAAAGAAAAACTAGCCACAACAGCAAAATATAATTAATTGCGGTTTCGGTGCGGATAATCAACATTATCACCCGCATTATCCTCGGTGCTTTTCGACAGGAATGTGCCACGCAATCCGCAACTACTCATATTTGCGGAACGTTATGTGCCATATAAACACCGAACAAACCAATTAAGCATTTAAATAAGATATGGCATTAGACTTTTCACAGATTTTAGTAGTTGGAGTTTCTTTAAAGTCTTCCGAGCATTTCAACAGCTTCTTTTTCGAATTTAGAGAAAGCAAACCACCGCTTACCAAGGTCTTTGAGCGAGGCTCCAAAGTGATAAATTTCGGCACTGTCGATAATCAAAAACGGTCGTGCGATTGGTTGAGTTCGGGAAGGTATCGCATTTTGCGACACCATAAAATCAACTTCAATATCAGTAAGTTGAAACATAAAATCGGAAGGAAATCTTTTTATATTTCTTTTTACCTGTTCACGCAATCGAGTTGATTTAACACCATAAATGATTGCTATATCTCTATCAATCATTACTTGTAATCCACGAATAGTATAAATTTTATTCTGAATATCAGCTGGTTGTATTTGTAAATTTTCAGTCATAAATCATTCAAGTGATATTGGTATTAATGTTTTAAGGAGAGCGATTGTTTGATATTATGTAAATTAACTGTCACTACAATTGTCGGTAAAAAAATCAACACAAAAAAGGGCTAAAGGAGCGGTTTTGTAAAATTGATTTTGCAAATATAAGTATAGTTATTTAGATAATTAATCACTACTGACCGACAAAAAATAGTTTGAATTAGTTTTTTTAGCTTATTAGATTCCTCTCCGCCGCGGCGGATCGGAATGACAGGCAATCAATAAGTTAGGTTTTTGGGAGGAGGTAGGTTGGCGGCTTCGCCGCCAACCTACCTCCTCCCAACCATAA
>JAFGVV010000050.1 GCA_016937795.1 Paludibacteraceae bacterium
GACTCACTTTCGATATGCAACAGCACTCTGTGTTTCTCGAAAGCGGGTGCAAAAGTAGGTACTTTTTTATTACAATCCAAATGTTTTCAAACCTTTTTTATGCTATAAAACATAAAAAACCGGTAAATGGCTGATAAAAAGCATTTAAATTTCTAATAAATTTTCAATAAAAATTCGTCTCATCACGCAACGCCAATCAAGCGACACTCCCGATTGTGAAAAACCGATTTCAATTTTCTTAGCCCAACAATAAAATTTATTGCTGTTGACTGAAAATATTATTGATTTCTGCCCTTAATTCATCTTTCAATATTGCCATATCAATGGTTTTGTTTAGTTCTTTTTCCATCGAAGTGACTCCTTTGTCGATAAAACCACATGGATTGATGTATCCAAAATATTCTAAAAGTGTATTTACATTGAGTGCAAATCCATGCATTGTAACAAACCGGGAACTTCGAACACCAATGGCACAAATTTTACGGCATGTTGGTTTTCCCACATCGAGCCACACTCCGGTGGCACCTTCTAGTCGTGTGGTTTCAATATTATACTTTAAGAGAGTATTGATAACGGCCTGTTCAATATTATATATATATTGTTTCAACCCCATATTGAAGTTGGCTAAATCGAAAATCGGATAACCTACAAGCTGACCGGGACCATGATAAGTTATGTCGCCTCCACGATTTGTTCGGACAAACTGCGCATCCTTAGCCTGAAGCTGGATATAACTCAAAAGCAAATTGTGCTCATCTCCACTTTTCCCCAATGTATATACATGTGGATGTTCGCAAAAAACGAGCAGGTTCTGTGTTTCCCTGCCCTGAACTTTATCTTCAATTGTAGCCGAAAAAACTTCTTCCTGTCGGTTCCAGGCTTCGTTGTATTCTACAAGTCCCCAGTCGGCAAAGTCAATATTGTGTTGCATAATATAATTCTTTCTGTTTTATTTATCCTGTTTCTTATCAAAATCTACTTTTTCTAACTTTCCCATCAAACTTACAATTTTATTTTTTCGCTTTACAATATAAGATGATGGATTTCCTGCGTTAAACTTACGAGGATTGGGAAGACATACCGCAATAAGTGCCGACTGAGACTTTGTTAGTTTAGCTGCACTTTTATCAAAATACTCATTGGCAGCCGCTTCCACTCCATAAATCCCGTCGCCCGTTTCAATTACATTCAGATAGACTTCCATAATACGCTCTTTCGACCAGAAAAGTTCAATCAGTACAGTAAAATAAGCCTCTAAACCTTTACGCACATACGAACGTTTCGGCCATAAAAATACATTTTTAGCTGTCTGTTGCGAAATAGTACTTCCTCCACGAATGCGTTTACCCTTTTTATTATGCTTAATTGCCTTTTGAATATCCCCAAACGAAAATCCATTGTGTTCGAGAAAAAGATTATCTTCCGAAGCAACCACCGCCTGCACCATATTTGGTGAAATCTCCTCAATGGGCACCCATTTTTTCGAATTACGTGGTGTTTCGCCATCGAAAACAGCTTCGACAGTTCGAATAATCATAAGCGGAGTAAACCAAACGGGGACAAAGCCGACTATTAAAACCCATGACACCGACCCCAAAAAGAAAATCAAAACCAAATTTCTGATAGGTCGCCATATACGACCTTTACGTGAAGATTTATTATTTGCAATTTTCATTAAAAACACCCGTATGTTAATTTGTGTAATATTTATTTACAATGTCGGAGACAGCCATATTTATCTCCGGAAATTCGAAAGAAAATCCTTCGGCTTTTAGTCTCTGCGGAACCATATAGCTACTATCGAGCAAAAGAGAAGATTCTGTGCCAATAAATACAGCTCCGATTTTCACTGCAAATGCAGGTGCAGGAAGTCCGAAAGGTACTCCAACTGCTTTTCGCATAACCCGCATCAGTTCTGAATTGGTCACCGGATTTGCAGAAGTACAGTTTAGCACTCCGGAGATCTGAGGCTGTTCGATTACAAATTTCACAATTCGATAATAATCTTCAATATGAATCCAGCTAAAAAATTGCTTTCCGGAACCTGTTGCTCCACCCAAACCAAAACGACTTAAGTGATAAAGCGGTTCAAAAGCACCTCCATGACCCAACACGACTGAAGTACGCAAAGCCACTTGTCGGATTTCAGTTGATTGGAAGGAGAAAAAACACTTCTCCCACTCAGCAACTACGCGTGAGAGGAAAGTCCGGTCGGTTACGGGAGCCGATTCGCCCGCAGGTATCACTATTTCAGACGGATAAATGGCCGAAGCACTTGCATTCATCCAAAGTGCCGGACGCTGCGCACACGCCTGCATCGCTTTCCCAAGCATCGTGGTTGTCTGTAAACGTGAATTCAGAATTTTTTCAGAATTCACAGCATTATGACGACAGTTAATGGTGTGCCCTGCGAGATTTAACAGTACATCTGCCCCGTTAAGCGCTTCCGCAATTAAGTTTTCCTGCCAGGGAACATCCCCGGTTTTACGTGAAATACATTGTACATGATGCCCATCGTCGCTGAATCGCTTTGAAAGATAACTGCCTATAAACCCGTTTGCACCTGCCAGAATTATTTTCATTGATTACTATTGAATAAAAGAATTTGACTTTTATCTGAAATAACAAAGTTAGGGGAAATAATGTTGCGAGCAAGCCGTGACCCGATATTTCTCAAAAAAAACTCCCGCACAAAATCATTGTACAGGAGTTATATTGGGGGAAGAAACGGGCTGATTATTCGTAAGCACCCATTTTCAACATATTTACTTCTCTATCGTTCAGGAAGCGGTATTTGCCACGTGGAAGACTTTTCTTGGTCAGTCCGGCAAAGTAAACACGATCGAGACGAATCACTTTATAGCCTAATTTCTCAAAAATTCTACGCACCACGCGATTTTGTCCTGAGTGAATTTCGATACCAACCTGTTTTGGGTCACCTTCTTTTACATATTCGAGCGAATCGGCAGCAATTTCGAAATCGTCGAGATTTACACCTGCCAGAATTTTCTCAAAATCCTCACGTTCGAGGGGTTTATCCAAAGCTACATGATAGATTTTCTTTTTATCATATTTTGGGTGCGTCAGTTTCGAAGCCAAATCGCCATCGTTGGTAAGCAAAATAACGCCGGTTGTATTACGGTCGAGACGACCCACCGGATAAATACGCTCACTACAAGCATTTTTCACAAGGTCGAGCACGGTCATACGATCGTGAGTATCTTCTGAAGTTGTCACACAATCTTTGGGTTTATTCAGCAACAGATACACTTTACGTTCAGAACGAACAATCTGGTTGTGGAACATTACTTTATCGGAATGCATAACTTTTACTCCGAGTTCTGATACCACTTCACCGTTTACCGAAATCACACCAGCCTGTATATATTCGTCAGCTTCACGTCGTGAACAAATTCCGGCATTGGCCAAAAACTTATTTAAACGAACCGGTTTGGTCAGATCCACGAAATTTTTGCGAAATTCTGTTTGTTTTTTATTGCTGTATTTCGAATTTGGATCGTAACTGTCATCACGTTTACGCATCGGTTTACGGAAACTAACACCATCGCGACGATTGTCGAAACGTGTTTCCACATATTCACCACCTGTGGCTGCTTCACCCGGTTTGCGTAAATTAAGTTTCGCAGGACGCTCATCATTATTACCGTAAGGACGCGCACCACCATCGGTACGATTGAAGCGTGGACGGCCTATTGGACGATCGCCATTTTGCGGACGGCTTTGATAGGGACGGCGTTCTCCATCATTTCTGTTTTCATAAGGACGGCGTTCACCATCATTTCTATTTTCGTATGGACGACGTTCGCCCTGACCTTCGCGATTTTCGTAAGGTTTGCGTTCGCCGTATGAATTTCCTCTGTTCTCGTAAGGACGACGTTCACCCTGTTCGTCACGGTTCAGATAAGGACGGCGTTCGCCCTGACCTTCGCGGTTTTCGTAAGGTTTACGTTCGCCGTATGAATTTCCTCTGTTTTCGTAAGGACGGTTACCATAAGGACGGCTTTCGCGGTTGTCACGATTTTCGTAAGGTTTGCGATCGCCATAAGAAGGACGTGAATCGTCTCTTTTTTTGAATTCTAGTTTTCCTTCTGTACGTTTTTCGTCGTAATTAGGTTTTTCTGAATAGTTTGGTCTTTCTGAGTTAAATTTTGCTGCACCGCGTGAGCCTTTTAGTATTGATTTCACATCACGTTTCTCATACGGTTTGTTACCATCACGGCCGGCTCCGGAATTCGAGCTGTTTCTCGAATTTCCATTCCATTTTTCATTAGCTGTCATTATACGAATCTTGTTTTTAAAATATTTGGCTGCAAAGTTCGTAAAAATTCCCGAATATACAGCTATGTTTTCCGTCAAAAGCATGAGAATTAAGAATTTTCAATAATTCACTGCTAAAACATTTACAAATCAGGAGAAAAATTCAAACGCAATGATCTGAAATCAAACGTTTGCGGGCAATGTTGACCCGAAACAAAAGCCAGAAGAAATACTTTCGAATTAATCGTTTTATATTTGTAGAACTAAATAAAGTAACCTCTCAGAAAAACATAAACAATTAAAATACAAACAAATGAAACGAATAACATTGGTATTTATCATCATGCTGGGAATACTGCCACTCAGAGCCGGAAATTTGTTATCGCCTGACAAACAATTGGAATTGAAAGCAGGCATCAACAACAAATCTGAAATCATTTACGCTCTTTCATACAATGGAAAAGAGATAATTAAACCATCGAAACTTGGGCTCGAATTAAAAAATGCACCCTCGTTACTCGAAGGTTTTACATTGAAAAATGCGAAAGAAAGTAGTTTTGACGAAACATGGAAACCTGTATGGGGCGAAGTAAGTGAAATTCGCAACCATTACAATGAGCTATTGCTTGAATTTGAACAAAAAGCAACTGAGCGAACCATCAAAATCCGTTTCCGGCTATTTAACGACGGACTTGGATTTCGTTACGAATTTGAGAAGCAGAAAAATCTGAATTATTTCCGGGTGGCCGACGAGCGCACCGAGTTTGCACTTACAGGCGATCACAAAGCTTTCTGGATTCCGGGAGACTTCGACACAAACGAATATTATTACACAACCACCAGACTTTCGGAGGTGGATGCTTCGAAAGTGGATGGAACTGGTATTGGCACGCATGGATATTTTGCTAAAAATGCTGTGCAAAGTCCTTTGATGATGAAAACGACAGATGGATTGTACATCAGCATTTTTGAAGCAGCGCTGATGGACTATTCGGTCATGCATTTGCTTATCGATCAGAAAAACATGGTGCTCACTTCGGCACTGGCACCCGACGCCACAGGCACAAAAGCCTATATGCAAACGCCACACAATACACCCTGGCGCACAATAATGGTAAGCGACAAGGCTACTGACATTCTGGCTTCGAAAATGATTCTGAATCTGAACGAACCATCGAAAATTGAAAACACCGACTATATAAAGCCTCAGAAATATATCGGAATTTGGTGGGGAATGCATGTGCCCAACACCATGTCGTGGGATTATGCACATGCACCAAACATTCGTTTGAAGGATACCGACTGGAATGCGCTGACTCCGCTTCCACAACACGGTGCGAGCAATAAAAACGTACGCCGTTACATCGACTTTGCTGCCGAACACGGATTTTCGGGCGTGTTGGTCGAAGGCTGGAATGTAGGCTGGGAAGACTGGGCCGGCAACTGGAAAGAGGAAGTGTTCGATTTTGTAACACCTTATCCCGATTTTGACATTAAAGCACTGAACGAATATGCACATTCGAAAGGTGTAAAACTGATTATGCATCACGAAACTTCATCGTCGGTGACAAACTACGAACGACGCATCGACAAAGCCATTGAACTAATGAAAGAACATGGCTACGAAGCAGTAAAAACCGGATATGTAGGCTGGATAATTCCTCGCGGCGAAACACACGATGGACAATGGATGGTGAATCATTATGTACGGGTGGCCGAAAAAATGGCTGAAAACAAATTGATGCTGAACTCACACGAATCGGTTCGTCCCACAGGCTTGCACCGCACCTACCCTAACTGGTTGGCCTGCGAAGCCGCCCGTGGCAATGAATTTAATGCATGGAGCTCTGGAAATCCACCCGAGCACGAAACCATTTTACCATTTACACGACTTCTGGGAGGCCCAATGGATTACACACCGGGAATTTTCGAAATTAAAATGAGTTATTATCAGGAAGGCAATCAAAATCAGGTGCACACCACCCTTGCTAAACAGCTTGCATTGTATCTGACCATGTACAGTCCGCTGCAAATGGCTGCCGACCTGCCCGAAAGTTACGAAAGACGTATGGACGCTTTTCAGTTTATCAAGGATGTGGCTGTGGATTGGGACGACACACGTTATCTTGAAGCTGAGCCGGGCGATTATCTGACTGTTGCCCGTCGTGCAAAAAACACTGCGAATTGGTTTATTGGCGCAATTACCGACGAAAATCCCCGCACCGCCGTTATTCCATTCAACTATCTGGAAGAAAAAACATGGTATGTGGCCACAATTTACGAAGACGCTGCCAATGCGCATTGGAAAGAAAACCCAATGGCTTACAAAATCCGCAAAGTACTTGTTAATTCAAAATCGGTTCTAAAACAAAAACTGGCTGCCGGAGGTGGTGTAGCCATTAGTCTGAAAAAAGCAGACAAAAAAGAAATGAAAGGATTGAAAAAAATTTAATCCTGTGTAAAGGTCGATACAGCCTCCATGAACGGGGTCTGACAAAGTTTTTTTGAACGCAAATTACGCAAGCTCTCACAAATAGCACAATTCTGTAAAATCGGTAAACCCGGAAATCTGCAATTCGTGTTTAATTTGTGGCTGTTTGAGTCATTTGCGTTCTTCCTTTTTTTCAACAATGCCTTGCTCTTTTCATCACAAAGTCATTCCCGGGTCTCAACTTTTCCAATCTGTATTTGTTTAGCTGTTAAATACATTCTATCAATCATTAAAATGGCAAACTTACAATTCAGCAACGGAGATATATTCCCGGCTTTCGGTCTGGGCACATGGCTTTCGAAACCGGGTGAAGTTGGCGAAGCTGTGCTTCAGGCGCTTCGTACAGGCTACCGTCATGTCGACTGTGCTTATATTTATGGCAACGAAAAAGAAATTGGCAACGCACTGACATTTGCATTCGAAAATGGCATTGTTACGCGTGAGGAACTTTTTATCACCTCAAAACTCTGGAATAGTTTTCATCATCCGGAATCGGTAGAACCGGCTATTCGTAAAACACTGGCCGATCTGCAACTCGATTATCTCGACCTGTATCTTATTCACTGGCCACTCGTTTTCAAACAGGAACACGATCAGGCACGCAGCGCCGACGACCTTCTTTCGACCGACGTAGTGCCGTTAGCAGACACATGGAAAGCCATGGAAGAAATTAAACGTAAAGGACTTACGAGACATATCGGCGTTTCGAACTTTAGCATCAAAAAACTTAACGAACTCTCAAAACAGTCCGAAACCAAACCTGAAGTAAACCAGGTTGAGATTCATCCATTTTTCACTCAGGAAAAAATGCTCAGATATTGTCGCGAAAACGGTATAATTGTCACTGCATATTCACCGCTTGGCAGTCGGCATTTGATTAAAACCAACGAAAGTATTACGCAACAGCAAATTATAATTCGTTTGGCAGAAAAATACAACTGCACTCCTGCACAGATCATGCTTGCCTGGGGAATGGCCCGCGGATATGCAGTAATTCCAAAATCGGTAAATGCCGATAGAATTATTGAGAACATTGGCGCCCTTAATGTACAACTTACCGACAGCGAAGTAAAACTTATCAGCAGCATGAACCGCAATCAACGCATAGCCAAAGGGCTTTATGCGGTTCTTCCGGGAGGATGCTATAGCTACCAGAATATCTGGGATGAATTGTAAAGCGTTTGAATTGTAAAAATAAAAGCTGAAAGTAGAGCTCACTTGTCAGCTTTTTTTATGCTCAATATTTTGGATCATTCTGAAAATCACAGCAAACTTTTGCACAACTGAAACCCTTTTCCTGGATCTTTTTTGTTCCAAATTATAAAATGAAACCTATTACAGCCATTTTCATCGCATCTTTTATAGTGTTGTGATGTTTCTTTGCGGTTGAAATTTCTCAACCATAAATTAAAAATCAACAATATTATGAATCAAAATTACTTTTGCAGACTACTCCGCATCGTGGTATGTGCTGCGACCATTTTGTTTAGTGCAGGTACTTATGCTCAGGAATGGGATATCCCTGAGTTGCAGGGAAGCGATCCTGAAACTGAAACCACCTACTACATTTACAATGTGGGAATGAACGGATTTCTGAACAGAGGAGGAAACTGGGGCAGCGAAGCCATAGTGACTTCTCACTCACAAGTCAATGTGTCAAATGATATTGTAAAATGGAAAGCACGAAGTGTGGAAAGTACCTGGACATTTCAGTATAACGTAAATGGGCTGGATGCTGGCAATCATTTTTTATTTGCTGCAAATACCGCATCCGGTGATGTTTATACCGACAATTCCATCAATAACACATGGAATATCTCTATTATTGATGCAGTGGCTAAGATCTACAGCATCCAGGTCCCTGCCACTTACGGTGGATATAATGCATCTCAGTTTTTAGGAACTTCATCGGCTGCCTCCTCCACAAACAGAGGTCTTGCCAACAGAGTTTTATATAATTTCACTGGAGGCAATAACTATACCCACTGGAAGTTTTTAACGCAAGCCTCCTACGAGCTGTATCAGGCAAAAGTAGTACTCGACAGCTATATGAACTATGCCAAACAAAAAGGAGGCATCGACCTGACGACTTATATTGCCACTTACAATGCTGGTATAACAGCCGATATAAACACCGCTTCTGATCAATTGCTCACTGCGCTTAGTCGCACAGCTATCAGCATACCGAATCATAGTTTTGAAACAAACGGATTGGAGAACTGGACCAATACGGGAGGTTTTGTCACAAACACAACAAACCCAATGATTGGCTGGACAAAAGACGGAAATGTGTTTGGCGAGAAATGGA
The DNA here is from genome assembly GCA_016937795.1 of Paludibacteraceae bacterium. Taxonomy (GTDB): domain Bacteria; phylum Bacteroidota; class Bacteroidia; order Bacteroidales; family Paludibacteraceae; genus Paludibacter. The sequence continues at coordinate 9,078 of JAFGVV010000050.1, forward strand.
TAAACTCCGGAAGTGTGCTTGGCTCTGGAGCTCTGACACAAACCATCAGCGGATTAGCCAATGGAATGTATAGCCTGCTTGTCTCAGCGCAGGCATATCAGCAAGCCGGTTCAAATCCTTATTTCACAGGCGCATTTATCACTGCAGGAAATCAATCCACCGAAATCAGTGCCGGAAAAGATTATTCTATCGAGAATATTATTGTTGCCAACGGAAATCTTACTATTGGCTACAAGCTCGAAACTCCTGTGGCCTGCAACTGGACTGCTTTCGATAATTTTCGCTTGTATTACTATGGTCCGTTAGCCACCCCGGTTATCACACCCTCGAAAACAACTCTGCCGGGCTTTGATGAATATAATACAAGTCAGACATTTACAGTAACAGGTGTGTCACTTCAGGACGATATTCTGATCACAGCACCTACAGGCTTTAGCGTAAGTCCTGCAACAATTACCAAAGAATCGGCCACAGATGTATTGGTAACAGTAACTTACGACGGCAGCACACACAATGCGACAGGCAATATAAGTCTGAACAGCACGGGTGCTGCACAAAAAAATCTGGCAGTCACAGGGCGACTTAATTCAGCCTGCTACAACCCCATATTTAGCAACAGACCCAACCTTATTCACGATCCGTATATGAATTCGCTGACCGGTTTTGAAGGTTGGGGTACCAAAGCCGTAAATACCGATCCTGCTTTTTCGTATTGTGGAGCAAATTCGGGGAAAGTAATTACTTCCGGTTCAATTGATAAGGTTTTTGTAGCAAAACCATACACCCGATACCGTGTAAAAGCCAAGCTATATTGTATCGGAGGATCATTTCAGGTAGGGACTTATCTTTTGGGGGGTGCACCTGAACTCAAACAGGTAGTCAACACAACCGGATCGTGGCAGGATGTGGATTTTAGTTTTACTACGGGAAATACAACAAGTGCCGGCGTGTACTTTAACAATTATCAACTAAACGGCACAACCGGCTATATCGACAACTGGGAATTGTACGAAGATGATTTGAACGTTACAGAAAATCAAATCATTGATGCAGACCTAAGCGTGTTTAACCTGCGTGTTTCTCCGGGCAAAAACCTCACTATCAACACAGGTAAAACGCTTAATGTGAGTGGAAACCTTGCACTCGAAAGTAATGCTTCCGGTACTGCAACATTAATCAACAATGGAACACTGAACGTTACAGGAACAAGCGTGGTTCAACAATATCTGACATCGAAATCGGGCGAAACAAACACAGATAACTGGTGGTACATTGCTTCTCCGGTAACGGGCGCTAACGGTGGAAGTATTTTGCAAAGCGAAAGCGGAAATCTGCTGGGCTACTACGACGAGCCATCTGCTGACTATCCGCAAATTACAGCAACCGACGTAGCGCTGACAACAGGCAAAGGTTATCTGGCCAAAATCAACACAACCGGCACATACAGTTTTGTCGGCGTATTGAATGATGGCGATAAAACTGTCGCCCTTAGCCGAACAGGTACCGAAAATGCTAAACGAGGTTTCAACCTTATTGGCAACCCTTACCCATCGTTTCTCGATTGGAATGCTGCACATAATGCCAGAACCGATATTCGTTCTGCCATTTGGTATCGCACACGAACTGCTGCCGGCGCAATGACTTTCGACACTTACAATGGTGAAACAGGCACTTCGAATGGCATTAATGGTGTTGTGGGACAACACATTCCACCCATGCAGGCATTCTGGGTAAAAGTCAGCGCTGACAATTCTACGCCTGAAATTACTTTCAATAACGCCATGCGTTCATCGCAGGATCAGAGTAGCACAACAAATCGTTTGCGTACAAAAGCTGCTGTCAGCTATCCGCTTATTCGCCTCGAAGTTTCAAACGGCACTAACCGCGACCAGACAATTGTGTATTCGGGAACCGAAGCTCAAAACACTTACGATAAGAGCGATGCAGAAAAAATGTCATGCAACGATGTATTGATACCCGAGATATACTCATTGGTTGAGAACCGCAAACTGGTTATCAACAAAATGCATTCGTTTGTACACGGTTTGAGCATTCCACTGGGTTTCAATCCGGGGCAGGCAGGCGAGTTTAGCATTAGTGCACCCGAGCTGAGCAATATCGACTCTGATTTACGCATAATGCTGCACGACAGTTTCAGTAACCGGGATGTGGAACTCACCGAAGGTCTGAGCTATAACTTTAGCAGCACAGCCGAAAGTGCCGAAAACCGTTTCAGTCTGCGATTCGAATCGCGTGGTGCTACCACCGGTATTTCTGCACAAGAAGCAGATATCCGCATTTCGCAAAATACCAATCGTACAATACGCATTAGCGGACTATTATCGACAAACGAAATTATTCAAATATACAGTGCTGATGGCAGGTTACAGTATACGCAGAAAGCAAATTCAGCACCACTGAACATCGATAAATCATTTGCTCCGGGTATCTATTTAGTAAAAGTTGGGTACAGCACATTCAAAATCAATATCTATTAAAATCAAAAGAGTGTGAGACTGTATCAAAAGAGTGTTTTTATACAGTCTCAACTTTCCTCTCCCCAAAAAAAGAAACAAGATTAAATGAAAACAACAGACAGCCCCAAAAAAGATTACGAGCAACCAAAAATTGAAATGATTCTACTCGACAATCAGATTTCTCTGGCCATGGCATCGGATAACTATCCGGAAGAGGAGCCCGAAGACTGGGTGTATTCAATGCACGACAAAGCCAATTCTACGGGCATTTTCAGCTAAAAAAACAGCACAAAATAGTTGCAAATTATAATATGGTTCCCTTTTACAGTGCTTTTGTAGTGTTTTATATACTGAAAGAACATTCCTTTGCAATAAACAAAACAAGGTTTTTTATTAATACAAATTAATTATCTGATATGATGAAAAAGAATTTTTACACAAAAACGAAAGCACTTTTGCTTTCCTGCATGCTTTCGGCATTTTCGCTGAACAGTATGGCTACCGACATTACTACCGGTCGGATTCTTCATTACGACTTTAATACAGTCAGTGGCACTGTGGTTCCCGATGTTTCGGGAAACAGTATGGATGGCACTACTTATGGTTCACCCGCAGGTGTGGAAGGAAAGGAAGGCAATGCACTCAATTTCCCCACTGTGGACGATTACATGACTGCACCGGCCGGTTTGCTCAGCGATGTCACCGATTTTAGCTTTGCCACCTGGGTCAACATTTCAACCCTTAATCAATGGTCGCGCATTTTCGATTTTGGAAACGACACCAACAATTACCTGTTTCTTACCCCCCGAAGCAGTGCCGGGAATCTTCGCTTTGCCATAAAAAATGGTGGTGGCGAACAGTTGGTTGATGGTAATGCCCCTCTCGCCACAGGAAAATGGGTACATGTGGCTGTCACTTTCGATTGGGACGATGCAACATCGGCCGGGACAGGTTGCCTTTATGTAGATGGCAATCTGGTCGGAGAAAATAAAAACATGACACTGAACCCTTCGATGCTTGGCGTTACGGAACTTAATTATATTGCCAAGTCGCAATGGCCCGACCCAACACTTGCAGGAAAGTTAGATGACTTTATGATTTTCCGCAGGGCTTTGGCACCAAGCGATGTACTTACTTTAGCGGGCATTCCGGCCGAGCTGATAACAGCTTACGACCAGCTAAACGCCAACACACTGAAAGCTGATGGCGATCTGACATACGTAACTGAAAATCTGAACCTGCCACAGAGCATAGGCAATGTGAATATCCAATGGGCTTCAACTCTGGCAACCACAGTAGGAACAGATGGCACAGTACAGCAACCCGAAAAATACCCGATCACTGTAAAACTCACTGCTACTTTTACTATGGTAGTAAACGAAATAACTTACACATTGGTAAAAACATTCAATGTAACAGTTCCTGCACAATCGGAAGTTCCTGAAGTAATTGCACAATGGAATTTTGCTACCTCATCGATACGTTTCGAGAACGGGAAATTTGTAGTGACAGATGCTACCGAAAATAAATTTGAGGGAACAACCATGAATGAAGCACGTATTCGCACTATCGGGGGCGAAACATCCGGTCAGGTAAACGTACTCGACCTGGGCGAAGGTAAAGGATATTTCGACATGGGCACTGAAATTGGCAAAGCCGTTTATGCGCTCAACAACTATACTGTAGCTGCATATTTCCGCATCGACGATTCGTACACAGAATTAAACAGCAACGGTAATTTTATCTGGAACTTTTCTAATTCTGCAGATGCACCCAAAGATATGAATGGCTATATCAATGGAAGTCTGAAAAATCAGTCGCATAACATTACAACAAACTATTGGGCTTCGGGCGATCAGGGAGTTGGACTGAACCAGAATGCACCCAAAGGAAGCTGGCATCACATTGCATTTACACAAAACGGAAATACAGGTACTGTGTATGTGGATGGTGTGGAAGTAGCACAAAACACAGCAATGACAAATCTACCATCTACTGCATTACCAAAAGAAGGACTTACAGGTACACTTTTCAACTGGCTTGGCCGTTCATGCTATCCCGGAGATGTCTATTTGCGCAAAACCCTGCTCTACGACTTCCGGTTGTTCAGCGTCACACTCACTTCAAGCGACATCGTGGACTATTTGGGTGTGAACGATTCAATTTCGAAACTGAATGCTGCTTACGAAGAAAATCCCGATTTTATTTCTGAATCGCTGACCAACGAAACACTTGCTCTCACCATGCCCGACCTTTCGAATGTAACTACCGATATTGAGTTGCCCGCAAAAGGCAGCATCGACGAGACTGTAATGATTTCATGGTCGTCATCGCGTCCCTCTATCATTTCATCCACCGGACAAGTAACCCGTCCTGAATACTTTGACTTCAAGGGAATACTAACAGCAACTCTGACCAAAAACGGGCAGAAACTCACCAAAGAATTCCCCGTAACTGTAAAAGTAAAAGAGGGTACAGAATACATCAGCGACTTACTTATGAAGCATGATTTTTCGAATGTGAACGGAAATATCGCAACAGATGTAGCTGAGAAAAATTTCACTGCCACTATTGAAGGTAATGCGGCTATCAAAAAAATGGGAACTACCAAAGTATATAACGTACTTGCACTCGACAGCACCGATGGCTACCTCGATCTTGGTACAGAGGTTGGGAAAATCATGTACAACCTTGATAATTTCACTATCAGTGCATTTTATCGTGTGGATGAAAACAATACTGATTTGGGCAAGAATGGTAATATGCTGTGGACATTCTCGAACTCAAGCGATGTAATAAACGAACGAAATGGTTATATTATTAGCTCACTCAACAATCAAAGTCATAACATTACGCCTCAGTATTACCCGGCAAATACCGGTCATCAAAGTGTTGCTTTTGGCTCTGTTGCTTTAAAAGGCGGATGGCACAACCTTACTTACGTACAAAACGGCGAAACAGGAACTATCTACGTGGATGGTTGGCCTTCAGCTCCGGCTAACATTACCAATTTACCAAAAAACACCTTACCCATTGCGGGACGTGATGGTACTTTGTACAACTGGTTAGGGCGATCGCCTTATGCACTGGATGTTAATTTGCACAACACTTTGATTTACGATTTCAGACTGTACAAAAAAGCGCTTACCGACGAGGAAGTATTGACATCGGAGTTGAATGTAATGAACACCCTGTACGATCTCGAAGCAGCCTACGAAGAAGGAATTACTTCGGTGAAGAAACTCAGCAATTCGCCTTACAAACTTATTCCTGTAAACGGCGGACTGAAAATCACAGGCCTGAGTGGAAACGAACAAATCAGCATTACCGACATTACAGGCCGCACTGTAAAAGTATCGGACAGCCAGAATATTCGTTTACAAAAGGGTATCTACATCATTAAAATTAATCAATTCAGCACAAAATATATTTGTCTGTAATAAATAAAAGTATCCCGGAGAGCAGTCGTTTTGCAAAGGACTTCTGCCTTCGGGATTATTTTCTTCACACAGTCGTTCATTCTCTACTCATCAAAAATAGTCTTGAATAAAACCAACGCGAAAACAAGCTACTCATAAAGCATATATCAGGTGTGGGGTTCATTCTACAAATAAAAAAGATTATACACATGAAAAAGATCATTTTACTTAGTGGTTTAATTACATTTCTTTTTATCATTCAGGCATTTGCTCAAAACGACAGTCTGAAACTTCACTACAATTTCGAAACCGACAACTCGGGGCGCGTCACCGAAATATGTGGCAACTACGGACCTGCATACCTTTACAATGGAGCTTCGGTAAAAGACATGGGTGAGTATAAAGTACTTGCTCTGGGAGCCAACAACGGCTACCTCGACATGGGTGCTTCGGTTGGAAACCTGATAGGCTCTTTGACCGATTTCAGCATTTCAACTTATGTATTTATCAATCCGCTCAGCAATCTCAACCTGAACGGTAACTATATCTTCAATTTTTCCTTTTCCGACAACGTAATCACCGATGCCAATGGCGTTATGTTTTTCGGCGCCAAAGCCATGCGCTATGCCATTAGCAAAACAAACTACCTGGCCGAATCGGGCATCGAAACAGGTTCACAACTCAAAAAAGGCGAATGGGTACATTTAGTATACACACAAAAAGGAATTGCTGCGACCATTTATATCAATGGTATAGCCCTGAAAAAAGGGAATGTGACCATGCAACCCAACTCACTGGGCGCAACCACCAAAAACTATATCGGTCGCTCGGCTTATGCTGCGGATGTATATCTGAAAAATGCACTGCTCCACGACTTCCGCATTTACAACAAAGCATTGCAGACAACCGACATACAGACGATGGCCGGCAAAACAACCTTACTTAACAGTGCAATGGCTTCGAACACGAATCTGATTGCCATCCGAACCAATTCGAACCCCATTATCACCGATGTATATACAGCTGATCCTGCTGCATTGGTTCACAACAACAAAGTTTATATTTATACCGGACACGACGAATCGACCAACGAATCCTATGCCATGCACGAATGGCTGGTTTTCTCGAGCGACGATATGCTTTCGTGGACACCGCATCCTGTCCCATTGCGGGTAACCGATTTTAGCTGGGCTGCACGCGATGCATGGGCAGGACAGGTGATTGAGCGAAACGGAAAATTCTACTGGTACATTTGCGCTCAGCACCGCAGCATTGGAGGAAAAGCCATTGGAGTGGCTGTGGCCGATAATCCCACAGGGCCATTCAGAGATGCGCGGGGCACAGCACTTGTGACCAACAATATGACCACACAATACACAGGCATTTCGTGGGACGATATCGACCCAACCGTATTTATCGACGACGATGGTCAGGCCTATATGTTTTGGGGAAACACCCAGTGTTATTATGCAAAACTAAAGGAAAATATGATTGAACTCGATGGTCCAATCAAGCCTGTGCATCTCCCCTCGTTCACCGAAGCACCCTGGGTACACAAACGTGGCGACTGGTACTATCTTACTTATTCGCAGTTTTTTCCCGAAAAAACTGCCTGCGCTATGAGTAAAAGCATCAATGGTCCCTGGGAATTTAAAGGCATTCTGAACGAAGTAGCAGGCAACAGCAACACCAATCATCACGCCATTATCGAATTCAACAACCAGTGGTATTTTGTTTATCACAATGGTTCGTTACCCACAGCCGGAGGAAGTTATCGCCGTTCGGTTTGTATCGATTATCTTTATTACAACGAAGATGGCAGTCTGAAACGGGTACAAATGACCTCCGAAGGTGTAAGCAATCCGCCTGTCACCTCAGTGCGTATCAATCGGGCCAACGATAGATCGGATATCCGGATTTATCCTAACCCCGCGAAAGGAAAAATAAATTACAGCATACCCTCATTCAACTCCGGCAATGCATTTATCAACATATTCGACGAATCGGGCAGGAAAGTTTTTCAACAGGAAATCACAAACTCCAATGGTTCGCTCACACTGAACCGGCTTGCCAAAGGAAACTATATTTTAAATTACACCGATGAGCTTTCAGCAAATGCCAATGTATCACTGATTGTTGAATAACAAAGAATCAGGCTGCATATTATAATATGAAACCCGAATGACCGTAATTTCAACCCGAAACATAAAAATGAAGATTACATTTGCATTGGATAAAATAACCCGAAACGTACTTAAGTAAATTCAAACAAACATATCATGAATAAACAATCACAAATTCAGAAATTATTACTTCTTTGCGTATTTGCATTTTCAATTACTGCACTTTCAGCCCAGCACTTTGTTCACCCCGGCATTTTGCATAAAGAAGCCGATTTGGCACGTATGCGACAAAAAGTGGCTGAGCGTGCCGAACCCTGGTATACAGCATGGAATAATCTTCGTAACAGCCCCGAAGCACAACTGAGCTGGAATCCACGCGCTACCGAAACTGTCATTCGCGGTGGTACCGGCGACAACATAGGACTTATGTACCGCGATGTGGCTGCGGCCTATGCACACGCACTTATCTATAATATTTCCGGCGACAAGGCTTATGGGGACAAAGCTGTGCAAATTCTCAATGCATGGTCGTTGATCAACAAAGCCGTATCGGGAAATGCCGACCGCTATCTGGCAGCCGGACTCAATGGTTATCAGTTTGCCAATGCAGCCGAACTCATGCGCGGCTATCCGGGTTTCGAATTCGATAGATTCAAAGATTACATGATGAACGTTTTTTATTATCCAATGAACGAACGTTTTCTGATTGGCAATGCATGGGGAGCCCCGCACAACGATGCCTGCGCCACCAACTACCGTGTAAACTGGGATGCCTGCAATATGAACGCTATGATGGCTATTTCTATTCTTTGCGACCATAAAGAAGGTTTCGACCGTGCGCTGAACTATGCCAAAAACGGGGATGGTACCGGAAATATCAACCGTGCCGTGAACTTTGTTCATTCTGATATTTGGGGACAATGGGAAGAAAGCGGTCGCGATCAGGGGCATACGATGGGCGGATTTATGCTTTACGCCATTTTTTGCGAAATTGCATGGAATCAGGGCGTAGATTTTTACGGATATGGTGAAAGTCGTTTTCGCAAAGGCGCCGAATATGTAGCCCGCTATAATATTATGGAAAACGCCGCAGGCAAGTACAACGACCTGCCTTACACAAGCTATTCACGGCAAATGGGTTCGAACTGCACATGGTACACCGAACCGGGATTGAGCCCTGCTGTGCGTGGCAAATACGGGTCGATGTGGGAAATGATTTATAATCATTATGCCCGCCGTCGCAACGAAGGCGACAAAGTACGCAGTGTGTACGAAATATTGCAACAGCAACCATCAGTACACACACCCAGTGTGGCTGCACACCCTGACACTTACGACCATCCGGCAGTAGCTGCTCTTGGTTTTGCTACCGATTCGGCAAGTCATGTACTGCCCTGGACAAATTTCGACATTATGCCCCGCAGCATTGTAAAACAGGCACACTACGGATGGGCAACCCTCCAAAACGATATTCTGACCCTCACAGCTTCGGGCGATGGTATAAAAAGCACTACCGACAACTTCCACTTTGCATACCAGCGACTGATTGACGATGGTGCTGTGGTGACCAAAATCAATTCGCTCAACGAAATCAACGATAAATGTCAGGCGGGCATTATGCTGCGCGAAAATCCTTTTCAGAATTCGGCCTTCGTAATGCTGAGCATAAGCGCTGCCAATGGCTTGCTCTTTATCAGCCGCGACAGCACCGGAAAAGCTGTCAGTACCATTGCCGGCGACGCAACGGTCAACACATTCCCAATGTGGTTGAAAATAAGCCGAAGCGAAAACAGCTTCAAAGCATGGATTTCGGACAATGGTACCGACTGGACCGAAAAAGGTACTGCCACGCTGAACCTATCGCGCGATTTGCTGGCTGGCGTAGCTGCCTCATCAAACGACAAGGCCACTACAACCACAGCCGTTTTTGACAAGACAGCCATTGAGCAGGGCAATATGAAACCTGTATTACGCATTACCTCGCCCTCAGCGGCTTCCGGTTATATAGCTCCGGCCAATATCACCATTAGCGGTAATGTATATGACATGGATGGAACCATCGACCGGACGGAAATTTATATCAACGATAGCCTGCACAGCACATTGCGCGTAAACAGTTTTAGTTATCAGTTGAAAAAAGCAGATGAGGGAAATTATAAGTTAGTGGTAATGAGTTACGACAAAGCAGGTGGCTTTTCACGCTCCGAAGAACAAATAATCACTGTAAACACCAAAACAGAAAAACTACCCTGGTATAAATTCGATGAAACACGCACCTCATACTTCAGCGTCGATAACAACGGAAACGGACTTTACGCGCAACTTATGGGTGGGGCTCTTTTTGCTCCGGGTAAAAATGACAATGGTCTGAAACTCGATGGTGTAGACGACTATGCCCGCCTGCAATCGACCTTTATACACCAGCTCAGCGATTTCAGTATTTCAGCATGGGTCAATCTCGAAGAACTGAAACCATGGGTTCGCATTTTCGACTTTGGCACAGGAACCAATGCCTATATGATGCTTACAACCGACAATGGCAGCGGAGTGACTTTCGAAATAAAATCGGGCGCTACTGTACAAAAAGTGGTATCGACACGTCGCCCACCGGTGAACACGTGGAATTTCTACACCGTCACACTGGCCAACAACACTTTATCGTTATATTTCAACGGCATACTCATTGGCAAGTCCATTACATTTACCCTCAGACCCTATGACATTGGTTCTTCGGTAAATAACTTCATCGGCAAATCGCAATATGCTTCGGACCCTTATCTGAAAGGCACAGTGGATGATTTTCGCTTTTTCAACTATGCCCTTTCGCCCACCGAAATCAACAATTTGATGGAAGGAATTACATCCACCAACGATCAAAAAACAGATCATGTATCAGTATATCCGAATCCTGCCCGCGAAATGATTGTTATCAAAAATGCAACCGGCAGCAGGTTTAGTATATACGATGCTACAGGAAGAATAATTTCCGAAAGCAGCATTACCGATCAGCTATACACACATCACACGCATGCGTTGAAAAGTGGTTATTATCTGATCAGGATTACAAATGCAGCAGGAGAAACCCATCAGGAAAAACTCATTATCCGTTAAAAAAGAAATCTCTCGTTTAAACTTGTTTTAATGCAAATACTCAATAGTTTTTTAAGGTTCTGCTTCCTGATATTGCTGTGCACCCTTTTTGCGGTGCCGGCAATAGCCGGGAAGATTGTCACTTTCGATGTACCCGCAGGAATAGCGGAAAACAGGGATTTCGAGGTTTATGTAAAAAGCGAAAACACTGCTGCTAAAAAGCTGTTCAGCTATCAGGTGGAGGTTGACGCTCATAAAGTTCAGAAATCGTCGATGGTGCGATTCGACTTCGACGACAAAGCACAGTTAGCCATTGTGCATAAAAACGGGACTGTGAACTCGGTGCGCATCAGGCCGCTATCGTACAATATCGCACACCGTCTGTCGGGCGATACCATCTTTGTTGAAATGAGCAAAGCCCTCAACCTCTCGGTAGAAGTAAATGGCGATATTCACCGCAATCTGCATATATTCACAAACCGTCCCGAGACCGACATACCCGACCGTAATGATAAAAATGTGGTTTATCTGGACAATGGCATTCATACCATCGACAGTCTGTATCTGAAAAGCCATCAAACACTCTATCTGTCAGGCGGCGCTGTGCTCAGGGGCAAAATTGTGTGCGACAAAGTAAAAAATGTACGCATCATGGGTCGCGGCATTGTATATCGCGGGCAGCGGGGCGTTGAAATTACACATTCCGAAAATGTGAGTGTAGAAAACCTGATTTTTATCAACCCCACGCATTACACCGTTTTTGGCGGACAATCAAAAAATGTACGCATTACGGGCATTCGTTCGTTCAGTTCACGTGGTTGGTCGGATGGCATCGATTTAATGAGCTGCTCCGACGTGTTGATCGACAGTGTTTTTATGCGAAACTCCGACGACTGTATAGCGCTTTACGGCCACCGCTGGGATTATTATGGCGACAGCCGTAATATCACCGTGCAAAACTCCAGTCTGTGGGCCGATGTGGCGCATCCCATTATGATAGGCACACATGGCAACTTCCGTCGCGGGAAATCGGAAACACTCGAGCATTATACTTTTCGCAATATCGACATACTGAATCACGACGAAATGCAAATCAACTATCAGGGCTGTATAGCCATCAATGTATCCGACGAAAACATGGCACGCAACATGCTCTTCGAAGACATCAGAATTGAGGATTTTCAGCGCGGACAGCTATTCAACATTAGGGTTACATTCAATAAAAAATACGCCAAACGTCCCGGTCGCAGCATCGAAAACATTACGTTCAGAAATGTGGCATACAACGGAAAAAATGCTGAAATATCGGTAATTGAAGGATTTTCGGACAAACGTGCCGTGCGGAACATTGTATTCGAAGGTTTGAGAATAAACGGAGTGGAAATATCGCCATCGGGCATAAATAAAAAACACATGAAGTACAGCGACTTTGCCAAAATATACGAAGGCAATTATGTGGAGAATATCGTTTTTAAATCTTCCCAGCCTGCCAAAGAAAATATCACCGAAAACAAAGTGCTGTAATTGTAATATATAAACAGAACATTGCCATGTTAAGCATATACTATCATCAGAAAAACACACAATTCCACAACACAAGTGAGGGATTCAATGTGTTATGTAAGCACACAACAAGCATTGACAATGACAAACCCGACACTCAGTTTGTAAACCGCGTACAGCTATTGCTCGAAAATCACTGGGCCGACGATCAGTTTCACGCCGGGAAGCTAATCGATTTATTACACATGTCACATTCTACTGCTCTGCGTTATTTCAGACAGTCGTTCGGCACATCGGCCACTGTATTACTTAAAGATTTCAGACTATCGAAAGCGCGTAAAATGCTTCAGAGCTCCGCATATAATATTTCGGAAACAGCATACAGTTGTGGTTTCTCCGACCCTAAGTATTTCAGCAGATGTTTCAGAAACACTTACGGACTGACACCCAAAGCATACCGTGAAAGCATTACCTGCGCCCACAATACGCAACACACGCACGATACAATTTTCGTAAGTAAGGCGCTGCAATTGCTCGAAAATAAACTGAATCAGTACGATTTGAATTTCGATAGTTTCGCCGAGGAACTAAATGTTTCGAAAACCACCCTTTACCGGAGATTAAAATCAGTGACCGGGCTATCGCCCTGCGAGTTTATACGCAGCTACAGGCTACGCAAGTCGGCAGAGCTACTCCGCCACAGCGAGCACAATATCGAGGAAGTAGCTTCGAATGTAGGCTTTACCGACCCGAAACATTTCAGCCGCTGTTTCAAAAATCAGTACGGCATCAGCCCATATTCATTCCGCAAATCAGCAATACTGCCTGCTGTGTAGCTTATACATCTTGTTGCTGGAAACCTTTTTCGCGCAGATATTCCGTGGGAGTCATACCATTGATTTTTTTAAAGGCTCTGAGAAAGGAAGATTTTGAGCTGAAACCACATTGCATAGCAATAGCACTAAGCGTATATTTATCCGACTCTGGCTGTGTCACTCTTATCAGGAATTCCTCTACGCGGTACGAATTTATAAAATCGGGGAAGCTCTGCCCTATCTGAACATTGAGCACCTGCGACAACTCGTGCACCTGACACTTCAAAGCATCGGCCACATCGGCCTGACGGAGCTCCGGATTCAGATAAGCCTTTTCGGTTTCCATCCATTGTGTAAGGGCTACAATAATATCATTTCCCTTTGTTTCAGGAATTTTCAGCGTATGCGTTTGTTGTCGGTTGCGTTTTATTTCGCTGAGTTGCTCCGACAAACGGCTACGCATTAACCTGATATAATGTCGTGTAAAATAAAGCAGCACTCCGCCTCCCAGCAGAATGAGCAGAAACGCAAACCAGGCTGTTTCGTAAAAATACGGATCGACCACAAACTTCAGCACCAGAGGCGCTGTACTACGCACCCCATCGTTGTTGGCGGCCAACACTTCGAGCGTATAAGTGCCTGCATCCAGTTTGTTATAAAAAATCACATTTTGCCCTCCCGGCAATGCATTATAGGTGCTGTCCACACCCTGCATGCGCACAAAAAAACGGTTTTTATGCGGAAACACATAGCTTAAAGCCGTAAATCCAAATCCGATATTGTTATTATTTTTGCCTTTTATACGAATCTTATATTCCATGTCAGCTACTTTTTCGACAAAAGCCAGCGTATCGGGATCGTAGGCAGTGCCATTGATCACAAAGCTGTTAAGCCTTACATTGGGCAAAAACGAATTCCGCGCCTGTTCGTTGTCGATAAAACTAATCAGTCCGAATTCGTTGGTCCACCACAATTTAGCATCCGCATCCATTAGTGCCGATTCAGGACATATATTCATACCCTCAAGTCCATCCTCCTGCCCGAAAGCATGTAATTCGTTGCGTTCGTTAAGCACAAAAAGTCCTTTGGAGCTACCTATCCATATACGCCCCTGTCTGTCCTCAATGACCGACGAGGGCGCATTTTCGGGAATCAGAATCTCGTTGGTCAGCCACAGATCGGGTTCGGCTTTCCGGTTTATTTTGAGCACTCCCCCTTTATTGAAGCAAAACCATATATTCATTTTACTATCGGTAAAAACCGACGAACACTGATAACGGTATTTCTCAAGTGCAGCAGGTTGTGTGGCTTTCTGAATGTGGGTATCGAAATAGCAAACACCCGTTTTTGTTCCAATCCAGATATTTCCTGCAGCATCGGCATCCATAGCAAAAAGTTCGTTGCTTCCACAGGCTTCGAGCAAATCGAACCTGCGAACGCTGCCGTTTTCTATCCCGTAACGAAAGAGTCCGTTCAGCGTAGCTATCCATATTTCGTTTCCCTTTACCGACAGGAATTTATACACACGGGCATTCTGCAGCAAGCTTTCATTGGTGAGCGCACTGAATCTGCGTTTTTTCAGATCGAAAAGCTGCACGCCATCGCCAAAAGTGCCCACCAGCAGCATGTTTTCATTGCCCGGAAAAGCTGTGATAGTGGTAATAACACGACTCTGGAAGCCTGTGGCGATATTGAAAAGTATTTTGCCCGAAGCATCCATGCAAAGAAAATGTCCATCGCGGGTACCCAAATATCGTAAGCCATTTGTAGCAATGTGCTGGGCACGAATACTACTCCCTGTTTTGGCCAGGAAATCGATGGTGATGAACTTAGTGGCATTTTGAAGCGGAATAATATCGAGCCCGTGATTAAAAGTGCCCGCAAACAGTACAGCCTGAGTATGATAAACGGCATAAATACTGTTTGAGCTAAGGCCGGGACGCACATTGGGTTTGTGCAATATCTGCTCCTGTTTTCCCGTGTGGGTGTCGAAGGCTATCAGCCCGTTGTTGTCGGTTCCGGCATATATCGTTCCCTTACCGGCCCCGCAAACCGACATTACCGACATGTGCTGAAAGCCAGTCACAGCTTTTAAATCCTTTGTATTGATATCGAAGCTATAAAGTCCTGCAATTGTACCCAGATAAATACGCCCACCCGAAAACACTGCCGACTTAATCGCAGGAATCTGCAAAGCCTCAGGCATAAAGCCTCCCGGCGACAAACGTATAAGCGTATGCTCGCCCACTGCAAAAACTTGCTCCTCATTGTTTTTTACAAATGCTACCACCGGATAAGCAGCGATACGTACAGGCAAGCGCTTTATACCTGATTCATTTGATTTATTCATCCGGTAAAGCCCTTTATCCGTTCCGAAATACAAAAGTCCGGCTTTATCCGTATACACTGCCCTCACATCAATGCCCTGCACACCAAAGTCGAAGGGTTGAATGTGGTTTGTGCGCACATTATAGCAAAATGCACCCCACGAAGTACCCAGCACCAACCGTCCGGGCGCACTTTCGGCGATAGACTGCACAGCACCTTTTAGCGGCATGTGAAATCTGCGCGCATACGACTGCACCGACACACCATCGTATCGGTCGAGTCCGGTTTCGGTGCCTATCCACACAAAACCCTCCGAGTCCTGAAAAATTGTATGTATAAAGTTATTGCTAAGCCCGTTTTCCACATTCAGATTGTGCACGGGAGCTGCAAAAAGCTGCCATACAACAGATTGAAAAACAAGGATAAGAAAAACAGTGATTTTATTGCACATCGGACAGATATCGTTTTTTAAGGAGCCTATGCAAATATACAAAAAACACGACAACGAGCCTTCTATTCTGCCAAAATCTAAGGTTGCATTTTATAATCTGCACCCTTTTGTGCGGGGTGGAGAGATGATTCAGACAGTTCAACTTTGTCCTCTTGCAACGCAATTTTGTGTAGCATGGCTACACAGTAGTGTGTAGGGGGTCTACACAGTAGTGTGTAGCATGTCTACACAGTAGTGTGTAGGGTGGCTACACAGTAGTGTGTAGAGTGGCTACACAAATTACAGACAGAAGTTCTTACAAAAAAGCAGCCTGTCGACCCGCTGTAATACGGGCTGACAGGCTGCCGGGATCCACTGTGTGATAGTGATAAACAGTGTTTTACATCTTACTGAACGGTTAGTATTCTATCGAAGATACAGCTCCGGGGCTCTTTTAGTAGTGCAGCACCTGCAAATTGCGTTTGTACCTCCACCTTATAACTTCCTGCAGTCAGCTCAGGCACTACCACTATAAGCTCGGAAGGATTGTTGGTTACAATATCGGTAGGGTCAACCTTTGTGCGGCTGTTGTCGGCTGTGCTGATAAAATACACGCCATTGTCGGGGTCTTCGCCTACAATCTTCAGCTTATTACCCCAGATTTTCAGATTTCGGTTAGGGGTAAGCAGGTCGTTGACAGTAGCTGATTTCGAATCGTACACTTCCTGGATCACAAGCATTGCTTCGCCCACTTTATCAATCACTACCGACACATTGCCCAGTTCCTTGCGGAGCAATTCGCCCTGATTGAACTGAAAAAGAATGGTGTGCTTTTCCGGATTGTAGGTTTCGCTTGAACTGTTGAATACCCCTCTTAGCTGAGTAGTAGCTGTAAAATATCCGGTATTTACCGAAAAACCATCGCAAAGCTGATAGGCCATTTCCTTCAGAAACAGCACTACATTGCTTTCCATAGCCTGAGCAGAAGTGCTTGTTTGCGCACCACCACGCGAAACTGCGGTACGACAAATGTCGGGAACACTTAAAGTACGTTCAGAAATCACCCTTGCTGAATAATCGTTAGGATCCTCGGTAAGTAAATTCGGGTAAAGATTTACTTTAATCCTGTGAAGTACATTGTCCATAAAAATAAAAATTAGAAGTTAACGAATAGAAAATAAAAAAGCCAACCAGTCAACAAAAATGTCGTAACTGATGGCTTATGGGTTGAAAATAACATGTCGTAAAAGCGACAAGTATTGTTATAATACACAATGTGAATACAATAAAAGGCAGTGGGGAAATATCAGGCGATATCGCAAACCCTGACAGAGGGCTACATAAACGTATTTTTGTCATATCTAATAACAGATAAAGGAGTTAAGATGATAATGACTCGTTGCTGATCTGTTGTGACTGTAAACAATGGCTTTCGTATTTAACGAATCATGGGTGCGAATATAGATGGTTTATTTTTATAATGCAAACTTTTAAGCAGTTAATTTACATGTTCTACAACACAAAAAATAACATTGTCAATACAGAGGGTATCAGACAAAGGATTTTCAGGGTTTAGGCCGGGGCAACAACTCAATACGCATAGAGGCTAACAAGGGTAAACATCCCCTGGAACAACAAATATCGGTATAAATACTGTTGATTAAAGTCGCATTTTATAATTTGAACCCCCTTTTGCCACTTTATCCACCTTCGTGCAAAAGTAAAAATATATCTTTGCAAGCGAACAAAACAATCAACTCTATGACAACTTACATGCTCCGATTTTTACTTATATCCGCATTTATTGTTTTATCGCTTGCCACACAGGCACGCAACATACTAGTAAGTTCCCTGCCCGAACTGGCGGCTGCAGTGCGGCTGAATCATCAAACCATCAAAATGACGCCCGGCACTTACCGCGTTGCCCAATATCTCAACAGCGATTCGGTGCAGGCACGCTTGGAGCGTAAAGAATATGCCTATATTAACTTTATTGGTAGTCACAATAAGATTATTCTTAAAAACGTACATTTCGAAATAGATACCCGTCTGCGCGAATTACTTCGCCATCCGATACACACCAGCGAAATTGTGGTGGGCGGACAAAACAACCTGATCGAAGGACTCAAAATCACCTGTACCGGCAACGGACTTTCGCCTGGAGGATCGGTAATACAGGTCGCAGGCAGTGGCAATCGCATCCGAAACTTTGACATTAGCGTGCGGGGCTCCTTTCCTTATGGTTACGGTGACCTTTTCGGCAAAGGTGGTCCCGATGTAATCAAACACAAAAAGCACAGTGGTTTTTTGGTAACGGGCAGCAATACGCAGGTTTACGGTTGCAGGCTCACCATGCGTTCGTACGGACATGGATTTTACATTCAGCAAAATGCAGCCAATATACATTTCGAAAATTGCTATGTGGAAGGCGAAACACGCACTACCGACGATGTACTTACCGAAACATTGGGCCCGGCTTTCGACGTCAGTTTCCGCACATGGACAGCCAACCGCGAAGGGAAATTCATCGTCACTCCGGGCTATACAAAGTCGCTTTGCGAAGATGGATTTCGCACTTATGGTGGTATCAGCAATGTAAGTTTCAAAAACTGCACAGCCAAAAACACCCGTGGTGGCTTCGAACTGCGTACCAACAATGGCATCCGACTCGAAAACTGTACAACTATAGGCACCGAACGGGCTTACTGGGTAGGCAATGGTGCCATTGTAAAAAACTGTAAAGGCGATGCGGCCTATGGTCCGCTCCTATTTGTGGAAGGAAGTAATGTAAAGGTTGATATTACTTTTGTACCCACCAACTCCGACCGGAAAGTACATGCATTAGCCACCATTCAGGGACACAATAACAAAGTAATACTAAGCAAATCAGGGAAGGCCTCTGAAAAGCGCCAACTACCTATCCTGGTTGGATATACGCACCCCGAGCATGGCGAATCTATGTCGCCTTACAGCGAAGGCTCCTGCACAAATCTTTATTTAGCAAACAAAACAGGCATGCCCGTAGTAGTGGGAAGCAAAGCGGAAAATTACGAAATAAAACCTTTGGACTCAGTCAGCACCGGCAGGCTTTAAAGGATAGTTAAATAAGCCAACAAGTTACAATGACAAATCGCATACTAATATACCTGTCCCTCGTTGTATTATTTACAGCCTGTACCAAAAGCAGTGAGAATAATTTTGCAGAGGAAGCACTCAGTTATTGCCACACACAAACACTGAAAAGCATTGCGCAACTGAAAAGTCGTCCTGATTTTAGTTATCACATGATGCCCCGTAATATTCTGAAAAACGAAACCGAATGGAATTTACGGAAGGCTACAAAAGAAGAATGGACAGCAGGCTTTTGGCCGGGTGTACTCTGGTACGATTACGAATTCAGCAAGGACGAAAACATTCGCGCTGAAGCCGAAAAGTTCACAGCTTCACTCGAATTTCTGTCACATACGCCTGCTTACGATCATGATCTGGGCTTTCTGGTATTTTGTAGTTACGGAAACGGTTATCGTTTGACCGGGAATCCTGTATACAAAGAGATTATCCTCAAAACAGCCGATACTCTGACTACACTGTTCAATCCGATAGTGGGTACATTGCTGTCGTGGCCACGCGAAGTACAAAACCGTCAGTGGCCTCACAATACCATTATCGACAATATGATGAATCTTGAAATACTGTTTTGGGCTGCTAAACATGGTGAAAACAAACCGCTTTACGACATTGCTGTATCTCATGCCGATGTAAGCATGCAGCATCATTTCAAACCTGATTACTCCTGCTATCATGTGGCTGTGTACGATACCATCACGGGAGAATTCATGAAAGGTGTAACACATCAGGGCTACAGCGATGCATCGATGTGGGCGCGTGGTCAGGCCTGGGCCATTTATGGCTACACAGTTTGCTACCGCGAAACAAACGATCCGAAATACCTTGACTTTGCTCATAAACTGGCCGATGCGTATCTTCGTCGCTTGCCGGCGGATAAAATTCCCTTCTGGGATTTCGACGACCCTGCCATCCCCAATGCTCCACGCGATGCTTCAGCAGCTGCCATCACTGCTTCAGCCCTACTCGACTTATCGGACTTCAGTAAAGATGACAAGAAACAAGAATACAGCACAGCCGCTGCTGAAATGCTCAGGAACCTTTACACACAATACCGCAGCAAACACATCAACCCATCATTCTTGCTGCATTCCACAGGTCATAAACCAGCCAACAGCGAAATTGATGCTTCCATTATTTATGCGGATTATTATTTCATCGAAGCAATAGGAAAGCTGGCTTTGAGGAGTTCGAAATTATGAAACCGGTTTTCCATGACTAATGAAGAGTTGTGAATTGGATTAGGCTTTAGCCCTTTTTTTTAAAATAAAATAGTAAATATAAATCTGATTTTCGTTATGCAAAAGATCTCATTTCTTTCAGTTTTTCTGGTGCTGAGTGCTTTTATGAATGCACAAAGCTTTACACATATTAGTAGTACACCCGACAAAATGTGGCAGGAATCCACTGTGCGAATGGAAAAAAAACAGTCGTCGGTTCCCTTGCTTGAAATAAGCGGACAAGAGCATTTGCTGACTTTTAAAGCATGGGGTGGCACTTTCAACGAACTGGGGTGGGATGCACTGAACATACTTCCTCGCACGCAACAGCAAACTATTCTCAGTCAACTTTTTTCACCCGACGATGCTCTGAAGCTAAGCCTGGGACGTTTTTCGATGAATGCAAACGATTATGCCCGCGATTGGTACAGTTGCACCGAAGTGGATGGCGATTTCCAACTGAAACATTTCAATATTAACCGCGACAAAACCACCCTGATTCCTTTTATAAAAGCTGCTCAGGAATTCAATCCCGGTCTTCGGTTCTGGATTTCACCCTGGTCGCCTCCGGCATGGATGAAGGTAAATAAGTATTATTCGGTAGTCAGCAATAAAGAATTCAACAAGCTGTCGCCCGAACTCGATTATATTCTTTACGAAGATGAAACCGAAAGAAACGAACGCCTGTTCCCAAAGCAACTGGCGGTAAACGACTATCTGATCCAGGACCCACGCTATTTACAGGCCTATGCCAATTATTTCAGCAAATTTATTACAGCATATAAAGAGCAGGGTATCCCCGTAACAATGGTCATGTTTCAAAACGAAGCATGGAGCTACACGCCATATCCCGGCTGTGCATGGACAGCCGAAGGTATTATACGGTTTAATGTGGAATACCTGGCTCCTACTCTGCAAAAAGCGCATCCGGCTGTAAAAATATATCTGGGAACCATCAACACCAACCGTTACGAAGTGATCGATCAGGTGCTTTCCGATCCGCGTATGTCGCAAAGTATTCAGGGCGTGGGTTTTCAGTGGGAAGGAGGACAGATACTTCCACGCATTCGTGAGAAATATCCCGATTACAAATATGTACAAACCGAGAGCGAATGTGGTTGGGGCTCGTTCGACTGGAAAGCTGCCGAACATACATTCCGGCTTATCAATCATTATCTGGGCAATGGTTGTGAAGAATACACCTTCTGGAATGCCATCCTTGCCGACGATGGCGTAAGTGGCTGGGGCTGGAAACAGAACTCACTGATTCGAGTTAACTCGAAATCACGCACGGCCACTTACACACCCGAATACTACGCTGCTATGCACTACAGTCATTTCATTACGTCCGGCTCTCAAATTCTGGCCGTCCGTTTCAACGACAAGGCGCATCAAATGCCTGTAATGATCGCCCGCAATCCACAAGGAAAGTACATAATCATAGCAGGAAATTTCAATAGCGAAAGTAAAGTCCTTTCGCTAAAAATTGGTGCAAAATTTCTGAATGTAACCCTTAAAGCCAATTCACTAAATAGTCGAGCCTTAAAAAGCCCATAAACATAAGATTATCAGTAAAATAAATCTTAAAAGTGTTGTGTGTATCTGCAAGTTTTAGTATA
>JAFGVV010000051.1 GCA_016937795.1 Paludibacteraceae bacterium
GCGGTCAGGCTCTAATGGGGCTTCGGGAATGGTATGTTCCGTTCAAAAATATCATCTGTATTCAAATAGTAAATGGTAAATGTTTAAATAGTAAATGAATTAATGTCTATACTTCCTGAACAAAGAATATTGTTGCTGGCTGCGCGTTTGCGGTTGACAGAGCCTGAAAAGGCAGAACTGAAGGATTTGACAGCTGAAATAAAGGATTGGAATGAAATGGTTCGGTGGGCGGTAGCACGTCAGGCCGGACCTTTTTTGTTTAAAAAACTGAGTGTCGAACCAGGTTCGGTGCCGGAGTTGGCATTACAGGCATTTAAACAATCGTGGCTGAAAACCCTGAGTCGCAGTATGGTACTGATATCACATTTTCAGGAAGTGATGACTGCATTGAACGCAGTGGGAATATCAGTTATTGCCATGAAAGGGATTTATCTCTCGGAATGGCTTTATACAGAAGTGGGCTTGCGGCAGTTCAGTGATATTGACTTACTGCTAAAACCGGAGGATGGCGAACGTGCACTGGCTGTACTGCACAGTATGGGTTACCGGCAGGCTAAGTCCGAATTGCCAGAGGATATCCATGTGAAACTTTTGCCGGCACACTATCCTGCAATGTTAAAGCACGGGGTTTCGGTGGAGATACATACCCGCCTGCATAGTCGTGTGACCGATTATGATATTGATATTGCATCGCTTTGGGCTGCTTCGCAAACGCATGAACTTCATGGCGTTGCCACCCGGGTGTTTTGCAGAGAGCATTTGTTGCTTACTTTGATACAGCACCTCGATAAGCATTTACGCTCAGGGCAATTCCAGTTCAGCGGTTTTTATGATATAGTGAATTTGATGGATCTTAAGTGTCAGGATATGGATATGGACCTGCTGCTTTCGGAAGCGAAAGCATGGAAAATGGACGCATTGCTGATGGACTATTGTGTGCTGACAGAGAAGTACTTTGGTGTAGGTTTGCCGGGACTAAAGGCTGTGGCGGGAGGCTCGTATCGGGAGCTGGAGCGTTTGTTTCTGAGGGGGTTGGCGCTGAAGAAAATGACGCCGGTGACAGCTGTAAACAATATCAAAACAATAGCTTATTTCGATACCCGCGGTCAGAAATTAAGATATGTGTTACAAATGGTTTTTCCAACGCCACGCTATATGAGGCAGCGCTACGGATTGAGCAACCGCCTGTTGTTGGTGTTTTATTATCCTTATCGCTGGGCAATGCAGATTTATTCCGGTTTGGTGGGAGTCTGGAAACGACGGATTTGAAGAGGATTGACAATGATTAGTTCTGAGTTCTGAGTATTGAGTATTGAGTTCTGAGTTTTGAGGATTGAGTGTTGAGTTTCAGGTTTCAAAGTTCGTCTTCAGATCCCTCCCTCGCCGCGGCAGGTAGGGATGACGGTGAGCAGATTTTTTTACATTTAACCTTGGTAGAAAAAAGTTATATAAGTTCGGAAAAAGACCTTATTGTGTTTTGAATAATAAGGTAATAAGGTTTAAATATCATTATGCTGTTGTTTTCTACTAAGGTTTTGGGACATGTAAATAAGGTTTTATGCACGACGGGTGCGGGGGGGGGTATGAATGGGTGATTAGTGATTAGCCATCACAAATGCTGTTTAAATGCGCTGTTTACCCTTTTGGGGTTTAAGGGGGTGAATTTTATATAATGATTGTTACCCCCTCAGCAATTCGAAAATCTGTTTGTTGTCAACGAATAATAGCGGCGATTATTGTTCGTTCGGAAAGAATAATTATCTTTGCCAGATACAAAATCAAAAGATATGGACAAAAGACATCTGCAGGAAGTACTGATTGATCAGAAAGCGATATTTCAGAACAAAACAGGTATTATCGATCGCGATTTGTTATTGGATAGATATCTGAATACATCTCAGGTAGTGGTTATTACAGGTATTCGTCGTTGTGGTAAGTCGTCGTTGTTGTTTTTGCTAAAGCAAGCATTGGTTTTAAGCGAAAGTGATTATTGTTACTGCAATTTCGACGATGAACGCATAGTGCCCTATCCCAATTTACTTAACGACATATACACACTTCATATAGAGTTATATCGAAACGAACCTGTTTTTTTCTTTGACGAAATACAGGAAGTGCCTGGCTGGGAAAAGTTTGTAAACCGCATGTATGAGCAAGGACGCAAGGTCTTTATTACAGGTTCGAATGCTACCATGCTAAGTTCTGAAATTTCCTCGTCACTTACCGGACGTAGTAAAGTGCTGGAGTTGTTTCCGTTTTCGTTTTCAGAATATCTGCGTTTTGAGGGTAAGTACTATCCACCCGAAAGACTTTCGGTAAAGCAAAAATCTTTACTTATAAATGATTTAAGTGCATATTTAGAGAGTGGTGGTTTTCCACTTGTAGTGAAAGAGAAAGATGCTGAAATAGCACATTCCCTGTTTCAGGACATACTTTACCGCGACATTGTGGTTCGATATAAACTTAGCAATGTAGAAGAAGTGAAGCAGATTGCACTTTACTTAGCATCCAATACTTCAAAATTGTTTTCGTATGCAACGCTACAGTCTGTGTCGGGTCTTAAGAGTCTTAGTTCTGTTAAAAATTATCTGCAGTATTTTGAATCAAGTTATTTGTTTTATTATTTAAAAAAATTTGATTATTCAGTCAAAAAGCAAATAATGAATTCGCGCAAAGTATTTGCTGTTGATAATGCCATCCCCAATCGTTTAGGATTTCGTTTTAGCGAAAACAAAGGCAGGCTTTTGGAAAATATGGTATTTATAGCGCTAAAGCGAAGAGCATGCGAAATTTTTTATTATTCGGGGAAATTTGAATGTGATTTTCTGCTGAAGGAAAATTTGTTGATTACAGAAGCCATTCAGGTAACATACACATTAAATGCAGAAAACTTTGCCCGTGAAACAGGAGGATTAAGAGAAGTTATGGAGGTGTTTGGTGTAGAAAAAGCTACGCTTATTGTATTTGATGATAATAAGTTTAATGCTGAGTTAGCTGCAGAAATATCAATCGTTCCGGCATATGAGTGGTTTTTGGCGAAGCCATAAAAACGGAGTGAGGAAACTAAGGGAGGAAGAAGTATTGAGTTTGGAGTTCTGTGTGGTGAATTTTGATTCGTGAAATTTGTGTAATTCGTAGTTTAAAAAAACACATTGCGAAAGTAATAATATTCTGTGAAAATGCCGTTAAGACGGCACGTCGAAATACTCCGTCTGCTGTCATCTGTGGATAAAATATTGCCCCTTTGGGGGATTAAAGAGGGTGGTTTTTAGATCCCTCGTTACAAACGACTGGGAGAGTGGGAATGTCAAGTTCGTTTTTAGTTCCCACCCTCGCCGCGGTGGGTCGGGATGATAGGGACGTTTTTTTTTATAATTGTGGATAACCGTACAATTTTATTATGCTTAAAAAAGATTAAATTGAAACGAATTGAAACAAAATACAAAATAGAACATTATATTTGTAATCGAATTGATTATACAATAATATACAAGATTATAAAAACAATTCAGAAAGATTAATACATGTGGAGCAATAAAAAAAGCTCCGCGAACAGGTACACGGAGCCGTTTTTTACGGATTAAAACCTAAGTGTAGTCAAATGACAGATGCAGAAGTTGTGGAAGACGGAGCATCTGTCTTTTTTATATCCTCTTCGATCAGTTCGCTATGCCCCCTTTTAGAGATAGTGAACCGGTAGTCGGCCATTATCTGGTTGAGCTCACTGATTAGCGGAGAATAATCCACTGTGGTTTCGTACTTTTGCGCAATCTCAATCGATTTGAAAAGGTTAGAGATAGCCGTAGAGGCATTTGTGATTGCAAGTCTGTTTCTGATTTTTTCGGCTTGCGATTTACTCTCACGTCGCAGGCTTTGCAATTCGCCAATACGGGTCACATCCCGTTTCAATTCATCGATTAAGATTTTCAAACCCAGCGTTTCGAGCGCTGTCACCAAATCCGGGTCGGTATTTATCTCGTCGAACAGCAGGAGCAGCAATTTCCGTTTCTGGAAAAAGTTTTTCCTGTTGATACCCGATATAAAACGCCTCAGCACCGGAAGTGCTTTCAGGCCTGCTTCATTGACATTTTCAACTTTGATTTTGCTTACGCCCTTTATCAGGGTGGTAAGCGCCACCAGGTTGTTGTCGATGTCGGCACGCAGGGTTTGCAACTGTGCAGTCAACGGGTGACTGCGTTCGCTGACTGTGATTTTCTCCACTTCGGTCATTGCTGACTTCAGCATGCTGAAAACCTCATCAATTTTTAACTCCGGACGGTTGTGTTTTTCCACAACTTTATAAATGTCCGATGCAAATTCAGGAAATTCTATTGTCCTGAATAGGTTTGCCGGTATGCGGCTTATTTTTGTATTATTCATACGAATTAATTTATGTATATTAAAAATAAAATTCGCCACCGGTTAGGTAAAAATCGATTTCTCGGTCAACCTGTTTTTTGTTCCAATACGTCAAAGAATTACCGTTTCCGGCAGTTATGATATAAGATAAAAGCATATGTTATTTTTCGCATTTATCATATATCAAAGTACAATTTTAGGTATTTTTTTACTCACATACAAGCAATATTTCAAAAAGTTATTTGCAATTTTCAGACTGTGAATTAATAATGTTGATATTCAGCATGTTGAAAATTGGTATTAACTAACATTAACTTTATATTTTCAGTTGATTATTGAAAAATATAAGTATTTTTTTTGAATAAATGTATTGACGAATATGATATTTCAGCTGTTGTTGTAGTATGTCTAAATTATTACTATATATATATATACATAGATGTTGTGAGTCTATTATCAGTACTTGTAATAGTATCTGTATTATTATGTTTCACAGTTGTTGATTCTCTTGTTTGTATACAAAATTATACAAATATATCATAAAAACATTAGAGATGCTTACTGCCACGAATTTGTAATCCGAAGCTTTTATATATGCGGTATTTAACAATAGTTCGGTAAAAAATATTTATTTTCACGCAAAGAATATCGAAAATCGATATTTTATTGTCTAAACATTTATTAATCAATTATATATTCCTTTTTATAACGAAGTATTGTAAGATTCGTTGCTAAAATATCGCGGGATTATAAATCGCGTGAGATGGGGCTGTAAACTTATTGTTAATATTCAATCTTTTCAGGATTGTTTCGCTCCTTAATTACGTCATCTACGGGTTTCACATATGGCTAATTACATTCAACCCTTTCAGGGTTCGGGGATCTAAAAAACATTCGTTCATTGCTGAAAGTCGCACTCCGACTGAGCATATCAATTATGCATTATCAACAGTCAACAGTCAACTATCATTTTTGCATTATGAACTGAGCATTTTTTTTTGCATCAGTGTTTGCTTCAAAAGAATTTCAGAGGTCTGCACACTGCATAGTAGTTTGCGGAAAAGAATTTTAGTACTCTGCACAGTGCATAGTAGTCTGCAGAAAAGAATTTCAGTACTCTGCACACTGCATAGTTGTTTGCGGAAAAGAATTTCAGTACTCTGCACACTGCATAGTTGTTTGCGGAAAAGAATTTCAGAGGTCTGCACACTGCATAGTAGTTTGCGGAAAAGAATTTCAGAGGTCTGCACAAAGCTGAAATGTGAGTTATAATACCGCAAAAGCGGTTTTTGCGAAAGCAGTGTGAGGGTTACGTGTTATGAGTGTTGAGTATTGAGTTTCAGGTTTCAGGTTCCAAAGCTCGTCTTCAGATCCCTCCCTCGCCGCGGCAGGTCGGGATGACAATTCATCTATATTCAATATTACCCGTCGTCACTGTTTTGTGGGTTGATGTTGGTTTTATGCACGACGGGCGAAGGGATGGTTTTGACCTAAGGTTTATTGCAAATCCTGTGTGACAACATATTACAAAACACACAAGACTAAAAAACCTAACAGTTGCTGTTGAGCTGTTAGGTTTTTTATATTTTAGAAGTATCCTATAGGAAACAAATACGGCCGTGTAAGTGTCAGATTACCGGTACTTCAGTAAAGCTGCCATAACGGTGATATTCAAAAGTCACGCTTTGCTCTTTCAGGTAGTGCAGCAGTTCGAGGCGTCCTTCCACAAGGGGTTCCTGCATGACAATATACAATCCAAGTGTCGCTGCCTTTTTGTGAACCTCCAACGAAAGCTTTTGACTGCATGTGCGAATGCGTTCGAACTTTTGCATGCCGGCGATAAACTCGTTTTCGTTTTGTAGCACTATAGCCGCTTCGCCCCAAAGGGTTTTCAGCGTGGGTATATGTGCATTGTCGCGGTCGATACTGAGTGTAAACGGTGTTTTGGCAATTTTCGAAGCCACAGCAGTCATAAGTACATCGCAGAGGGCGTCGTCGTTCTGTACACGAATCAACATATTTTTCAGAGGCAGATAGCGGAAAATATTCTGTTCGCCTATCAGCTTGTGAATATCGCGTTCAACCGCGAATTCATCTTTATAAGCTTTTAAGTACGAACTTACGGCACTTTCAAACTTAGCTTTATCCTCGTTGCGAAGCACCGAAGCCATTGATTTATATTCGCCTGCATCAGCTTTGGCATTCAGTTTTCCACTATTTTTTATATCCTGAAAGCACGAAACATAGTTGGGTCCTCCGGCTTTAATGCCACCGCCAAAGGCTGAGCGTTTCATGCCGCCAAAGGGCTGGCGACTCACGATGGCGCCTGTGATGCCACGGTTGATATAGAGGTTTCCGGCTTCGATACTGTTTTTCCAGCGGGTTTGTTCTCTTTCGTCGAGACTTTGTAAGCCCGCTGTGAGTCCGTATTCCGAAGTATTGGCCAGGGCAATGGCATGTTCAAAATCGTCGGCACAAACTACTGCCAGCAATGGTCCGAAAAGCTCGGTTGTAAAGGTGTAGCTTCCCGGTTTTACGCCCCATTTTACGCAAGGTTTAAGCATATATTTGCGGCTGTCCACAAATTCCGGTTTTACAAGCCACCATTCGCCCGCTTCCATGTTCTCCACCGAATGCATCAGCTTGTCGTTGTAGTTGGTAATCATGGGTCCTACGTAGTTGGCGCCGTCCCATACGCTACCTGTGTGCAGGCTTGTTACCGCATCCGTTAGTTTTGTTTTGAAATCAGGGTCGTTGTAAACTTCTTTTTCGAGAATCAGCAACGAGCAAGCCGAGCATTTTTGTCCGGCATTACTAAAGGCCGAAGTCACAATATTCTGAATGGCATGATCGCGGTCGGCAGCAGCAGACACAATGATGGCATTTTTGCCACCTGTTTCGGCCGAGAGCGGACAAGTTGGGTTGCTTTCGAGCAAACGGAAAGCGGTATCGGTTCCGCCTGTAAGAATGGTGTGCTTAACAGAAGGATGCGTGGTGATATAGCTTAATGGTGCACGCCCGTCGGTACAAACCACCTGTAGTGCATCTTTGGGCACTCCGGCCTGCCAGAAACATTTGGCAAATTCCCATGCTACAGGAAATGCTACAGTGGCAGGTTTCAGTATGACGGTATTGCCGCCGGCTAAGGCAGCAGCCACGCCACCTACGGGAATGGCCAAGGGGAAGTTCCAGGGCGGAATAACCAATACAATACCTTTGGGTGTCATTTCTACAGTTTCGAGTTTTGCAAACTGCATCATGCTGATGGGGTAGTAGCGGCAAAAATCCACAGCTTCCGATACTTCCACATCGCCTTCGGCAAATGTTTTTCCGGTAATGGCCGACATGCAACCAATCAGATTTCCACGATTTTCGTTGAGAATATCAGCCGTTTTGTGGAGAATAAGGTTGCGTTGTTCTACTGTGGTCTTTCTCCAGTTCGATGCATCATTTTCCGCAATTTCCACTATTTGTTCTACCATTTCCTGATTCGACAGGGAAACTTCGCAAACCACAATTTCTTCAGTCTGACAATGGTCGGTATAGATCTGGCGTTTTTCGGTTTCCACTTCTTTGTCGCCCACCTGCACAGGAATAATGTAGGGTTTGTCGTCCTTGCTTTTCATCCAGCTTTTGCGAATACCATCGGCCCATTGGCGGTTCTGGGGGAGGTCGAAGTTAGTATCGGGTTCATTTGCAAATACTGTATTTTCGGGCAAAGGAAATTCCCTTTCGTTGGTCAGTCTGTTTTGAGTACGGTTGGGTTTAGCCCTCATTTGGTCTTTCAGCGCATAGGCTTCGACAAATTGTTTTTCGAGGAAATCCCACTGTTTAGTTCCGGCTTTGAGGTTGAATGAATAGCTCAGGAAATTGTCCACGCCGGTATTTTCGTCTAAGCGGCGCACCAGATACGACACAGCATTCAGGAAATGTTCGTCCTTTACCACAGGAGTATAAAGAATGATTTGTTTTCCCAGCTGACGCATCACACGCGGCAGGTGATTGGCCATACCTTCGAGCATCTCGAAAGTGACATGTTCTTCCACTCCGTTGCGCAGGCCGAGCAGGTAAGCATAACCTATACTGAAAAAGTTGTGCGAAGCCACACCCACTCTCAGAGCATTGGCATTTTCGGGCAACAAGGCGCGGTCGAGTATATGCAGGTAGTTGGCATCTACTTTAATTTTGGTGTCGAGCACAGGGTTCTGCCACCCTTTGAGCGACGACACGATGCTCTCCATTTGCAGATTAGCCCCTTTTACCAGACGCATTTTGAGCGGAGCGCCACCATTGGCCACACGGTTTTTAGCAAATTCAAGCAGTTCGGTCTGAAAATCCCAGGCATCGGGCAAATAAGCCTGCACAACAATACCCGCTGAGAGATTTTTAAATTCAGGATAGCTGAGCACTGTTTTAAATACATCGAGTGTAAGTTCGGTGTCCTTGTATTCCTCCATGTCGAGGTTTACAAATTTGTTTTCCTTTTCGCCTTTGTCATTTACATAAGGATAATCCATAGCCTGTTTGTAAATGCGGGCAAGCAATGTACAGAGTTCAGTTTTGTTTTTGGCATAATTCAGGGCATTTATCTGAGCATAAATGCCTGAAATTTTAATCGAAATGTAGTTTATTTTAGGGTCGGTTAGTGCCTCGAGATAATGCAAATAACGTTTTTCGGCTTCACCATCGCCCAATACCACTTCGCCCAAGAGGTTTACATTCTGGCCAATTTTTTGCGATCGGCGTGCGCTTAAATGTTTGTTCAGTAACGAAGGTTTTTCGTTTATAATCACTTTTGCTGTATCGGAGCGAAGCCGTTTTTTGAAAACAGGCATGGCAATAAAATCGAACCAATAGCCAAAGGAAGTAAAAAGATGCAGGAGCATATTGTCGGCAGTACCAAAAAACTCGGGCACACCGTATTTTTCGATCAGCAACTTCATGCGTCGCGCCAGCTTTTTGTTGTCACGTATTTGCGACGACTCGTCGAGCATTTTCGACAAAAGAGCCTTGTCGTTGGGGTTTTGAATAAGGATAGCATATTTTTTTTGCTCCTTCAGCTCTTCGGCTGTAATTTCTTTTTCTGATTTATCGAGGAATTGTTTTCCCCAGTCTATCACTTCCTGTGTGGTGATTCTTTCCATATTTGCATTATTTAGTTTTAAAAACAAGCGAAAGATAGCAGAAAA
The DNA here is from genome assembly GCA_016937795.1 of Paludibacteraceae bacterium. Classification (GTDB taxonomy): domain Bacteria; phylum Bacteroidota; class Bacteroidia; order Bacteroidales; family Paludibacteraceae; genus Paludibacter. The sequence goes on from JAFGVV010000051.1 coordinate 9,549, forward strand.
TTTTTAATATGTAAGCGCTGTGTTGATAAAAAAATCACTGTTAAATGTAATTTAATTTCTTTGTTATCAGAATGGGGATATTTGTGATAATTTGCAAGAAAAAGCTTGGTAAAAATAACAAAAATTCGGAGACAAAGACCCTGTGCTGGTGGTTCTGTGAACTGTGGCAATATAGGTGCAAGAAACTATCTCGAACAGCACAGGTCACCGACCGGCAATAGCGTGTATAGCAGGGTAGGGCAAGGCAAAAAAAAACTCCCGGACTATTGTCGGAAGTTTTTCGCTTAGTGTTTTTAATTTAAGTACATTTCAACAAACTGATTTTTGTTTAGTTTTTGAACTCTGTATGAAGCAGCGAACTGCATAATTTTTTGTAATGAACCTGAGGAGGGTTCCATTTTTGTTTCGTTTGTTTGAATTTTTAAATCAGTTTTTTTTAATGGAGTAGTCGTTTTTTGCATAGGCAACTGTTGAATTTTTAATTGTTTATTCTAATAACGCAGCACATTACAAAAAATTATATCAGTATCAAAAAAATATTCAAACAAAGCATAATGATGTTTTAGAACATTTTATTTTTGCCTGTTACTTAAGTAACAGGAACAAAATAATGTCGCATTTTAAATTTATTTCAATTAAAATATTTAATCCTTTTGAGGCTCTTATGAACGTATTTTGTACTTTCAGTCGGTTGTTAATCACCAGCGAATATGGTGCATTCTTTCAGTTGCCATGCTATTTCTGACACGGATAATGTGTTGTTATTGAATATGTTTTTAGTCAAATATATTCACTACTGACCGACTAAACATCTGAGATTCTTCGCTACGCTCTGAATGACAATGCTTTGTATTGATTGCCTGTCATTCCTCACTACGTTCGGAATCTAATAATCTAAAAAACTAATTCAAACAATTTTTTATCGGTCAGTAGAGTTTAAAATTAATTTTTCGACTACAGCAGCTAAAAATATCGAAGATATTTTTGAACTATGTGTACTTTTTTTTTAAATAATTCGACCGTTGTGTACTATGTGACAAAAGTCGAGATAACTTCTCCTCAATAATTTCTATGTGTGCTATTGTGTTAGAAATATATCATTAAATATTTCAATGTACTTAATTGGCTATAGCAGTAGCCCGTTCTGTAAACCGTGTCAATATTGAAGCGAGAAACTTTTTTGAATAGCACAGTTTACTTACCCGCGCTAATGGGGGGAATGCTGTGCCAAAACTTTACCTTGTGTATTGAGTCCTTACTTTAACTCTAAGTAAATATCTTTTTCCTGGGCAATACGTCGCATATTCATAAGGGCATAACGCATACGCCCAAGGGCGGTATTGATGCTCACCTCGGTTTTCTCGGCAATTTCTTTAAAGCTGAGATCTTCGAAAAAGCGCATACGCACCACATCGCGTTGCGAATCGGGCAGATATTCGATAAGGCGCACCACATCGGTGAGTACCTGTTCGTTCGAGAGAGTGTCTTCTACACTTTTTTCGGTAAGTTTGTTGTTGTTAATAATATCGTAGTCTATTCCATCGGCCGAGAAAGTATTTTCGTTCTTTTCGCGGCGATAATGGTCGATAATCAGATTGTGTGCAATACGATTTATCCAGCCGAGAAATCTTCCCGACTCTACATATCGACCTTGTTGTATGGTGGCAATGGCTTTAATAAAAGTATCCTGAAAAATATCTTCGGTAAGCTCGCGGTTGCGAAGAATCACAAAGATATAAGAAAATACTTTTGATTTATAACGGTTGAGCAGAACCTCAAATGCCTCGTTGTTGCCGTCTTCATACAATTTTACCAATTTATCATCGGTTAATTGATTCAGATTGTTCATTACTTCTAAATTTTAGGTGTTCAGAGTAATTATCGGGCAATAGGCAATTCGAATTTAGAGGTTATTATTAGTGTTGTGAGTGCAAATATAAGCAATGTATAATAAAAAACAAATTTTTTCGACAAATAATTTAAACATGAGGAGTTCAGGTTACAGGCTGGTCAGCGAAAAGCACCCTTAGCAACACTTTTCAAACACACATTCTTCGTTGGTAGTTTCGAACTCAATAGTAGCATGTTGAATGCCTTTCTCAGACAAAAAAGTGCGCATTTTTGTCTTTAATACTGCCTGTGCTGCAAGCGACAAATCGTCGCAAATCACAGCGTGCAATGTGAGCACATTATACTCACCATCGACCGACCATATATGCAGGTCGTGTATTGATTTAATATTTTCGAGGGTCAACAGATCCTTCATAAGTTTTTCTGAATCAATATCCTGCGGTATGGCCTGTAATACGATTTTGAGACTTTGTTTCAGATTTTTGAAGACATTGAATATTACGAATAACGCAATGGCTACCGACAGAACGGGGTCGAGTACCGGCATATCGAAAAAGTGCATTATCACAGAACCAATCAGAATGGCTACCCAGCCCAGTACATCTTCGAGCATGTGTAGCGATACGACTTTTTCGTTCAGGGAATTTCCTTTGCGCAAGCGTATCACAGCAGCTCCGTTGACTAAAACGCCCAAAATGGCAAGAAAAAACATACCGGTAGTATGAGTGTCTTGTGGTTCGATGATACGTGGTATGGCTTTGGAAAGTATAAAAATACTACCAACGAGCAGAATAACAGAATTTAAGATGGCAGCCAATAATGCAAAACGTTTATAACCATAAGAGTAGTATTTGTCGCTCTTTTTCTTTGAGAATTTTTGAAAATACCAGGACATGCCCAGCGAAAAAGAATCTCCCAAATCGTGAATGGCATCCGACAAAATGGCCACACTGTTGGTTAGCAATCCACCGATAAGTTCGATGAGTGTAAAACCGAGATTCAGAAAAAAGGCTATGCTGATGTTTTTTACATCGTTGTTGTGCGTATGATTATGTGGATGTGAATGATGATCGTGCATACTTTTGGTTGTTTTGTTGACTGGTTAATTGGTTGATTGGTTGATTGGTTGACTGGTTGATTGGTTGACTGGTTAATTGGTTGATTGGTTGATTGGTTGATTGGTTGATTGGTTGATTGGTTGATTGGTTTTTGAAGCCGTTGGTAATAAATAGTAAATGGTAAATGAACAAATGGTAAATTAATAAATGGATATTCGCTTACTTCCTCGCCTTAAACCATTTCTTTACCGGAATATCGTAGCCTGTACCATTCATATAGTTATAAGTGGCTAAATTGAGTGCTTCACCAAGTGCTTCGAGGTTGGTGATTGGTTGTGTGCTAAATGGTATTTCGTTGTTTGCAAATATATTAGGTTTATTCTGAAGCGATTTGGCGCCTACCGATGCGGGGTTAATACCCGAGGGACTGTGAATAGTCATGGCGTAACGGTGCCAGAAGGCTGAATGCATCCAACCATTTTCGAAAAGGCGTCGTACATTTTCGAGCGAGTCTATGGTTTCGGCTTCAGTCTGCGTGGGAAACCCGTACATCAGGTAGGCATGAGTCATGATGCCTGCATTGCTCAGGTTTTTCATAGCTTCCGAGGCTGTTTCGATGGTAATGCCTTTGTTGATAAGTTTCAGCACACGCTCTGAAGCCACTTCTAATCCGCCGGCCACAGCTACGCAACCCGATTTGGCTAAAAGATAACAAAGTTCGGCATTGTAGGATTTTTCGAACCTTACATTTGTCCAGTACGAAATCTGCACATTGCGTTTAATAAGCTCTTCTGCTAATTTACGGAGGAGGGCAGGTGGCGCTGCTTCGTCCACAAAGTGAAATCCTGTTTGTCCTGTTTGTGCTACCACCTGTACAATTCTGTCAACCAAAGCTTCGGCAGTAGTGCGTTCGAACCGGCCAATATAATCGAGCGATCCATCACAAAAAGCACATTTCCCCCAATAGCAACCGTGTGCCAGTGTCATTTTGTTCCACTGACCATTGCTCCATACGGCGTGCATGGGGTTGGTGAGTTCTATCATGTTGATATATCTGTTTTCTAACAGCCCTTTGTAATCGGGCGCAGGCCATTGCGAAAAGGGAATATTCTCGCGACTGTCGAAATTATGTCTTACTATTTCGTTGTTTTCGAAGCTAAGCGTTCGCACCATTTCGCCATTAGTGAGAATACGTAAGAGGGGTAATTCTCCATCGTCGAAAGTCAGAAAATCCATATATTTAAAAATGCCGGTATCGGTCATTTGCCGCAGTTCGGTATTTACAAATCCGCCACCCATAACAGTTTTAATGTCGGGACGGTTTTGTTTGATCCACTGTGCACAACGCAGCGCCGAAAGCAGATTGCCCGGGAAAGGAACCGTAAATCCCACATATTCAGGATTGAATTCTTCAATTTTTTTCGAAAAAATATCGATGCAAAGTTGTTGTGTAAACGGAAGTGGTTTGCTGAGTTCGATTTCGAGCGGCTCGAATTCGGGCAAATGAATACACAGCGATTCGGCATAACGAATAAGTCCGAAATGCGGATCGATAGTTTCCTGAATAAGTTTAGCAATATCTTTGATAAAGAATGTGCAGAGATGCACTGCACGGTCGTGATTTCCGATGGTTCCGAAAGCCCATTCAAGGTCCTCTTCGGTAGGCAGTTTATCGGCCACGGGCCAAAAATCGCGTCGGCTGAAGCGAAGGGCGGCGGTGCGGTCGCGTCCCGAAAGGAAAGCAATGATTGGTTCGGCATTGTGAATATAAAAATCGGCATTGCTCTGAATGATTCTGAGGCGTTTACTCAGTTTTTGTTCCCCTGCAAGTTCGAATACTTTGCGGATATTTTCTTTTTTGAATAATAGCTCAATCAACTCAATACCAAGGTCGGCCTGAGCCACTTCGATGTGCTGCTTTTTCAGAAAGCCTGTAAGCTGCGCTGTGGCCGGATAAGCCATATTCAGTTGAGTAAGAGGAGGAGTAAGGAGTAATATCTTCATTTTTGGTGTTTATTCGGAATTTGGAGTACAAATATAGTGGTTTTTCGTTGCACAACGAAAATGTTCATATTCAGAAAGCAACGTCACTGAGTCCGATAATATATCCCCTGGATTGAGCTCTGAAGTTATACGAAACACCTGAGGGGTGCGGGCGCTGACGACTAAATGTCATATATATTTGGCTATAATGATTCTTGGTTGCATTTTGTTTTTATAACTTAGCATTTTTCATTCGGGACTTAAATTTTTATATCTTTGCAAGCATTTCGGAAAAAGCTTATATACAGCAATTTCCTTATCACAAAAATCAAAATATTAAAGTGTGAAGAGCTTTGTATCAATTATAATAAGTTGCTTGTTGTTTGCGGATTATGCCATGTCGCAGGTCATTCCACCTGAAAAGCATATCGACAAGTATGTAAAAACGTGGCAGGTGAGCGATAAGTTTGGAACTGTCGATTCGATAGCTGTGGACACAGCACACATAAATTTTCAGCAAACCCATGCTGTGGAACGCTTTAGCATTGCAAATGCCTACAATGGCAATCTGGGCTCGCCCTTACAGTCGAAAATTTACTTCGATCGTCCGGGACTCAACGATTTTATTTTTGCCAATGCTTATGCTCCCTATGTAAGAAATATCGAAAACAATGTGTTTTACAATAGCAAAACGCCATTCAGTTACCTGCGATATTTAACAGGAGGAACAAATTATCGTGAGGAAGACCAGATAGGATTTCTTTTTAGCGCCAATGCCAATAAAAAGTTGAATTTCGGCACCACACTCGACTATATTTACGCACGTGGCGAGTATAACAATCAAGCTGTTAAACGTTTCGAGGGTTCATTGTTTGGCTCGTACGATGGAGAGCGTTATTCGGCCAAAGGCCTGATTGCTTACAACAATCTGAGCAATTTCGAAAACGGGGGTATCCAGGATCCGGTATATATTTTAAATCCTCCTTTTGGTTACAATACGGCTACTATTCCGGTAAATCTGGGTGTAGGTGTTCAAAATACATTCAAGCATCTACAATTTTTCTATAACCATCAGTATAGTCTGGGCTTTGAACGCGTGGCCAAAGTGAATGGCGATTCGGTAGGAAAAGAATTTGTGCCGGTGACTAAATTTACTCACACAATTCAGCTCGACGATTATCAGCGTCGATACCTCGAAAACAGTGCAGAACAGACTTTTTATCGTAATACTTATTATCTACAGGACGAAACACGCGATACTTTGCGTTTACAGCGCTTAAACAATGTGTTTTCGGTAAGCCTTGCCGAAGAGTTTAATAAATGGATGAAATTCGGGCTTACAGCATATGCCGAAAATGAGATAGAGCGGTATTATTTTTTGCAAAACAACAGTTTGGAAAACCTGGTTTATGCAAATACCCGTTTAGGTGCCATACTTTCGAAAGAGCAGGGACAAGCTTTTAATTATAAGGTGAATGCGGAGATTGTATTGCTTGGTTCGAAAATCGGCGACTTTGTGCTCGACGGTTTTTTTGCAGGGAAGTTCCGACTTGCAAAGGATACCATATCGTTGCGTGCCAATGGATTTATGCGACTTGATGAACCTGCTAATCTACTTCAGTTTTACGAATCGAACCATTTCAAATGGGAAAATAATTTCAATAAAACATTGCGTACACATGTGGGTGGAACGTTTTCGGTGCCTACACGCAACTTTTCGCTCGATGTGGCTGTCGAGAACATTAGCGGGAAAATATATTTCGATTCGTTGGCCTTGCCCTCGCAACACGACGGCAATGTGCAGATTGTATCGGCAAATCTGAAACAGGACTTTTATTTTGGAAAGTTTGCACTCGAAAACAATGTGGTTTATCAGCTTAGCTCAAATCAATCGGTATTGCCACTTCCAAGCCTTGCGCTATATCATAATTTTTACTTTCACGACAAGTGGTTCGATGTGTTGAGTGCACAAATCGGGGTCGATTTGCGTTATCATACTGCGTATTATGCTCCGGCTTATATGCCTGCTACCGGACAATTTTACGTGCAGGATAAAATGAAAATCGGAAATTATCCCGAAATGAGTGTATATGCCAATCTTCACTTAAAACGGACTCGTTTCTTTGTGAAGTATTATCATATTAATCAACTATTTATGAATGGCTTATATTATTCGATGCCTGGTTATCCCATCAATCCGGCATTGTTGAAAATAGGACTTACCTGGAGTTTTTACGATTAATCAATTCATCGCAACACAATGAAAAAATGGTTGATATACAGCCTTACAGCGGCTTTGCTCGCAGCATTGTCAATAGTGTTTTTTACACGGCATGCCGAAATTAAGGATTTTAGTGCGATACTGAAATCGGGTAGAATCACTGTGCTAACCGATAGTAGTAGCTTGGGTTTTTCGGTGTTGAACGATAGTGTGGGTGGGTTTCAGTACGAGATTTTCAAGGCCTTTGCCAATAAATATGGTCTGGAATTGATCATTAGTATAAACGATAATACCGAAGAAGGTATCAATGAACTTATAAGCGGCGAGTCACAGCTGTTGGCACACTTTATCCCATCGAATAAAGAAAACCTCGAAAGGTTATTGCTTACGAAAGCATTTTTTACAACCGAACTGGTACTTGTACAAAAATCTGATTCCGCAAATATTAGTTCACAACAGGATTTGTCGGGCGATACAGTTTTTGTGGCCGAAGGTTCGGTGTTTATTCCAAGAATTAAGAATCTGGCCAACGAGCTTTCGTCGGATATAACAATTGTTGAGCTGAAAAATAAGTCGCTGGAACAACTGGTAGAGCTGGTCGCACAGGGCAAAATTAAATATACTGTTTGTCCCGGGCAGCTGGCACTAATATTCAATTCGAGGTTTAGCAACTTAAATACCAGTCTGGCGGTAGGTTTTCAGCAGGAATATGGCTGGGCTGTGCATCCTGGTTCGTCAGAATTGCGCGACTCGTTGAATAGTTTCTTAAGTGAATATATTGGTAGCTCAGCATACTGGGAAATATATATGAAGTAATTTCCAGAAAGTAGTTGATTGGTGGATTAGTTGATTGGTTAATTAGTTGATTGGTTAATTAGTTGATTGGTTAGTTGGTTGATTGGTTAGTTGGTTGATTGGTTAATTGGTTAATTAGTTGATTGGTTAATTAGTTGATTGGTGGATTAGTTAATTGGTTGATTGGTTAATTAGTAGGTTGTATAAGAAGTAGGTAGTTTTTAGTACGTAAGAAGTAATTGTTAAGTAGTTTGTTGATATACGGTATTGTTCCGTAATATTACATTTTAAGTATAAGAATAAAAATAAAGAATAGTATGCCATTAAATATTCCGGTGACATTACCAGCTGTAGAAGCGCTCAGGACCGAAAATATCTTTGTGATGGACTCCGAGCGAGCTTCTACTCAGGAAATAAGACCTCTTAAGATTGTGATCTTGAATTTGATGCCGATCAAAATCACTACGGAAACAGACTTGATTCGTCTGCTTTCGAACTCTCCCCTGCAGATTGAAATCGATTTTCTGCATATGGAAACGCATTATTCGAAAAACACACCCATCGAACATCTAATGTCGTTTTACAAAACTTTCGACGAGATAAAAAGGAGTAATTATGATGGAATGATTATCACGGGTGCGCCCGTGGAGCAAATGCCATTCGAAGAAGTAAATTACTGGAATGAGCTTACCGGTATTTTCGATTGGGCCCGTACACATGTTACTTCTACATTTTTTATTTGCTGGGCAGCTCAGGCAGGGCTTTTTCATCACTATGGCATAAAAAAATATCCACTCGAAGCTAAAATGTTTGGCGTTTTCGAACACCGAACGTTCGATCCGTTTAACCCTATCTTTCGTGGTTTCGACGATGTGTTTTATGTACCACACAGTCGTCATACCGAAATAAAAGCTGAGGATATTTTGAAGCATCCGGAACTTACATTGCTTTCCGAATCGCCCGAATCGGGTGTGTATATGGTTATGGCACGCAACGGACGTGAGTTTTTTATTACCGGTCACTCCGAATACTCGCCACTCACGCTCGATACCGAATATAAACGCGATGTGGCAAAAGGAATGCCTATCAATATGCCTCAGAATTATTATCGCGACGATAATCCTGACAATGAACCGCTTGTGCGCTGGCGTAGTCATGCCAATCTGCTATTTACCAATTGGCTCAACTACTTCGTGTATCAGGAAACTCCTTACGATCTTACAAAAATTCAATAATCCTACTTTGACAGATTATCAATTAATTTTATTAGAAGAAACACAAAGAATAGCAACGCGGATTTAACGGATAAGACAGATTACAAACGGATTTAATCTGGATTTAAATGTTGATAAGTCAACATTATGATTCACAATAACTTCTAACTGTAAATTTCATTTATGAAATTTTATAATCCCTATATAAATCAGTTATCTTTTCAAAAAATAATCCGCTTCTCCCGTTGCGACGGGACGTCGAAATACTCCGTCCGCATTACTATTTCTTTTCAAAAATAAATCTATTCAAGTATAAATAAGAAGATTTTTTATTGAAAAAAAATTGCCCTGAATGAATTTAAAAAACGAAATTGCCGCTAAACGATTGGTGGAACTGCTTTCGCCTGCCAAAAACATTGAATGCGGCATGGCTGCTATCAATCATGGAGCCGATGCGGTGTATATTGGTGCTTCGCAATTCAGTGCGCGTGCTGCTGCCGGAAATTCCGTCAGCGATATCGAAAAACTTGCAAACTATGCGCATCGCTTTCGAGCAAAGGTTTTTGTAGCACTTAATACTGTGCTTACCGATGATCAGCTTCGTGATGCCGAAAACCTTATTCATCAGCTTTATCAGGCCGGTGCCGATGCGTTGATTGTTCAGGATATGGGGATTTTGAAAATGAATCTTCCGCCCATCGCGCTGCATGCCAGCACGCAAACCGATAACCGCACAGTGGAGAAAGTAAAATTTCTGCAGGACGCTGGTTTTTCGCGCGTGGTGCTTGCTCGTGAACTTTCGCTGAAGCAAATTACCGAAATCGCATCACAAACCAATGTGGAACTCGAAGCTTTTGTGCATGGTGCGCTTTGCGTGAGTTATAGCGGACAATGTTATATCAGTGAGGCCATGACCGGTCGCAGTGCCAATCGTGGTCAATGTGCTCAGTTTTGCCGGCTCCCTTACAATTTGACCGATGCTGATGGAACTATACTCGTTCGCAACAAACATTTGCTTTCGCTCAAAGATCTCGATCTTTCGGATTATCTTCCTGAATTACTCGAAGCAGGTGTTATGTCGTTCAAAATTGAAGGCCGACTGAAAGATATTGATTATGTGAAGAATATCACTTCGTATTATCGCAAAAAAATAGATGCTGCCATTGAACATAAACCTGATTACTCGCGGGCTTCATCGGGCAAAACAACTTTCTTCTTCGAGCCAAATCCCGAAAAAAGTTTCCGTCGCAATGCTACTGATTATTTTCTGAATGGACGTCACAACGCCATTATTCAGCCCGAAACACCAAAGTCGCTTGGTGAACCCATTGGTAAAGTGTTGAATGTAACGAGAAATGCTATTGAACTTGAAAATGGTCATTTGTTGCACAATGGCGATGGACTTTGTTTTATCAATAAAAAAGAAGAACTTGAGGGTTTTCGTCTCAATACAGTGCAAACGCAGGAAAATCAGAAAACAGCCATTTGTTTTCCTGATATAATGCCCAAAATAGGAGCCGGAACGTTTATTTACAGAAATCAGGATCAGGCTTTTGAGAAAATTATGAATGGAAAAAAGGCTGATCGTCGGGTGGGAGTGGAGATGATATTTTCGGAGACAGCTAATGGTTTTCAGCTCAATATTATTTCTGAGGAAAACGAAACTGTAACCCTTTCGTTCGAATATGAAAAACAGATTGCTTCGAAGCCTGAAAACGTAGAACTAAATATTCGTCAGCAACTTTCGAAACTCGGAAGCAGTATTTACGAGTTACAAAATCTTGAAATAACACTCGAAAATGCGTGGTTTTTTCCAGCATCGGTGTTGAGCGAATGGCGCCGACAGGCAATTGAAAAGCTCGACGAACTAAGAGCAAACAATTATGTGCGCGAACTGCCCCGAAAAGCTGTGCACAGCAGTTTCCCGATTAAGCAACTCACATATCTGGGAAATGTGACCAACAAAAATGCAGAAGCTTTTTATCGTGCACATGGTGTGGAAAGTATTCAACACGGTTTCGAAATCAAGCATCAGGAGGGTGTGCCATTAATGTTTACAAAACATTGCATTAAGTACGAAATGGGCTGGTGTCCGCGCGAAGGTTATAAAGAAAAAGTAAACGAACCATTCTATCTCACTCACAAAGGACAAAAGTTTGAACTTCGTTTCGATTGTAAAAAATGTGAAATGGAGGTGATTGGTTAGTCTGGAGTTCTGAGTTTTGAGTTCTGACACTCAATACTCAGAACTAATAATCTACTTCCCGAATCGCTGAATAAGATTGTACACTTTATAAATACCAAGTTCGCCGGCTTTGCTTAAATCGGCAAGGCCTTTTTTGTCGTCACCTGTAAATAAATAAGTCAATCCACGATTATAAAAAGCTTCGGCAAATTCGTTGTCGGCTTCAATAGCTTTACTGTAGAATAATATTGCAGCTCTGAAGTCTTTTTGTGTAGCCATGATGTTTGCTTTGTTGAAATACGAAAATGCAAAATCGGGCAGCAACTCATTTACTTTGTCGTAGTCCCTAATAATGAGTTCAGCCTCAAACTTATACTGATTATCTAAAAGCTGAAGGTTGCTTTTGTCGCTACGCGCTTCGTTGAGGGTATTCGCCTGATCGTTAGTGGTGCTTTTCAGATAATCGAGTAATTTGTTTCTGATGTTGGCACGTGTAAAATAAGCAATGGCAAAATCGGGACGAATGGCAAGTGCTTTGTTTAAATCTTCGATGGCACTATTAAAATCCTGTACCAAACCAAATTCAACAGCTCTGTAGAAATACAAATCGGCATTAAAACTTTCGTTTTCAAGGCGGCTCGAAACCTCATTAATTACTTCGAAGTGAGTATTTACAAGTTCGGAAGTCAGTGGTATTTCGTTATTTGTAATCTTAAGTGCTGTACCCAGGAGATGCTTTTTATTATAATCGTCCACTGCTGCATGATAAAGATTTGTACGTCGGATTTCTTCGTTTCTGGCATAATACGAAAGCACAAAATTTCGTTCGTTTACCACATCCACAAATTTATCCTGTACATTTCCACGACGCGAATCGGTATATTTTGAATCGGTTTTCGAGTCGTCGATGTTCTGCGTGACAAAACGATTAAACAGTTCTGTTTTCCTACTCTGATTGCTTCGGGCTGTTCCTTTTACCATTTTGTTACCTGCCACAAGTTCATCTTCTTTTTGCTGTTTCTGTATTTTATCCTTGTTTTTTTCGATATCAGCAGCCATTTGTCGGTACTTGAAAGCATTTCGTACATTGCCCAAACCTGTTTCCGCCTCAGCAATTCCCCAATAGGCGGGCAAAAAGTAAGGATATTTTTCGATGATCAGCTTGTAATCTGCAATGGCATTTTTAAATTGTCGCAAAGTATTGTGCAGCATTGCACGCTGAAAAAGCGCTTCGGTGTTGGTTGTATCGAGTTCGAGCACTTTGTTGAAATCGTCGAGCGCATTGTTGTTGTCACCAAGGTTTGCCCTGAGCAATGCGCGGTTGTAGTAAGCCAGTTCACTTTTGTTATCGAGCGAAATAGCTTTGTCGTAGTCGCTGAGTGCTTCACGGAAGTTTTTGCGGCGTACATTCAAAATACCCCGATTGATATAATCGCCAAAGTAGTTAGAGTTGAGTGCTATTGACTTTGAATAGTCGGCATAAGCCCCTTCAATATCATTTTTTTGCATACGCAACAAAGCTCTTGCACTCCAACCCAAATTATTTGTACTGTCTTGTATCAGTAGTTCGTTGAAAGAATTCTCGGCAGCCAGTGTGTCTTTCATGGCTAATTGAATAATTCCTTTTTCGTAGAACAAGGCCGGATTTTTAGAGTTTTGGCGCATATAGGTTTCCAGGTCGCGCATAGCTCCTTCGTAATCCTCGAGCCGCATAAGAGCGTCCATACGGTTCATTAGCAGGTTGAAGCTGGCAGGACTAAATTCGAGTGCTCTTGAAAAATCATTCGCCGCATCAGCATAAAGTGACAGTCGGCGTCGGGCAAATCCTCTGATATAATAAGCCTGAGGCATAAACGGATTTCGTTCTATGGCTTCGTTTGCATCAAGTTCGGCACCTTTATCGTCGCCAAGTTGAATTTTAGCCATAGCCCTGTACATATAAGGCTCGGCAAGATATGGTTTTATCTTTATTACCTGATTAAAATACTGAATGGAAAGTACATAGTCCTCAAAATAGAGCGCATTCCGTCCAATTGTCAGAATGCGATCGGTATTCCACTGCGCAAAACCCGACAGTGTAGTCACAATAAATGCGAATATGAATAATGTTTTTTTCAATCTTTATTTAATACCTTAATTCAATGCCTTTCATGGGCTACACACAAAATCTGTGCAAATAAAGCAAATTAAACGCGTGCAAGGTTTTTTTCGTTCGAAATTTTAAGCTTGTTTCGGAATAATCAGATTATTTTTTTATAAAAAGGTTTAACCGTCATATACTGAAAAATCATTCATCGAACATATTTTCTTCGCAACCGGCATTTGGATTGAAATCGGAAGGCATTTCAAATTTTTCAGTTGACGAATAACCTGTTTTTGGGTCGTTGAGCACTTTTTTCATATAGATGCCCCAAATAGGCAATGCCATGCTTGCTCCCTGTCCTTCGGCGATATTATCGAAGTGAATAGAACGATCTTCACCACCTACCCATACGCCCGAAACTAACGAAGGCGTAAAGCCCATAAACCAACCATCGGAATTATTTTGTGTTGTTCCTGTTTTTCCTCCCATTTGCATAGTGAGCCCATGACGACTTCTGATGCGTCCGCCTGTACCACCATCAACCACGCTTCTGAGCATGTAAATCATCTTGTATGATGTGTTTTCGCTAAAAATCTCATGCATTACCGGATTAAAAGTAGCGATTATATTTCCATTCGAATCTTCAATACGGGTCACATAAACAGGTTCAACCCTGATTCCTTTGTTTGGAAATGCTGTATAGGCATCAACCATTTCGGCAACCGAAATATCGCAAATACCCAAACTAAGCGACAGTACAGGATCGAGATGACTACGAATGCCAAACGAATGCATGAATTTGGCTAAAGCTTCGGGCGTGAAAAGGCTCATTAAATAAGCTGTAATCCAGTTGTTCGAATTCGCTAAACCCCATCGAAGACTAACCTCTTCGCCAATTCGCGAGCGTGAACCATTGCGAGGTGTCCATGGTCGGCCTACAGCATCGTGTAATGTAATTTGCTGATTAACTGTTTTGTCGCATGGATTCATACCTTCTTCCATGGCCAGTGTGTAAAGATATGGTTTTACAGTTGAACCTACCTGTCGGCGTCCTATGTTAACCATGTCATATTGGAAGTGCTCAAAGTCCGGTCCACCTACATATGCTTTTACATGTCCGCTACGTGCATCCATCGACATAAAACCACATCGCAGAAAGTGTTTTACATATTTTATTGAGTCAATAGGCGATAATACAGTATCAATCAGACCATTGTATGAGAACACCTGCATTTCCACTGGTTTCTTAAACAATGCATCAATCTGCTCGCTTGTAAATCCGGCAGCTTTCATTCGGTAATATCTATCCGATTGACGAATAGCTCTTTTCATTATTCCATCAATTTCTTCCTGCTTCACCCGACGTGAAAACGGTGCTGTGGCGCGACCTTTTTTCTCTTTGAAAAATGTTTTCTGAAGCGACTGCATGTGCTCGCTCACCGCATCTTCGGCATATTTTTGCATATGCGAATCGATGGTGGTATAAATCTTTAATCCATCTGTGTAAATATTGTAAGGTGAACCATCGGGCTTCTTGTTTTTTACACAAAAACCATAGAGTGGATTATTCTCCCAATTCCATTTATCGTCAATGTATTTTTGCTCCTGCCAACTTGCATAATCACTTTTTTTAGGCTCTTTGGCAATAAGCATAAGTCGAAGATACTCACGAAAATACGGTGCAATGCCAAGTTTATGATCAGTTCTTTGAAATTTTAATTCTAAAGGGAGAAGTTTTAGCGAATCATATACAGTTACTGTTATATAATCGGCTTTGAGCATCTGATTCAGTACCACATTTCGTCGTTCGCGCGATCGTTCGTTATATTTTACAGGGTTGTACAGGGATGGGTTTTTACACATTCCAATCAATGTGGCAGCTTCTTCAATTTTTAATTTATCGGGCGTAGTGCTGAAATAAACCTGCGAAGCCGATTTAATCCCCTCAGCATTGTACAGAAAACTAAACTGATTGAGGTACATCGTCATGATTTCCTCTTTTGTATATAACTTTTCAAGTTTTACAGAAATAACCCACTCTATAGGTTTTTGTAACGCACGTTGAATAAAATTATCGGCATCGGGTGAATAAAGTTGTTTGGCAAGTTGCTGTGTAAGTGTACTTCCACCACCGGCACTTTTTTTCTGAAAGATACCGCGCAGTATTATCGCACGTGTCAATGCTCTTCCATCGATACCTGAATGTTCGTAAAAGCGCACATCTTCGGTTGCAATCAAAGCATTAATGACATAAGGCGAAATTTCGCTGTATTCTACCTTAACTCTGTTCTCCTGGTTTCGCGAATACCTTCCAAGTAATTGAAGGTCTGATGAATATATCTCAGTAGCATATTTGTTAATGGGGTTTTGAAGTTCATCGATAGGAGGAAGGTAACCTAACCAACCAATACTGATAAATGTGAAAATAGCAATCATTGCTATCATTGCGAGTGTAAACAAGCCCCAAAACCAGGTCGATAGTTTTGATTTGAAATCTTTATTTTGAGTGATATTTGCCATACGAAGGGTTTTAACGCATATAGAATGCAAAAATACAATTTTTTTCCGGAAATATAAATTGATATAATGTGTTTGTTAAATGATTGTTTTTCTGCATTAAATGAAAGAAACAACTAAACGAACATTAAATCGCTTATTATGGCATCGGAGATATGTATTCCTTTCAACGAGAGAAAGAGCTTTTTATTTTCCGATATAATGTGTCCGGATTCAATATATTTTGCCACATTAAAATTCAATAGCGCTGATAATTTGCTACCAAACAGTTTGTAAATTATTTCAGTATCAATTCCCTCCTTAGTACGTAAAGAAATCATCACGAAATCGTTAAATTTTTCATTATCACTCAGTGCCTCTTTCTCAAAGAAAATATTGTTATGTGCTATTGCATCGATATATTTTCTTGTCGAAGCAATATTCCACTGACGTGAATTACCATCGAACGAATGCGCCGAAGGTCCTAATCCGATGAAGGGTGTGAGTTTCCAGTAAGCACTGTTGTGACGCGATCTGAAACCCGGTTTTGCGAAGTTCGATATTTCATAAGCTTCGTAGCCAGCTTGTGCTGTTTTGTCGATTAGTAATTCGTACATGTCAATCATTTGTTCCTCATTCACTACAGATATCAGACCTTTTTCACGCTGTTTCCATAGTTTTGTGTCTTTTTCGTATGTAAGTCCGTAAATGGATATATGCTCGGGTTGCAGATTTAATCCTTTGTCTAATTGCTTTTCCCATGCGCTTAATGTTTGTCCCGGCAAACCATAGATTAAATCAATGCTGATATTGCGAAAACCAGCTTCACGAGCTAGCATAATAGCGCTTTCAGCCTGTTGGGCAGTGTGACGACGGTTAATTGCTTTCAGATCATTGTCGTCGAACGATTGAATGCCTATACTGATACGGTTGAAAGGCAATTTTCTGATTTCTGAAAAGAATTCAGGCGATAAATCGTCAGGATTGGCCTCGAAGGTTATTTCGGCATCAGAACACACAGAAAAATAGCTGAAAATTGCCGAAAATATCAGATTAAACTGTGCTGCACTGAGCAGACTGGGCGTTCCACCACCAAAATAAATCGTATCGATAGTCGCATGTTGATTATAATCGCTTCTGATATCCATTTCACGACATAATGCATTCACCAAATCGGGTATCATTTGAGGTGCCACTTGTGTATAAAAATCACAATATGTACATCGTTGTTTACAAAAAGGTATATGAATGTATATTCCGGCCATTGATTTAATAAACAGATTCACAGAACAATAATATTACTGTGAAATAAATAAATTGAATTATCTGTACAAAAATACAACAAAAAGTTTGTAAAGTCAGTAAAAAGTTCTATCTTTGCACTCGCTTTTGAGAAATACAATTGCAACGAAGTGTAGCGCAGTCCGGTTGGCGCATCCCGATTTAAGATTGGGAGAGTCGTAAGTCCGAATCCCGCGCAAAAAAAACAAATTTCGGGGTGTAGCGCAGTCCGGTTAGCGCACCTGCTTTGGGAGCAGGGGGTCGTGGGTTCGAATCCCGCTACCCCGACTAGAAAATCAGCCACTTACAGCAAAATGTATGTGGCTGATTTTGCATCTATACATTTTCACATACACAAAATGTGCACAATATAGAAAC
>JAFGVV010000052.1 GCA_016937795.1 Paludibacteraceae bacterium
CAAAACTAATACTTTATTGCTTTCTCCCCAACTTTTTGACTTGATCCAGGAATTCTTTCGTGTATCCACTTTTCAAAATCGACTGTTTTGTCAAGGCCAAGTCGTTCTTTTATAGTGTTTCGACGTCTATACATTGTGTTTTTGTTCATGCCGAGCAGTGTGCATGAGTCGGTAATGTCAATCCCTAACGAGCTAAGTGCTATGACTATTTTGTCAGCATTGGTAAGTGTGGGATGTGTTGTTGTCAGTTCCGAAATATGATAATTACTTATCAGGTCGATTTCGTGGATATATTCCTCCCAATTCGATTCTGATAAAACAGCCTGCAATAGGATTTCATTCAGTAGCTCTTTTGCATCAGTGCCACCATGCCTGTATTTGGTTTCCATTTTGTTGAGTTGAAGTGCTGAGTTGATACGACCACGAATTTTTGTGAGGAGTATTACACGTTTTTGCTCCATCTTTTCAAGTAGTTTTTGTTTTTCTTTTGTGTGTTGAAGTCGTTCTCTGTTCCTTCGGAGTACTTGGAACATAAATGCAATTACCAGAACTAAAACTAATATTATCATGATACTTATCTGTATGATCATGTTTCGTTGTTGCACGCGTAATTCAGTATTTTCTTTCTCTTTTTCTGATATGTCGAAACCCTTGTCGATACGGTAAAGCTGACTTTTCCTTTGCTCGTTAAAGATTTCGGTTTTATTTAAATCGTACTGTGTATATGCTTCAAGAGCTTCTTTGTATTTTCCCATCGCACTGTAAGTATATGCACCAGCCATATTTATTGCCATCTTACTGTATATGTTTGTAGTGTCCTGTTTGGATGCCTGATAGTAAAACATGGCAGAGTCGGCGTACCCCATTCTGGCATAGGCATACGATAGTTTGTTGTGATAATAGCTGTCGTTTTTGTAGTATCTATAGACTTCTAAAATGTCATTTTTTGCTTCTTCAAACCGATCGGTTCTGTTTAGTAAGGTAATGGCACGGTAGAACTGCACATCGAAGAATCCTGCTGTGTCCCCTTCCTGTAGAAGTACATTTTTCGATTTGTTGAAATAAACCAGTGCGCTGTCGGTGTCGTATCGCCCCATATCGTAAGCATTTGCAATTTCCCTCAGCGCAAAGGCGTTGTTTATATTCTCTTCTGCATTTTTGAAATAAATCGAAGCAATTTTCATCGAATGTAAGGCTTTGTCGTACACGGCATCAAGTGCATAACTGTAGCCCATGTAGTAGTAGGCAAGTCCTATCAGGTTATTTTCGTTAGTGTTGATTAGTGCCTTTGCTGCTTTTTTAAAATGTATCATTCCTTCGTCCACTTCTTCTTCGTCGAGCAAAATGTGTCCGTAAAGAAAATGGGCTAAGCCTTTTTCGTACGCGAGTTGACTGTTGTCGTAGTATTTTAGCGCCTCGTAGGCTATTGATCTGTTGGCTTGAGCTGTATCCGACAAGAAAGTTGCATATGCTTTGTATAGTTTTAAAGCGGCTTTGTCGGGTGCGCTTAACTTCCCTGATATTTCAGGTTTCGACAAAAGTATTAATGCAGAGTCGGGTTGTCCGGGCAATAATGTTTCTGCTTGCAAAATATGTTGATTTGTGGATTTTCGCTTGCTGCACGACGAAAGTGTCAGAATTGAAAACACAAGTAAGGTATAATAAAAGCATCTATAATGTCGAAACTTCAATGTAGTCATTTTCGGTAGGTGTTTTTAGCAGAATTTTGGGCAATTCTCGGAGGCTTACAGAATTATATTAGTTGCCAAAATTTAATTATCAACAATTCAGGCGTTTATGTCGGTGTACTGTGCCATGCTTACAAACATTTTTTTTTGTGCTATGCAGTGTTTTTCTTAATTTTGAACTGCAGAAAACAATGAAAATCGACGTTTACTTTTCGGTTTGCATAAGTTTGCAGTCGGGAATAAAAAATACAACCTGAAATTATATCTTGTTTCGATTTACAATGTGATAGTGATGATGAAAATGCGCCTTGCAAAACAAAATTGTTCTGCAGGGCGCTTTCTTTTTAACGATATATGTCGTTTAATACTACCGACAGGTAAATGCCTGCACGGTAAAATAATAGATCAAGATCGTCGGTGAATTTATATAAATAGTGGTAATTGTTGGTGTTGCCGGCATCCCATGCATAAACTTCGTTACGAAGCATGTAAGTCTCTTCTACCGAAGCAAGCATATTGTAAGTTGTATATTTCTTTTTGTTGGATGAGAATTTGTCTTCTACAAAATCTGCATATTCACTGTACGATAATTTTCGGCTGTCAGTGATTTGTCCATCCCATACCGAGTGTATATTGGTGTTCCTTCCGAACCAGTTTATTTTTACACGGTTTCCACCCAAATCCTCTACTCGTCCTAAATGCATGGGCTGGTGCAGGTCGCCGATAAAATGAACCAGGAATTTAAGCGCTTCAGCATCTGCTTTGTCTTTCTTTAAGCGCTTTATCATTAGGTCGATGGCATAAAATAGATGCTCACCCTCTTTTGTCGGGTTTTCGATAAGGGCTTTTAAATCAGTTTGATTCATGCCATCTTTCAAATTCTGATAATGCCACTGATAACTATATTTATAGTTCTCGTCGCTCCGAATTTCGTCGGCCCACGACGATTCGTAAACTATACCTTTAACCCCAAGTATTTTATCGGTTTGTTTGCAGGCTTTTTTGGTCATGTTTCGGTAGGCGACTTCCGAAATGATCCGATGTCCCACGTTGTCGTACGGATAAGACGAAATAGTTACTAATATCAGTAACAGACTAAGATATCTTTTTGTCATAAGAATATTGAGATTGGATATGTGTGAGATAAATTTGAAAATATTTTTTCATTAATAATCGGCCAAAAGTAAGCCTATATCGTTTGAATTTATGCTATAGTAGTTGCCTATTAGTCTATTGACCAGTATTCCGCCAAAAATATATGCCCCGTTGCGGAAGCCAGAGCTCTCAGATATAGCCAGTTTTACGCTTCCTGAGTTTGCAATTTTCAAAATTATGGGGGCAAAAATATTACTGAGTGCCATTGAGGTAGTACGGGCAACGCGTGCTGATATATTTGGGACGCAATAGTGTACGACACCAAATTTCTGATAAACCGGATTGCGAAGCGTGCGACATTCAGATGTTTCAAAACACCCTCCCTGATCAACACTCAGATCGATGATAACAGCTCCCGGTTTCATGGTTTTTACCAAGTCTTCCGATACCATAAACCGTTCGGAACCATTGATGTATCTCAAGTTCCCAATCACAGCATCGGCCGAGGCAAGTGCTTTGAATAATACGGATGGGTGAATTACCGAGGTGAAAACTTGCTGTCCCAGATAATGTTGAATCTTTCGGAGTTTGTTTATGTCGTGATCGAAGATTTTTACCTGAGCGCCCAATGCAAGTGCTGAGCGAGCGGCTACAGTGCCGGTAATGCCGGCTCCCAGTATTAGTACTTCGGTAGGCGAAATGCCAGCGACGCCGCCCAATAACAATCCTTTGCCTCCTCTTTCGACGCTCATAAGTTCAGCTGCAACTCCGATGGCTGTGTTGCCTTCAATTTCGGATATGGAGGTCATTACAGGAAATGCTTTTTGTTCGTCTTTGATTAATTCATAAGCAATAGCATTCATTTTTTTCTTCATCATTAAATGAATGGCTTCAGGAGACATATTGCTAAGTTGTAGCATCGAGAAGACGGATGAGCGGTCGTGCATCAGGCTTAATTCCTGTAGAGTAGGGGGTGTGATTTTCAGCACAAGGTCGGCGCTGAATACATCCGGGGCCGAATCGACCATGTAGGCGCCTGCTTCGCTGTATTGAAGGTCTGAGTAAGACATTGGTTCGCCTGCACCTCGTTGCACATACACGCTATGTCCCTCTTCGGCTACTATAGCTACGCCTTCGGGAGTAAGTGCGAGGCGTGTTTCTATTTCGGCATTCTCGCGGGGGATTCCTATCGACAGCCGGGGCTGGCGTGCAAGTTCGCGTAAAAGACATTCCTCGGGGAATAAACTGCGTTGTGATGTGGTGTCGATTTTCATTTTATGTTTACCTGGTTGGTGTGAGCTGCAAAACTAAAAACTATTATCGAATTAAACAAATAATTGTTTGATTTCGACTGTTGTGAGTGTGTTTTTATTTTTTACTTTCAGTTTGTTGAGATATTTTGAAAAACACATAGTTTTACCGATTTGGCAAGCTATCTTTGCAGACTGTTATGGAAAAACAAAAGCGTATAGGGCATATAGCTGTTTTTGCAGCTAATATATTATTCGGATTGAATACTCCGGTTTCAAGATCGTTGATGCCTGAGGCTGTCGATCCTTATCTGCTTACTTTCTTTCGCCTCTGTGGTGGAATGTTGTTGTTCTGGTTTGCATCGGCTTTTGTTCGTGAAAAGGTCGGGGCGAAGGATGTGTTTTTGCTTTTTTTTGCTGCAGCACTTGCACTTACAACAAATCAGCTGCCGTTTATTGTTGGTTTGTCGATGACTTCGCCAATCGATGCTTCAATTGTGGTGACAATGTTGCCGATATTAAGTATGCTGTTTGCTGCAGTTTTCATTCGTGAACCCATTACTCTTAAAAAGACACTTGGAGTGCTTACAGGTGCATCGGGAGCATTGTTGCTTGTTTTTTCGGGTGAGGCCGAGGTGGGGAGTGGAAGTGTGAAAGGAAATCTCTTGGTTTTTGGAGCTGTAATGTCTTTTGCATTGTATCTTACGCTTTTTAAAAAACTAATTTCGAAGTATAAGCCAGTCACCATAATGAAATGGATGTTTCTTTTTGCAAGCATTCAGAGTTTGCCGTTTTATTACGGGTCGCTACTTCATGCCGATTTTACTTCATACGACAGATCCGTTGTTTTCCGTGTTATATATGTGGTTGTTGTTGCTACATTTGTTACATATATATTGTTGGCTATGGGGCAAAAGGTGCTCAGGCCAACCACGCTCAGTATGTATAATTATCTGCAGCCCGTTGTGGCAACGCTGGCGGCTGTGGTTATGGGGATTGACGCTTTTGGTATTCAACAATTATTGGCTTCAGTGTTGGTTTTTGCAGGTGTATATCTTGTTACACGGAGTAAGTCGCTTCAGGATGTAGAAGTTGAGGTGTTTCAGTCAAAAAGCTCGTGAAGGACTCCTAGTGAGTTTATCCCTTTGAAGTCAGGTAGATGTAGTCGGTAAAAATGCTCCAAGTTGTTAATTAATTGATAGCGCAATTCTCTCCCTATGCTTACACGGTGCATGTTGTCGAAGTTGCATTTTGCTAGTTCGGTAAATGCTTTTGTGCTTTCTGTGTTCATAAAATGAATATGAGGAGGCTGAGAAACGCAGAATGTGGCGTTCAGCATGTCGAAATACTCGCCTGTGCCTGTCAGGGTGTCGGGTTCAAATCCCAGGTAGCGTGCCAACCTTATCATAAATATAAGGTGAAAATTTGACAAGCCCTGTTCGTTGCAATCGAGTATCTGTATTGCATTTTCCAAAAAATCGTACATCATATTATCGGGTTCTGAAATTCTAAGTGATTTTAGCATTAGCTCTGCCACAAACAGTGCTATTGAATTTCGAACCGGGTGAAAAGAAATACCCGTGAGCGGAATAGTAGTACGTACATCTTTTATTTTTTGAATTTCTTTTCCGGGGGTGTGTAAAACATCAAGTTCGACAAGAGTGAGTGGCTGAAGAAAGGCTGATCGGAATGCCGACTTTTTCTTTGCTACGCCATATATCATGTACGAAATTCTACCAAATTTTTGCGTGTAAACTGTCACTATTACCGAAGAATCGGAGTACTTGAGTGATCCCATTACAATTCCACGGGTTTTTTCCTGCATAAATTCTATGATTTGTGTAGCAAAATTACAAAAAATACTGCAGTGTGCCGATGTTTTTCCAAACAATTTACTTAAAATGTATTCTGACAAACAGATAGTTGGAGATTTATGAAAAATATTTACTGAATATTTACTGAAAACGTTTTGTTGTTTCAAAAAACTGCCGTATATTTGCACCCGCAATTGAGAGATACAATATCGCAATGCAAAAAGACATTTTGGCCCATTCGTCTATCGGTTAGGACGCCAGATTTTCATTCTGGAAAGAGGGGTTCGACTCCCCTATGGGCTACTAATAGTAGTATAAAAAGATAAAAAAGCATATTTGAGATGGCAAATCACAAATCGTCAATTAAAAGAATTCGTCAGACAGAAAAACGTAAGTTACACAACCGTTATTATGCAAAAACTGCACGTAACGCTGTTCGTAAATTGCGTGTTACAACTGATAAAGCTGTAGCAACTGAAATGTTGCCTAAAATTAGCGCAATGCTCGATAAGTTGGCTAAACGTAACGTCATTCATAAAAATAAAGCTTCGAATCTTAAATCGAAACTTAGTCTTTACGTTAATAAATTGGCATAAATAGCTTCGTAATTATATACAGAAGCCCTTTTCTTTACGGAAAGGGCTTTTTTGTCATGCATAAGTGCCAACTGTGAAAAATATTGGTGGTTGTTTAAATGCGCATTGATCTTCAAAGGATTCGGTAAAATTCATGTCTGTGAATATTAGCGTTATGCTCGTCGCTGTGTTGGAAGTTCTGCTTGTAAGTGAATAGGTTACCAGTTGCAATTGCAACCTTTAAGGCGCCGGTTACCATCGGAGATCTGATAGGATACAACCAGTGAAAGTGTGGAAAGTGCATCGTGTGGCAAGCCGCCTTTTTTGCCTTCAATCATATCCGTGAGACTATAGTGTACATCGAATTCGGCACCAATAGAAAATCGGTCGAAGATTTCGTGTTTGTAGCCTATGCCTATTGGAATGACAGGTGCAATGGCTTTGTCAGCCAGGGTCAAACGTGAAGAAAGGCGCTCGTTGAAATAATTGCTGTATAGAAAGCCCAACCCAGTATAAATGTATAAGGACTGTACCCGTGGATAGTAATTTATAAAAAGATTGTATTCCAGACGGCCTGCAAATTCAAAAATACTTGATCTGAAGCTGTAATTGTCGTCTTTTCGGTCGTAAATACCAGCATGTGCAGATATTTTCAATCCCCATCGTTCAGTTATTGATTGATGGTAACCAACCGAAATAACAGAGTTTGCAGGCATTAGTTGGTCGAAACGATTGCGTGTGTAAAGATAATCTTCCATAAATGGGTCGCCAATATCGCCAAGAAAAAGTGTAGATGGGCCAGCGGTGATGTCGATAGAAGTTTCGCCCACCAAACTTTGATTCCGCTGCGCATATAGCGCAATCGGAATTGTAACGAACATAATTAAATATAGCAATTTTTGCATAAACGCTAATTCTGTTTTACCACCAGTTGCAATTGCATTTGTCAGCATTTGGAACTCCACCATACATTTTGTAAGTGAATGTAAAGTTGAGATTCGACAATACATCATTGCTACGTGAGTTTAGTGTAGATACTCCATCAAGAAAGTCGGTGAAAGTGTATCGCCATCCAAACTCAGCCCCAAGCGCAAAACGCGAGGAAAACTGATATTGATATCCTAAGCCGAAGGGCATAACGGGTGTTATCCCGTCTGTATTTATAATGTCATTGGGTCTTGGGCCTCCATCTCTTATTAAGTTTGGTCTGTAACTCAAAACACCTGCACCTGCAAATACATAAATTAAACTTGGAGTACGTATTTTTGAATATGGCCCCCCATACAATGTATATTCGCTTTGAATTGAAATTTCAGTTATGTCCGATGTAAAAGAATATCCTCTGGTTGGATTTGATGTTCCTTCGTCGGTGCCTGCAAATTGTCCGAAGGCAAGTGTAGCCTTTAGACCGAAATTGTTTGGAAAAAGTTGTCTGAATCCTATTGAATACAAAAACCTTGTCTTTGCCATGTCCCAATCAGTGCTGCCGAGTAAAACCTGGTCTTCAACCTGTCCACCTACATCGCCAAACAGATACGCCGGTCCAACCCCAGAGAGCATAATCGAAAAAACGCCGGGCAGGTTATGTCCGAATCGTCCATTCGCCCGCTTTTGGGCAGAAGTAAATAAGACGTTAAAAGTGAGGAATATGATGAGATATGATATTTTTTTCATTTAAAATCAGAGAAATAATTGACAAAGATACATTTTCGTGAGCAATTATTCAAACGAAAAAAAAAGAATAATAGTATTCATTACAAATTTAATATCTAAAACTGCTGCCACCTACAAATTCCCGTAATAGCGATGTTGGTGGTATTTCGCGTTCAGGAATCGATACGAAATAATTCAGGAACTTTATAAGGCGATGTGTTTCTGTGTATTCGTCACAATATTTGGGTACTTCGGCCAATATTGGTTCAGCATGTTTTTTGAGTACTGCAAGTTCAAAAAGTAGTGCTGAATTAAACATGACATCTGCATTTTCCTGATAGGGGAATATCCACTTTTCTTCGCCACGGCGCACACTGGGCCAACGTGCGATGGTTTCGCGGGCCGAATAATTTCGGAATCGGTAATCGCGAATGATTCTGCGTAGCAACCTTGTGTCGGTAGTGGGAATCCAGTTGTGATTATCGATGGAGATGGTTGTGAGTGCTGAAACATATATTTTGAATGTTATATCCGGTGGAATGCCGGGTATAAGATCGGGGTTTAGTGCATGAATACCCTCCATAAGCAAAATGCTATCGTTATCTAATCTCAGTTTCTCGCCTTTGTAATACCGCTTGCCATCTTCGAAGTTGAAAAACGGAATCTCGATTTCTTCGCCATTTAGCAATTGTTTTAAGTGTTTGTTGAACAGGTCAAGGTCGAGCGCATGTAGGTGTTCAAAGTCCCATTCGCCATTTTCATCGAGTGGTGTATCCTCGCGGTTTACAAAATAATTATCGAGCGAAAGGGTTACAGGTTTCAACCCGCTTACCATAAGTTGAATTGAAAGACGTTTACTGAATGTTGTTTTTCCTGATGACGAAGGTCCGGAGATGAGTACAAATCTTACTTTTTCATTTCTTTGCGAAATCATATCGGCAATGCTGGCTACTTTTTTCTCGTGAAGTGCTTCCGAAACTTTTATCAGGTTGAACGACTGATTGTTTTTGCAAGCTACATTGAATTCACCCACATTGTTCAGATTCATAATTTTATTCCAGCCTACATATTCTTTGAAGATATCGAACATTTTAGGTAAGTATTCTACTTTGTCGAGTGCTACCGGATTGTCGCGGTTAGGAACACGGAGTAGCATGCCGTCGTAGTAGGGGATAAGATCAAATAAGCCGAGGTAGCCTGTTGATGGCAATAATACACCGTTGAAATAATCGAAGTAATGTTCCATGCGGAAATAACGGCAGTATGGTGTTCCAAAGGTTTCGAAAAGCGAGATTTTATCTTTCTGATTCATTTGTCTGGCAAAAAGATCTTTAACCACTTTGGTTTGTTTCTCTTCGCTATGAATTATTTCGTTGCGCGAAATTATATCTTTTACTTTTACTTTAATCTTATTTATTAGCTCTTCGGTCAGATTCTCGTTGAATGCATCGAGGGTACAATAGTAACCTTTCGAAATTGGATGTTCGATACGCAGGGATGAATTTGGAAATAACTCTGAAATAGCCATTCCAAGAACCATGCTAAGTGATCGTACATACACACGCATGCCCGATGGAGAGCTGATGTCTATGAATTCTACATCTTTAGGCTTGTACAGTAGGAAGTTAAGATCCTCTACTTTGTAGTTTACTCTGGCGGCTACCACCTGGTGTTTGAGCTTAATTCCTAAGTCGTGATAGATATCAATCAGGGAGGTACCGAAGGGAAATTGATGGTACGAACTGGTGTTTTTGCAGTAAATCGTTACTTTTTTTTCCATAAATTGCGAATACAGCGATGCTTAAATTTGAAAACGTCGTAAAATTAAGCATTTTTTTTAGATGTATTTATTTGAGTGTCTCTGTTTTTTGAATTACTTTTGCAACAAACTTTTCAAGAACGAAAGAATGGAATATTCATTTTACGATTTTCTAACACTTATTGGCGCATTAGGTTTATTTCTTTATGGAATGAAAATAATGAGTGAAGGGCTTCAGAAGGCAGCTGGAAATAAACTCAGATCCATACTAGCTGCAATGACAAAAAACAGGGTGGCGGGTGTGCTCACCGGAGTCTTGATTACAGCGCTTATTCAATCATCTTCCGCTACTACTGTAATGGTAGTAAGTTTTGTAAATGCTGGCTTGCTAAGCCTGTTACAATCGGTAACTGTAATTATGGGTGCCAATATCGGAACGACAATTACTGCTTGGGTTATTTCATTATTTGGTTTTAAGGTAAGTATCGCAGCGTTTTCACTTCCAATGATTGCTGTTTCAATACCATTTATTTTTTCGTCAAAAAGTAAACGCAAATCTATTGGAGAGTTCATCCTGGGATTTGCGTTGTTGTTTATGGGGCTCGATATGCTTAAAAACTCGGTGCCCGATTTGAAGGCTAATCCTGAGATGCTTGAGTTTCTAACGCAATACACGAGTTCCGGCTTTGGTTCGGTGCTAATATTTCTGCTTATTGGAACATTGTTGACAATTGTTGTTCAGTCGTCGAGCGCTACAATGGCCATAACTTTAATTATGGTAAGTAAAGGCTGGATATCGTATGAACTGGGTGCTGCAATGGTGTTGGGCGAGAATATAGGTACTACTATTACTGCCAATGTGGCAGCAATTCAGGGAAATATTTCGGCAAAAAGAGCAGCACTTGCTCATACTACATTTAATATTTTCGGCGTTATATGGCTGCTTTTCCTTTTCTTTCCTTTTCTGAGAATGATTACTTATCTGGTAACCAATTTTGGTCCAGGCGATCCCACTCAGCTTACAGTATTTACCAGCAGTTTAGATGCTGGTACTGTCAATCTGATTACTTCAGATACACAGGAACTCACGGCCGAACAGACAGCATTAAAGGCTCAGCTTTTTGATTTTCAGATGGCTACATCCTATGGTTTATCCCTTTTTCACACCATGTTTAATCTTATTAATACCTTTTTGATGATATGGTTCGCCAATCTTATTACTAAATTAGTGTCACTTATGGTGAAGAAAAAAGATTCCGACGAGGAGTTTCAACTCAAATATATTTCAACAGGTATGCTTTCCACTTCCGAACTTTCGTTGCTTCAGGCATGGAAGGAACTTAAAGTGTACAGCGAACGCACATCACGCATGTTTAAACTTGTTCGTGATTTGTATTACGAAGAAAACGAAAATGAATTTGTGAAAAAATTTAGTCGTATTCAAAAGTATGAAAATATAAGCGATAGAATGGAGGTTGAAATTGCAAAATATCTTACAAAAGTGGCTGAGGGACGTCTTAGTGAGGATAGTAAACATCAACTTCAAACTATGTTGCGTGTGGTTTCCGAGATTGAAAGTGTGGGTGATAGTTGCTACAATCTGGCACGCACAATTATGCGTAAACGTGAGGATAAGTCGTTGTATAATAGTGAAATGAATGCTAACGTCGATCTGATGATGAATCTCGTAGAGGGTGCAATTCACCAAATGATTGAATCGCTCGATAACAACCATATAAGCAACGATGAAGTAAATCGTTCGGTAAATATCGAAAATGAAATCAACAATTTCCGCAATCAGCTGAAACTGCAAAATGTAGTGGATGTGAAAGGTAAAAAGTATAGTTATCAGGCTAGTGTAACATATATGGATATTATTGTCGAATGTGAAAAAATGGGCGATTATATTATTAATGTGGTTGAAGCCCTTAACGAAGCAACAGTAAAAAACTAAATAATTGACATAATGTTAGCATGTTCGGGGGATTATGTCAATCATCCGATATTTGTTGTGCATATATATAATGATGGATTATCTTTTAATACTTGCAGGTTTTGTAGTTCTGATTGGAGGCGCTCATTTTTTAGTGGACGGAGCTTCGGGACTGGCCAAACGTTTTAATGTCTCTAACCTGATTATTGGTCTTACAGTAGTGGCGTTTGGTACATCGGCGCCTGAGTTGGTGGTAAACCTGGTGGCCGCACTCAACCCAGGTACTACCGATATTGCGTTGACTAATATTATTGGTAGCAATATGATCAATACCTTTGTGATTCTGGGTGTTGCTGCTGTTATTTTTCCGATTGTGTCGCAAAAGAGCTCACGGCGTTTTGATATGCCCCTCAGCCTTTTGGCTCCTATTGTGGTTTTTTTGCTTGTGCTTGGCATGAACAACGAAGTGAATAGGGCGGGCGGTGTTATTCTTTTAATTTTCTTTGTTTGGTTTATGACTGTAATGGTTCGCAAAGCTGTAAAGCACCCCGAAGCCAATGACGAGGATTATAAACCAATGAAAATTTGGGTGGCGTTGATTATGGTTACAGGTGGGCTTATCGGACTTGTGGGTGGTGCCCGGCTAATCGTGCCTTCGGCTACACGTATTGCGGAATCATTGGGTGTGAGTCAGGCGGTAATTGGACTTACTGTGGTGGCTTTGGGTACTTCGCTGCCCGAATTAGCAACATCAGCAGTAGCAGCATTCAAAAAAAATTCCGATATCGCGCTTGGAAACGTAGTAGGTTCGAATATCTTTAATATCTTTTTTGTGCTGGGTACAAGCGCGGCAATCAGTCCGCTGCCTGCATACAGGAATATTAATATCGATTTATTGATGACGGCCTTAGGAAGTCTTTTGTTGCTGATTTTTGTGTACAGCAACAAACAGCACAGTATACAACGATGGGCAGGGGCTTTGCTTTTGCTCATATATTCTGTTTTCCTTTTTTTGACTATCGCAGGTCATATTTAATACAGCTAACACTTTTACAACAAAAAACTGAAATAATGGAATTATTTAATGTTTATCCGCTTTTTGATATCGAAATTGAAAAGGGAGTAAACTGTCGAACTTACGACAAACAGGGAATAGAATACCTCGACCTATATGGTGGACATGCAGTGATTTCGATTGGTCATTCTCATCCTTTTTATGTCCAGAAAATCTCGCAGCAGGCTGAAAAACTTGTGTTTTATTCCAATTCTATTGTAAATAAATTGCAGGAGGAACTGGCTCAGAAGCTTGGTAAACTCTCAGGCTACGACGATTATTCTTTGTTTTTGGTAAATTCGGGAGCCGAGGCTAATGAGAATGCGCTGAAACTTGCTTCGTTTCACAACGGACGAACAAAAGTGATAGCTTTCGAAAAGAGTTTTCATGGCCGTACTTCTGCAGCTGTACATGTAACTGATAATCCCAAAATAAATGCAGCTATCAATGATGGTTTTGAAGTGGATTTTCTTCCTCTGAATGATATTGATGCTGTTCGTCAATCGCTTTCGAAAGGCGATGTGTGTGCTGTGATCATTGAAGGAATTCAGGGAGTAGGTGGAATCCGAATTCCAGAGATTGATTTTCTGAAAGCGTTGAGTGATGAATGTAAAATGCACGATACAATACTGATACTTGATGAAGTGCAGTCGGGCTATGGACGAAGTGGGCGCTTTTTTGCTCATCAATATGCTGATATTCGTCCTGATATGATAACTATTGCCAAAGGGATGGGAAATGGTTTCCCTATTGGAGGTGTACTTATCAGCCCTAAGTTTGAAGCAAGATACGGTTTGCTCGGCACAACTTTTGGCGGAAGCCATTTGGCCTGTGTGGCTGCAATTGCTGTACTAGATGTGCTAAAGGCTGATCATTTGATTGAAAATGCCGGGAAAACAGGTGAGTACATAATGGATGAACTCAGGAAAATTCCGGGAATAAAGGAAGTCAGGGGTAAGGGGCTTATGATTGGAATTGAGTTTGACCAACCTGTAAGCGAAATACGCAAAAGATTACTTTACGAGAAAAAGATATTTACCGGTGTGAGTGGAAATAATATTATCAGACTTTTGCCTCCACTGTGCCTCACCAAAGCTGATGCAGCCATCTTTATTCAAAAATTTAAAGAACTGCTTTGATGCATAATTGTCAGATATCCAGGCTGTTTTCTGCAGTTCTATTATGCCTGCTTTTACTTACTACTTTTGAAGTACGCGCTGCGTTGGATTTACCCGAAAAAGTTACGCTCAAGTCGGGGAAAAGCTACATAGGTGAAATTTTACTGCGTAACGACGAAGTGTTGGTTCTTAAAATGATAGATGGTACACGTTTTCAGTTTAGAATATCTGAAGTGGAGGCTATTTCAGAGGCCAAAGCCAATGAAGCTGTTGAGCCGGCTGAAGCTGATGATTCAGATCATATACTTACTGGTATGGTAGATGTGAATGTGGGAGTTGCCCATGCACGTTTTAAATCAAATGCCTCAGCTTTTACAGGGGCGGGGATCTCTTTCGGTACTGATAGGTTTGCCGACGAAACGGTATTTTGGGGCATAGGAGTAGGTTATTTAGCTTTTTCTTTAGCACAGTCCGATGACGCTGTTGGCTTTATTCCTGTTTTTTTCAGGGCCCGAAAAGTATTCAACAGGAATATTGTGAGTCCTATGTTGATGTTTGATGCAGGTTATGCTTTTTCAACTGAAAATACTTACGAAGGAGGTGTTTATACGAAACTAAATTTTGGTATGCTACGCAGATTAAATTATAAAACATCTTTTTTTGCAGCTTTGTATGCTGGTGTGGCAGGCTATGGTGGCCAACTGACCGAACAAACCAATCAAGGCAGTTTTAATTTTGTTGGGAAAACAGCTTTTGTTGCCGCAGGAGTTACTTTGGGATTTCAATTCTAAAAAAATACAAATATATTTATATGCAAATCAATAATTTATCGGAACAGAATTCAGTTCTTAATCATTACATTAAGGAAATACGCTCAGTCGATATTCAGGGTGATCCGCTTCGCTTCCGCAGGAATATGGAGCGAATTGGTGAAATAATGGCGTACGAAATCAGTAAGACCTTGAAGTTTGTAAACGAAGATGTGCAAACTCCATTAGGTATATCTCCTACATTTGTGATAAGTGATAAGATTGTGATATCAACTATTTTACGTGCCGGACTCCCTTTCCATCAGGGCTTTTTGAGCTATTTCGACAGAGCTGAAAATGCGTTTGTTTCGGCATATCGTAAATACAAGGATGCCCTTAAGTTCGACATTTTTATCGAATATATTGCTTCGCCCGATCTGACTGGAAAAACGTTGATTATTACTGATCCTATGCTTGCTACAGGTGGTTCTATGGAGTTGGCATATGGTGCATTGCTTACAAAGGGAACACCCGCACATGTACATGTGGCTACTGTTATTGCCAGCCAACATGCCATCGATTATATAGCCTCGCATTTTCCTGCTTCAAAAACTACTGTTTGGGCTGCTGCTATCGATCCTGAACTAAATGATCATTCGTACATTGTGCCTGGTTTGGGCGATGCAGGCGATTTGGCTTTTGGTGTAAAGCTTTGATATATAATGACATCTCGCTTTTGTAAAAGAAAGGTCTGAAACAAGTTATGAGTTTCAGACCCATTTTTTCAAAAAAATGTACTCATATATTTCTCAGTATATTTTTGATACAAGCCATAACTTTAATTTTGCCGGCAACCACATTCCCATTAAGTAAATAAGTTTGTAATCGGTGCGTGGCACTACTACAATTTTCATTCTTTTGCTGAAAACCTGTTTTACGATTGCCTTGGCAATTTTTTCAGCCCGCATTCCATTCTGCTCGTCTTTTTCCATTTTTTCTACAGCTTTTTTCATGCGCTTGTAGTAGGCAGAGCTCTGGTTGTTAGCATTTTCCGAATGCTTTCGTGCCGAAGTAAAATTGGTTTTAGTATCGCCGGGTAATATTGTACAACATTCGATGCCG
This sequence comes from Paludibacteraceae bacterium, assembly GCA_016937795.1. Taxonomy (GTDB): domain Bacteria; phylum Bacteroidota; class Bacteroidia; order Bacteroidales; family Paludibacteraceae; genus Paludibacter. The sequence continues at coordinate 15,811 of JAFGVV010000052.1, forward strand.
AACGGTTTTACTTCGATGGTCAAGGCTTGCATGAGCATAAATACAGCGGCTTTTACCGATGAGTAGTAGGCCTGATAGGGAATTGGAATTACAGCTGCAACCGACGAAACAGCAATTATTCGTCCGTAAGCTTGTTGGCGAAACAGTGGTAGGCAGGCCTGAATTGTTTTTAGCACTCCGAAATAGTTTGTCTCAAACTGATATTTTATTTCTTCCGAACCGGCATCTTCTACCGATCCTGCTAATCCGTTTCCAGCATTGGCAATTACCACATTCAGAGAGCCCTGTTCGGCTATTATTCTGTTTACAGCTTTTTTTATCTCATTCTCGTTGTTTACATCCAATTGTAATGGAATAAACTGCCCACCGGATTGCTCATTGCTAAAGGATGGAGACTGTCGGCGCGATGCTCCGTACACCACAGCACCCGCATCTACCAGCATTTGTGCTGTAGCGCTTCCAATACCGGCACTGGAACCTGTCAGAAATACAATCTGTTTTTTCATGAAAATCTGTATATTTTTTTCTTATACTTTTAGCTTACAAAGATATAATCAAATTTTTATAAAATAAAGAATTATTTTCAAAACCGCTTGTTGTGATAAATAAATAGCGTATTTTTGAAATTTACTTGAAACCGATAATTCACAAATATCAGATATTTACAATGGCTCATAATCAGATTAAGACATATTCGTTTGTCGACAGTGTAACTGACAACAGCATGTTTTTGCTTAAACGAATGGAAGATATTTATTTTAATGGAAATGGTGAGTCCGATTCGCCACATCGCCATGATTATTACGCCATTATTCTGGTAGAAAAAGGCAGTGGAGTGCATTATGTCGATTTTCAGAAGTACGACATCGAAGATTGTAGCGTGTATTTTATTCTTCCGGGACAAATGCATCAGGTGGTGCTTAATCAAATGCCCAAAGGGTGGGTGTTGGCTTTTACAAGTGAGTTTCTCATCAGTAATTCAATTTCCGACAAGCTTATCAACGATATTTATTTGTTCAACCATTATGGGCAGTCGCCTCCTTTGCCCCTCAGTTCTTCGCAAATGGTAATTTATCAAGGATTGATAAGCCAAATGGAGCATTTTTCGATTTCACTCAAAAACTATTCGTCCGAAGCACTTGGGGCCTTGCTTAAGCTCTTCCTTATTCAGAGCAATAACCATTGCAATTTGGTTAAGCACAATAATCCACAATTTATCGAAACGACCAATCATCTTTTGCGTTCGTTCAGACAACTGCTCGACTTGCATTACAAGAGCAAACACAAAGTATCGGATTATGCCGATATGCTTGCGGTGACAGCCGATTATTTAAATAAAATAGTTAAAAGCATCACTGGCAAGCCTGCTAAGGAGCATATACAAAGTAAAATTTTGGTCGAGGCAAAGCGCACATTACTGTTTTCGAATATAAGTAGTAAAGAACTTTCGTATGAGTTGGGTTTCGACGAGTCGGCACATTTCAATAATTTTTTCAAGAAAAGTACCGGTTTTACTCCTACCGAATTCCGTAGTTCTATTCGTTTGTCCTGATTTTTGCAATCCTATACCTGATTTTTTTAATGTTTTGTGTTTGGTATTGCAGTATCTTTGCATTGTGAAATAAAACCTTGTGTAAATGTTAGCATAGCGTTTTATTTTGATAAATAAGACAAAGATATTAATGACAAATTATAGAAAAACAGAAATTTATGAACAAACTTATTAAGAGATTTTTCGCTACCGATGCTCAGTCATGGTCGTTGCTCGTGTCACGTTTTGCACTCGGAGTTGTTATTTTACCTCATGGCATGCAGAAAGCCCTGGGAATGTTTGGCGGTTATGGTTTTGAAGCTACACTGGGCTTTTTCCAAAGTATGGGAATGCCCCTTTTGTTAGGAGTGTTGGTTATACTAGCTGAGTTTGTTGGCGCGATTGGCGTTATTCTGGGAGCAGGATCACGTTTTATGGCATCCTCAATTTTCCTCACACTCGGTGGTGCAATGTTTCTTGGAGGACATATGGAACACGGATTTTTCATGAACTGGTTTGGTAATCAGGCGGGTGAAGGTATCGAATACTTTCTGCTTGTCTTGGGTTTAGCAGCGGCACTTATGATTGGCGGCGGTGGAAAGTTTTCAGTAGACGCACAAATTGCTAAAAGATTAAAATAGAATCTTATATAATAATATAAAGGTGATGGTCAGGCAGACTATCACCTTTTATTATTTGTAATTTGTGTTGTACGGAATTAATTTAAATCGTAATCAATTTCTTTTTGCATCCCGTTTTCATAATCCACGCCATGAAAGCGGCTTTTCTTTTTATTGATAATCAGTGTTGATGGAATACTACGCAGCAGAGTGTCGTCATTTTCCGAGAGTTCGTTCCATGCGGGATAACTTACAAGCATAAAGCTGAATTTTGATATTAGTGATGCGTTGTTTTTCGAACTCTTTATGAATTTCGCCCTGCCGGGGAACGTTTTTCCCAACTCGTCGGCAGCACTGCCAAGCACTTTGCTCTTTGGTATTAGATAATTTAAATCCAATACAAAGACACTGACCGATTTGTTGTTACGTATCAGGCGGCGTGCGTAGCGCATCAGGAAAACATCATCTTCACTCTGAATCAGAATTACAGTTGTGCTTATGTCGCTGAAACCTCTGTTGACAAAAACTCCTACACTACATTTGCTGTTTTCGATAAAGTATCGTGTTTTGTCTTTAATGAGTGACCCGGGATAAAAAATTGCCTGTGTGCGGTTTACACGGTTTACGATACGATTCAACCATTTTATGCCTGATAAAAACGATCTGTCTTTAAAAAATGGAACGCCCGATAAAGCTACGCCTGCACCAACTAACAGAAAATCGTAATTGTTATAATTCACAGTGCGTACAATGCAATGTTCAATATTGTCGGTAATTTTATATTCTGTTTCGATAGGCAGGTTTAGTCTGACTGCTTCTTCTTTTACAGTTTTAAATCCCTCGTCCGAGTATTGATCGCCATGAAAAGGATTAATGTCGGTGCCGGGAGTGAGGTGAAGTATGTTCACTGCTAAGCTGTTTTTTGCACCGTCGAGAACTGTTTTTGCTACATATAGCAAGGGTTTGCCGTTTTCAGGATTTCCCATGGCAATGAGCGCTTTGAAAATGCCGAGTGCCTGTTGACGTTCGTATTCTTCACGAATTCGTTTTTCAGGGAAAAGGAAGTTAATTAGTGAAAGTATTGGAGTGGTCATAAATGTGGTTACAAGCGCCATGATCACTAGCATTACAAAAATTGGTGGAGGTAAAATGCCCATCTCGTATCCGATATTCAATACAATTAATTCCATAAGCCCTCTGGTATTCATTAAAATACCAATTGAAAGACTGTCTTTCCAACTTTCGCCCAACAGTCGTGCCGAAAAGGCGCTACCCACAAACTTTCCTATCACTGCCACTACCACGAATAACAATGCGATCCACCACAGGTAGGGTGTGTTCAGTAGCCCGAGTTCAGTGCGTAAACCTGTATAAACAAAAAACAATGGCAGTAAAAGTGTAAGCGACACATCTTCTACCTTGTCCACAATGAGTTTGCGGAATGAGGGTAGCGGAGGCATAATTACGCCGGCCAAAAATGCACCGAAAAGTGCATGAATTCCAATAAGTTGTGTGATGTAAGCAGAGATAATGAGTACGAGCAGAAAGAATGCAAACACACTTTTGGTTACTACTTCGCTGCTTTTGTAAATTTCGCCGATACGTTTCAAGAACGGTTTCATCACAAACATCATTACCAGAATGTATGCGACTGCCAGTCCGATATTAAATAACGAACTGTCGAGGCTTCCGGTTTTGGCAATGGCAATAACAGCAGCCAGTACACACCAGGCAGTCACATCGTTGAAGGCGGCACTGGCAATCGAAATAGTACCCAAATGCGTTTTGGTTAGTCCTTTTTCCTGCACAATGCGTGCAAGTACCGGGAATGCGGTGATACTCATTGAGATGCCTATGAATAGCGCAAAGGAAGCATAATCAGTTTGTCCGGCAGCAAACTCTTCGTAAAGATAGTAAGCAAGCCACATTCCCATAAAATACGGAATAATTATACTTGCCTGACTAATGACAAAGGTGGTTCCCATCTTGTTTTTCAACGCGCTGAGGTCGAGTTCCATACCGATTACAAACATGAAGAGCACAAGTCCGATTTCACTCAGTATATAAATATTGGAAAGCGATTCGGGTGTAAAAAGAAAGTGGTAGGCTTCGGGGAAAAAATATCCGAGCAATGAAGGTCCGAGCACTATTCCGGCCAAAATTTCTCCAATCACGGTAGGTTGTCCGATTTTTACAAATAAAAAACCAAAAACCCGGGACACCAGCAAAATAGAAATTATTTGCAAAAGAAGCATGGCTGCAGGTTCCATGACGTTGTGCATCATCGCAATGCGAAAATTGTCAAGAAGGGCTCCTTTTAATGCAGTTGAACTTTCGGTCGCTGTAACAGCTATTTCAAATTTCCCTGCACTGCGGAAAAGTAAATAGGTGAGTACTACGAAAAGTACCATCATTATTGTATAAAATGACCAGGTATGTACTGTTTTCTTCATATAGTATTATTCAGGATTCACGGGCAGTTAATGGGCTACAATATTAGATTTTTTATCATTTTTCGATGTGGTATTCCCACTTCATAAAACTCTTCGCCAAAAAACTGATAGTTTTGTTTAAGGTAAAAATTAAGCGCAGCTAGTCGGGCATGAAGCACTATTTGCGTATAACCTAAACTCAATGCATGTTTCTCTGCGAAGCGTACCATTGTAATTCCAATTCCTTTCGACTGATAAACTGCAGCTACAGCTACCTGACGCATTTTCAGCGTTCCAGCGTTCAGCGGGAGCAAAAGCATGCATCCTACAATACTATTATCAATAAATGCTGCGATGTGAATATCGGCACTGTCGCGTGTGAGGTCTTCGTCGAAAAGATTCATTCCCAGCGGCTTTCTCAATACTTCGTTGCGTAGCAATAGCTCCGATTGATATGCTTCGGAATAGTAATCAATAATTTTCACAACTAATTCTGAGTTCGAAAAATCTGCATTTACGTTCATAAACAACTAAGAGTGTTGAAATGTTTTTGCTAAATTCTCCGCTAAATTACTCATTTTCTTCGTTTCGTGTTTTACCTGAAACAAAAAAATCAGGATATGCGATTAAAAAGAATCACATATCCTGAAAAAGTAAGAATGATAGTATTGAGTAAATTCCGATAAGAAATTCAGGTTCTAATCATTTTCTGAGGGAATTTAATATTGTTTGTTCTGAAGTATTAATTTATTTTTTTACCCCAAAGCGATACACCTACACTGTTTATTCCTGTGTACACTATTGTTGGTACACGTGGATTGGCCTCCCAGTCGAGTTCACGTTCAATTTTAAATTTTTGAGAACCGATAATCAGTGTTTTCGAATATGCATTATATGACCATTTTCCTACATAAGCACCAAGGCATGTGTAGTTTTCGAGCAGTGTTATTGAAACTGACTTTTGTTGAACTCCCGGTACATAATTTAATACAATATGCTCATAAGTTCCTACCAAATCGCTGTCGGTTATAAAATCCTGTGGCACATTGGCATAACGTTCAGGTGAAACCATTGGCCAGCCGTCGTCGGTCCACGAAATTTTACGCACATGTCCCATCATAATGGCATTGCTGTACGCATTTCCACCTGTATTGGCAGGTAGTCGTCCCTGCGAGGCGTAAAACCACTGACCATTATCGGGGTTTTGAAACACCGCACAGTGCGAGAATCCGACCCACCCCGAATGGTTATTGAATTTATAGGGATGTGTAATTATGGGCCAACATTCGGCGCCGGTAGTGATATTAGCTCCGTTGTATCCCAGATAGGGCCCGAGAATGTTGCGCGAACGACAAACGCGGGTGTTGTAGTTTACCGACAATTCGTCATAAGCCAGAAAAAGATAATAATAACCCGTCTCGGGATTGAAAATAATTTCGGGACCTTCCTGTGCCTGCCAACGATTATTATCGTTGTTTACGCGGCGTGCCACTCTGGTTCCATAATCGGCCAGTGTATTCAGTGTATAGGGTTTTCCTGTATCGGGGTCGAGTTTTACAGCCGGAATACCACTATGCCACGAACCATAAATAAGCCAGTGTTCGCCCTCAGGCGTTACAATATAAGTGGGGTCGATGGCATTCCATTTAAAATAACCACTCCAGTCATTGGTGCTGGCTCTTGCATACGAGCTGCGGTCGCTCACGGAACTTATCACATAACCTTTGTCAACCCACTGATTCGCACCCGGATTTGTCGACTCCATTAGTCCGATAAATGCACGTTCAGTCCATGAGTTATCAAAATTTTCGGGAGTGTTTGGTAGTCCGGTTTTTATATAATTATCTACTATTACCGAATAATACATACGAAAAACCCCATCCACATTTCTCACTACAGGAGCCCAAAAGCCAAATTGAGGATTGTCGATAGCTGCAAGCGACATGCGTGCTCTGATCGCATTCAACGAATCTTTAATCCAGGTGGGAGGAGTTTGTTTCATTGGCGATGCCAGTATAGTCCAGTTTACAAGGTCGCGCGAGTAGCGTCCCAGATAGTGCCCATATCCAAATGATGCGTTCCCATACGATGCATCCGTTTGATACATGTAATAATATGAACCAAACTTTGCCACAGTAGGGTCGTGTACGTTGGCCAGATTCCACTGTGCGCGCGAAGTCCACGATGAGATGCCCGCCAATGCGTAATCGTCAGCATATTTTGGAGCGTTATAGCTTGTTTGCGGAATATCGAAGATTTTTATACTGTCGATGCCGGAGATTAATACGCTGATGATTGAGTTGTTAGTTCGGTGTATTCGCAGTTGCAACTTGTCGGCGCTAAATGTCAAGCTGTCGATTAGCGAATTTTGATACGATTGTACCGAGCCAAGCTTCCTATAAACATACACCTTGTCTTCGGCTAACGACGAGAAAATGAATAACGAGCATATCAGCAGAAAGAAGTGATGCTTCATAATTTATTGAATTTCAGGTTTCTGTTGTCGATTTTTAAAATATAAAGTCCGGTGCGAAGCTTATCAACTGTAATGCTTTGCTTTTCGTTGAGCTTAGCCTGCAAATGTAGTTTTCCCTGCATGTCGAAAATACTGTATGAACTATCTTTTGTTATGTGTCCTTTTACCGAAACGAATGAATGGGCAGGGTTGGGATAAAGTGTTATTGCATCATCGGTTTTAAGCTTATCGACCGACGAGATAGTTGTAAAGCTTAACTTTTGAATTGTAGATAGATTATAAAGTTGTTCTGATGAGTTGTGAAAAACAATACTTTCGTTGCTAAATGTGATTTTCTTTATTTCGCCTAACAAATATGCCTGTGAAGAACCATCGACTTTGCTTATCAAAAGCGCATTTTGTGTCATCGAAGCGGGAAGAATGCAGCAAAGCAGTAAAAGTGATAAAGTAATTTTTTTCATAAAAAAATAATTTATTCGGACGTGCATGTCGGACCGATGTTTATTTGTTTGCAAAGATATATTATCACGCTTATAAACAAGTGGACAAACGTGGATTGCATTAGGATAAAACATTCATTCGTGAATAATTTTATGCGGATTTAACAGTTTGGATTGTTTGAAAAAATAAATCCCCCCAAAAAACGAGTTTATCCCCTCGTTGCATGCCCGAAAATATGTATTTTCGTAAATTCATAAAAACTGCGTGCGCTAAATCTAATTGTTTAGCATAAAACGTTTTATTTATACATGAATCTGAGTGATTGAATGCTGATACGTTAAATGCATCGAAATGAAAGCGAAAAATATAATTGCTCTTACAATACTTACTCTCTTTATCAGTCATTTGTCGTATGCACAATACAAAATAAGGCACATTACTGCTGATGACGGTTTGTCGAGAAATCATGTGTTTCATATTTTTCGCGATTCTCATGGTTTTATGTGGTTTTCCACGGCCAAAGGTCTCGATCGGTTCGACGGCTATGATTTTATACATTTCGATAGTAATACACGCGAAAATCCTTTGCCGAACGATGTGGTGCATTGTGTTAGCGAAGATTCGAATGGAAATTTATGGATTGGTACTGAAAATGGTTTGTTTTTTTATGAATACAAATCCGGTGAAATTCAGGAGGCCGCAGCTAAAATTAAGAGTAATTCGAATGTGTTGAAAAACAATATCCGCTTTATCAGTCGTGACGAAAATGACATGCTTTGGGTAGGGCATGATGCTGGGCTTAGCGTGTTAAGTTTTGATGATCAGGGTGTTTGTGTGGTCATGGCTGCGTTCGAAAGTAAAACTGTTGAAGCCATAACCTTTAACAACGGCAATATTTATGTAGGCGATGCCAACGATGTGTTTCGCCTGATTAAGACAAACGATCAAAAGTTTAGCCGCGTGGCTACCGAGGATAAACTACAAAATCTCGCCGGAGATGTGAATGTGCTTTTTATCGACAGAAATTTTTTGTGGGCAGGTACCGGAAATGGCCTTTACCGTTATGATATGAATACCGAAGAAATACGATATTATCAATACGATGCCTCCAACAACAATTCCCTGAGCTCAGCAACTGTAACCGATATTGCCCGTAGCAAGGATGGATGTATTATGGTGGCAACTTTAATCGGGCTTAATATTTACGATTATAATACAGATAAGTTTTCATGCCTCACATCAGCTGCTTATCCTTCGCCAAATGCGCTTAGCAATAATTTTATGAGTTGTCTGCTCTCCGACGATGAGGCTATGTGGGCAGGTACTGAAAAAGGTGGTGTAAACTTATTGCTTCCCGAGCAAAATTTCTTCAATAATATTGTTCACAACGAAAGCATTCCTACAAGTTTGTCGAAGAATCCTGTGAATGCTATTTTCGAAGACGGCGATGGAGATCTTTGGGTAGGAACGGTTGAAGGTGGTTTAAATATCAGGACTAAAGGTAATAATGGTTTTTTACATAGTGTACATCAATCGGAAAATGTACAGAGCTTGAGCCATAATTCGGTAAGTGCTATTACACAGGACTATAACGGAGACTATTGGATTGCAACATGGGGAGCGGGTTTGAATAAGCTTCTTAACAGAGATAAATTCAGACCTGTTTTTAAAAGGTATGTTGACTCTCCTGCCATAACAGGTGATATTTCGAGCAATTTTGTAGCCACTGTTTTGTCCGATCAGATTTTGAGCGGATTGTTTGTAGGAACACGCAGTGGTCTCGATTTTATTGATGTTAATTCGGATGAAATATTCCCTGTGTTGCGACAATTGCCTGAATATAAAGCAATAAAGTCGGTAACGGGCACTTTTATCGATTCGAAACGCAGACTTTGGGTAGGCACGGGTAATGGTTTGTTTTGTATTTATCTTAATCGCTCCGATTTTCGAAGACAAATAGTTGCATATCAGCACTTTCATTACAAACTAACTGATCCCGATTCCAAGGAAATAGAAAAAATAAGTTGTATCCTCGAAAGCCGGAATCATAAAATGTGGTTCGGAAGCAACGGTAACGGCCTTTATTCGTTCGAAAATGTTGCAGGAAAAGGAGTTTTTAAAAAGTTCGATGTCCGCAGTGGCCTTACCGATAATGTGCTGTATGGCATTCTAGAGGACGAAACCGGCACTTTGTGGTTAAGTACCGATAAAGGTTTATGTGCTTTCGAGCCCGGCAAAAAAAGCTTTCGGAGTTTTAGTACAGTGGATGGACTTGCATCGAACCAGTTTTATTGGGATGCATATTACAAAGGACGAGATGGGAAACTTTATTTCGGGCATGTAGCCGGACTTACCTGGTTCGATCCATTGAAATATATCCCACAGCAGAGTAATAATAGTGTTGAGATTACACGTATTTCAATACTCAATCAATTTGTGTTCCCTGCACGGCAATCAGGAACTGACAATCATTTGCAGTTCGCTGGCAACAAGCTTGTAGGAATGGTGTTAAAAGAATCCGATAGGGCATTTAGTGTGGAGTTTTCATCATTGAATTATTTTTATCCTGATAAAATTAAATACGCTTATCGGCTAAAAGGCTTTGATAATCAATGGAAAGAGGTGGGTTCGGAGCGAAGATTTGCAAATTTTACCAATATCGGATATGGCAATTATCAACTCGAAATAAAATGCACAAATGCTGATGGTGCTTGGTCGGATAGTGTGAAAACGTTGCATATTAAAGTGATACCCCCGCTTTATAAAACATGGTGGTTTGTTCTGCTGGTGGTTGCTCTTTTGTTATATGCAATTTTTAGTTACTACAAATATCGCATCAATCTGCTCGTTCGTCAGGAGATTCATCTTCGCAAACAGGTGGACGAACGCACAAGTGAAATAGAACAACAGAAAGAAATGCTTCAGGATCAGGCATTGAAGCTGAAGGAAAATATGAATATACTGCTCGATCATCAGGCTGAATTGTCGCAGAAAAATGATATGTTGATACGGCAAAATCATGAGATAACCCGTCAAAAAGAAGAACTTGAGGAGCTAACGCGGAAAGTAGAAGAGGTTACTGTCGATAAAATTTCCTTTTTCACCAATATTACCCACGAGTTTCGGACACCAATTACACTTATACTCGGACCGGTGGAGCGTGCGCTAAAATTAAGTACTAACCCAAAAGTGCTTGAGCAACTTGATATTGTTAAGCGAAACTCACGCTTACTGCTTTCGTTAATTAATCAATTGATGGATTTTAGAAAAGTGGACTCCGAAAGAATGAAACTCACGCAAACGCAACAAAACTTTGTTGATTTTTTGAACGAAATAATTCTTCCGTTCGAGGATTTAGTGAAGGACAGAGGTATTGTGATTCGAAAACAATTTCGCATAAATCCTCCTGAGTTTTTGTTCGACAAGGATAATATGCAAAAAGTATTGGGAAATCTGCTCTCTAATGCCATCAAATTCACACCCGACAGGGGTCAGATATCCATTATTGCAAGCACTTACACCGATAAAGCCGATCAGCAGGAAAAACTCTATCTGGCTGTGAAAGACAGTGGAAAAGGGATTTTGCCCGATGATCTTCAACGGATTTTCGAACGCTTTTATCAATCCAAGCAAAATCAGTTCTACTCGGGCTACGGACAAAGTGGCACCGGCATTGGGCTATATTTGTGTAAACGTATCATCGAACTTCACAATGGGCGTATCGAAGCGATGAATCTTCATTCGGGAGGAGCATGTTTCCGCTTTATTATTCCCATCGAGCGAAATGTTTCTACCATGTTCACTTTTGACGGAAAACCAATTGAAATAGGCTCTGCAATTAAACTTGAGTCTGCCGACGAAATTTCAAGCGAAATCAGTAAAGCAAAACCGCTGGTGCTGATAGTGGAGGACAACAGCGACATGCGCCAATATATCCGCTCCATTATGATAAACGAATATAACGTACTCGAAGCGCCCAATGGAGTAGTAGGCCTTGAAATAACCAAACGCTATCAGCCCGACTTGATTATCAGCGACATTATGATGCCCGAAATGGATGGGATTGAACTATGCGACCAGCTAAAATCTAATTTTGCTACCTCGCATATCCCTATTGTACTGCTTACAGCCAAGTCGGCTACAGATACTCAAATCGAAAGTTTTCACAAAGGCGCCGATGCTTTTCTGCTAAAGCCTTTTGACGAAGATTTGCTGAAAGCAATGATTCGGAGTCTGACCGAAAAACGTAAACGCATACAAATGAGTTTTGCCGAAAATATGGATACAGAAGTGCTGCATTTCGACGATGAGTCGCTCGATAAAAAATTTATGGACAAAGCATTGAGGATTATTCGCGAGAATTATGCAAATCCCGATTTCGATGTCACCGAATTTATCGAAATGATGGGTATCAGTCGCAGTCTTTTGCACAAAAAACTCACCAATCTGTCAGGGCAGTCGGCAAGTCGTTTTATAAGAATCTACAGGTTGAATATTGCTCGCGAACTGATTGTGAAAAATCGCATAAGCCACGCTATGAACATCTCAGAGATTGCTTACGAGGTTGGTTTCAACGATCCTAAGTATTTTACCCGCTGCTTTACCAAACATTTTGGCATTCAACCCAGTGTGTTTATGGGCGAAAATACTGACACTGGCTTAAATGCAGAGCCGACAGATGATCAGGAAGACTAAATATACAGCCAAAACTTCCTCTAAAAAGCAATAATTGTCCACCGAAAAGTGCTTATAAAATTGTTTCTTTGTCAACCATGAACAAACTCTAATTTACACATATGAGAACAACAAAACTTTTAGCTATCGCAATCCTTAGCATACTGCTAAATCTTTCGCACATCAATGCACAAAGCAAAAATGTAGTAGTCGATTTCAAAAAACCGGGCGCTCCCATTCAAAACACTATGTATGGTATTTTCTTTGAAGATATAAACTATGGAGCTGATGGCGGCCTGTATGCCGAAAAAATAAAAAACCGTTCTTTCGATTTTCCACAAAATCTTATGGGCTGGAATATTTTCGGAAAAGTGACAGTAAAAAACGATGGTCCGTTTCAAAATAATCCTAACTACGTTCGTCTGGCTCATTCGGGTCACGACCACAAGCACACCGGACTTGAAAACGAAGGATTCTTCGGAATTACTGTCGAAAAGGATGCCGAATACCGTTTCTCAGTATGGGCGCGTGTAGCATCGGACAATGCTAATGAGAGCTTCAGAGTCGAACTTGTCGATCGCGACAACCATCCTTTTGGTGCCGAAAATATCACCATCGATTCAAAAGAATGGAAAAAATATCAGCTTGTTTTCAAAGCGCGTAAAACTGAAATGAAAGGAAAACTACGTATTTTCTTTACTTCGAAAGGAGCTGTCGATCTCGAACACATTTCGCTTTTTCCTGTGGAAACCTGGAAAGGCCGCGAAAACGGACTGCGCAAAGACCTTGCACAAGCGCTTTACGACCTGAAACCGGGCGTTTTCCGCTTCCCCGGTGGTTGCATTGTGGAGGGCACCGATCTCGAAACCCGCTACGACTGGAAAAACTCGGTGGGACAGGTTGAAAACCGCAAACTCAACGAAAATCGTTGGCATTATACCTTTACAAATCGCTTCAACCCCGATTATTTTCAGACTTACGGTCTCGGATTTTACGAATACTTTCTCTTGGCCGAAGACATGGGGTCGGAGCCTCTTCCCATAGTAAATGTGGGACTTGCCTGTCAGTATCAGAATGGTTGCTGCGAAGCACATGTAGCTGTGGGTGATCTTCACGAATATGTGCAGGATGCCCTCGACCTGATTGAATTTGCCAACGGCTCGGTTACCAGCAAATGGGGAAAAGTGCGTGCCGATATGGGTCACCCTGCTCCGTTCAATCTGAAATTTTTGGGTGTGGGTAATGAGCAATGGGGACCCGAATACCCCGAACGTCTCGAAGTATTTATGAAAGCCATCAGAACCAAACATCCTGAAATAAAAATCATTGGAAGTTCAGGTCCGCAATCCGAAGGAAAAGATTTCGAGTACCTGTGGCCCGAAATGAAACGCCTGAAAGTGGATTTGGTGGACGAGCATTATTATCGTCCGGAAAAATGGTTCCTCGAAGGCGCTGCCCGTTACGACAGCTACGACCGCAAAGGCCCGAAAGTGTTTGCCGGTGAATATGCCTGTCACCCGCGCAACCGCAAAAATAATTTCGAATCGGCTCTCAGCGAAGCCGCTTTCATGACCGGTTTCGAACGCAATGCCGATATAGTGCACATGACAACTTATGCCCCGCTTTTTGCACATGTCGATGGCTGGCAATGGCGTCCCGACCTCATTTGGTTCGACAACCTGAAAAGCGTAAAATCAATCAATTACTACGTGCAGCAACTTTACGGACATAATGCCGGTACTCATGTTCTGAAAACTTCCGAAAACAAAGTGCCACTCACCGGTCAGGAAGGCATTTATGCCAGTTCGGCACTGGATAAAAAGAAAAATGAAATCATTCTGAAAATTGCCAATGTTTCGAGTGAAAAACGCACGCTGAATTACACATTTACCGGGCTGAAAAAAGGCGAACGTAAGGTCACACACACCATTCTGACATCAGCTGATGCAGATATCGAAAATACGTTCGAAAATCCCAATGCGGTAGTTCCGTCTATCGGATCGATGTTGCAAAAAGATAATACATTCGAAGTTGAAATAGCTCCACGATCTTTCAATGTGTATGTGATTAAACTCTGATCCGTTTCTCACTTTATAAATTACTCGGGAAATGTCTTTCAAATATGACATTCCCGGGTCTTTTGTTTTGACACTTGAGACAAAGGATTTTTTAAGATATAATTTCCCCCGTTCTCATTTTTTTTGCGTATATTTGTATGTTTTTTCTGAAAAGAATAATGTTCATACTTTTGAACATACTTTCATTATTTAAACAACTGAATTTATATACTTTACAATAAAATGAGCGAAGAAGAAAAAATGGTTGCAGGCGCCTCGTATGGCGCGAGTAGTATTCAGGTACTCGAAGGGCTTGAAGCAGTACGCAAACGTCCGGCCATGTATATTGGCGATATAGGTGTGAAAGGTTTGCATCATCTGGTTTACGAAGTAGTGGATAACTCTATTGACGAGGCACTTGCAGGGCATTGCGATACCATTGAAGTTAGCATTAACGAGGATAACTCAATCAGCGTAACCGATAACGGTCGTGGTATTCCTGTGGACATGCACGAAAAAGAAGGAAAATCGGCGCTCGAAGTTGTTATGACTGTACTTCATGCCGGTGGTAAATTCGATAAAGACAGCTACAAAGTTTCGGGAGGTCTTCATGGTGTGGGGGTTTCCTGCGTAAACGCACTTTCTACATTGCTTCGAGTGGAAGTCTCGCGCAACGGAAAACTATATATGCAGGAATACGAACGCGGTGTACCAAAATCACCTGTAGCCGAAATCGGAATATCGGATCGCACCGGAACCAAAGTTTCATTTGCACCCGACGAAACCATTTTTACAGAAGTAGTTTACAAATATGACATTTTAGCAAGTCGTTTACGCGAATTGGCCTACCTCAATGCAGGCATTACGCTTACGCTCACCGATAAACGTGTTCTCAACGAAGATGGCACTTTCAAATCGGAGGTTTTTCATTCCGAAGAAGGGCTCAAGGAATTTGTGGAATACATCGACGAAGCACGTGAAAAACTGATCGAAAATGTAATTCATATCATAACCGAAAAGAATGGCGTTCCTGTGGAAATTGCCATGACTTACAACACTTCGTACAACGAAAACATACACTCGTACGTAAATAACATTAACACCATTGAAGGGGGAACACACCTGGCAGGCTTTCGTCGTGGTTTAACACGTACGTTGAAAAAATATGCCGAGGACAGCAAAATGCTCGACAAACTGAAAATTGAAATCAGTGGTGATGACTTTCGCGAAGGGTTGACTGCTGTAATTTCAATCAAAGTACAGGAGCCACAGTTCGAAGGACAAACCAAAACCAAGCTCGGAAACAACGAGGTCATTGGAGCTGTGGATATGGCTACCAGTGAGGCTTTGGGTAATTATCTCGAAGAAAATCCAAAAGCTGCCAAAACCATTGTCGAAAAAGTAATTCTTGCTGCTACTGCCCGTCACGCCGCCCGTAAAGCACGTGAAATGGTACAGCGTAAATCGCCACTTTCGGGTGGTGGACTGCCTGGTAAACTTGCCGACTGTGCCGATAAAGATCCGCAAAAATGCGAGCTTTTCCTTGTCGAAGGGGACTCGGCCGGTGGTACTGCCAAGCAGGGTCGTAGTCGTCAGTTTCAGGCAATTCTGCCGTTGCGTGGTAAAATTCTGAACGTGGAAAAAGCCATGCAACATAAAGTGTTAGAAAGCGAAGAAATTCGCAATATTTACACTGCTCTGGGCGTGACTATTGGTACCGAAGACGATAGTAAGGCACTAAATATGACTAAGCTACGTTATCATAAGGTAATTATTATGACCGATGCCGACGTGGATGGAAGCCACATTGCCACGCTGATTATGACATTTTTCTTCCGCCACATGAAAGAACTTATTGAGCAGGGGTATTTATATATTGCGACTCCTCCACTATATCTTGTGAAAAAAGGCAAATTAGAAGAATATTGCTGGAACGATCAACAGCGTCAGGTATTTATCGAAAAATATGGTGGTGGAAACGAAGGAGCCGTTCATACACAACGTTATAAAGGTTTGGGAGAAATGAATGAAACCCAGCTTTGGGATACAACCATGAATCCCGAACACCGTACTTTACGTCAGGTAACCATCGAAAATGCAGCTACTGCCGACCACGTGTTCTCAATGCTTATGGGCGACGATGTTGCACCACGACGTCAGTTTATCGAAGAGAATGCTACTTACGCAAAAATAGACGCTTAATTGAGTTGTTAATTTCAAAACTTGAGTGTTCGAAAATTTGAATATTTCCTGATGGTTTTCATCTGAAATGAGTATTTAAATTTTCGAATTCCACATTTTCAAATTTTTGTTGATAATGAACATAGCCGTTTACTGCTCATCGAGCAATCATATTGCTGAAAATTATCTGACTACAGCTTTCCGGCTGGGGGAATGGATAGCGCAAAATGGCCATGTGCTTGTTTTTGGTGGTGCTACAGGTGGTTCAATGTCGGCAGTGTCGGAAGGTGTAGCTTCTCAGAATGGAAAAATTGTGGGTGTAATACCACCTGCCATTATTCAAATGAACCGACAGAGTCCGTTTTGTACCGAATTGGTGAAGGTGGAGAACATGAGTGAGAGAAAGGCATTTATGAAAAACAAAGCCGATGCTTATGTTGTTTTACCCGGTAGTTATGGTACCCTCGACGAACTTTTCGATGTTACTGCTTCGGCCATTGTGGGTGAACATAAAAAACCTGTGATAATACTCAACGAGAATGGGTTTTATAATCATCTCATTGCTCAGATTGAGTTAATGAAGTCAGAAAAATTTATTCCGGTTGAAAATTTTAAACCTTTTTTTGTAAATAGCCTGGAGGAATATTTTCAGCAAATTGCTTTTTTATTGGCATAAAATTAATATCATACTAATCATACATTCTGAGTATCATGAATTTATTTTGGAAAATCCTGTTCGGGAAAATTACTCCAACCGCCAAAATTGAGCAACAGGAGTCGGATTTACAGAAATCGTTCGAACGTTATCTCGAAGTTGAAAAGTCACTCGAATTAGCTGAGTACAAAACTTTGTTTCATGAGGTAAAAGCACCTGCATTTATCGAGAACAAAAAAACTCTCCAAAACCGGAAATATCGTGATACTGAAGAATATCGCGATTCAGCCAAATATAAAAAGCTGGCTGCTAATCATGATATTAAGACTTACTATGAGGTTTTAGCTTCGCAGGATCTCGAGAGCTTTCTTGAGTTCAAGAAGTCGGCAGAATACGAAGATCTTGGCGATATGAAAAAAGTGAAATCTTCGGAAAAACTACAGAGAATGAAAGCCTTCGAAAAATCGAATGCTTTTAAAGTGTATAGCCGATTCCACGATTCCTATATTATCAAGGAGTACGAACAATTGAAGGTCATTGTATCGCATCCTGAATTTGTAGCCAAAAACGAGTTTTGGGCTAACGCTCATCGCTGGCAAACCACGCCCGAGTTTGCCAAAGAACAACGTTTTTATGAGTTAGATAAAAACCCCGATATAATTTTTTATAACAAGCAGAATTCCGATCGATTCAATCGTATCAGAGAGCAAAAAGTGTATTTTGATGAGCAGTTTGATTGGAATACGCTCGACAAGTCGCATTGGAATTATGGATTTGCGTACAAAAGCCCTTCCCTACTTGCAAATCATTCGTTCGCAAACGAAAAGCAGGCTAATAACAGCGGTAAGAATATATCGGTAGTAGATGGAAAGCTCCGCATAAGTACCGAAAAGGAAACCATCAAAGCACCTGCATGGCATACAACCAAAGGTTTTATCGAAGAAGAATTTGAATACACATCGGATGTATTGCAATCGGCCGCCAGTTTTCGTCAGAAAAAAGGAAAATTCTCTGCTAAAATTCGTTGTACCGGTAATCTTCAACATGCTTTTTGGCTTGGCGCCGACAAAAAACTTCCGCACATCAATGTGTTTCATTGGGATGGTAAAAAAATAAAAGTCGGAAATGCTGCTCAGCAGGTTTGGGATGGTGTGGAAATAAAAGGAATAAATCCTGCGAATTTCTATATTTATTCGCTCGAATGGACAGAAAAAGAACTGATCTGGAGCATCAACAACTACGAGGTTTACCGCACCGCAGGCAATCTTCCTAAAGAAGAAATGTACTTGGCATTCAGCTCGTTCATTCCTGAAAAAATGAAAGGCGATACCGGAATACTCGAAGTCGATTGGGTCAAAGTGACTAATAACTGATAACTCAGTTCATTTTCAACTGCCAAATTAAATATAAATCTGCAAAGAAGCTGTCCCAAAAGAAGGCAGAACACAAATTACACAAAAAAAACGCAAATTTTCGCAAATCATATGCTATTGTTATTCACAATAATATAGGATATTGAAATTATTGTATTTGCGTAAATTTGCGTAATTTGCGTTCAAAATAACTTTTGAGACAGCCTCTTTCAGTATTTCCAAAATTAAAAAATTGCTCACACACATACAGTAGCTATGACAGCAACAAAAAAAATAAATGTAGCTAATCGTTTCGAAATCGGAGGTAACAATCGCTTTGTGCTAATTGCAGGTCCCTGCGCTATCGAAACCGAAGAAATGACCATGCAAGTGGCTGCTGCGTTGAAAGAAATCTGCCACGATTTGGGCATTCATCTTATTTTCAAATCGTCGTTCGACAAAGCCAACCGCACTTCGGTAAAAGCCCCGCGCGGCTTGGGTATGGAACGCGGATTGGAAATTCTGCAACGCGTAAAAGCCGAACTCAATCTGCCCGTGATCACCGATGTACACGAATCGTGGCAATGTGAGCCTGTGGCAAAAGTGGCCGACATGCTTCAGATTCCGGCTTTTCTTTCACGTCAGACCGATTTGCTGGTAGCTGCTGCCAAAACAGGAAAAATTGTGAATGTAAAAAAAGGTCAGTTCATGGCGCCCTGGGATATGAAAAACGTGGTTGAGAAACTTCGTGATTCGGGCTCCGAACAGATTTTGCTTTGCGAACGAGGCTCAAGCTTTGGCTACAACAACTTAGTGGTGGACATGACCGGACTTGTGGAAATGCGTAGCTATGGTTTTCCGGTGGTTTTCGACGCTACTCATGCGGTGCAAAAACCAGGAGGACAAGGCACTTCAACAGGTGGTAACCGCGAAATGGTGCCTTACCTGATGCGCGCTGCACTTGCTGTAGGCGTGGATGCCATTTTCGCCGAAGTACATCCCGACCCCGACCATGCTTTCAGCGATGGACCTAACCAGATACATTTGTCGAATATCCGCAAAATTCTCGAAGAAGCTGTGGCTATCGACGATTTGATTAAAGGAAACGGGGAAACGAGGAAACGAGGAGACGAGGAGAAGGGGAGACGAGGAGATGGGGAGGCAGGGAGACCGGGAGACATGGAGACTGAGCGAAATGAATACTCAGAACTCAAAACTCAAAACTCAGAACTCAATATTAAACTCTTTCTGACAGATGTGGATGGCGTGCTAACCGATGCCGGAATGTATTATTCCGAAAATGGTGATGAGCTGAAAAAATTCAACACGCACGATGGAATGGGCTTGCAACTTATTCGCCAGGAAGGTATTAAAACCGGCATTATCACTTCCGAAAACACGATGATGGTGGAACGTCGTTTCCGCAAACTGAAACTTGATTATCTGTATCAGGGCAAACGCGAAGGCGGCAAACTGGCTTCGGCACTTGAAATTTGCGAAAAAGAAGGTATTACTCTCCAAAATGTAGCATATATTGGCGACGACATCAATTGTCTGGAACTGCTTTCGAATGTGGGACTCGCAGCGTGTCCGGCCAATGCGCTCGATGCAGTAAAACAAATTCCCGGCATTGTACGCATGAATAAAAAAGGTGGTGAAGGTTGCGTGCGCGAATGCATCGAAATGATTATCAATAAAATGGAAAAATAAGCAAGCCATGATAAACGCAGAAAAACGGGCAAAGAAAATATTTGCACAGCAAATTGGCGAATTGCAAAAGCTTTCGGATAAAATTGGTCCGGAAATGAATCAGGTGGTCGAAATGATTTACGCTTGCCGTGGAAAATTAGTGATAATGGGCGTAGGCAAAACCGGCATTATCGGACACAAAATTGCGTCGTCGTTAGCTTCCACAGGCACACCTGCCATTTTTGTGAATGCCGCCGAGGCCATGCACGGCGATTTGGGCATGATTTCGCCCGACGATATTGCGCTGCTTATCTCGAACAGCGGCAGTTCAATGGAAATTATCAATATTGTAGCGCCTCTGAAAAAAATTGGCTGTCGCATTATTGCCATGACCGGAAATCCGCAATCGCCACTTGCACGCGAGGCCGAACTTATGCTGAATGTGGGAGTCGAAAAGGAAGCATGTCCGCTGGGACTTGCACCCACTACATCCACTACAGCTACATTGGTGATGGGCGATGCACTGACCATTTGTTTGATGGAACGCCGAAATTTCAAAGCCGAGAACTACGCACTTTATCATCCGGGAGGTGCACTGGGACGGCAGCTGCTCACCCGTGTAAAAGACGAGATGACCACCGAAATCCCTAAGGTAAACGAAGACAGCATTTTCAAAGATATAATTTTGGAAATGAGTAAAAAACGCCTCGGTATGACACTTGTTTACAACGCAAAAAATGAAGCTACCGGCATTATCACTGATGGTGATTTGCGCCGTGCCATCCAGAATTTCGACGACCTGAAAAGCCTCAAAGCTGCCGACATTATGACAAAAGGCTTTAAACGGATTGACAAAAATGAAATGCTGACCGAAGCGCTCGAGATGATGGATATCAACAATATCACCACTTTAGCCGTAATGGAAGGCGCAAGCGTTTGCGGTATTCTTTCGATTCATCATATTATTGATTTCAGGTAATTGGAGGATTGGCTGGTTAATTGGTAATTGGTTAATTGGTTGATTGGTTTGTAGGGAAAGATCAAAAAGCATTCATTAGATTGGGTTTTTAGCTTAATCATAAAGATAAAAGCAAAGAAAAGACTTTAGTCAAATTACTTAGCAATGGGTTAAAATTTAGATTAAATTGAAATTCAAAAAAATATATATCGAAATTACAAACAGCTGCAACTTTAATTGCAGCTTTTGTTTTCAAACGGGGCGTGCAAAAGCATTTATGTCGCCGGACGATTTTCGTACCATTTGTCAAAAAGTGAAGCCTTTTACTTCCTACATTTATCTGCATGTATTGGGCGAACCTTTGTTACATCCTCATTTTGAAGAAATTCTGCAAATAGCTGCCGAGAACGAGCTGAATGTGAATATCACTACCAACGGTAGTCTTATTGCCCGCAAACAGAATGTTTTGCTTCGAAATACTATACGCCAAATCAATATCTCGCTGCATGATGCAGAAGAAAATATTACAACTGAAAATCTTGAGAGTTACTTAAATGAAATTTTTCAGTACGCAAAACTGGCTGCAAATCAGACTTATGTAAACCTGCGTTTGTGGAATAGTGGAGAAACAACAAGCAACGACTTCAATCAGCATTGTATTGAAGAAATTCGACAGCACTTTCCGGAAGCCAACACAAACCTCAGCGAAAGCACCAAAGAAAAGGGCATAAAACTGGCTGATCATATTTTTCTGCAAACAGCGCCCCGCTTTGAATGGCCCGATGGTGGCGAAGATCGTTCGCCCGAGAACCGCACCTGCTACGCCCTGCGCGATCAGATTGCCATTTTGGCCGAAGGAACAGTGGTGCCTTGCTGTCTCGATGCCGATGGAAACATAAATCTTGGAAACGTTTTTGAACAGGATTTGGAAGAAATACTTCAATCAGCCCGCGCACAAAAAATCAGAAACGGTTTTATCAATCACAGAATAACAGAGGAATTTTGTAAAAGTTGTGGATTTTACATTTAATTTGAACAATGAATCAGACAATAGTATATACGCTCGTTAATTATCCGAATATCGGTTGCTTACCCGAATGTGTGGTGGTCGATACCAACGAAAAGGGCGAGTTCTCGGTAAATTTCACTAAAATTACCCAAAGTAACAAATCGAATATCACATATTTACTCGACGACACCGACAGGCAATTGCTCGATTATTGTTTGCGGCTCGACAAGGAAGTTATTGCAGCAAAAATAAACGACCGCAAAGCAAAAGACTGGAATGACATATCGAAGAAATTCTTCGAAAACAGAAAAATCAAACAAGAAGATATTTTTCTGCGCGACTATTTATTGGATTATATTGAAACCAATCAGAATGCTTTTTTCTCGAACTTAGGTGATAAGCCACTCTTTCTGCCACAGGGACGTTTTCCCTTTACCTGGATTCCGCTTTTTATCGAAGATGAAATGCCCGAATTGCTTTATTGTTTCGAAAACACGCCTGACTGGATTTATTTTTATCCTGATATACGTTGTAAGCAAAAACCACTTTCATTGCTCAACGGAATGCTTGTATCCAGAAAAAATGCCCGTATTCTTTTGAAAAACAAAATTTATGAATTCGACGATAAAGTGGATGGCTCGAAATTTTCGGCTTTTTTTAGTAAGGACAAAATATCTGTATCGCAAATAAATGCAGAGGAATACATTCAAAAAGTAATAGTCCCGCTCATTGCCACTAACCGTGTGGTGCCTTTAGGCTTCGAAATTCAAACTATTTCACTGTTACAGAATGCTGTTCTGAGAATTAAAGAGCTCGAACCTATTCGTCAGGTAACACTTTTCGACGACGAAACAACTGATAATAGTCAGAAAAGCTTAGTGCTGGAACTTATTTTTGAGTATCAGGGCTTTCGCTTTTGGGCAGGACAACCCGGAAAAAGCACTTCGGTTGAAATGTCCGACAACAGCTTTAGCATATTGAAAGTGGAACGCGATAAAGTACTAGAACAACTTTATATCGATGCTATGAAGGATGCCGGCATCGACCTCGACGGAAAAGTACGAAAATTTGCATATAGCGAAGGCCTCGACTGGCTCAACGAACACTATAAACAGCTCGAACTGACAGGTGTGGATGTTAAATTTGAGAGCCGACGTGGCGAGCCACACAAAGTTTTTGTGGGCGAACGTAGCGTTTTTATCGAAGTGGAGGAAGGGCGCGACTGGTTCGATATAAAAGGAAAAGTGAAGTTCGGAAAGTACGAAATTCCTTTTGTGCGCGTGCTGAATTATATTCGCCAAAACAAACACGAAATGATGCTCCCCAATGGCGAATATGTGCAAATACCATTGGTTTGGTTCGAAGAGTACAAAGCGCTGATTGAGTTTTCGCGCATCGAAGATGGGAAAGTGGTGATTGCCAAATATCATTGCGTTGTGGCCGAGGATTTGAAGCAAAAACTGAACATAAACTTTTCGATAAAAGAAAATATGCGTCGTTTGCTGAGTTCCGAACTGAATCATAATTTCGACTTGCCCGAAAATTTCCGGGGCGAACTTCGTCATTATCAGCGCGAAGGCTATAACTGGCTACGCATGCTCGACGAACTGAGTCTTGGCGGTTGCTTGGCCGACGATATGGGTTTGGGTAAAACTATTCAGACTTTGTGCATGTTGCTTTGGCAAAAACAGCAAAAAATGGGTGTTAACCTATTAGTGGTGCCAACAAGCCTTATTTACAACTGGGAAGAAGAGGCGTGCAAATTCACACCAGATCTTCGTATTTATGTTCATTCGGGCAATCAGCGAAGCAAGGATAGCAAAGCATTTCACGAAGCCGATATTGTGCTTACAAGCTATGGTGTTTTGCGTCGCGACAAACAATTGCTTTCGTCCTTTCCGTTCAACTACATTATTCTCGACGAAGCGCAGGCCATTAAAAATCCACAATCAGACACTTCGCAGGTTTGTTTGGGGCTTCACGGTCGTCGTTTCCTGACTCTTACAGGAACGCCCATAGAGAATTCACTTACCGACTTATGGTCGCAGGTGCATTTCTTTAACCGCAATATGCTCGGCAGCTCGTCGCATTTTTTGCGTGCCTGCAAAACCGAAGGCAAACAGGAACTTTACCGCCATCTGTTGAAACCATTTATGTTGCGACGCAACAAGAAAGATGTATTAACCGAGCTGCCCGAAAAACAAATCACAGTGCAATGGTGTGACATGACGGATGCGCAACTTAAAATTTACCGCGATTTCCGGAACAATTATCGTGAGAAATTTCTGGGAAGCAAGGATGAAAAAGACAGGGTGAACACCATGATTTTGCTCGAAGGCCTGCTTCGTCTTCGTCAGATTGCCAACCATCCATCGCTGGTGGAAAACGGTTACAACGACGATTCGGGAAAATTCGAAACTGTTTGCGAAATGATGACCGAAGTAATCGATCAGGGCGACAAGGTTTTGATATTTAGTTCATTTGTAGAACACCTCAAACTTTATCGCAAATTTCTGGATGCACAAAACATTAAGTACGCTTATCTTGATGGAGCCACAAAAGATCGCAAAGAGCAGGTGGATAAATTTCAGAACAACGACGACATACAGGTTTTTCTGCTGTCGCTCAAGGCCGGAGGAACGGGCTTGAACCTGACAAAAGCTTCTTATGTATTTTTGCTCGATCCGTGGTGGAATCCTGCTGCCGAAGCACAGGCCTACGACCGCGCACACCGTATCGGACAACAAAACAAGGTTTTTGTGTATAAATTTATTAGCCGCAACAGTATCGAAGAAAAAATTCTTCGTCTTCAGGAAGAAAAACTAAAACTCTCCGAAAGCATGCTGGGCTCCGACAACGAACTTCTGAAACAACTCGACATCAACGAAGTAATGAAATTGATAGAGTAAAGACCCCAAACCCCTAAAGGGGCTTTCACAAGAAAAAAGTCATCTGAAATTAATCAGATGACTTTCTTTATTGAAATTTATAAGCTATCACCAAAATCTTCTTTAAACTTAGCCATCAATTTTTGTGGCCAATCGTTTACAGGCTCAAGTCCACCCATAAAGAAACGCAGTACAGGCGGTTCGTACACAAATTTCAGTCCACCAATCAGGTGACGATTGTCGTACAACCAGGTCAGACGGTCTTCCACATATTTTATTTGCGAAAGTGTAAATACACGACGTGGCACAGCCAAACGGAGCAATTCCATATCAGCATAAGTTTCGTTACCATATTCGTCGCGCTGATTCGAAATTGAACCACGCTCCATGCCGCGAATTCCCGAAATAAGGAACAAAGCAGCTGCCAATGCTCCGGCAGGATACTGACTTTGAGGAATATGCGCACAAATCTGCATAGCATCGAGGTGAGCTCCAAGAACACCGGCAGGTTTAATTACCGGAATGCCTTTTTTATCGAGTTCGCCAACCAGATATTTAATATATTCAGGACTCTGACAAATCATGCTTTCGTCGAGTGTTTCGTACAAACCTACAGCCATCGATTCAATTTCGCGAACCGAAATACCGCCATAAGTAGTAAATCCTTCGTAAAGAGGCACTAATGCTTCAAGTTCTTTGATGATTTCCGGATTGTCGGTGCAAATGCCACCACCGCGCGACGAAGTTATTTTTCGTGCCGAGAAATAACAAAGGTCGGCCAAAGCTGTGAATGTATGAATCACCGTTTTCATATCAGAGTTTTTAAACTCTTCTTCGCGTTTAAGCACCAGATAAGCATTTTCGCCAAGCAAACTTGCGTCGAGTACCACACGAATTCCATATTTGTCGGCCAGCGCACGTACATCGCGCATGTTTTGCACCGAAAATGGCTGTCCGCCAATCAGGTTGGTCGAAGCTTCCATACGGATAAATGGGATGTTCTTAGGTCCGTGATATTTAATGACTTCCTCGAGTTTTTCGATATTCATATTTCCTTTAAAAGGATGATCCGAATTTACCACATAAGCTTCATCATAAAGCAATTCGGCAATTTGTCCGCCTTTGTCGGTAATATGTGCCATTGCAGTGGTAAAATGGTAATTCATAGGCACTAAACTACCTTTTCGCACATAAGCTATCGAAATAATATTCTCAGCTGCACGACCCTGATGCACGGGAAGCAGATATTTTTTCCCCAACACATCCTGTACAGCTTTGTGTAGTTTTACAAAACTTTGCGAACCCGCATAAGCATCGTCGGCCTGCATCATAGCGGCTAACTGATTGTCGCTCATTGCATTTGTACCTGAATCGGTGAGCATATCCAGGAATACATCCATAGTGCTCAGACGGAAAGTGTTGAATCCGCCCTCGTAAAGGGCTTCGAGACGACGTTCGATGGGAACGAGATGAAGTTTTTGAACAATTCTTACCTTGTGAAGTTCCAACGGCAGGTTTTCGCCGCTGTAAAATTTGATTTCTTGCATAGCTATTACAAAAAAAGTATTGATAAATTGTTGATTATTTCGCTTTTTAATTTTCAAAAAAAATGCCTGTAATAAATACAAGCAATTTATCTGTATAAATATGTAATTTATTTTCAAATAAAAGCATTTCAATCACAAAGATAAACAATTTATCAATGTTTTTGCAGAAATAGCGAACAAATGTAAGATTTTTGGGTTAATGAGATTCCTGTTGATTCGAAGCAGCAAACTAAATCAAACCGGATCGACATCGAGAGCTACGCGAACACTTTTGAACTTTGCATCGGCCAGTAGTTGATTGACTGATTCGTGTAATATCTCCTTGGCCTTAGCCACCGAAGCTTCATTTTCAATTTTCAGAATAATCTGTTTCAGGTATAAATTCTGAATTCGCGACACCGGTGGATCGACCGGACCGAGCACGCGCTGCCCAAACACTGAACGAAGCTGATTTCCCAACGCAAAACCGGCCTGTTTTACAACCTGTACATCGCGATGTTTCAGCGTAATTTCAATAATACGATGGTAGGGGGGATATTTAAACAAATGCCTTTCAGCACATTGCGTTCGGTACATGGATGAGAAATCGTTACGAATCACTTGTCCCACAATGGGATGTTCGGGCATGGTGGTTTGCAGAATCACAGTGCCGCGTTTGTACTTCCTGCCCGCACGGCCACTCACCTGAGCCATAAGCTGATAAGCCCTTTCGTGCGCCCTGAAATCGGGAAAATTCAGCATATTGTCGGCATTCAGAATGCCCACAAGACTCACATGTTCGAAATCTAGTCCTTTGGTAACCATCTGTGTACCAATCAAGATGTCGACTTTGTGATTTTCGAAATCGTTGATTAGTTTCTCATAAGCTTTTTTCGAACGTGTGGTATCCAAATCCATACGCGACACGCGGGCATCCGGAAAGAGCAAACGAATTTCGTCCTCAATCTTTTCCGTTCCAAAACCTTTGGTGTTCAAACCCGGTGTTTTGCAGGCCGGACAAATTTGCGGAATTGGCTCTGAATAACCACAATAATGACAAGTAAGCGTATTGAAAACTTTATGCACGGTGAGACTCACATCGCAGTTTTTGCATTTAGGCACAAAAGCACAGGCTTTACATTCGATGTAAGGTGCATAACCGCGACGATTTTGAAAAAGGATAATCTGCTCTTTGTTTTCCAGGGCTTTGGCCATTTTCTCGAGCAGCACATCCGAAAAATGTCCAGACATGCACTTTTTACGATAAGCTTCCTTTGTATCCACAATTTCTATGAGCGGAAGTTCCATTTCCTCGTGGCGTTTGTGCAATTCCACAAGTCCGTATTTTCCCATATCGGCATTGAAATAACTTTCGATAGAAGGCGTGGCCGTTCCCAGCAAAGTTTTGGCAGCATGCATCGACGCCAACACAATGGCTGCATTCCGCGCATGATAACGTGGCGCAGGGTCGTATTGCTTGTAACTGCTTTCATGCTCCTCGTCCACAATAATAAGTCCCAACTGGCGGAAAGGCAAAAAAACCGACGAACGAACACCGATAATCACTTCGTAACCTTTGTCGTTGAGCACATTATTCCAAATTTCGACCCTTTCGGCATCCGAGAATTTCGAGTGATACACGCCCAGTTTATTTCCAAACACTTTCTTCAATCTGCTTGTAAGCTGAGTGGTAAGTGCAATTTCGGGAACCAGATAAAGCACCTGCTTATTCTCACGTAAAGCTTTCTGTATAAGTTGAATATATATTTCGGTTTTGCCGCTCGAAGTCACACCATGCAACAGCACTACTGGTTTGCTTACGAACTGCTTCTCAATTTCGGCAAGAGCTTCTGTTTGAAATTCATTCAGTTGCGACGCCGTAGTTACAGCAAGCAGTGCATTGTCAAGTCGTCCGGTTTCCTTTTTATAAAGTTCAAAAATGCCTTTCTCGCAAAGTGCATTTAGGATAGTTGCAGCTGCACCCGATTTCTCGAGCAATTCCTTTTTGGTCACTTCGCGCGAGTGCGTGGGAATCAGGATTTTCGACAAGTCGATATACATCATGAGCAAGTCGAGTTGTTTCCAGGCACGCGACAGTTCATCAAAAATCCGACGCAGATTTTCCTCATTCCTGCTTTCTTCGGTTAGTCTGACAAATGCTTCTGTTTTTGGGCGGAATTTCTCGGTCAGTTCCTCGGTAACCTCTACAGCGCCTTTGTCCATAAGCCTTTTCAGAATGGGCAATACATCGCGTATTTCTGTGAGTTTAGCCAACTCATTCACAGCCATTGGTTTTCCTTCCGAAAGCACATCCAAAATATGCTGTTCCTTTTCGGGCAACACACTTTCCGCTTCAAAATCAGGATTAATACAAACCTGCGTTTCACTCTCGAGCTTCAGTCCGGCAGGCACAGCAGCCTGATACACATCGCCCATTGCCGACTGATAATACGAACTTATCCACTCCCAGAATTTCAGTTGTGGAAAACGCAGAACAGGTTTTTCGTCGAGCACACAAATCACTTCCTTTACTTCGTAGACTGTTTCGGGCTTGAGCGTATAAACCACCGACACAATGGCTGTATAAAGTTTTTTCTTTCCGAAGGGTACCACCACGCGCATTCCCACACGTACATTTGCCGCCCACTCTTCAGGGACAACATAAGTAAAACCCGCATTTAGCGGAAGTGGCAATATCACGTCGATATATTTCATTTGCTTAATATTGATTCTTATTTATCACATGGAACATACTATGTTTCATGTCATGGAATTTACAGAAAGGACAAAGTTAAACAAAGAATTGTGTTGAAGCAAATATTGAAAATGAAAAACTTTCGTTTCAATCTGAGGGTATTTGCACAAATGCATGAAGAATAATTATTGTTTCGTAGACTTGTGTAGTTCTAAATCCAATAATAAATAATTCTTTATTGAACAGACTGTAATTGATTTTTCAGTTATTCAATATGCAAACTATCAAATTCTTAACTACGCTAGCTTCTTCTGTTTTGCTTGTTGCAATAAAAAGGGTGAGTGCTGCCAATGCTTCGTTGCTGATAACAGGGGCTTTATCAGCGATATATAGTGCATTATTTTTCTCCATAAAAAACAAGAAACAGGCTGCTGCAATTCGTTTGTTTCCATCAACAAACGAATGGTTTTTGGTTATATAATAAAGCAGATTTGCGCCTTTTTCTTCGATAGTAGGATATAGCTCCACACCACCAAAACTTTGCGCAATTTGATTGATGGAACTGTGAAAACTTTCATCCTTGGGTTTCGCAAACACATCTGAAGAAAAGTCAGAATACATGGTTTTTATCAACTCCATATATTGGTCGAAGGTAGGATAAACAGCTTTGCGAACAGTTCTTCCTTTTGTTTCAAGTGTCTGGTGGTCGTAATCGTCGAGTAATGATAATCCGCGAGCAAATACACGTAACATTTGGCTTTCGTCATTGGTAGCTTGTTCCTCAATGGCTCTATTGAGAATCCGAATGCCTGTTTTGAGGTGCTCAACTTCCTGTTGCTTTTGCGCCAGTCGTTTTTCGTTAATGGCGTAACCTTGTACCAAATAATCTTTCAAACGCTGCGTAGCCCATTGGCGAAACTTTGTGGCCTGTAATGAATTTACTCTATAGCCAACTGATAAAATCATATCAAGGTTATAGAAATTCATAATCCTTTTTTTTCCATCAGAC
Source organism: Paludibacteraceae bacterium (assembly GCA_016937795.1). Taxonomy (GTDB): domain Bacteria; phylum Bacteroidota; class Bacteroidia; order Bacteroidales; family Paludibacteraceae; genus Paludibacter. Next base: position 46,004 of record JAFGVV010000052.1, read on the forward strand.
GCAACCTGTTCCATTTTGGAACAGGTTGACTGCATTTCCAATTCGCTGGCTTTGTATATATTCCCAATGTGCTTAACTATTGCCGGCCGGTTCACTCCGAATATTGCTGCAATTGTATGTGCATCAAGCCAAACAGTATCGTTTTCCAACTTCACAGTTACTTCTGCACCATTTGGTGTTTTATATATTTCTATCTGATTATCCATGTAATGAAGTTAAAAAAATAGCAACTTTATTGTTTTCCAACTCTTCCGGTAAGCTCTTCGCTTTCTATCAGCAAAACTCACTATTCAAAATGTTTAGTTTGCAAATATAGGTTGAAAAAATGAATTGCAATATATTTGGCTGGTTGCCTGTTCAGATAACAAGTTGCTCCTTTTATTAAAGTTCAATAAAACAAATTTATCAGTACTTTACATTCGCACCACTTTATCCACCACATTTTCAAAATGCAGTAAGTGAGTGGCCATAAGTATGGTTATATCAGGGTGGTTTTGTTTTATTTGTCTGAAAATTGCTATGGCATTTTCGGTACTAATGCCGGCAGTAGGTTCGTCAACCACCAAAAGCTGTGGTTTTTTGAGCAATGCCTGCGCCAGCAAAAGTTTTTTGCGCTGCCCGCCACTGAGTGTTTCGCCATTTTCGCCCAGCCATGAATCCAAGCCATTGGGCAAAGTCGTGTACCATGAAGTAAGATCGACGGTTTGAATGGCCTGCACTATTTCGTCGTCGGGATAACCTTCAAAATTCTCGCGCAAAGTCCCTGTAAGCAAATAGGCTTTTTGAGTTACATACACACATTCGGGCACAGGTAAATGCGATATTTCAGTTGTATTATTCCAGCTCAGAGAACCATTAAGACGATATTCAGGATAAAAAAGACAGTTCAGAAAGGTAGTTTTTCCTTTGCCTGTTTCACCATAAAGCGCGATCCAGTCACCCTTTTTAATCTCAAGGTTTATTGCTTCGGTGGTCACAGATGCTTCAGGAATTTTGGCACTTACATTATTCAAGGTCAGGGTTTCCATAAATGAATTTACTTTCACTGATTCCATTTCATGCTCACCATCTGCAATAATGGTATTCAAATCGTTGATCTGATGTGCCACCGAACTTTTCTCCGATTTACCTGCAAAAAGCATTTCAGCGAGTTCGGCCTGCGCCATTATACCAAAGAAAACACCTATTGCCAGCGATGCATCAAATTCGTAATTTGTAGCATTCCAGAGAATAAAAATGGCAATCAGACTAAACCCCAATCCAACAAGCAGTTGCAAAGTAAAAGAATTGGTTTGCAGCTTACTTTCCAGTTTTTCAATTTCCTTCATTCTTTGTTGGTACTGACCTATTGCCTTCTCTTCCAGATTGTATTTTGAAATCTCAATACGACCTCTGAAACTTTGAATAAGTGCCTGATTGATCTCTTCGCGCTGTACTTTGAGCCTGCTGTAAAGCATACGGTTCTGACGAAAAATAAATTGCGGTATAAGAAACAAGAGCACAGCCGATGAAATAAGAAACTCCACTGCAATTGTCTGCGAGAAAACCGCCAGAAAAATAAAATAAACAATCAGGGCAACGACCAGCGATGTGAGAGGCAGCAACCAGAGCAGAATGTGATTCAGAATCTGATCAATGCCATGTGTGCTGTTTTCGAGTATAGAGGAATTATTATTGACCTGTTTCTTGAAATAAGGTAAACGCGATACCGACTGAAAAACAGCCAATTGTAGTCTGCGTTGGGCATCGAGTGTGGTTTTATGATTTTCGAGCCGTTCGAAATAGCGACTCGCCGTACGCATAAGTGTTAACAAGCGAATGATAGACGATGGAATAAGATACGCAAACAGCGTATTTGCCGTGATAAAAGCCACTGTGGAGGCCGCCAGAAACCAACCCGAAATAGCAGGAAGTGCCACAAAAGCCACAGTCCAGAATATCAGTACCGAAATTCCCAACAACCATCTGCCTGCAAGCGGCTGAAAAATATGTTTTTGCAAAAATTGATTCATATATTTTTTAAGAATAAAGAACAAAGATATTAGACGAAAGACAAAAGTCGAAAGACAAATACTTTTGAATAGTTGGATTATTTTTGGTCAATTATCAACTATCAACTAACCACTGTCAATTAATTCATTTGCTCACCCCAGTTCAGGCTAAGTGTAGCGCTCGCAATAGCATCGAACTTATCTTCATGAGAAGCCACAATCACTAATCGTTCGTGCGACATTTTCAGTATCTGTTCAAGAATAATCTCCACAGTATCTGCATCTAAATTTGCAGTTGGCTCATCGAGAATTGCCACAGGACGTGGGTGCAGCATCATACGCGCCAAGGTGAGCAATTGCTTTTCGCCACCCGAAAGTTGTTTTCCATTGTGAGTCAGTTCTGTGTTCCACCCTTCTACTTTTTTGGCCAGTATTTTATCCAAAAACACAGGATAATCCTTCGGTTCGTTATGAGCATTTTCCAGAAAAACATTATAACGCAATGTTCCATCGAACACAAAGGGAAACTGATTCATATACGATGAATTATGTTTTAACCATTGCTGCGACCAGGCATTTTCGTGTCCGTTGAAAGATATTCTGCCTTCGTCCACCTTCAGACTTCCCGCAAGTATTTTCAGTAAAGTTGATTTTCCTGAGCCGGAAATACCTTTTACCAGCACAAGCCCTTTTTGCGGAAGATTCAATTTTATATTGTGAAGCACTTTGACTAAAGAGTCGGGATAAGAGAAACTCAAATCGTCAATCGTCAGCGTCTGAAGCAACTCGCTTTTATCAATTTCAGGAGACTCCTGCGCATTTTGAAGTACAGGCATTATCAATTTTGCCGAAGCAAGCGCACGGTTCCGGTCGTGATAAGCACTCACAAACTTGCGCAAATAGAAGAAGAAATAGGGAGCCAGCATCAGCAGGAACAGTGCAGTATGAAAATCATAGCCTTTGCCGTAATTAGGTCCCGGCATAATACCCAGCAAACTCATTCCGAGGTAAATAGCCACAGCCGCAATGGCAATAGTTACAAAAAGCTCAAGCACCGCCGACGACAAAATAGCGACACTCATCACATTGGTAGTCGCTTTGTTGAGCGCTTTGCTTTTTTCGGAGAGAAAAAGATATTGCGGTTTAAAATTATCGAGATTCACAATTTCGGCTATGGTATGCAAGCGATTGTAAAACACAGCCGAATATTTCATAAACAGATTGATATGTTTTTTGTGCAGCGCCTCCGCTCCCACTCCAATCACAATCATTTGCATGGGAATAACCATAAAAGTAACCATTAGCGTGTATCCCACCCATTTATCCATCCAGAAACTCACTACCAGCAGCAAACCGCCTACCAAAAACGAGGCCACCGCATAGGGTATAAAAAACGAGTAAAAAGGTTTCAGATCGTCGGTTGCTCTGGTAACCAGCAATGTACCTGAGATTGAATCGGTTTGGTTGTTATGCAGCAATTCAGGATAAAGTCGCTTTTTCACCTTATCCACAATCACATTTCCAGCGTTGTAGTTCAGTACCGAAGCAAAATGAGCAAACACATAACGGCCTGCAATAAAGGCAGCAGCATAAAGTAATTTAAGGGGCAACACTTCGCTATTCACAAGCCATGAAGCAGCAAAATCGGACAAGTACCAGCTAAATGCCACAAAACACGATGCACTTAAAATAGTTGCCAACGAAGCCAGCAAATAAATATTTTTGGCATCTGCTATCGATTTACCAAGCCATTTTGAGGCACTTTCCTGATTTGAACTCATTTAAAATTTTCTATTGTTTACTTCAAGCATTAACTGTTTTAAGACGGAAATTGTTTTTACAACGCACTTAAAAATCATTAATATCTATTGCTTTTCGAGGCTGTACAGTATGCTCTATACAAATAAATCGTAACTGCCGAACCATGAGTATAAAATAAAACTATTGACACTTCCCGTAAATAAACCAGATAAAAAAAAGGCCGATTGAAAAACTTCAATCGGCCTTTACTATATCGAAAACTTCAATTTGTTTTAAAATTTGTAACGAACTGCCAGACAGATACCATCAAAACCACCTCCCACTGCCGGAAGAACATACATTACAGGACGATAGTCAAGCGATAGTTGCAATGGAATATTGAAGTTGTACTCTATACCAACCTGACCTGCAACACCAAGACCGAAGCTTGAGCTTGCCAATCCAAGTGTTCCACCCACACCGGCATACCAGTTAAAACCATCAGCCAGAGCCGACAGATCCCATACCCACTGATAGATTCCGGTAAGACCAACACCCCAACCAGAAATACCCAAGTCGGCTTCCAAACGGTTAGCACTACCAAGCGGATGCTGATACGAAAGTTCACCACCCAAACCAAAGCGAACACCAATGGCTTTACCATCAACCTGTGCATTGGCTGCACAAACCATGCCTGTCATCAAAACAAGCGCCAGAATTAATTTTCTCATATACACGCAATTTATTGATTAATAATAGAGATTAAGTTTTATTTCGCACATGCAAAAATAGCTAAATATTTGACAAAACATATACAAAATGTGTTTTAATTGCCAAATATTTGTGTTTTATTTGAACGATACACTTGTGACCAGAATTGACATGACAAACAAAAGAAGTGTATCCTGTAACAGCTTAACATACGGCGCACAACAAAAAATCCCCTTCGCAAATGCAAAGAGGATTTTATTCAGACCGACATTTTAGCGGTTGTTATTTTAATTCTGATTACGGTTTTGCTGACGCTGTTGACGCAATTCTTCCAACCATTTCAGATATTTCTCCATTTTCTCTTTTCCAATGATTTTTTCGAGCGCTTCGTTTTCAGCTTTGCGTCGTTCGTCGAATTGTGCACGCATTTTTTCGCGATCGACACCTGCACCCTGATTATTTGCACGCATTTCTTCGCGCCATTTGGTTCGTTCGGCATCCTGCTTCACAAACAAAGCTTCTACCTGAGTTTGCTGTTCGGGAGTCAGTTCCAGCTGCTTTGCCATTCGTTCGGCACGTTCTTTCGGAGTTTGTTGCACGCGCTGGCCATTGCGTTGGTTCTGAGCCGTCACCAGCATTTGCATTGAAAAGAAAAGAGCCAAAGTCAACATTAAGTACTTTTTCATACTATTCATTTTTTAAAGTAAAACTTTTATTTTGAAAATTATTTTAGTGCTTTGACTGTAAAGTTGTATAATGGTTTAATCTGGAGAATTAATTCATCTACAACACATCCGACTCTTTCATTTCTTTGTATTTCTTATATCGATCCTTACCCAAAACTTTTTTTAATTTGGCTTTCTGTACATCTTTTATATATTCAACCTGCTCAGCTTTTTTCTTTTCCGATACCTTCGAAGCTTTAATTTTCGCCTTTTCGAGTTGTGTTGAACTCAGAATCTGTTCCACCTGCACAGCCTCAGCTGAGGTAAGTTTCAGTGTCTTCGTCATTATTTTCACACGTTGATCAATAGTGAGTTTGCCCTGCTTTGTGGTTTGTGTTGTCTTAGCTTTGTTTTGAGCAGAAATCTGCAAAACCGGGAAAGCTAAAAGTACCGAAACAGCAAGGGCGAGCCTGAAAAAGAAGGATTTTCTCATACAATTATGTCTAAAAGATTTACATTCAACAGCACAAATATAAAAGAAAAAACTGTATATCAAGGAAAAAGTCATAAAAAAACCCCGCAACTTTTGTAGCGGGGTAATTATAATCCGTAAAAGAACTGTAAAATTACTTTTTCAGCAACACCTCTTCAATAGCCTGTTTGAAAGCATCTTTAGGCATTGCTCCCTGAGCCATTTGCGGATTTTCGCCCATTGGGCAGAACAATATGGTAGGAATACTGCGAATACCGAAAGCGGCGGCAAGCTCCTGCTCCTCCTCAGTGTTTATTTTGTAAATATAAATTTGTCCATCGTATTCTTTAGCCAGATCTTCAAGAATTGGCGCAATGGTTTTACAGGGCGCACACCAATCGGCATAAAAATCGATGATACAAGGTTTGTCACCAAGATATTTCCACTCGGTGGGATTTGCTTCGTAGTTAGCTACTTTGGCCAGAAACTCAGCTTTGGTTAAATGAATTGTTCCCATTTTTTTCACTTCGTTAGTTTTATTTTCTTCTTTGTTATTATCGTTGACTTTACCGGCGCAGGCCGTTACTGTAATGGCTGTGAGTACCACAATCGCCGCAATGAATTTTCTCATAAAATAATTTTTGTTTGATTGTTTATTTCGCGTTTTTTTAATTAAATACATTCTCAGAGAGCACAACCCCAAATGGATGGCTCATCGTAGTCCACAGGCGCTTCGTCCTGCGGAATTTCTTTCCAGCCCAGACTGTCGAGTGTGGCAGCTATTTCGTCACGGCTCACTTCGTCGGTGTGATTCACCACAATACGGCCATCGATGCGATCCATTTCTGCTCCAAACACTCCACGAAGCGTTCCGAGCGTTTTCAGCACTTCGTTGTTGCAGGTCATACACTGCGATTGCGATACATAAAATGTGCTATACATCAGTTCTTTTGTTTGTTAGGTTCGTATTTTTCAAATTTCATCACCGTTTTATTGTCATCCTTTTTTGCAGGAATAGCACAAGCACCTCCGGGACAAGCCATATTAAAAACAGCCTGTGCTGTGAAAAGGATTCCTCCGAAAAGGTAAATTTGTTCTCCGGCAGCAAAATACCCTATTCCAAGTGATATGCCTATTACTAAACGAATAATTCGTCCCAAATCCCAGGCCCTGAAATAATCCTTAATTTTCTCCATCGGTTTTCTTTTCTTTCTTTTTAAACATATCGAAAATCAGATATCCCATAATTGCGCCGTACGCAATGCTGATATAAGGATTTGAGGTAATAGGACAAGTGCCACTATTACAGCCGATAAAATAATAGTACAGATAACCTCCCACCGCACCGGTGAGTATACCTGATATTTTAAGAGCGTGTTTAACTATAAATTCTTTCATTTTTGTTTGTTTATATGTTCAATTGAACATTCATTCATATATTTTCTCAAAAAAAATCACTCTGCGCAATTGCAGGTATTAATACAATCAATTATTTGTACAATTTGTTTATTCTTGAGAGAATAAAAGCAATTTTTTCCTTCACGGCGACAATTTAGAATTCCTTTGGCCCTCATATCGGTGAGATGATGCGAAAGGAGCGATTGCTCACATTTCAGTTCTTCGCCAATTTGCGATACATTCATTTCCTCTTTTTGGGCAAGAAGCGAAATCACACAAAGTCGCGTACCATTCGAAATTGCTTTAAGTGTATAAGCAGCATTTTCCATACGTTCTATGTCGAAATTAAGATTCATGCAAAATATTGTTTTGAAAACTTCGTGCAAATATATGAACATTTATTCATGTGTACAAAATATTTCAGTTTTTTTAAGTTTAGAATTTAAATAATGAGCGGGAGACTTAAAAATAAAGGCTATAGAAGAAAAATCGTAAGGTAATTTTTAAAGAATAAATTATCTTTGTAGACTAAAAATAAAACGATGAATCAACGGCTTACAAAGATATGTAAAAACTTTATCGGCGAACTTAACGATGCAATAGGAAATCATTCTGCTGAAGACATTTTCGTACTGACTGATACGAACACCGAGAAGCTATGCCTGCCCGTGCTGAAGCAGTCGGAAAAACTAAAAAACTGTCATACCATAGTGATCGCAGCAGGCGACGACAACAAGAATATCGAATCGGCTGTGCAGATATGGAAATACCTGAGCGAAAACGGCGCTACACGTAAGTCACTTATGATCAATGTGGGCGGTGGCATGATTACCGACATTGGAGGTTTTGCAGCTTCCACATTTAAGCGCGGCATACGTTATATAAACGTGTCCACCACATTGCTGGGCGCTGTGGATGCAGCTACAGGCGGTAAAACAGGAATCAACTTTCTGGGTTTGAAGAATGAAATCGGGGTGTTTTCCCCAGCCGATGAGGTGCTTATCAATGTAGATTTTTTCCGTTCGCTCGATGCCGCAAATCTGCGCTCGGGCTATGCCGAAATGGTGAAACACGCACTGATTGACACCCGCGAAGAATGGAACGAAATTCTGAAATTCGATTTAGAAAACCCTGATTTCGACAAATTAGCAACCCTGGTGGAACGAAGCGTGCGTGTGAAAGAACGTGTGGTGGAGCAGGATCCGACTGAAAAGAACATACGCAAAGCGCTCAATCTCGGTCATACCTTCGGACATGCTTTCGAAAGCATTTCTTATCGTCAGAACCGACCTGTGCTACACGGATATGCGGTTATGTGGGGTTTGCTCTGCGAACTTTATCTTTCGCACGTAAGATTAAATTTCGCGAAAGAAGATTTATTAAAATTAAAATATATGATAAAAGAGTACTACGGAACGTTTAATATCGACTGTAGTGACTACGAGGCTCTTTTTGAATTAATGACGCACGACAAGAAAAACGATTCGAAGGATATCAATTTCACTCTTTTATCAGACATTGGAGAAATACATATCAATGAGACTGCTTCAAAAGAAGAAATTTTCGAATGTTTCGACTTTTTCGGCGGTTGCTAATTATACAGGTATCACATTATTTTATAGATACTTAAACAAAAGATACGAAGACACAAAATCTTATAAAACAGACAGGACACAGTATTCATGGAAAAAAATTAATTAATTCTGTGGCTTTGTGTTTGAAAATTTAGTACAAGATATAACAACAAAACAGTATGAAACGAACACTTATAATAGGTGCCAGCAACAATCCTGAGCGCTATGCATACAAAGCTGCCGAGCGACTTTTGGCTCACGGTCACGAAATAGAATTGTTGGGTTTGCGCCCCGATGTGATTTTTGAAAAAACCATCGACACCGAACGAAAAGCTTATGAAGGCCTTGACACCGTGACGCTTTATGTAGGCCCACAACGTCAACCGGAGTATTACGATTATGTAATTTCGCTCAAACCAAAGCGTGTGATTTTCAATCCGGGCACAGAAAATGCCGAATTTGAAACACTGTTGCTGAAAAATGGCATTGAAGCCGAAGAAGCCTGTACGCTGGTTTTGCTTGGAACGGGACAGTATTAGTACCCCTACTCCCGATAAAAGAATCGGGATAAATTGCGGGGAACCTGGGTAGTAAAACATAATAACAGATTTAATTTTCAGAAACTAATATAATACACAGTCTCATTCTTTTTTGGGGGATTGAGAATTTAAAATTTCCCCTTTAGGGGTTAGGGGTACATTCATTATGAAAATAGCATTAATAGGATACGGAAAAATGGGCAAAACAATTGAACGCATTGCCCTCGAACGCGGACACGAAGTGGTGTCGGTAATCGACATTGAAAATATGGAGGATTTCGACTCGGCAGCCTTCAAAAGTGCCGATGTGGCCATTGAATTCACAGCACCTCAGGTGGCTTTGTCGAACATTCGCAAAACGTTCAAAGCGGGCGTTCCGGTTGTATCGGGCACCACAGGCTGGACTGAACATTTGCCACAGATAAAACAGGAAATTGCCGAAAACGGCTACACCCTTTTCTGGGCTTCGAATTACAGTTTAGGAGTAAACATCTTTGCTGCCGTAAATAAATTCCTGGCCAAAATAATGAACGATTTTCCCGTGTACAATGTGGAAATGACCGAAGTACATCACACACAAAAACTCGATGCACCCAGCGGAACAGCCATAACTTTGGCCGAAGGCATTATTGCTAATATTGACCGAAAAAACAACTGGAGTCTTGACACCGAAAACGAAGTGACTGACATTGCCATCAAAGCCATCCGCGAAGGTCAGGTTCCGGGCATTCACACCATTCGTTACGAATCGGATGTGGATTTTATTGAAATAAAACACGAATTGAAAAACCGCGAAAGCCTGGCCTTAGGCGCTGTTTTAGCTGCCGAATTCACAGCCGGCAAAAAAGGTTTTCTCGGCATGGAAGATTTGCTTAAATTCTGATTAAAACAAAATATAAATTATTCATTATGAGTACCGAACAATCAGGTTCACGTTTTCGTCAACCGCTGAAACAATGGATAAAAGCCATTGTTTGGAGCGTTATCTACATTCTTTTTGTGGCGTGGGTAGGCAATTTTGGTTGGTTGCTGCTGCTTCCGCTGATAGTGGATGTATTTATCACAAAATACATTCCCTGGACATGGTGGAAAAAGTCGAAAAACAAAGCTTTTTTGGCTGTAATGGGTTGGGTGGATGCCATTGTGTTTGCCTTGGTGGCAGTATATTTCATCAACACATACCTTTTTCAGAATTATCAGATTCCGACATCATCGCTCGAAAAAACCCTGCTTGTGGGCGATTTTCTGTTTGTAAGCAAAGCCAGCTACGGACCGCGAGTACCAAACACTCCGCTTTCGTTTCCGCTGGTACAGCACACTTTCCCTATTATCAACACAAAATCGTATCTTGAAAAACCACAATGGGAATACAAACGTCTGAAAGGTTTTGACAACATTGAGCGCAACGACATTGTGGTGTTCAATTTCCCAACGGGTGACACAGTAGCGGTAAATAAACAGAATCCTGATTACTATTCAATATGTTACAGCGAAGGATACATGGCTCTGAAATATGCCAATCCAAACGTTGAACCTGCTATTGAAGCTGTAATGGCTGAAGGACGAAAAATTGTTCAGGCCAAAAACCGAGAATATGGCGACATTATTTTCCGACCGGTTGACCGACGCGAGAATTATGTAAAACGCTGTGTCGGCATTCCGGGCGATAGAATTGAAATCAAAAACAATCAAATGTATATCAATGGCGAAAAGCAGGAAGATATCCCCGGATTGCAGTTGAATTACTTTGTACAAACCAATGGTACTGTGCTTACAAAAGTGCTCGACAAACTGAATATCAGCATGGAAGATCGTGCGTGGTACGACAACACCCAGTATGGCGATGGCATTAAAAATCTTGGATTTGATCCGAATTATCCGCTCTATCATTTGCCATTGACACAGGAAGCTTACAACACACTGAAGAATACAGCCGGAGTAATTTCAATGAAAGTGGAAGACAGCTATGATACGCATGGAGTATTTCCGTTGGGAAATAAATATGGCTGGACGCGCGACAATTACGGGCCTATCTACATCCCTAAGAAAGGAGCAAAACTGACATTAAACGAATACAATTTGCCAATGTACGAACGCATTATCCGTACTTACGAAGGAAATACTCTGGAAGTGAAAAACGGAAAATACTATATCAACGGACAGGAAACCACCACTTATCAGTTTAAAATGGATTATTACTGGATGATGGGCGACAACCGTCACAATTCCGCTGACTCACGCTACTGGGGATTTGTGCCAGAAGATCACGTGGTTGGCCGTCCGGTATTGGTTTGGTTATCGCTCAACAAAGACAAAGGTTGGTTCAGTGGTAAAATCCGTTTCAATCGTTTCTTTAAAGATGCTTCAAAATAATAACTCATCCCTTACCCCTCTCCCGTTGGAGAGGGGAACTGTGTGTTTATCAACAGTATATTTTGCGCCGATAGAATACTATCAACACATTAAAAGTGCAGAGAAAGTATGCATCGAACAACACGAATATTATCAGAAGCAAAGCTATCGTTCGCGTTGTCGCATTACCACAGCCAACGGAGTTATGGACTTGAGCATTCCGGTGGAGAAACGAAATCACACACTTATACGCGATGTGCGGATTTCGGAACACAGCGACTGGCAAACGCTGCACTGGCGCTCGATAGAGGCAGCCTACAATTCGAGTCCGTTTTTCGAGTATTATGCCGACGATTTCAGACCGTTTTTCGAAAAAAAATGGCTATTTTTGTGGGACTTTAATATGGAGTTGCTTCACAAAACACTTGAGCTGCTCGATATTGAAACGAAAATAACGCTGACTGAAGCTTACGAGCCACAAACGGACGAAAACACACTTGATTTGAGAGAAATTATTCACCCCAAAAAAGCAGCTTCGCTCCCTTTGAAACCCTATTATCAGGTATTTGCTGCGAAGTTTGGTTTTATCCCCAATCTGAGCATTGCCGACCTGCTTTTTAATATGGGAAACGAAAGTCAGCTTGTAATTGCTCACAAATAAAGAACTAACGATATACAACAATATAATCCTACGAATATGGAACAAATAGACTGGGGACATTTAGGCTTTGGATACATGAAAGCCGACTTCAACATTCGCTGTCATTACAGCAATGGCAGCTGGGGCGAACTGGAAGTACACGACACTGAATATCTGAATATTCACATTGCGGCTACTGCTCTGCATTACGGACAGGAAGCCTTTGAAGGTCTGAAAGCTTTTCGTGGCAAAGATGGCAAAGTCCGTATTTTCCGTATGGACGAAAATGCACGACGTATGCAGGACTCGTGTGAAGGCACTTTGATGGCCAAACTGCCGGTTGAAAAATTTCAGGAGGCTGTGCTGAAAGCTGTAAAAATGAACGAACGTTTTGTGCCGCCTTACGAATCGGGCGCAGCATTATATATTCGCCCCATTTTGTTTGGAACAGGCCCTCAGGTAGGTGTAAAGCCAGCCGATGAGTATATGTTTATCGTATTTGTAACTCCCGTAGGCCCGTATTTCAAAGGAGGTTTCCAAACTACACCTTTTGTGATTATGCGTCAATACGACCGTTCGGCACCGTTGGGTATGGGAAAATATAAAGTAGGTGGAAACTATGCTGCCAGTTTGGTCGCCGGACAACATGCACACGAACTGGGCTATTCAAATGTATTTTACCTGGATGCCAGAGAAAAAAAATATATCGACGAATGTGGCGCTGCCAACTTCTTCGGAATCAAGAACAACACTTATGTGACACCTGCTTCGAGTTCAATTCTACCTTCCATTACCAACAAAAGCTTGATGGTACTGGCACAGGAAATGGGTTTGAAAGTAGAGCAGCGTCATGTACCTGTAGAAGAACTTTCGACTTTTGAAGAAGCCGGAGCTTGTGGAACCGCTGCCGTAATCAGTCCGATAGAGCGCATCGACGATTTCGATACCAAAGAAAGCTATGTTTTTGCTAAGGATGGCAAGCCCGGACCTGTTTGCGACAAACTATATCATAAACTCAGAGGCATTCAGTACGGCGACGAACCCGATACACACGGTTGGGTGACAGTAGTGGAATAAAACTTTCAACAATTAATTATAGGACTCGCCATGCAGGAACTTTTCGGCATGGCGTTTTCCTTTTGCATAAACCACAGCTACATAGAGCCCTTTTGGTAAATCCGACACATCAATACTTCCTTCGGAATCTGGCTTTCCTTCCAGAAGTTTAAATCCGGAAGTATTATAAATAATGAATGCTGCATCGAGAGGGTCGGGCACATTTACAAATAGCTTCTGCGACTCATTGTTGTAGTGAACGTAAAAATTCCCCAACTCCCGGTTCGTTCCATCCCAGCTTTCATCCTGATATTCGCCCCATATATATTCAGCCAATACAGGGAAATCGACAAACGGATTGCGGTTTCTCTGAATATTGTCCACCGCATTGTTGCGATTTATTTCTTTGGAGCTTACAGGGTCGTTTCGGTGCCATTCCATAAGTAAGTTTATGGCGTAGGGCTTAAACACAGGATAAGCATTATTGGACAACATACTCGTAACTCCTGTACTTGTCCAGCGGGTTGCATAATCCTCGTAACAGGTAACCATGTACATATAGCAGCGGGCAAAATCGCCCTTATATTCGTTGGCGGGTTCAAACACAGTGCCGCTGTAACCGGGATAAGCACTTTTACCTACTTTTACAACACCATTATTAAAGGTAGGACTTGCCCCCACTACTCCTAGTGCATAATTAGATTTGGCACTATTAGCGTTGCGTTCCGAGGGATATAAATTATGCAGATCAGTGCCAATAGGCTCTGAGCTTTCCTCGCCAGAAGCAATGCCAAACCAGCTTTTAGGCATATTATGCTCCCGGTTCAGGCCAGAGCCCGACCATGTTGTTTTCTTTACATTCGAATACATATCCCAAAAATAACCATCCGGGTGCCAGTCAGTAGTACGAAAAGACGTGGCTGAGCTATAATATTCAATGGCTGTATGCGGATTTATAATCACATGCAAAGCCGTTTTCAAATCTTTTTGCTTTTTACCCACCGCATTGTTGTAATAACCGGGAGAAGGTTGCGCTTGTAAATACAAAAAGCTTACAAGCAAAAGAGCTGATAAAAAAATATGGCGGATAAGAGTCATGTCGATAAGAGTTTAAAAAACAGGGCGACAAAAATACGTATTTTTTTGATTATTCGGGGGATAAAGGCTCTATATTTAATCAAAATAAACAGCCCTGCTGTCACAAATAAATTCGTGAGGCAAGGATGTACAAAAATTGCAGAGTCGGTTTTTACTCTGAAGTATTGAATTTAAAAATCTGATTGCCGTTGTTGAAATTAATTTCGCGTTTTCGTTCCACAAAAGTAAAATCGAGATTAATGGTTTTATTCGTACCAAACTGAATGAGCACCTCTTCTTTATCGAGTGTAAAATACTCACCAAACACATTGCTGATTTTCACAAGATATTTATCTGAGTTGGGCACATTCAGAATGTAGTTTCCGGAGCCATCGGTCAGTACCGAGTATACTTCAGCATTTGTAGAAGTTGCCACTATCCTGATACCATCGAGATCTAGTTTACCTTCGCGACTGTTGGGGTCGCGTACCAAATTAATTTTGCCAATAATTTTGTAACTTTCCACCAATGGTACGTACAAAACTCTGTCCTTATCCGACACATAGGGCTGTTCTGATCCGTTGAGGAAATAGTAGCTTTGAAGATTTACCAGAGGCTGATAAACCATTTTATATTCGGTTCGTGGCAGATTTTCGATCCTGATTTCGCCATTTACATTCGATACAAGTTCAATTTCGGGTACCTGAGAGATCGCTTTCGTAGAATCACTCCGTGTGCCTGACATTTTTACCAGTATATTTGAAACCGGAGGTTCGTTGTCCGATTTTAGTCTGTCGCCATTCAGATCGTTGAAAAATATGGTTCTTAGGTCGTAGTATTTAATGCGCGGTTGTTGAATATCGAACGATTTACGAATACCCGCCACAAAGTTCATGTCCATTGTATTCAGGCGGCCACCATCTTCATCTTTTCGGGAATTTGTAAATACATGACCGCTGACATATGCCGACCATTTTTTCTTAAACGATTGTTCATAGCGCACGTTATAAGCTACATTCTGCCGTTCGCTTGGCAAATAGTAAGTGTAATTTATATATGCATTTATCTTTGCTGTACGGTTGAACAGATATTCTTCGTACGAAGGGCGAATTTGTAATGTGCGGGTAAGTGTTGGTTGTTCGTAAACCTGAAAGTCGCGATACAAATCGCCGGCACTACCCGAAGCGTAATAAGCATTCAGTTTAAATTTATCGTCGAAATAATTCACTCCCACCGAATAAGCCAGCCCTGCATTGATGGTCACAGGTCGTATTGCCGGATTTGAATTGTTATATTTTACTGACATATTTCCAATAGTCACGTTGGGTGAAACCGACCGGTAACCATCGAAACGAAATGACACAGCACCCCACACACCTGGCTGATAAGTATTAAATGTAGTGGTATAGCCTGTGATTGAATTAATACTGTTACGCTTTGAACCAATATAATTCGGTCCGGCCTGATAGGTTACGTTTCCGTCGGCGTAAGCCAGTACCGAGCGAATATACTGTGTTGAATTTACCGTTTTGGGATTTGAAAAATTATAAGGATAACGTGTAATGGCGTTGCTCAGGCTGTTTGCGTATAGTATTACCCTTAAATTATCTTTTATTTTATAACTACCGTCGAGATAATACTGTTGATTACCTGCATTTTTAATTTTGTTTAGTGCGGTATTCATACCGTTAAATTTTAGGTCGAAGTTTTTATACTTCACAAAATAGTTGAATCTGAAACTCATACCCAATGCAGTAGTATCGCGTCCGGGAGCAAGGCGATATGAAGCCAGCGAACCCAGTAGTTGCAGATTGATGCGATGGTATTTCAAAAACGAGAAACCTGCACCTCCCTGAAGTGAACTTGCACGATAGCCATTTCTTGTGTTTATTTCCTGCGTGAACTGTGTGTTTACCGATACGTTTTTAATACGTGTATTATATCCGGCTCCAAATCCCCAGTCGTAGGTAAACGGATTTTGAATAATTGAATAATTTACCCGGTGCAAATCGTTTATTCTGAATTTTCCCGAAATGCCACGTCCGCTCACCGAATGAAGCCCTGAGCTGTGGTTGTTGTAACTCAGGAGAATTTCGTTGCGCAAATCGGTAAAATTTACATTGTACACAAATTGCCGGTTAAAATCGAAAGGCGCACCCTCGTAAATGCCCACATTATGAACACCCAGATTGTATCGCACATCAATATTATGGTCGAAAAGCACATTTCCGTAAAGCATAAGGTTGTGACGCGGAAGTTGATTCGACATCAGGTTGTATACATTATAGTCTACGTTCAGCGGACTGCTGCTTTGTGCACGTACATGGTGATACGAGCTACTGAGTTTCTTTATCTGAATTTCCGACGATCGTCTTTCTGATTCGGTAGAGGCCGTGAGCGTTACCGACGATTCTTTCCAGTTGCGTTCGTAGCGCATTTTTTCGGAATAACTGAGGTCGGATCGTAAAGCTAATGCGCGGGTGATAACGGTATCTTTAAAAGGTGCAAGCGACACATATTCCACCGGACTGTGATTTTCGATATCACTGCGAAAGGTCAATAGCTTTCCAAGTTTATAATCGACCCTGATAAGTTCGGGCGTATTTCCTTTGTTTGTAAGTTTTAAATTAAAACTGCTGTATGGGTAATTTTCAGTAATAAATGCTGCAGCACCCGAGGATGCAAAGTCCCATTTGCTTACAGGCGGCACTGTGAGGTATGTGGTGCTCATTACAGAATAATCGCCCGAACGGAAAGTTGCGTGTACCAGATACGAAACTGCACCTGTGGCATCGGGATTGGCAGCCACTCTGAATGGAATGAATACGGTATCGCCGGGTAGAATAGTAATGGAAGGGCTGTTAAATGCTATTATACGCCAACCATCGGGTACAGAGAATTGTAATGAACCTGTGTAGGGTTGTGTGGATTGATTTGAAATACGAAGTGTATTGAAATGAAGTTCAGCCACCTCTATGGTGGCACTGTCAATGACAAAGGCAAGGGAAACATCCGATTTCAGATTCTGAGAATTCGCATTCTGAATATTTGAGAATGCAAGTAGTGCGAGTATAATTGTGATTACCCGGATTAAAGAAAATATGTAGGATTTGAATAAGTTCACAAAAAGAATCGTTCATTTTCGGCTAAAAGCCGGGGCCGGTTGGGATAATCTCGAATTCAATTTCAACCACATAGTAATCAGGCGATTCGCCAAGGAGTACGCCATTCCCACCCATATCCACAGGTTTACCACATTCGTACGAAATGTTTATCTGGTGCGTATTCCAACTGAGATTTGTCCATAAAGGATTTTCATACGAGAATAGAGGCATCCAGTCGGTATTTAACGACATATAACCCTGAGAAATTCCGGTTTCAAGTCCAAGTGCATTTTCAGCTTTCACTCTGATCCTGTCGAGCGGAATAGAATATGCTTCACCCTGAATAGCGGGCTGCATATTGAAACTTCTGAAATTCAACTGGAAACCTGTCAGTTCATGACCTGAAACATTGTTGCTGCTGAGCGTAATCCCGAATTTGGAAGCATTATTGAGCTCTATACCTTTGCGAAGTCTATCGAGAGTGTTGAAAACAAAGGGGATATTACCGCCATTCAGAACCGAAATACGTGCCGAGTTCCATTCCTGCGCCATGAGACTACCCATCTCCGTAGTCGAAGAGAGTATACACAAAAATGCTACAAGAATTATATATTTAACCCGGGACATAAAATTTTTCGAATTCAGGCACAAAGATAAACTTAAAATCACATTATACAATGACAATCAGGAGTGTGAGGGGTCTGTGTGACAGGCATGAAAAGTGGGAATGAAAAAACTCATTCCCACTTCTATATAAAGAGTTATAGCAGATTAGTTGTCGATAGAAAGATCGAACAATACATTAACTACATAACGGTCAGGAGCAGGACTTGGAGTTTGCTCGATAAGTGGAAGGGCATTCATAGGAGTTGTAGGATTAACTTCTACTGTACCACAACGCCAGTTAAGTGTAAATGAATTGTCAGCGGCGTCACCGGCATTTGCTTCGTCGATGTCATCATTGTCTTCAATAAGATCAACAGGAAAAGCTTCGAGAGCGGCAACTTCAGTCGCATTGTTAGTTGGAGCACTGAAAAGACGACGTCCATCAGTAGTAGCTTTGGCTGCACCTGTAGCTTCGAACTGGTAAAGACCATTGTTAGCGATAGTAAAACCAACGTTGTCAAGCAAAAGAGTATTCAAAGGATTGTCGGTACCCACGAATGTAGCTTGTTCAGCACCATAAGCAACTTTCCAACGTGTTGAAGAAGAAACGGTAAAGTCCGTTTTGTACATGTCGTCACCGGCAACACCTCTGAGGGCAGAAATACCCTCTTTGTAATCGCTGATAGTATTGAATACGAATTCAATGTTACCACCATTGGTTACTGTCATACGCAACACTTGATTTAAACTTACAGCTACGGGAACAACATTTCTGTCCTTCACTGCCTGGCCAAAAGCTGCTAAACCGCAAAACAGCACAGCCACTAAAACGCTCATTTTTTTCATAAAACTTTTTTTTTTGAATAACGATTAATAAAAATTGATTATTAGAAAGAATATATTGTGGTATTCTTTTTTCATTCAGGGCAGACTTTCCGGTGTGTGTCTCAGGAATGTCCGTTTCTACAGTTGCGGTTTTTTTTCTGGTTAATGTAAGTGTTGTTAGCTGGTATGCTTGCTAATAGATTTTGACTTTAACATGCTTTAATTCTTGTTGTTAGGTTAATGAGTGTTTTTCATATAAACTATGCAACAAATATATGCGTTTTTAAATTAATAAACACTATTCAAAAGGCCTGAAATACACATTTAACACTAATTTAACAGCAAGTGTAAAAACAAAATGAAATACAAGTAGTAAAAATTACAGCACATATGTAGTATAAAATATTGATGAAATCATAATTTACAGTGTTTTAGATTTTGAATCTCTAACTTTTATTAGTAATGCGTTTTTTGTATTGGCTACGAAATATTAACGCGGAGTGTGGTTAAAATATTGGCGTTTAACATAAGTGTAGGTGAGAGATGCTCGATGAAGTGTAGAAAAACATACTTATATGTACCGAAAACGTCTTTTTTGTTTGAAGCAATCTGTTTTTTATGTTGATATATATTACAGGTTTTGATTTTTGTCATTAATTGTAAGATAAAAATTACAATTACAACAAAGGGTTGATAAAAAATAACAATCCCAAATCTCTGTAAGCTTGTGTAAGTAATGATTCTTCTCCGCCGCGGCGGATCTGAATGATAATAGTTTGTAATGGATTTGGCTGGGAGGGGGTAGATTGGCGGCGAAGCCGCCAATCTACCCCCTCCCAAATATATAACTGTTTGATTGTCATCTCGAACGAAGTGAGAGATCTCATTTAAGTCATTTATGTTTTTTTTTACCGGATAACACTGATATTAGATAATGGATTTTCGTTAATAGACACATTCTTAAGCAATAAACCTGGTATTTGTTCATAATCAGGTGAAAGTTTACTCTTTGCATTGATTTTAAGATTCTCGAATGTAAATGCACTTAGCTTATATTGTTCTGACTTGTCGATGTCGAATACCATTTGGCAATCGAAATTGAGATTCTTCATTGTAATATTATTGGCCGACGATATTTTTATATCCTTTTCGCCTTTCAAATCGAAAAACTGCGTCCATGCTTTTATATAAATCATGCTACGGGCATCACCACAAATATTATTCAACTCGATATATTCGTACTTCTGAGGAGTATCGGGGCGCATTTTAAGCCACAGCAAGCGCTCGGCATTGTCTACTTTCGAATTACGGAACACAATATTGTAGTTGTGTATCGATTCGCTGCCGCAAGTCACAGCACTGTGGCAAAAGCCAAACACACAGTCCTCGATAATGATGTTTCTGTTGCCTCCATTGTTTGGATCTTTGTCGGCAAACGGCCCTTTGCCGCCCTTAAGCGCAATGGCGTCGTCGTTCACCGACATGTAGCAGTCCTTAATCAGCACATTGCTGCACACGTCAATGTCTACAGCGTCGGTACTTGGGGCTTTTACGGGCGCTGCGGGCGAAGTAATGCGAAGGTTCAACAGCTTTACATTTTCGCACTTGTACAAATGTGTTGTCCAGAACGGTGAATCTTTCAGATGAACGCCACTTATCTGCACGTTTTTACTATTGGACACGTATACAAGTCGCGGCCGCATTTCGTCCATATTGGTACACTGACGATTCCACTCCCTACGCAGCCAAAAGGCTTTCCAGTAACGCAAGCCATTGCCATTGATAGTACCGCTGCCCGATATTGTAAAACCGTCGAGCCCGTCAGCATTCACCAACGCACTGAAATATTTCAGCGACTGCCCTTCAATACGGGTCATAAGCACCGGAAAGTTGCTGATATCGTCGCTGCCTTTCAGCACTCCGCCTTCTTCTATATGCAAATGAGTCTTTGGTTTAAAGAACAACGCTCCACTCAGGTAAATACCTTGCGGCACCAGCACCACTCCTCCGCCATTGGCAGCTGCAAGATCAATCACAGCCTGAATCTTAGCTGTCTGAATCTGATTACTGTCGTTTACAACCTCATAATCAGTGAGGCGATAGATTTTTCCTAACTTACTGATATCGGTTTGCTCGTTGTTGCGAAACCATACAGGTATCTCCGTGCCGTCAGGAAATAAATCTTTTGCAACTGCTGTCTTTTTCTTTTTAAATGCAAAAGCAGCTATTGGCAATACAAGAATTAGTAGAAACAAAATTGATTTACGCATGATATTTATTTTTTATTAGAATAAAGAGTAAAGAGCAAAGAATAAAGACTGTCGATAATTGATAATTGACAATTAGGGATGCTGAATTAAAAGAGAAACACTTCCGAAACACAAAATCTTCAAATTTTTCAAATTTCAAATTTTCAAATATCCTGAAACACGGAACACGAAACACGAAACACGTCAATCTCCGTCGGGCTTATTTTTATCCGTCAACGGCGAAAGCTCCCACACAAAAGTATCAGGACTATCGGGCTGCGCAGGGTGAAAGCAAAAGCCGGGCTTCAGATATTTTGTAAGCTCAGGTGTAACCTGCAACATGCCATTTATCACACATTGTGCAACCTGATAAGCTCCGTAGGTGCTGAAATGTGTATTGTCGGCAAGTTCCTGCTTCTGACCCGGAAAAGTATTGGCCGGATAATGTACAAAAGCCTTTTTCGAACGTTCTTCACCAAGTGCGTCGTACAATATGCGGGTCATTTCGTTCAAATCGATCAACGGAATGTTTTCTTTGTTCGCTAACCAGCGCATGGCGTCGGGATATTCGCCGTGAGTGTTCTGATTGCGGCCATTTTCGAACCGTCGGCGCTGCGTGGGCGTCACCAACACCGGAGTAGCCCCTTTGGCGCGCGCTTCATCAACCAGCGTTTTCAGATTTGTCATAAACGAATACCATGCACCTTTGCCCGGACCGGTCTGTTTCATGTCGTTGTGACCAAATTCGATAAACACATAATCGCCGGCTTTCATTTGCGAAAGCGCTTTTTTCATTCGCCCTGCTGCAATAAAGCTATTGGCACTTTCGCCGCTCTCTGCATAGTTTGCAAAGGCCACTTTATCATTGAAAAATGCAGGTATCATTTGTCCCCAGCTTGCCCACGGCTCACGATCCTGATCGGTAACAGTACTATTACCATACAGAAAAACCGTAGGCACTGTAGCGGGTGCCGCTTCGATACGAATGCTTTCGCAGAGCGGATTTTCACCGTTGAATTCAAAAGTAATCTTGTCGTCCCATGTAAAAGTAGCTTTCTCGCGGGCTTTTATCTTCACCGACTCATTTTCGGTAATAAAAGGCGTACGTTTATTTACAATAAAACTCTCTGTCACAAACTCACCTTTCTTTGTGGCAAGCCTGCGAACAAAGAGCCGGCGCGATTCAGCACGCACAGTGGTGATTCCGGCTTTCTTTTTGTGGCCGATTTTAAGTGTGACAAGGTAATTACCGTCAGGTACTTTCAACGAATAATAAAAAGGCTTTGTGTTCTGCTTGCCGGGCGTGGGTAGCACATCGTATCCATAACCCGACACCTCGCTATAGCGTGTGGTATCGGACAAGTAATACGTGCGGGCAACATTTTGTGCCACAACGGCCATCGCGACCCATACGAAAATGATTGTAAATCTGATTCTTTGCATAAATTATTATGTGTTTGATTGTATCAATTAATAGTACAGTACAAAATTCAGCTATCAAACTTATATTATTATATAAAAGCAAAATATAACTGTTTACGATAGCTATTTTTATATAAAACAAAAGTAACTTCAAGTCCCCTTTAGGGGATTTAGGGGCAGTCAATAAATCATTACTTTGGCCCCAAGCCCCTGAAGGGGATGTACAATAGCATTGTCTTTAAAAAACTAAAAATTATAGTCTCAATTATAGTCTTTCTCCCCCACACACTCCATCTTCAATCTTTCTCTGTGAAACTTTGTATCCTCAGTACCTTAGTGGTTCATCTTATTTTTTAATTCTTCTCAAAAAATTCAGCCTCTACAATGCGTAATTGTCCATCTGCCCGGGCTGCATTCGGGTCTTTAAACAAATCAAGCTCGCCTGCTGTGGCTGCAGCTACTTCTACAATACCGCCAAATGCATCTTTATCCGCGCTGGCGCCTGTCAGCTTTATGGTTACGAATCGTCCGCGCGTGGGTTTAAACTGTAAATGTATATATCCGAGCGATTTTTCGGTATCACCTTCCCACACCTTTACATCGTCCACAAATATCTGAACAGGATACGAGCGCATACGCCAGCCGGTGAGTTTCAGATCAGCTGCACTGATCGTTGCATCGCGTTCGAGCTCGTATTTTATCCAACCGGACGAAAGCCGACCATCATTTTTCCATTCCGAAAGTTCATTATCGTCGAAACTATTTGTTACATCAGCCTCGTTACTGCCCGCAGTAGCAGCTACTATCTCTACATTTTGCCTTGTAACCTTAAAAGAGCTGCCTGCAGGTGTCGCACCCCGCGATAAATTCGACGGTTGCTGTTCGCCCGACAAATAAGTGCTCAACCCATGCTGTACACTTACTGCTTTCGAACTGAAGCTGAGCGTACCCGTTTTCAGTCCTTCGGCGCTGGCAGTGAGCTGTACCTTTCCGGCTTTGCGGGTGGCACGAATCAGCACGCGGTTTACTCCGGTTTCTACAGGGAGCACTTTGTCGAGTATATAGTTTCCTTCTTTGCCCTGCGCAATGCCTCCGCGCCACTCTGCTTGTCCTTTCAGGTCGAACGAAATCATGTTGTTGGCAAGCGGACAGCGACGACCTTCCCTGTCAACCACTTCCACCATCACCAGGTCGGCACCATCGGCTTTAAATCCATCGGGCGCCTGCATCAGTGTCAGGTTGATGCGGTCGGCAACACCTGTAGTCTCCTTTTTGCTACGGTGCAATTCATTACCTTTGGCATCGTAGCTGACAGCTTCTATCACACCGGCTTCGTATTTTACATTCCTGAAAGTAAACAGAAAATGGTGCGAACGTTCGCCAAAGCCCTGCGACTTGCCATTCACCCACAACTCCACCTTTTCGCCTGTGGATACCACCAGTACATCTTTCGCGTCGCGTCGGGTGGCGGGCTTTCCGGCTTCGGGTGCATTGAACGGAGCTTCCCAGTGTCCGGCAATATAAGAGCTGTGCTTTTCAATATCCACCCAACCATTCCACATCACCATGTGTGCAAAAAATGCATCTTTGGCAATGCGCATGGCATCCACTTCGCCACTGCGGCGATAGTTCTCGGCACCGCGGTAATGCGTATTCGAATCGGAGAAGATGATATTGGCGCCTCCCGAGCTGACACGTTTCCCCGTGCCGGGTCTTACGCGGAAGTAATCGTACCATCTTACAATGGTCTCCACAAAAAATGAGTTCTGATTGCGGTTATATGCCGTAGCGTCGGGGCGTTGTGTCACCTCATTGGTCACTGTGGAGCGGTAATACTTCGATCCTTCGCCGTCTTTATGGAATGGGTAAGAGTAATTATCCCAATATTTCCGCAATCCTTCGTCACGCAGGTACTCCGTAGCCCACATGGGGTGCTTCGCGCTTTTGTTGATGTACAACATTTCGCCTCCCCACTCGGCAATACGGCTGTCGAGCATTTCGCGCGAGCCCATTGCCCGTCCTCCATAAAGGTCGAAGCTGTCGCGTATGGCTTTGAGCTCGCCAATATGCGCTTCGCTGATCGATTCGTTGCCTCCTTCGTAAAAAATGACACTCGGATTGTTGCGGTTGTAAATAATCGCATCGCGCATCAGGGCTGTGCGGTGTTCCCAGCGTCGTCCGGTCACATCCTTTTCGGCATCACCGGCAGGCATGGCTTGTATCAGACCCACGCGGTCGCACGATTCCACGTCCTGCTTCCAGGGAGTGACGTGCATCCAGCGAACAAGGTTGCCGTTTCCTTTTACAATAAGTCCGTTGCTGTAATCGCTCAGCCACGGAGGCACCGACATGCCCACCGAAGGCCATTCGTTGCTGGTACGTTGTGCATAACCTTTCAACTGTAGCACACGGTCGTTGAGCAGAAACATACCATCGCGGAAAGCTGTCTTGCGGAATCCGGTGCGCGTCTTTACCACATCAACCGGCGTACCATTCAGCTTCAGCACTGTATATACATTATATAAATATCCATATCCCCAGCTCCAGAAATGCAGATTTTCGACAAGCGCACCCGCTTTTACCGTCTTCGTTTCGCCTTTTTTAATCTGCACTTCGCTTCCGCCAAATTGTTTTATAATTTTGCCTTCCATATCTTCGAGCATTACCTCAAACGAAAGCGTCTGATCCTTTCCCGATTCATTTTTCAGCTCCGACTCTGCATAAATCATCGCATTCTTTTTCGAAATATTAATCTCGCGGGCATAAATATAAGTACCTGTAGTACCCAGATTGCTGTAAAGCGGCAATGTTTGATACACACCGGAGGTTACATGCAGAAATACATTCTTTGGAATGCCGCCATAGTTGGCATTGAAGTTACGGTCGTTCCATTGATAGGTGGAATTGGTGGCACGCTCACGGTAACGCCACGAATTATCGATACGAATGGCCAATACATTGTCGCCTGAGTAATTTACATACTCTGTAATGTCGAGTCCGAAAGCCATTACAGCATTTTCGTGCATACCCACAGCCTTTCCGTTGATCCAGAACTCACCGCCAAAGCGAATGCCTTCAAATTCGAGGAAAATCTTCTGACCTTTGGCCGTTCGGGGCAGTCTGAAGTGCTTCCGATACCACACAATTGTGTCGGTATGCTCGTCGATGGCCACACGATAAGCCTCATCTTCGTTGAAGGCGCGTGGCAAATCCACACTTTTCCAGTTTTTGTCAACGAAATTCGGGTCGGCAAAGTCTTTTCCTCCCTTTTGACTATCGCCAACGTGCAGCAACCATTGCGGATTGAAATTGTATTTTGTGCGGATATTTCCTTTGAAAGCCGGAGCGGCATTTACCTGCACCACAAGCAGCATAAAAAGGACTAAAACAATATTTTTCTTTGTCATGATCATCATAAGTATTTTCAGTGATACAAAGAAAAATAAATTCCACGGGCTTCACACTGTAATAACGTACATCTTTATAGACAATTCTGTCATTTGAGTTGAATAATGCGCTATTAAGCATGTCACAAAGGCATTAAGCAGATCGCAACTTTCAGATTTTGTATTCAGCTTTAATAATACTTGTTCCGAAAAATCCCCCAACTCCCAAAAGGGGAGCTGTTACAGTCTGCAACTTATTAAGAGCGCTAACACTATTCTGACTTAATTCTTCAAAATCAATTTAAATGTAAACAACAGATACAATTGTACAATGTCACAGCTCCCCTTTAGGGGGTTGGGGGCAATTATATCTTTATCAATGAAGCCTTCATTGCTCACAGCATTTACTTCCCTCGGGCTTTTTATTATGCCCCGCATTCACTACCGCACATTTATCTATCAATTTGTACAAATACAACCGAAACGCACTATTTCTATATTCTATTTTTGTAATGTAGTTATAAAATCAACCCTGAAATCCCAATGAAAAGAATCGCAGCCCTCATTTTAGTAATATTTTCCATTGCAATGGCCAATGCACAACGCTTTACCGATCAGTTCGATCGTGGTGTGGTGGCTATCCACAAAGGCAACAATCAGGTTTTTATTTCATGGCGCTTTCTGGCTACCGACCCTGATGATATTGCTTTCAACGTTTACCGTCAGGTGGGTTCTGCCGAAGCTGTAAAGCTGAATACCAATCCTGTAACGGGTGCTACTAATTTCCTCTGGAATGTCACAGGGACTTCGCTTAGTACAGCTTCGCGTTTTTTTGTAAAACCCCTGATCAATGGCGTTGAAGGTGTCGAAGATGGCGCATGGCAGCTCAAAGCAAACGCCCCGGCCAACCGCATTGTACGCGATTTCAACTATGCAGCATTGCCGGCAGGCTATCCCAAAATGATGATGAAATTCTGCTGGGTAGGTGACCTCGATGGCGATCGTAAATTCGATTTTGTAATCGACCGTCATGGTGCCGGAATGATTGAAGACGAGGAAGAAAGCAGTTCAACAACTGGCACCGCTGTTTCATCACTGGTCGAAGCCTATACTTCCGAAGGCGCTTTTCTGTGGCGCATCAATATGGGTAATAATGTAAAAATCAGCAATGGTCACAACGATATGGTGACCGTGTTTGACATGGATGGCAACGGAAAAGCCGAAGTTTTAATGGCTGTATCCGAAGGTACCACCTTTGCCGACGGCACTCAGATTAAAAATACCGATGGCACAGTGCACGATTATAGCACTGTGGCGGGTTCAGCGCCTCAGTGGCTGGCCATTGTCGATGGCGAAACGGGCAATCTTATACATAAAGTTGAATTACCTCATTTCAATAACATTGCAACCACCCGCACCGATCGCTGGAAAGACATTTCAGGACATTTTATCGTTCAGTATCTCGACGGCATTCATCCTTCTATCGTGTATCAATACAAAAACCGTCAGGCTTCGGGCAATTTTACAGGAGCTTATGCTGCCTGGCGTTACCTCAACGGGCAACTTGTGAATCAATGGGGTTCGCTCATTCAGAAAAATGATGTGCAATACGAAGCACATCAGGTACGCGCAGCCGATGTGGATGGCGATGGCCGCGATGAGCTGGTGGAAATAAGTTATGCGGTCGACGACGATGGTTCATTTATGTATTACGCTCCCAATGTGGCGCATGGCGACCGTCATACCCTTGCCGATATCGACCCTGACCGCCCCGGACTTGAGCAATTCTTTATTCAGCAAACCAATATCATGGGTATGGGAATGTTTGATGCAGCTACCGGCGAAATCATCAAAGGTCTGTACATGCCTGCTGTGTCCGATGTGGGGCGTGGCATTTGTGCTGCTTTCAGTCCCAATGTTCGCGGCATGCAATTCTGGTCCACCATGAACGGTTATCAGATGTACGACCGCAACGGCAAGGAAATTACAGGTGCAGCGGGCGACTTTCCTGCCGAAGCGCTCTGGTGGGGTCCCGGTCTGAGCCGTTACATGGCAAGTCCTATCGGCGATGGTGGATTTAATATTGCTTTTCAGAAATACAATCCCTCTACAAAACGCATGGAGCGCGATTTACCTAACTTTTACAACGAAGGATCGCCGTATTATCTCAAATCCTTTGGCGCAGGAAGGGCTGCATTCTGGGGAGATATTCTTGGCGACTGGCGCGAGGAAATGGTACTGCCCCGACGCGACAGTACAGGTTTTGCAGTTGTTTCTAACTGGGAAATAACCACGCATCGTCAGTATTGTTTGATGCAAAATCCGGCTTACCGACTCCAAACCACAGCCAGAGGTTATTATCAAACTGCCGATGTGGACTTTTACATGGCTGCCGACATGCCAAAACCACCAGTAGCACCTGTGCAAAAAGCTGATGTGTATTTCACCAGCGGAAATGCGCTGACTGCTGCCATTGCCGATGGCAAAACTGTAATGCTGGACATTCGTCAGCCCAATGCAGACATTCAGTTGAATGAAAATATTGAACCCACACGCCTGTGGCTTATGAATCCCAAAGGAAAAAATCATACTATTTCAGGTACAGGAAAAATTACCGGTGAAGGTGATATTGTAAAATCAATGCAGGGCGATATTATCCTGAATGGAACGCATGATTTCAGCGGAAAACTGCGCATTTCCGAAGGTCGTATGTTTATCAACGGTAGCATTGCAGCGCCTGTGCAACTCGATGCGCGCGGTGTGATAGGCGGAAATGCCTCCCTCAATGGCGGAATTAGCCTTGAAAAAGGTCTGAATATCGAAGGAGGACGAATAGAGCCGGGTATGCCTTTGCAAACAGGCACACTTACCATTGCAGGCAACCTCAGCCTCCCGGGACGAAACAATCTGGCATTCGAAGTGGATCAAACCAAAACACAAAAGTCCGATTTGCTTGAAATACAGGGCAATTTCAATGTCACAGGAAATGAAAACAGCATTATTCTCAATCCGTTGACTGCCATAAAATCGGGTGGGCTCACACTGATTACTTTTACAGGCACTACAAATGCCACCAAAGCTAATTTTATGGTGAAAGGACTCGAAGGTGTGCCTTTCGAACTGCTGATTGAGCCCAATGCCATCCGCGTTGAAATGAGCGAGCCTCGCGAAGCCGGCAGTGTGGTTTGGAAAGGCTCGAAAAGCGGCGTTTGGGATTTGCAGACACGCAATTTCCTGAACGGAAGCACCGAAGACATCTTTGTGCCGGGCGATTCGGTTTTGTTCAACGACAATGCAACCCTCAAAACCATTACCATAAGCGAAACTTTACCTGTAAGCGATCTTGTTTTCCAGCACAATACCGATTACCGCATAAGCGGAACAGGTATTATCAGCGGTTCGGGCGGACTTACCAAAACAGGAACGGGAAAACTTTCGCTGCTGAACGAAGGAAGTACATTCAGCGGAAAAGTTGATTTTTCCGAAGGTATTCTCGAAGTCTCGTCGCTGAAAGATGGTGGTTTGCCAAGCTCTATTGGTGCATCGGGAGCTGCTGCTTCCAACTGGACAATGCACAATGCCACGCTTCAGACGGCATCGCAGGTTGCCACCAATCGCAGTATGACAGTAGTAGGTAAACTTACAGTGAATAATCCGGCAAGCAACCATAGTGTAATGATCAGTGGCAATATCAGCGGAGAGAATATTGCACTCGAACTGACAGGCGCAGGCTCGCTGAATTTACAGGGAACTAATAATTTTAAAACTGTACTTGTAAAAAGTGGCACGCTTGCACTTGGTTCGGTCGATGCCAACCGAACAGCGCTCGGCACGGCTCACATCACCCTCGAAGGCGGCACACTACAAATGCGCGATGCCAACAGCACCGGCACTGTGGGACCATTTATCAATACTATCGACGTGCCCGAAGGCAAAACAGCCAACTGGAACCTGCCTAAACGCTGGAATTTTACAAATAAACTCACCGGAAAGGGCCGTATCAACATCAATATTCCTTATGTGCGAAGCGAATTTATCGGTGACTGGTCGGCTTTCGAAGGTACAATTGCCATTACAGGCAGTAAAGGTGAATTCCGCATCAACAATGCATTCGGATATGCAAAAGCCACCTTTAATCTGGGTAGTATAGGAAATCTTTATCATCTTTCCACAGGACAAACTGTTCGTTTGGGTGCGCTGACAGGCATTGCCGGATCAAAACTTTCGGGTGGAAGCACTCACTGGATAGTGGGCACAAACAATGCCGACAATCTGACTTTTGCAGGAGAAATCAGCGGCACTTCATCGATACTCACCAAAGAAGGAGCGGGCAAACTTACACTCACAAATGCCAATCTCTACACCGGAGGTACCGATGTAACCAAAGGAACTTTGTGGATTGCCAATACAAGCGGCAGCGGAACAGGAACAGGAGCTATTACAGTGCGTGCAGATGCCAGATTTGGTGGAACAGGCATTGTGTCGGGCGGCATAAATCTGTATGCAAACAGTACTTTACTGCTTCAAAACAATAGTATCAATACATTCACTACAGCAGGCAGCGTCAACCTAATGGCAAATGCCGTTTTGTCAGTGGATGTAAATGCAGGCACTGCAACAAGCGATGTCTTGAAAGTGGGAGGAAGCATTTCAGTAAATGGAAACCTGCAACTGAACAACCTGGGCACCAAAACATTTGCCGATGGTGATGAATTTAAAATACTAAATGTAACCGGAACAATTTCAGGCGCATTTGCTACCATTACTCCCGAACTTCCCGAAGGATTAAGCTGGGATCAGAGCAAACTGGTTTCGGATGGCATTATTGCAGTAAAAGCCATTACATCTGTTTCGCAAATAAATATTGGTAAAGAAGTAAAAAGCACAGAGCACTTTAGCTTCACCGGCGCAAGCATTCCTGCCGACAGCAAAGGGTTTGTGATCCGCAAAACAACTTACACTGATGGAAGCGTGGAAATGGAAAAGCTGTTTAAACAATAGAGGTTTCAGGAGATTTGAAAATTTGAAATTTGAAAAATTTGAAGATTTTGTGCTTCGGAGTAATAGAAAAGCGGACGGAGTATTTCGACGTCCCGTCTCAACGGGAGAAGCAGATGTTCGCAGAAGAATATCATAGCTGATTTTTCAAACAGATATTTCGATAAATCGAAACGGATGGGGCACTGCTATAGACGGAATCCGTGGCTTTCGAAGAAAGCATAATCAGAAATAAATCAGTTTATAACCGCTGAATCAGTTTAATCAGCGTTACTATTACCAAAAGTGAGGGCGTCACTTAAAGTGACACTCTCACTGACACATAAATACAAAAATTATCAACTGTCAATTATCCATTGTCAATTGTCCATTACTCTTTGTCATCATCATTTCCCTTTCCTCCACAGTCACTTTCGATTCATCGGCTTTGCTGATATCCATTTTGAATTCGCGGGCAAAGAAATCGTACACCGCACGGCGTTTGTTGATGCCAAAGTCGTGTCGCTCGTCGGGCAGATGCACATTACTGACTTTATCTGTTGCATTGTAAAAGCCATAAATACCTTGCAGGTAAGGAAATTCGAGCGTGGGAACAGAAGCCGTCCAATCCTTCCCATCGGAAATAACGCAAACAGGCTTCGGAGCAAACGCAGCCATCATTTCAGCATTATTAGTACCGCCACAGGCCAATGAAACAGGCATTCCGCTCTCGCACGGACAACCGCCATCGAAATGTGAAGCCAGACTGACTGTAGGACAGGCTGCATCAAATCGTTCGTCGAGCAGCGAAAGCATCACCACCTGCGAGCCACCTCCCGAGCCTCCGTTCGAGCCTATGCGCCTCTCGTCAACCGGATAATTTTCAAGCAACATATCCAGAATTCTTATTCCGTTCATTATCTGAATGACATGCGCTTCGGGTGTACGGTGCGCAGCTTCGCCCACCTGCAAACCCGATTCGCCCCAACCGTGCAAATCGTAACTTACCGCCATTGCACCCATACGCGCCAGCGTGGCAAAGCGCAGTTGCTCGTCTTCGCGATAGCGTCCATCAGCCCAGTGTCCGTTAGGACACAATATCAACGGAAAATTCTTTTTCGCCAAAGGCAAATAAATAGTTCCGCACACAAATTGTCCGGGCAATGTTTCAAGTGCAAAATTCCGTACACTGTAGCCATTGTACTTTCGCACTTTCGACCATTGCGGTTTACTTTTTACACATTTTGCCAGCATATTATCTATGCCCAGAATTCTTCTGACTTCAGTTCGTAAACATTCAGTACGCAATTCCCAGCTTTCGCGGTCGTTGTAAAGGCTGTTGAGATATTTCAGCATTTTTTCGCCATCGGCAGGCGTGCGACGCATATATTCGTAGGGCGTGATTTTAAACGATTTCTCACCCTGACGGGTATATTTGTAGTCGAAAAATCTTAATACATTGTCGAGAGATTCTTCCACTGAGTAAGGCCGGATACGAAAATCAGCATAAGGCAGCATTTTTCCAACAGTATCCACATCAATCCTGAGTTTTACATCAAAACGTTTGCTTATTTCATCCAAAACCACATTGAGCGGCTTCGAAAACTTATTTTCAAAACGCTGAGCATTTACACTGATGCTCAAAACTGAGATTATCAGCACTAAAAAATATTTTGAGATTTGTGATTTCATTGCATGATCGTTTATTTTAAACACGGAGACACAAAGACACGGTATTTTTTTTATCACTACTGACCGACTAAACTTCTTGGTTGACGGCTTCGCCGCCAACCTACCCCCTCCAAAAAACTAACTAATTGATTGTCTGTCATTCCGAACATAGTGAGGAATCTAAAAAAATAAAAAAAACTAATTCAAACTATTTTTGTCGGTCAGTAGTGTTTTTTTATAGAGAAAGATATTTAACTCCGAATAATTATTCTTTGTGTCTCCGTGTTTAGATTCTGAACAAAGATAAAGAAAGGCATTCAGAATTGCAAAAACACATTTTTTTGCATTCAGGCAAAAGAAAACCCCTGTTATCTTACCGACAACAGGGGAATTTCTAAAAAAAACACCTTAAAAAACTAATATTACAACAACTAATCGTTCAGGATATTACAGATTTCCTGATTCACCTTTTTTACTTTTGCTTCCTCAATTTTTATTTTCTTACGGTCGTAAGTCATCAATCCGTTTACTTCACCTTCCACATCGGTGGTTTGCGTATAAACTGCTGCTGAGAATCCTACTTTGATAAGTTTTTTGAGGTTTTCTGCATATTTCACATATTCATCGCTGAGTTCCTTTGAGTTTTTAAACTCTACATAGCCCCAGTTTTTATCTGTTTGCCACAAATGCTCTTTCAGAGGAAGACCAATTCCGCCATATTCGCCCAACACAGTAGCTCTGTTAGCATCGTAAAGGAAAAGATCGGCTTGCGGATAGTTGTGAAGGTCGAGAATATCGCCTGTTTTGTAATGGTTACCACCACTGGCCGGATTCACCAAACGCGAAGGATCGTAAGCTTTGGTCCAATCGGCAATTTCAGGCGTTTTAAACTGTCCCCATGCTTCGTTGAAAGGCACCCAAACAGCAATTGAAGGATAAGAATACAGAAAATCCATAATATCTTTCCACTCTTTGCGGTAAATGGCTTCCGACTCAGCCGAACGTACATTTTCGTTACCGCTGAAATAGTTGCGCATGTCCCAATGTGGCGATTTATCACCATTTGGCATATCCTGCCAAACCAGAATTCCGATACGGTCGCAATGTGTGTACCAACGTGCCGGTTCAACTTTTACGTGTTTACGGATCATGTTATAACCCCAGTCTTTGGTTTTCTGAATATCATACAACAGAGCTTCATCGGTTGGAGCTGTGTACAAACCATCAGGCCACCAACCCTGATCGAGTGGTCCAAAATGGAAATAATTTTTATTGTTCAGCTGCAAACGCACAATACCGTTACGATCGCGTTTTTTCGACACTTTACGCATGGCTGCATAGCTATTTACTTTATCCACTGCTTTTCCGTTTTCGAGAAGTCTTACTTCCATATCGTAAAGGAAAGGGGACTCTGGCGACCACAATTTCTGATTGGGAACCGGAATCTCGATGGTTTGTCCGGCAGCTGCTTTGGCTTTTGCCACTACATTGGCACCATCTTTCAGAATTACTTCCACTACATCACCCGATTGTGCATTTTTGGCACACACATCCACTGTCAGTTTTTTTGTATCGATGTTCGGAACGGCTTTCAGATTCGCAATATGTTTTGCGCTTACTGGCTCCAACCATACTGTTTGCCAGATACCCGAAACCGGTGTATACCAAATTCCGTGTGGGTTCTTATGTTGTTTTCCCACTGGCTGAGGGCCATCATTGGTAGGATCCCATACTTTCACCACTAATTTCTGCTGACCTTTACCCAGAAAACCGGTAATATCGAAACTGAAAGGTGTAAAACCACCTTTGTGTGTACCCACCAGCACATCGTTTACAAACACTTCTGTCTTCCAGTCAACTGCACCAAAGTGCAGCAACACTTTTTTGTTTTTCCATGCCGATGGCACTGTAAAAGTACGTTTGTACCAAAGCTCTTTGTCTCTTCCAAGATTTTTCTGCACTCCCGAAAGGCTCGACTCCACAGCAAAAGGAACCAGAATCTGCCCGTCAAATTTTCCGGGTTCCGACTCACCTACAGGTTTAATGGCATATTCCCATAAACCATTCAGATTAGCCCAATCGGCACGTTCCATAATAGGACGAGGATATTCGGGCAATACATTTTTCACATCCATTTTTTCAGCCCATTCGGTTTTCAGTTTATCGCCGGCAGGTTTCCACTGCGCATAAACACCTACGCTAAAAAACACAACTAATAATACCAATAGATTTTTCTTCATTTTCTGATTTGCGTGTAAATTAATTCATGATACATTTTTTCGATAAGCAAAGAAAATATTAATCTCACAGAATAAATAATACGCTGAAACCAATAAATAGTAATTTTTAGCCAAAAGGCTGGCTTAAAAGCATTGAATCAGCAATTTTGTGCCTAAAAACATCAATTAAGTAGTTAGACGGAAAATAATGTTGTAATTTATGATCTGATTTATGGTGACTATTTTTGAATTGTATTTTGAATTCGATGAGGGCGTTACGGGCATTAAGCCTGCAATAATATTGAAATTTGTTTCGATAGCAATATCCCCATTGTGCTCGAATTGAATCGTACAGCTGTACAGCTGTAATCTCCGGTTTATCCCAATCCGGTAAGTAAAATGCAAGGACTGACTGTGGTGACGGAAACGGCTGCTCCCGAATGGGTAAATATGCAGGAGTTACAGCCACCAACTATATCGGCGAAATAAAACCACATTCGCTGGGTCTCCGCATTGGCTTCACCTACAACTTCGACCTCTTTGATAAAGACTGTCGCTGCCATGGCAACTGGTGGGAGTAGGTTTTTTACACAGTTTCTTAATTTTTTCATGCAGGGATTAACAGTTGTTTCTGAAAAATAATTACTTTTGTGTGCTAAATTTAACTCAACACAAAAAGGAATTATTCAAAATGTACACATCCCTGAAGTACTTTCTCCTGATAATACTGCCAATAGCTCTTTTTTCGTGCGATTATCCGCTCTTTGAGTACTACGTTAATCCCGTAAATAAGGATGTGGAATCGCCCGAAGTATCAATAGTAAAGCTCGATTTAGAGGCCGATACCCTGTATTGTTATTCGGGAAGAAAAATTCAATTTAGTTTTACAACCAACAATCAGAAGATACAGGGGGTGAAACTGAGAATTGATGGGTTTGTCATCGATAGTATAATGGACAGCCAGGGTATTCTGGAATTTAAGCAATACGATGTGGGCAACGGTATACATAAACTGGAATTACTCGTATTTACAGAGTCGGGAACAGGGAGCATAGCCGATAAATTAGGAGTAGAGAGTTGGGTAATATCCCGTGAATGGGTATTGCTGATGGACAATACCCGTTCGGACAATACGCAATATAAAGTTCGGGATGGATTGCTGAATATTGAGTGGGATGTGTACCGGGGTGCCGATTTTAAAAGTTATGTGCTGCAAACAGGCGGCTGGAATCCGGTTACACTTACCGAGACGCAACAACTCTCGTTTACCGATAGCGCCTATATTGGCGTAGGTGGTAAATATACGGTGTATGTAAAAAAAGAGAACGGAGATTTATTGGGATGGGGTTCGGTAACTATGCCCGCAGAATTACCTGATGTGAAAATGGGGCTGAACAATAACGGGCAATATTATTTCTATTGGAAAAAGCTCAAATACTACAAAGCGCTACAATCATACTACTTTCAATTCAATAATGTAAATACCGAAAGTTTCAATGTGGCCGATACCACATTTGTTTTGAACAATACAAAATATGACGACTACATTAATTTCTTTGTATGTTTTGTACCACGCAATGGCGATCCCTTTTACACACATTTAGGCCATAATTATATCCGCAGTTTCGGAGATCGTGCCGGCGAGTATAAGCTAAAAGTCAGCAAACACTCTTTCGATCATTTTTATCAGTTGGACAAAGATGTAATTGGTTGGTTTGCCGATGATACCCTTTATCAGTACAATGTGCGTACGCTAAAATACAAGGAGAAAACAAAAGTATTGGAAGGCTATCGTACTTATGGGCAGCCATCACCGAATTTCAAATTCTTTCTGGGTTATTATTCCGATGAGCCGAATGTATTTAAATACTTTGCTAAGAATATGGCTACAGGTCAGATAAGTCGCATTTACGATTATCAGTACTTTACAGGCGGCGTATCACAAAACTTTTGCATTTCGGATGTAGGCAACGGTATAATAACCAATTTTCAATCTCAGATTATCTATGATTATATGAGACAAACTCCCTTCCGCTCGCTGGCCGAAAACAACTATATGAAAATTATCAGTCCCGATGGACGCTTTTTTATGTCATACAGTAATGCTCTTACGCTTTACGAAATTGATAGCGCTTCGCTTGGATTTCATAAATTGTTTACCCACACCATGTCGTACAGCCAGAACATAAACTTTAATCCGCTCAATTCCAACAGAGTATTATTTGGTGATAAAAATACGGTTATTTACTGTCAGTGTAAACCATTCAGCATATTGCTGAATTTGCAAATGGCTTCCGGCGAAAATATACTTTGGACCGACTATTACAGAGAAGAATTTCTTACCGGAACACAAAATTCGTTCAGAGTAAGAAGTCTGCTCACAGGTGAAATTCTGAAAGAAGTTCCGCTGAACTTTACTCCTCAGAATCATAGTACATATCGCCTTATCGACAGGCTTATTATTTCATATTACGGTAATGTGCTGGATTTAAACAAATGAAACGAACAATGAGCAATAACTCACACAAAGCAATGATTATCATTGGCAAGTTCCATGTGACAAAAACAATTATAAAGAGATGAAACTACATAAGTATTTTTTCATGCTGCTCGTTTTTGTTACAGCTACCATTCCACATGCAAGGGCGTGGGAACCGGGTGTATCCACAGGTTTTGCTACATACAAAATGACCAATCTGAAAAGTATTATGGAAGGTATCGGAATGCAAAATCCCTACGGAGCTGTGTTGGTTACCAATTTCCCCGGATTTGTGTATATGCAGCCTTATCTGATCTCCAAAACCGACGATTACAATACAGGCTTCAGCCTTTCATTCAACAATACAGGCTCGCGTTGGTCAATTCGCGACTATTCGGGCGAATTTAAAATCGATGCCCATGTAAAAACATTTGCACCCGCATATTTTTATGAATGGAAGCTTTTTGAATTCAATCGTTTTGAGTTAGGCTTCAGAGCTGATGTTGGCCTGGCTTATAATTCAGTACGCTTCGAAGAATATTTCAGACTGGACCAAACAGTGTACGAAGATGCGGAATATAAGTTTCGTTCGCTCAATATTTTCTTAGCTCCGCAATTCAACCTTCGATATCCGCTAAACTCACGTGTATCACTTGTCGGTTTTGCAGGTTATCATGCCGACCTTATCAGAGGCGTGATGGTTAATAAGCCGGGCGAATTCCTTTCTTTAAACTACTTCTTTTACGAAGGCGATACTGTCGACTGGTCGGGCCTCAGAGCAGGTGTAGGCGTCGAAGTGAAGCTGTAGCAGCTACCCTACCCGCAATACCCTGCCGCAACCCGCATATTTTACGGGGAGCGTTTCGCCTGTGAAGCCCGGTTTACCAAATTCAATGCCCATGCTGAGTATCAGACTGGCATTGTCGCCGAAATATGCCCGGTCGTTGTCGGTCAGCTGTAGTTTTATGGTTTGTTCGTCGGTCACACTTTCGGTATGACACCATTCGCCTGTCCACACTTCGCTAATGCCGTGAATATCGGGCGTTGCAGCTCTGAATTCCGAAGCCGCCGCATCCCACTTTACATCCGACATAACACCCAACGATACTATCAGACGGAAATACGGAAGCTTTTGTATATTCAGTATGTCGTTCAGTGCTATTATGCGGGGTATATGTACCGTGCCCGATGCTTCGCTGCGGTCGATAGCCGAGGATACCATTAGTCTGAACACTGTATTAAAGGGATATTGCCGGTTGAAATTAAAATTGTCGAGCGTATAGCGCAGGTGCGAGAGGCATATACTTCTTTGTCCGTTGGGGTTTTCGGTATCGGTTTTCTGCAGATTCTTTGCAAAAGCATTCAGGGCAGGCGTCAGGTTATAGTCGGCCAGCCGGTGCAATCCGCCAAACGCATAGCGCAACACCGAGGCAAAGCCCGTGCAACCCTTCCACTCTGTTTGCTGCAAACGAAAGTTCCCGAAGCGTGGCGATGTTTTTATTTTCTCTTTCGAGGGCCCACCCTTTGTGCGTGCTATTACTTTGTCGCTACCACGGCGGGTATAAAAACTGGCATTCCCGAAACTGCCTGTCATTACTACTGTACCTTTTACTATTGCCATAATCGTAAGTTTTGCTATCGTTCAGGTCACAAATATAGCATATTATTTTATAAGTCATACTTATACTTTATGTAAATCTTATATAACACATAATTATATAAGTAAGGCTTATATATGGCTTTGATAAGGTATATATAAGGCTTATATAAGTGATATATAATACAGAGCACTGTAGTAGAGCCGTTTGAGGCATATGGTTGTGAGGAAGTATATATCGGGCCGGAAGCCTGCATTTTGCCAACTGAACGTTTGGAGTAGTGTGGTTATATGCTGTTCAGGGTCAGTGTAAAAGGGATTGGAGGCTAATTTTCAATAGTGCAGCAAAAAAAGTTAATCTTGATTTATGGAAATGTGAAAACAATTCTTTAACTTTGGCCTGATATTATGGTAAAATATTACTGCTGACAGATAAAAAATAGTTTAAATTAATTTGTTAACTTGTTAGAATCCTCTCCGCCGCGGCGGATCGGAATGACAGACAAAAATAATCAATACAAAGCATTGTCATTCTGAGCGTAGCGAAGAATCTCAGATGTTTAGTCGGTCGGTAGTGATAAAATATTGATTTTAAATTATAATTCCCTTAAATAACACAGTGAACCTATGGAAAAGAAAAAAGCATTAGCCTACAAAAAACATCTGATTGAAGCACAGCAGGCTTTTATAGATATAATGGAGCAAAAGAACGCTATACTGCCTGCCGAACTCAAAAAGCTAAAACGAAAATACAGCCCCGAAGCGATTGAAGATTCTTATCAAAAGTTTGAAGATGAAGTGCGTGATAATTGCGATAATTACGAAAACTTCAACTTTATATGTTCTTATTTAAAAACGACGTTTAGTGATATTATTCGTTGGGAAAATGTAAATCTTGAGATCACAGATAATATTATAAAAAATGATTATGAAGTGGAGTTCCTTTTGAAACTTTATGATCAACTCAATGATAATTTTCTGTTTATCAATAGAATTGCCGATACGCTGGATGTTGATTATGCCGATTTTACTAAAGAGTATTACAAACGACTCACAACGAAAGATACTGATGATGAGGAGGAAACAGACAACAATACGCCTAACCCACTTTTTGTTTTTAAAAACCTAAAAGCTGAGATCGATAAGCAGGAGCTAGCACCAACTGAAAAGTTAGAGATTGTACAGCAACGTCTTTTTGATTTTTTGCAATGGCAAAAGGCTAATGATGGATATAATTCATTTGCGGTAAGCAAAGATCAACAATATATAATTACATCCCGCCTTTATCCGAAATTTGAAGATATGTGCCGCCTGGAGATTGAACGCTGGAAGGCTGTGCTTAATACTTTGCCAAAAAAAGAGACTGCTCTAAACGCCGGCACTCCTACGCCCAAAATACGCATAGCCTCGCGTAAAAAACTGGATGTGATCAAAGTATTCTCAGCCATGTACGACCTGAAATGGTTTACCGACGGCAACCATATGCCCCTTACCAACAAACAGCAACTGATGGATGCCATAGCCGAAATGCTGGGCGACGATTTCAAAAGCTACAGCACCAACCTCTCACAGGCCAAGGACAAAAGCCCCGATGTATTCCTCAGACCTTTCGACGACCTGAAAAAAACCGGCAAAAAGTATTTGGAAATAGAGTAGAAGAGAGGAGATGTACATGCCCGGCGTAAATGAGGAACTGTGAATTATTTTTTGTAGTTTTGTAGGTTAGGAAATTGCCACACTCATAAAGGTGTTATTATGGATAAAAAATCTTTGTCTGAACGTGATATTTGTACCAAGTACATTACTCCTGCTATCGAAAATGCCGGATGGAATAAACACACACAGCTCTTCGAAGAAGTCTCATTCACAGATGGGAAGATTTATGTTCGTGGAAAGCTTACTGCCAGAGGAGAGCGAAAACGTGCAGATTATATTCTGTATTACAAGCCGAATATTCCTATAGCAGTAATTGAAGCAAAAGACAATAAACATTCAGTAAGAGCAGGTATACAGCAAGCGTTAGATT
The DNA here is from genome assembly GCA_016937795.1 of Paludibacteraceae bacterium. Taxonomy (GTDB): domain Bacteria; phylum Bacteroidota; class Bacteroidia; order Bacteroidales; family Paludibacteraceae; genus Paludibacter. Next base: position 86,780 of record JAFGVV010000052.1, read on the forward strand.
ATGCCCGCATACTTGATATTCCCTGTGTATTCAGTAGTAATGGTGATGGATTCTTGTTTCATGATCGTACTGCGACAGATGAGAGTATTGAAACAGAACTAAGTAATGATGAATTTCCAACACCCGAACAACTTTGGGAAAAATACAAACAATACAAAGGCATAACTACCCCTACAGCTGAAAGAATAGTTTCGCAGGATTATTATTTTGATGGTACAAGCCGAAGACCTCGCTATTATCAACAAATTGCTGTTAACCGCACAGTAGAAGCCATTGCCAAAGGACAAAACCGAATTTTGTTGGTCATGGCTACCGGGACAGGTAAAACATATGTGGCTTTTCAAATTATTCACCGACTTTGGAAAAGTGGGGCTAAGAAGCGCATTTTGTTTTTAGCCGACCGCAATTCATTAATTGACCAAACACGCCGTGGTGATTTCCGTCACTTCAAAGATAAAATGACGGTTGTGAAACATCGTCAGGTAGATAAAAGCTACGAAATATACTTAGCATTATACCAGGGTTTATCTGGAAATGATGAAGCTGCCAATATATACAAACAATTCTCACCTGAGTTTTTTGATTTAATTGTAATTGATGAGTGCCACCGTGGAAGTGCTAATGAAGATAGTGCATGGCGTGAAATTCTGAGCTATTTCAATGCCGCCACTCATATAGGCTTAACTGCCACACCAAAAGAAACTAATGTAACCAGCAATTCAGAGTATTTTGGAGACCCATTGTATACTTACTCACTCCGTCAGGGAATTGATGATGGTTTTCTTGCACCATACCGCGTATTACGTGTTGGTTTGAATATAGACCTTGAAGGTTGGAGACCACCAGCCGGATTTAAAGATAAAAACGGAAACGAAGTTGAAGACCGGATATACAACCGAACCGACTTTGACAGAAACATTGTGGTTGATGAGCGAACAGAATTAGTTGCACAAAAACTCACCGAATTTCTTACCGGATTTGACCGTTTTGCCAAAACCATAGTTTTCTGTGTGGATATTGACCATGCTGAACGAATGCGGACTGCATTGGCAAAATGCAATCCTGATTTAGTGGCGGAGAACTACAAATACATTATGCAAATTACAGGTGATAATGATGAGGGAAAGCGTGAGCTTGATAATTTTATCAATCCCGAAGAACGATATCCTGTTATTGCAACCACTTCGGAGTTGATGACCACAGGTGTTGATGCCCAAACCTGTAAAGTGATTGTGCTTGATGCGAACATCAATTCAATGACGAAATTCAAACAAATTATTGGACGTGGCACCCGCATAAATGAAGACTTCGGGAAACTCTATTTTACAATTCTCGATTTCAGAAATGCGACAGATTTGTTTGCTGATAGTGCATTTGACGGCGACCCGATACGGGTGAAAGTTACAGGACAGGATGAAGATTTGGGTAAAGATGATGAAGATAGTGGTACTGAAGATGACTACGAAGGAAATGAAAACCCCGAAGAGGATGGTAATGGTGTTTCCGAACCATCCCCGGAACCATATACTCCTCCACAACCACCACCTCCTCCACGCGAAAAGGTATATGTGAACGGCATAGAGGTGTCGGTTTTGGTGAGTCGTGAATTGTATTTCGACCAACACGGCAGGCCTATAACAGTCAGTTTAAAAGACCATACCCGCGATATTATTACGACAAAATATGGTTCGTTGAGTGACTTTTTAAATTTGTGGACTGCAACCGAGAAAAAAGAAGCCATTGTCTCTGAACTTTTAATTCAGGGCGTATTGGTGGATGCATTACTCGATGCAGTGGATAAACCAGTGGATTTATTTGATTTGATTTGCTATCTGGCATACGATCAACCACCTCTGACACGTAAAGAAAGAGCCAACAATGTAAAGAAACGGAATTACTTTACAAAGTATGGCGAACAGGCAAGAAAAGTACTGGAAGCCTTGCTCGATAAATATGCGGATGAAGGAGTAGAAAATATTGAAAGTATGGAAATTCTCAGAGTGAAACCTTTTGATGAAATAGGTTCGGCCTATGAAATCATTAGCCAGTTTGGTGGGAAATCTCAGTATTTGGAAGCAGTAAAAGAATTAGAGATTGAATTGTATAAACCTACAGCATAATAATTTGGCTAAAGCCAAGAAAGTGGATTTGAATTATTTATTGTCCTCCAGCTAAAGCAGGAGGCAATTCAAAAACAAAGATGCTAAAGCAGGAGGCAATTCAAAAGACAAAGATGCTAAAGCAGGAGGCAATTCAA
>JAFGVV010000053.1 GCA_016937795.1 Paludibacteraceae bacterium
CGTCATGGAATATATTCCGCCTATAATCAGGCCAATGGTCATCAGCCCGATAAGTGCCTTATTCTTTATTGAAAAGGATATTATACTGTTTATCATAATTTGTCAATTTATTTTAAATGTATTGTGAAAAAGTGTTGGATTCTGGCAAAGATTCCAATAATGAGAACTAAACAGATAATAGAAATGAAAAACCATTTTATTACTTGTTTTAGCCGGATTTTATTCTTCTTTTTTCTCACAAATTATCATTTATTTTCTTGATTTATAATATTGATTGAATGTTTTTATGTTTTGGAAATAAATAATTTCGGGTTCTCCCCGATTTTTTAATCCTATCAAAGCATCTGCTTTGCAAATTGTATCTCCCGAAAATGAATCCGGGGTAAATGCATCTTCCTGAAAGTGATTAACAAGATGGTCGTAGCATTTCTGGTTGCAGAAAAAGTATGTTTTACCTTTGTATAGAAGCTTTTTGCCTGTATGATTGAGTAGTTTGTTGCCATTCATACAAACAAGTTCGACTGGAACTTCCTTTCCAAATAATGCATATTGACGATAGGCGTATTTTGTATCATTCCAAAAAACGTGGAACACTAAATATAAAATTATGAAAACGAAAAGTGAGCTAAAGCTAATCAGCAAGGTTCGTTTAAATTTTTTATCTTCAATAATCTGCCTCTCGTGCAATTCCCTTTTTGTTAGTTTCTTTTTACTCATTTTGAGTCGAATTTAAAACGTGAACAAAAACCTGATATTTCTATCAGAGAAAAATTAAGCTAAGACATGAGCCCATCTAAAGGCAGGTTAGTGTTAAAGATATTGTTTTGTTAAATAATATCTTTAATTGGGTAAGGGATTATGATTTAGGAGGAATGTAAAAATCGAATAAATCGAGACTATGAAAACTTGTGGAATGTTCAATATAACGAATTGTCAACTCCGCAACCCCAGGCGAAGTCGGTATAGCAGACACAATGAAATTTGTTTGGCAACACTGACAAGTACAAAAAGGAGAACAATGGTCGGCCTCGTTTTCGTGGTTTTCGTGGTTTGAGGCTTGGGAAATTTCTGAATTATGTATAGCATTAGCTTTATGCTCATCAATGCAAGGATTTACAGTGAGCATTAAAATAATAACGGATACTATATAGGCAAAAATCTTCATTTGTATCATTTAACGGCAAAGATAATAAAAAAGTTTATGCAACTGAGTTGCAAACTATTCGTTGCAGTTAGAACAAACTCCTTTGACAACCATATTTATATTTTCTATACTAAAATTAACAGGAAGATTGATTGAAGGAATAGGGATGTCACTCAGACAAAATGTATGTTGACATTTTATACAAAAAAAGTGTACGTGCAAATCTTCCGGGTGGCATTGGCATGATTCTTTACATAGAGCATATTTAACGGCGCCAGTTCCGTCGTCTATGCTATGAATCAGCTTGTTTTCCTCGAATGTTTTGAGAGTGCGGTACAAAGTGACTTTATCCGATTTATGAAACTTTTGTTCCAAATCAGACAAACTAATTGCTGCCGTTTGTTCTGTCAGAATATCCAAGACCAATTCGCGCATGGCAGTTGGTTTTATATTTCTACTTGTCAGTTTGTCGTCTGTATCTTTCATGGGTAATTGTATAATGTTTACTCCAGTTTATAGGCTGTATTTGAAAACAAATGTACTAATTGTTTCGGTAAAATCCGAAAAAAGAATGATATTGCGAATTAGTTACTGCAATATAATGATTAAAACAGATTTCTATATTGCAAGTATTTAGATTTCTTCTAATGCCAATCCATTTATTAAAACCAATAAAGCCTTGTTTTTTTCAATCATAGACTGTAATGCCGGACTGAAAAAACTTTGGATTCTAGGAAAGACCTCAGCCCCGATTCCTCAGCTTGCGGAAATTGGGGAAATTGGGGTATCTGGATATTTTGAGTATCTCCTTTTTCCTCTAAATCCCCAGAATCCTCACTTATGAGGGAATGGGGATTTCAATTTTTATAAAAACCACAAATTATTAGTATCAATGTTATCAGTATTGCTGAAATACGGTAGTATTTGAGCAATCATTTCCGGGTATTTGATTGTAACCGGTAGGTTTTGTTGTTTTACTGATTTCCAATATATCCGACTAAATTGATACACTTGGTCAATTAATTCAGTTACAATTTTTGTGTCAATTGGCTGTGTTGTGTCGGTTGGACATTCGATTTTGATTTTTACAGGGAACGGATAACCATCCATGAAATTATGAACAGCATTTTCGTATCTGGTATTATTGCAAAGCAAATATGTTTTATTACCCAAATTTATGTACCTGCCACTATAAGGGAGCAAGTCTTTGTTTTTGCCATCGAAAACTAAGAAGTCTTCCGACTCTGTTTTGTTGACGGTAACAACATAAACAGGAATGTCGAGACCAAGATTATTCAACTTGTTTTCGATATGTGGAAACTCATGTATTAGGCTCATTTCCTTATAATAGTGAATAATCAAACGCTCCGGCTTATCATTTATTCTTGTGAAGTTTTTAATAGCGTTTTCAACAGAGCCAGCAAGTTCTTTCAATTGGTCGCGTTGAAAGTATTCAAAGGCATTAAAAGAGCCTGTATTATCAAACGAAAAAGCTGAACCAATATAATTGGTATTGTTTTCTATGTTTTTAAATGCTCCAATACCAACAACCAATTCATTTTGAACTGGGGCATTCAAACGCCAAGGTGTTCCTCCAAGTTTGGCGTTAATTGCAATAGCAATATTTTGCAGCGTGTAAGAAAAATTTTTCTTAGGATTACCATTTTTATCGACACCTTCATCTTCCTTCAATACGCGAAGCATTTTGTCAGTTTCAATACATTGCGAAACGATATTGTTAACTAAGAGTTTTTCCTTTACTTTATAATATATTTTGTGAGCTTCTTTGTCGGCTGAATGTTTACTAATGGGAGTTAGGTATATTGCAATAAGTTCTCTGTCCTCTCTTTCTTCCTGGAGCATTTTTTCTATCTCAGGAATAGGGTCATTGGGGTTTTCTAACTGGACATGGAATTTTGAAGGAGCATGAGTAACTTCTTTGCCTGTATATTTTTTCAAGCCCTTAAAGAAATCTTTGTAGCCATCTTTCAGATAGCCTAACAACAAACGAGCTTGGTCTACATCTGCTTTAGGAAAGATAAATAATAGCTGTATATTGGAGGGTTTAGCCTGTGCAAAAGGGCCATTATTAACCCCTGCTTGCGGGTTTACATTGATTCTTTTGTCCCCAAATATCAATTCCTTACTTTTATCTTTCGTGTTTCCGATTTGCAATTTATTTGCATAACTGAAACCATCTTTCGATATAGGAATAATGCTACGAAACTCATCGTTATCGAGATATCTTTTAAAGAACTGATTTATTTTATTGTAGTATTTTAAATATCGGTTCTTAGGGCGAATGTAAACATATTGACTCTCTGAATCATCATTGCTTTCTTCTTCGTTTATTCCCAGATAATTTGCCAACTTATTGTTCATAATCGGGAAGGAATTTTCTGTGTCATATTCTTTAACTTTATCTTCTAAGAATACATGCCTGTCGATTCTGAATTTTGTATATGAATGGCCATCCACTTTTTCTACCAATTGTTTAAATAAAACTCGATTAATTAATCCAATAGAAGGAGCTGGCTTTAATGAAATTGTAAAGGGGTCGTTATCTGTTTTCAGAAAATCAGTGATTGAAGATTTCAAAATCAAACCACCACGGTCATAAGACAATACAATTTGAGCGCGTTTATTAAAATGGTCGAAATCAAACTTCAATGTGAAACGGTCATATCTATCGCAATCTTTACGACGATTGTCAGTATTACATAGTATCCAAACCTGATTATCTTTTGTAATTCTGTTTGGTTCTACAATTAAATTTTGGCATACAAGGAAATAGTTTAATTTCCTGTTGTAATGTCTTTTTACAAGGTTATAATTTTCCGGTGCTGCGAAGTCAATACCGAGTGGTAGAAGATATGCAACATTTCTATCAAATGAAGTGTAAATTGTATCACTATTCTTTATATCGGGAAAAATATCTTTGATATTTATCGGAAACAGTTGGTGACTTAATTTTGTAAGCGAAACATCTTTTCTATCTTCTTTGGAGAAATAGAAGATTTTGGGTTCCTTGGGGAACTCAAATGCAAGGGTATTAAGAAACAGTGATTCTTCCATAAGGGCGTTACATTTATGTGTGAGTAGTATTTGATTCTGGTGTGAGAGGTACAAATATAAATAAAAACTATCAAAAAAAATAACATATCTAAACTTGAATTTTAGGAGACTATTATATTTGTATGAACCGAAATAATTTTATCCGGCAATCAATCTTTTTTTCCAAACATCAACTTCGTTAGATATTGAGTTTTTCCATTGAGGTGCTCTAACATTTCTAAATGCCAAGCACCGATCAATAAGTGTTTGAAAGTCGGAATTCTTATATTTTTTACTTTTCAAGATTTCAAAAGCATTAATAAAATCGGATAGTTTCATTGGAACAATATTGATAAATTCTTCCACGTCCTCATTATACCAAACTCCAATACGAAATGTTTCTGCAACGTTATTATCTACCGAAGGAGCTATAAACAAGCAATATACATCTTTATCTGGGTACATATCCTTATATTGAACAGTATGCCTCCTTACAGGTTCACTTTCAACTGCCATCTGTCTATGTGATGTAGTTAAAGTAACTTCAACAACAAGTATAAAACTCTTAAATTCGAAAAGAAGATCTGAACCACCCCCTGGAGCTGTATTTCTGGGATAAAAATCTTGATCAATCGGAAACCTCCTTGTTGTATGAATTGGAGAAACAATATCATCTATAGCAAGAAAACTTCTCCAAACTGCCCATTCTAAATATGCAGGCTTATCATCAATTTCGGGAGGATTACTTACAACTTCTCCATTTAGTACTCTTAGATATTTGAGAATTTCATTAATTGACTCTTCACTTTGTTGATCATTAGCAAAATCTACTTCTCTTTCCCAATTATTATATTCAATCAATCTAAATCTAACACTAACAATTTCAGTAATATCTGATTCTTCGTTAATTTTATTTGCCTCTACGAGTAAAGGATTTCTTTTATCTCTGATACCAACTTTAAGAAGTTCTATTTCATGTAGTGAAAAAATCCTATTATCAGTAGGAATTTTAAACGAGTTTTTGTAAAATGTTTCGAAATATTCAGTAGAATTGAGAGAGAATGAAAAAGTAGGCTCTGTTTTCAAAAGCTCATTAACGAAATCAATTTTATTTGTACGGATAACTAATGATTGTCCAATTCGAGAAAATAACCCAGATAATGAAAAATATCTGAATGTAGTGTCAGAATAATCACCTACAACAGAGTCTGCGTTAATGCCAATTTCAGCATGAAGTTTTTGTTTGTATTCATTTCTCAAATTTCGGACTTGTAAAGGAGTTTTGCATTCAGCGAGTCTTTTCCGATACAATAGAATTTCTTCTACAATTTGGTGGGGTAATTCTGGAGTGTGGTCCCTGAATTTTTGTAGGAACAAACCCGTTTCAAACTTATTAATACCTTCTTTGCCCATTTCTTGAAATATTTTTAGTACTTGAAGTAACAGAATGAATGGTTTCATTTTACCTTCTGGATATCCACCTTCAAGTGAATTGGGTAACTCAAGACAAGCAAATTGCCTTGTGTAAATTTCGTCAATCTCTGGAATAGATTTGGCTTCAATTAGTTTTCTGCCTGCTGGAGTCAATTCAAAGGGCTTAGTAATTGAAGGTATATTGATATTCTGAAAATAATTAGTGATATTTATTTCATATCTATCATAGGAAATGAACCCGAGCTGATAAAAGGCAGCTCTCCATTTACGACCCGCCCAGTCAGAAGGCTCTCCGTCATACTCTAAAATTTCCCGCTCTTTTAATTTCGCATGAAGACGTGCTTCAACTTCTGAACCCTTTGCGTTACCCGAAAATCCTTCTTCTACAAAAACTCTTAAAGCATTTTCAACTCTCTTTGGATTCCTTACAGTGGTGTTACCAATATTCCAAACTTTAGGCATTTGATTAAATTTAGCTTGCTATAAATAAATATTCCTTTACTCTGTTTGCTGTATTTCCTTTCTTATGATTCTGATTCCCGAAAGAATACAAATGATCAATCTCATGTACAACAACATTAGCTTTGTACTTTGATAAAATATCATATAATTCCTCTTTTGTTGGTTTTGAATTAGAGCTATACGAAATAGCTATTATTGAATCACTGAATTTTTTGATAATAGTTTCAAAAGCTATATAAGTTTCATTTTTATTTGAAAAGGGGGAATTATAGCTTTTGAATTTTTTTGTTATCGTATTTTCTTGTATTTCTAAACCAACCCAATTTTTCACAAGACCTTCAACAAAATGATATCTTCTAACGTAATCGTTATCTGAATTGGGTGTAAAATATGGAGGGTCTAAATAAACAATATCAGCTTTTACATTGCAGTCTTCGATTCTGTTATTTAACGATTTGCAATCTAAATCATTATCAAATACAGCTTTATTAAAAAGGTCAACATTTAGCAAAAAATGATCTTTTAATGTCAACATTATATCCTGTCTGCCATCATTGTATTTTTTACCAATATAAGTAAATATACCTCTTGGTCTCTTTTTCATACATGATCGAACTAATGAAGATAGGGCAATAGCTTCTTTATAGGGGTCTTTAAGTAATGTTATATTATATCTCACTTTATCAAGAAAAGCATTATCCTCATCTGAGAAATAAAGTCCCTTAAATTTTGTAGAAATAAAATCTTGACTGTTAGAATTCTCAAGAAGAAATTTCACGTCCTCTTTTTCTAATTGGATTTTTCTGTTTTCAATAATAGCTTTAGAAGTTATTGCACTCATCGAAAGGAAATCATTTGTGATAATATGTTTGCCCTTAGATTTAAAAAAATAACCAACTACATTACTTCCTGCAAATGCATCAAAAAAAGTATCAAAATTATATTGAAGTAGAATTTCTCCAATTTCATTGACAATCTTATTTTTACTGCCCATGTATCGTGAACCAGGAAACAATTTGAATTGATCTATTGGTATTTCTTCTTTAAAATTTATTTCATTCATTCTTGCCAATTACAATTATATCCTTGCCATTCCTAGTGTTTGAATTGCTACTAATCATGCGTTTAGTTTCAATTATTCTAATCTCAAAATCTTTATATAAATCAAGTATAAATGGGTGATATGAGTTTGTTAACAATACATTGCACCCAAGATTTACTAATCGCTTAAATTCATCATTCAATTTTTTTTGATCTTCATCATAAAAAAATTCTTTAGTATATCGCTTAAAATCCGAGTTTGGGCTTATTGGGTGATACGGTGGATCTAAAAAAATGAAATCATTAGGTTCAGAGTAATTTTGAAGAACTTTAAGATAATCTGAATGAAGTATTGTGGTATTTTGAAGAAATTCATTTGCATCTCTTAAAAGTGATTCTTGTAAAAAATTCCCACTCCCTTTACCATAAGGGACATTAAATAGTCCTTTTTTATTTACCCTATAAAGTCCATTAAAACAAGTTTTATTGAGGTAGATTAATCGTGCAGCTCTATAAACATTTTCCAACTCAATAGGATTTAATGCTCGGATTCTGTAAAAAAAATCTTCTGTATGTTCAAAAGTCTTTAATAATGAAATTACTTCTTCGACGTTATTTTTAATTTCATTATAAGTTATGATAAGTTCTTCATTAGCATCGGATATTAATGAAATACTTGGATTTAAGTTGAAAAACATTGCACCTCCACCAATAAATGGTTCTATATATTTATTGTAATATAGAGGTGTGCATTTGTTAAGTTCTGTTAGCAATTGTGTCTTTCCACCTGCCCATTTTAAAAAGGGTTTTATGCCAACATAGTTGGGGAAAAGACCTAATGGCTCTTCAACAGTAATATTTATTGGGTCTTTTTCTTGATACATAATCAGTTTTTTCAATAGAGTAATCTTTTAAATATCAATTATATAAAAATTTAATTTTGTATATTGATAATCAATTGCAATCTGAATAAGTAAATTTTTTAGAATATTCTATCTATTTGCAAATATAGGATTTTTTTTGCCATAAATGAGTCAAAGCCTGTTATATATTTCACAAATGACTATTTGAGAAATATGTTTTATTGTCTGAAAATTTCATTGTTATTTTTACAAAGTATTCAACATCTGCAATAGTATATAAGTTTAAACTAAAAATACCTATAGGTTTAATAAAATCATTATCAATTAAAAGCCTCATTATGCGTTTATTGATTCTCAATATTTTGATTAATGCCTTCTCATGTACAAACGCTTTGCCTTTGTTCTTGCCCTTGTATTTTGCTTTATATTTTTTCATGTTTCCAGCTATTAGGGGCGTGTTTTGTGAAATTTCGAGAAGTTTTCGGGAAAGGTATTTTTCGTCTAACTCCATTTTATGGAGTTGGATTTGCTTTTTATCAGTTGATTTCATAGCAGTAGTTATTTACGATATTGGTTTTGTGCATAATGATTTATCAAGCCGGTTTTGGCGAAACGTGCGATTTGTTTCTCGGCAGTTTTGGCTGGAATTTTCAGTTTGTCTGCAACCGCTAAATATGTTTGGCGGTCGAACTCTGCCGGGAGCATATTCAAAAACTGTTGTTTTTGATTTGGTTGTACTTTGGTAGCTGTGTCGGCTGGTAGTTGATGGAAAACATGTGCAGCATGTTGAACCAACACTTTGACCATTTCCATAGCGATATTGAAATCGGTATCGGAGCAGACAAGCGGTGACTTTAACTCTCCGTTGTCCATAATTCGCAGGGCTGTGAGAATCATAGCAATACGAAATGTAATTAAACCCAAGCGACGAACAGTGCCAATATAATCTTCTCCACACAATTCAATGTATTGAATTTGAGTTTGCTCAAAATAGCTATTGAACTGCTTTTGCTGTGAAACAGTCAGACAAAACCGCATTGGTTTGTCCTGACTTTGTAGGCATTTATACAACTCATGAAACTGGTCGCCTAAATGGTCGAAATAGTGGTCGAGTGTTTGTCCGCTTTCTCCGGCAAATACGTCTTTCCATTCGTAGCGAATGTTCATGAAGTAGAAAATAAAGCGGCTGAATAAGCCGTTTTCAGCATTTGGAATAAGAGTTGATACTTGTCGTGGTGTTCCTGATAGCAGTGCCGAAAGGCGCGGCATATCAATTTCGACAAACTCACGGTCTTTGCGGCGGTTGTATGTAATTGTTTCGTGGTGAAACGCCTTGCGGAAACCATCGGAATAATTACCGTGTTCGGATTTGAAAGTAAGTGCAAGGGTGTCACCCTCAGTTTCAAAAATTAAACCTTTCCCTTTGTTGTCATTGAGAATTTGAAACAATCCTGTTGCACTGTTGTTGGCAGGTATCACAAGCATTTTAAGCGTTGGCTCTTGTGGTTTTTCCATATTCACCTTGTCGCCTTTGGCTGCTGCGTATTCTGTAAGTTCACGTTGATATATTTCAAATTCAGCCTTATTTTGTTCACGAAGTGCCTTGTGAATTGGTTCTACCAATTTACGGCACAAAGTAAGCCTGCCTTTACCTGCTGAAGCCTGAGCAGTAACAAATAAAAAGAGGTTGGCGAATACTTCACGTTCGGCATAAACACCGTAAATATTTGGAAAACAAGAACTCATGGAAACCAGTGAGCCAAGTAATAAAATATCTTTGTCCTCTGGTGAAGTGCCTTTGATAGTAATACGACGAAGTAAATCGGGTAGTTGGTCAAAGATTTCGGAAGGAAATGACCTCACCCCTGACCCCTCTCCATTTGGAGAGTGGGAAAGTTCTTCGTCAGACATTTCCTCTACTTCCGCCTTTTCCTCAACTTTTGAGTTTGGCTTTGATTCTTTTACTTTCGGGATTCCGACATTTATACCGGCTGCTTTAGCAAGGTGGTAGAATGTTTTAATGGAAACACCGTTTCCGTGTGCTTTCAAACAGGCATCAAACTGCTTGTCGGCTTCTGTTGAATTATAATCCTGATAGAACCGACTTAGTCGGTGATAGTAGGCTCTGCCAGATTCACCAAGTTCGTCGGCAAGTGCAAAGCCAAGGTCACGCCAATCAGCATAATTTGGAGCTATATCGACTGAGGAAGATTCGATTCGTTGGGTAATTGTTTCGATATCTGATTCCGACCTCACCCCTGACCCCTCTCCATGTGGAGAGGGGGAAAGTGTAGTTGATTGAACAGGTTTATTGTTTGCGGTTGCTTTGGATTCTGTTTTATTTGTTTCTGTCCAGTCTGCTGGATTAAATGTTTTCTTGCTCATGATTTCAGAAGATTAAAATGTAAAGTAGATAGAGTTTAATAATCAATGAAAGAATTGAAAAGCTACTTTTTAGCTTGACTGTTTCTTTGGTGTGCCAGTCAATTTTGCCATTTTTCTCACCATGTATGAAATCATGTAATTCAACTAAACAGGCAGCCCAAAAAGCTGTAACCAAGGACGGATTGTATTGATTGTTTGAAGTGCTGCAATGGTCAATTAAAACAATATCGCCAATTGTAATTCTAAACTTTCTTTCGACAAGCATTTCAGACACAACAAGTCCTAATTCTACTGCATTGGGTGTTAGTGTGTATTTCTTTACTTTTATATAATTAATCATGATCGTTGAGTATTAAAGGGTTTATAAATGCATTTGGGTCGTGTGCCAGGAAACAAGCCCGAGAAACATCCCGCCCTGATTTGTCGACTTCTATGCCGTAGGTTTGAAGAATGTAGTTTGCCACTGCGGCGAAGTATTCACCATGTGGGATTTGCGAAGTGTCAATTGGAATGATCCATTTCAAACCGTCACCTGAAGGACTTACAAAAAGTAATTGCGTATCGAAATATTCGTCGGCAAGCAATAATTGACGTACTTCATTTAGGTTTGGCAGGTGGTCGAAATCGACCGCCAATAAACCCGAATGTTGCATGAGGTTTTTGTCGTTTCGGGAACTGAAAGTTCCTGAAAAAGTACAGTAGTCAAAGTTCGTTGCTTTGAATTGTCGTGCTTGCTTTGGGTCATTGATTGAACGAAGTTTGTCTGTACGCTCTTTATAGAAATCACCTGTGATTGCGTTGTAAATTTGCAACAAGGTTGCAGATTTATGTGGCACTGTATTTTTGATTGGTGATTTGTAGAACGAGAATAAAGCCTCTCCAACACTTCCGACCTCTATCCCTCTTCGGGTACTTTCTCCATTTGGAGAAAGAAAATCGGAATTTTGGGTATTTGAGGGGCTTTGAGGTTGTGGCTTCTCAGGAACAGGAACTAAGTTTCGATTGTTGCCATAGAAGTTTCGTTGTTCACCAATATGCAAATACAGTTCTTTATTTAGCGTTTGAAGTAGTTCATTGCCACTTTGCTTGTAATGCAGTTCGGCGAAGTCGAATGCATCACCGGCGGGGATAGCGTTCTCGCTATCCGTATGCCGTGCAAATTCGCTACGCGCATTTTCGGCGGCACTCGACAAAACACCAAACGAGTTTGAGTTTTGTTCTCGTTGGCACGAAAACTCATTATCCAACGCATTCCCCAAAACATTCTCCTTCTCAATGAAAACGTTCAATGTCAACTTATTTTCATTGAATGGGTTTTCAGTTGGTTTACAAGTCCTCCCCGAAAGGGAGAGGACTGTTTGATTAGGATAGTATTCCTGTAAAATATGCGAATAGATCAGTAAGCCATAATTTGTCTTACTCAAAATTTGCTGTTTATTTATCGCTTCCATAACTACGGATTTTGAACATAGTGTAGTTATCCTTCAAAATTCGCTGAATGTCTTCAGTGCGATAATAGAGCTTGTTCCCAATGCGGGAGAATGGCAATGTGCCATTTGTACGCAGTGTTTGCAAGGTTCTGGGGCTAATGTGAAGCAATTGCATTACATCTTGATTGTCAACCCATTCTTTGCTCAAATCTTCGCATGAAGATTGGGTGTTTGTTAGCTTGGATTCAATAGAATTCAATGCTTCCAAAATTTTACAATTGTTTGGACATACATGTGTTTGTTGTCTTTGCTGCTCGTATTGAAATAAAATGCTTTCGGGGCAGCAACGAAGTTCTTCCAGAATTTCGTCTAATCGGCGGGGTTGCTTGTTGTCGTTCATCTTACAATCCTCCCTTTTTTAGCTACAAACTCTGCTGCTTCTGCTTGAAGCTCTGCAACTGATTGGCGTTTATCGCCAAGCAGCCAAGCATCAATTTCACTTTTAAGAAACTGGAGTTTCTTTCCTTTCTTGTGGTAAGGAATAAGTTTCTGGCCAATCCAGCCATAGACAGTCTGCCGGGCAGGCTTGTCGGGCAAAAATTCGCACAACTCTTGTACGTTAAACCACTTGTCGGAATCGGGCTGCTCCAACTTTGATACACTTAGTAAGGTTTCCAATCGATCAACCTTGCTGATAAGATAAGCCAATGCTTTTGGCATATCGTTAAATGAAATTTCGTTTTGCAAAATGTTTTCTTGCATGATTCAAATTTTTTATGCATTAAAAATTTGAGGCTCCAACAATGCCCGAGAGCCTCTTTTTCGAGCATTGTTTGACACAAAATTACATGTGTTTTGAGGGGTAAATGGAGATTAAACACTCCGTACGGAGTGAGTGCGGAGTGCGGAGTGGTATGTATAAACTGAAAAAGACCAACGATTTAACGTTAGTCTTTTTCTGATTTTGTGCTATTTATTTATTGAAAACGGAGTGCGGAGTGTGTTATTTCATTAGTTTTGCTGCCTTTATTATGTTTTCTTTTGTAATCTTCGGTTGTTTCTGGTCACGTAAACTTTGTTCGGTGAATCGTTGCCCATCTTTATCAACAAAACATTCACAAACAATTTTCCAAATACTATTTCCCGGAAACGTCAGAACTTTGTATTCATTGTTTAGTAATTTAATCAAGTATGGTAAATCGCCTTTAGCTCCACACCACTTAACAGGGTTGCTCACAGGAGCACCAGAAAACACATGCTTGAAATCTGAAAAGATTGTTTCTTCAGCTATACTCGTGTTCAATTTTAATGAATTGAAAAGGTCATTTATGTTTGAACTCTCTTTCTTAAGTTTAGTGTAAGTAAACGAAAGAGATTCTGAATTTTTGATCTTCTTCTTAATTTCAACAGGAGCAATAGAAAGGGTCTGAACCTCATGAATAAATATATATTCGGGAGCTGGTCTATTTAAAATAAGGCTATAAATATCAGCTATACTCATATTGTCGTCCTTATGAATATGAGTAGAAAAATGGTATTGAATTTCCAAATAGCATTTGATTAAAGCTGTAAGCATGTATTGAAAAATGAAAGTAGCTTCTTTATGTTGCCTGTCTGCACTAAAATCACTATGTTTTGAAGCAATCAGATTTAAATCATAATCTTTTAATAGAATCAAATCATTTATTTCGGTCATTAATGATTTAATCCTCCCTTTAGCTTTTTTAAGTTTAAAGGCTATCAAGTTATCACTTTCGTCCTCGGTTTCGCGAATTATATTGTTTATAAAATCAGTTATATTATTATCAATTAGCCTTTCATAGTACTTGATTTTGATTGAAAAGGCTGGGATATTAAAATCGGTTTTGAAACGAGGGATAAATTCTTCACGAATTGAGGGGGTTAACCTCAATTCGGGCGAATAATAATCTTCTTGTTGGTTGTTTTTATCAAGCCAAGGACGAAGATCAAAGCGCAATATTGAAATTATTGTTTCCATAACTCTTATTTTTCCGGGTTGATTTTGAGTTTAATTGTACCTGTTGTTTTTTGTTTCTTCTCGTCCACCACCTTAGCATAAACTTGTGTTGTTTTTACATTGGTATGGCCAAGCATTTTGGATACTGTATAAATGTCTGTACCACCTGCCAACTGTAAAGTGGCATAGGTGTGTCGGAAGCAATGAAAGGTTATATTCCGTGTAATGCCAGCAGATTTTATCCAACGTTTAAGCGGACTGGAAATCCACGACGGGTCGGGTAAATCTTCAAAAACAAGTTGCTCCGGATTGCGGGGTTCTCCACAAAGTTGATAGGCTTGTTTTGAAATCGGCATATATTCAACTCCCTTTGTTTTTTGCTGTGTAAAGTTGAGGCGGATTTGTTCGCCATCAACTTGTATTTCTTTCCATTTGAGCTTTTGAATATCGCAATGGCGAACACCTGTCAAGGCAGAGAAAAGAGAAGCACGTTTAAGAATTGGACGTTCGCAAGGTGTTTCCGAAAGGATATTGAGTTCTTCCACTGTCAAGTGTTCTCGGCGACTTTCCTGTTCTTGTATGCCTTTTATTTTAGCCGAAAGGTCCACTGTGATATATCCGTCAATAAATGCTTGTTTTAATCCAGCCTTAAATATGCTATAATAAGTTGCTGCGGTATTATGTGATATCGTACCCTTTTTATTGCCACCACAAGGGGCTGTGAGTACAAAGCGACGAAATTCTTCAGCTTTACCAAGGTTAATCTGGGAAAATAAAAGTGGCTGATTGTTGTTGAATGATTTTAGCAACTCACCAACTCGAACCCAGTTGACAATAATGGATTGAGAACTGTTGCGGTGTCGTTCTTTTGATACTTTTTGAAAGTAATCGATAAAATCAATTTGCTGACGTTGGTTGTGTTCAACTTGTTCGGCTTCCTTTTCTGTGTACAAATCAGCATTATCATACTCACGTTGCCTAAGACTACGCACACCATCTGCATAAATACAGGCTTCCTGATCAATGTTGCTTTTACATTGAATTATACCATTTGAATCTCTCTTTGGTTTGAATGTTTTGGCTTCATCTGTTGAGGCTCGGGTTGTTCGAGCTTTATCCCATATTGGTGTGGTAACAGAGCGGTTTAGTGCTTCTATTATTCGCTGAGCCTTATCACTCCCTGCCTTGAAAACTGGATAGCTTTCAAGTATTAAATACCATTCGTTATGATATTCGGATTTGCGGAGCTTTGCAGTACATTTGGTTTTTGCGAGTTTCTTTTTCATGGCTCAGTATTATTTATGGTTGAATAGCCGGTCGATTTCTAATTTGGGGACATATACAAATTTGCCAATTTGCTTTTTGGGAATACTGCATTTTCGAATGGTCTTTTGGACTGTTGAAGCTGATATTCCAAACTTCTCTGTTATCTCGCCAATCGTGTAGCACTCACTTGGGTCATAATTGAGTTTTGTTTGTTCGATTAGTGGTTGAGTAGATTGAATGATTTCAACCTTTGGAAACATGGCTTCTATGTGGACCCGACTAATGCGGGTTAACCGCTCCCCAAGATTAACGGCAGGGATATTGCCTTTTTTAATTTGCCGGTAAATGGTATCCCTGGATATTCCGAACAGAATTACTGCTTCCTGAATTGAAATGTAAGGACGGTCTGCGGGAATTTGATTGGCTAACTGTTCGCGTTTTTCTTCTTCCTTTTCGAGGGCTTTCTTTTTACGTGTGGCTGCTTCAGAACATTTCTCGCAACAGTACTTCGAGTAGACAGTTTTGGCGTTAAATTGCTTACCGCAATTTTCGCAATTTCTTTGGAGGATAAACTTGCTAACTGGCATAATACACGTTTTAAATATGGGTACGTATGTATAAGTATTTATAAGTCGCACTTTCCTGCTAATTAAGTCGCGTTACAAATATGTTGCAAATATAAGAAAAATAATCGAATATAACAATAGATAAGCAAAAAATAAAATAAAAAAATCGCTGTAAACTAAGCGTTTACAGCGATTTATCTAAATTAATCTTTCCTTGTTAGGGGCTTTTATTTTACTTCTTCAAAATCCACATCTGTTACATCGCCTTGTTGGTTTCCGCTCTGGCTTTGTTGTTGACCACCAAAGTCCTGTGGACCGGCTTGCTGACCACCTTGTGCGTTCTGGGCATTGTACATTTCCTGACTGGCAGCCTGGAATACAGTGTTCAGTTCGTTGGTGGCTGCGTCGATACCCGCAATATCCTGCGCTTTGTGAGCTTCTTTCAGTTTGGCGAGAGCAGCTTCGATCGGACCTTTTTTGTCGGCAGGAAGTTTATCGCCAAATTCAGCAAGTTGTTTTTCTGTTTGGAAAATCAACGAGTCGGCATGGTTCAGTTTGTCGATTTTTTCTTTTTCTTTGGCATCGGCTTCGGCATTTGCAGCAGCTTCGTCCTTCATGCGTTTGATTTCGGCATCGCTCAATCCTGATGAAGCTTCGATACGGATACTTTGCTGTTTTCCGGTGGCTTTATCTTTGGCCGATACATGCAGAATACCATTGGCATCGATGTCAAAAGTCACTTCAATTTGTGGCTCTCCGCGGCGAGAAGGCATAATGCCGTCTAAGTGGAAACGACCAAGCGATTTGTTCTGATTTGCCATTGGGCGTTCGCCCTGCAATACGTGAATTTCAACCGAAGGCTGATTGTCGGCAGCAGTGGTGAAAGTTTCCGATTTTTTGGTCGGAATGGTAGTGTTGGCTTCAATCAGTTTGGTCATTACGCTACCCATTGTTTCGATACCAAGTGAAAGCGGAGTTACATCGAGCAACAATACGTCTTTTACGTCGCCACTCAAAACACCACCCTGAATGGCAGCACCCACAGCTACTACTTCGTCGGGGTTTACGCCTTTCGAAGGCGCTTTTCCGAAGAATTTTTCAACTGCAGTCTGAATTGCCGGAATACGGGTTGAACCACCTACGAGAATTACTTCGTCGATATCGTTGGTTGTCAGACCTGCATTTTTAAGTGCGGTACGGCAAGGTTCTATGGTACGATGAATCAGGTCATCAACGAGTTGTTCGAATTTTGCACGGGTAAGTGTGCGCACAAGGTGACGAGGAACACCATCAACTGGCATAATATATGGCAGGTTGATTTCCGAAGATGTGGTGTTCGAAAGTTCGATTTTTGCTTTTTCGGCAGCTTCTTTCAAGCGTTGCAAAGCCATAGGGTCTTTGCTCAAATCGATGCCGCTGTTCTCGTTTTTAAATTCCTGAACCAACCAATCGATAATGCGGTGGTCGAAGTCATCACCACCAAGGTGTGTGTCACCATCTGTCGATTTTACTTCGAAAACGCCATCGCCAAGTTCCAGAATCGATACGTCGTGCGTACCACCACCACAGTCGAACACTGCAATTTTCATATCCTTGTTGGTTTTGTCCAATCCGTAAGCCAATGCAGCAGCTGTAGGTTCGTTGATGATACGACGTACATTCAGACCTGCGATTTCGCCGGCTTCTTTGGTAGCCTGACGTTGCGAGTCGTTGAAGTAAGCAGGTACAGTAATTACAGCATCAGTCACTTCCTGTCCAAGATATTCTTCGGCTGTTTTTTTCATCTTTTGCAAAACGATGGCCGAAATTTCCTGTGGAGTGTAAAGGCGTCCGTCAATGTCCACACGAGGAGTGTTGTTGTCGCCACGAACCACTTTATATGGTACGCGTTCAACTTCTTTTGTCAAACGGTCGTAGGTTTCGCCCATAAAACGTTTGATTGAGAATACAGTTTTTGTAGGGTTGGTAATGGCCTGACGTTTAGCAGGGTCACCTACTTTGCGTTCGCCACCATCCACAAAACCGATTACGGAAGGAGTTGTACGTTTACCTTCGCTGTTGGTAATTACGATAGGTTCGTTACCTTCCATTACAGAAACACACGAGTTGGTGGTTCCTAAGTCAATTCCAATAATTTTTCCCATTTTGTGATATTATTTAAATAAGTTTGAATTTTCTGTTTTTAAGTAATAATAATGATACGCTTTGCATTTTACAAACCATATGCCATTGAAAATTCTAATGGGAAATTTTGATTTTTGACAGAAAAACTGATGAAATTGTCGTCTGGCTGATAAAGTTGACTGACAAAAGGGCAGAAATTCCTTTTTGCTTTGTCAGTTGTTATTTTTTGTCAACAATTATGGCACAGGCCGCATCGCCGGTGATATTGAGAAAAGTGCGCAGCATGTCGAATACCCGATCGAGCGCATACAGCAGTGGAAGACCTTCGATGGGAATGCCCGCCGAGACCAAAACTGCCACCACCAAGAGCGTAGGTCCGGGAACACCAGCCTGACCAATGGAGCCTACTGTGGCGGTAATGGCAATAGCCATATATTGTGCAACAGAGAGGTCGATACCATATAACTGGGCAAAAAACAGAGCTACCAAAGTATAATAAATAGAGCTTCCGGTCATGTTTATTGTAGCGCCCAGCGGAATTACAAACGATGCTGTTTCTTTGCTTATGCCTAAATCCTCTTCGCAAGTTTTAAGCGTCACGGGTAGTGTGGCTAATGACGAAGAAGTGGATAATGCCACAATTTGCGGACGAACCATAGCTTTCCAGAAAGCCGGAATTTTTTGTTTGCTGAATAATTTAAGAGTGATTGGGTAAAAAATAAGAATCATAAAGGCGGCAGCAGCTAAGTTTACCGTAAACAGATTTCCCACTTTGAGCAATAAATCGTAGCCAAATGTGCCTGTAGCTTCGGCCATAAGACCGAACACGCCCAATGGAGCCACCAGCATTACTTTCCCGATACACCAAATCAGCGCGTCGAGCAAATAGTTGAATCCGTTCTGCAAAGGTTGTTTTTTTGAAGCAGGCATGGCGCTAATACCGAATCCTAAAAAAAGTCCGAAGAATATAAGTTGCAGAATATGTCCATCGGTCATCGATTTAATGGGATTGGTAGGAATAATGTCGAGTAACATTGGCCAGAACTCCAATTTTTGCGCTTCGGCCTGATAGCTTTGTTCGGGCAAAAAGGCTTTGATGGTTTCGGGCGAAATACCTGCCCCGGGTTTGAAAATCCAGCCAGCTAAAAATGCAACCCCTACAGCCAGAAAGGTAGTGCCAAAAACGTATGCAATGGTTGTAAAGCCTATGCGCCCTGCCGAGCGCGTAGTTCCGAGCGAAGCTGCTCCCGATACAATGGAAATAAAAACCAATGGCACCACCAACATTTTGATTAACTGAATGAAGAGAGTCCCCAGCGGAGCAAAAACCACTGCCGGTTCGCCCATTACACGACCTACCACGATGCCAATAATCATGGCCAGAAATATCTGAAAACCTATGTCGCCAAATGCTTTTTTTATTTTTGCTGAGAAGTTCATTTGTTTGTTGATTTGTTGATTTGTTGATTTGTTGATTGGCTAGTCTGTTAATTTGTTGGTTGGTTAATTGGCTGATCTGTTAATTTGTTAATTGGGTGATTTGTTGATTGGCTGATTATCTGATTTTATTGACTAAATAATGAGTTGGAAGAAGATTCGTAATAATCACACAATGAATATTGTTCTTACAAAACATTGCATTAATTTGCACTTCCCTCTCCATATTGGAGAGGGTGCCCGAAGGGCGGGATGGGTGTTGTATTTATTCCATCACAGCTTCGGTTAGCGAAATGCTCCAGACCTTCAGAAAATCAAAATAGTCAGAGGCTTTCAGAAATGTGTTGTTTTCTTCTCGTGCCCAGCTGGCTGTAAGGAAAAAACGAACGGTTTCTCCTTTTTTTACAGGAAAAAGCAGTAAATTATCCACACCTGCTACAATGTTTTTAGCTTTATATTCAATGGGCATAAATACCCCAAGACCCGTAGTTTCTTTTTTGTACTTCACAGTATCGGGTTGCGGAAAATGATTGCCCCACGAGCCTGTGAGTGTCGACGATTTAAACAGTGATCCGCCGCCGATTTGCTGCACACCTGTCGCTAATTTTATAATGTCATTCGATGCTGTCACTTCGCACATAGCGTGGCGTTGTCCGGCATAAAGCGTATAGCGAACGCGCAGATCGGTTTTCTTTCCTTCGTATTCCCAACCTTTGACTTCACTTTCCACTATGGTGCGTACATTCCCTAAAGCCACAATGCGCTGTGTGCGTTTGTCGAATTTCTCAATGTGCGTGGCTTTTTTTCCATTCCAGCCTTTTACCGTGCCAACGCCAACCCAGCCCGATACAAGCAAAATATCGTCGCCAGATCCGGCTTTGAGCTGTTCGTCGGTAGGATACCAGCCTGTTTGTGCAATTTCGAGTTGTGGTGTGCGCTTGCCGTAAATATCAATGGTGCTTTTGTTATCGAAATATATGCGGTAAGCCATCAGTTCGGACTCAAAGGCCACTCCGTGGTGGTGTAGAGCGTTGTACATGTCGTTTTTGCTGGACGATGCTTCGGTGACAAACCGGTGAGAGCCATCTTTTTCTTTTGCTATCAGGTCAGCATATACGCCTGGCTTAAAGTTTTTTCTGCGTTTGCTGTTCACTGTTTTAACCCTTACTTTGCGACTTTCACCGGCTTTCAAATTTAGTTGAAAAACGAGTTCGTCGGGTATGCGGTCACCGTTCAGGTCGTCGAGCTGACTGCTGATTTGGCGGCCGTTTACATAAACTGCCAGCTTTTCACGTTGCGTGGGGTGAATTTTATTATAATTGTCGAGTTTTAAAACGACCGGGAGATGTGTCTGAGTGAATTGTCCCGGGTTGCGGACTTTTACTTTGAAACCAACAGCCGAAACTGTGATTGATAAAGCAAGAAACGTGATTGTCAGAATATTGTGTTTCATAATTGATTGAATTAAAGGGTGGGAATCGTCAGCCCTTTTTGGCGATAGCCCAACTTTTCTATTTTTAATAGTGAATTGTGACAATATAAAAAACGAAACGCAAAGATACCAAAAAAGGTGACTTTGCGTTTTGTATGATTAAAAAAAGTGCTTTTTATTTGATAGTTACATTTTTATTTTCACCTGTCTGAATTATTTTTCCGGTTTTTCCTTTTCTATCGGTGAGGTTTTCGAGCGATGCATTGTCCACATCGTGAAGCGTCATAAATTCGCCGTTATCGCTTTCAATTTTGATGTTTTTCATAATCAAACCATTGGTGCGATTAATCACGGCACCTTGTTTCGATTTAAATACCGAATTCTCTACATGCACATTTTGCACTTTCATTTCGGGAAGTCCGTTGAATAACATGGCTCTGTTCGAACCGTTCGAATGTATGTTCTTTATAAAGATATTTTTAAATGCCGGAGTTTCCACAGTAACAGGTGGTGTTACTTTGCTTACTTCAGTTGGCGCGGATTCATCTTCTTCGGCAGGGCCTTTGCCACCGTAAAACAGGTCGAATAAAAGCGGGTCGGTCGGGATGTCGGTCATGTTTATATTTTCGATATAAATATTCTCAACCACGCCGCCGCGTCCGCGGGTACTTTTGAAACGAAGGCCTACGTCGGTGCCCAAAAAGCTACAGTTCGAAACTTTAATATTACGTACATCGCCCGACATTTCGCTGCCTACCACAAATCCTCCATGGCCATGATATACCACACAATTGTCCACAATGACATTCTCGGTGGGGATGTTTCGTGCGCGTCCGTCTTCGTTTTTACCCGATTTCATACAAATGGCATCGTCGCCTACATCGAAACTACTGTTTACAATCAGGGTGTTCTTGCATGATTCAAGATCGATGCCGTCGCCGTTTTGTGAGTACCAGGGGTTTCGCACAGTAACGCGGTTTATGATGATGTTTTCAGACATTAGCGGGTGAAGATTCCATGCAGGTGAATTCTGAAATGTTACACCATCGAATAAAATATTCTTACAATTCACAAAGTTCAGCATTACAGGACGCAGAAAATCTCTGATTTCTTCCCATTCGGCATCGGTTTGTGGTCCTACAGGTACATTCTGATCGACACACATGGCTTGTGCGCGACGCGAAGCCTCGCTCGGAAACCATGTTTTTCCATCAGTGCTGAGTACACCTCCGCTTTTTACCAGGTTTTTGAACTGGCGATCGGTGAGTTTGTCTTTTTTTACCGGACGCCATGCATCGCCGGAGCCATCGAAAATACCATATCCTGTAATAGCAACGTTTTCAGCATTTTTAGCTGTAAGTGGCGATTGACAGCGTTTGGTGTTCAAGCCTTCGAAAATGGCATCGACTATGGGATATAAGTCAAAGTCGGGCGAAAAAAGCACGAGCGAGTTTTTTTCGGTGTATAAATTAATATTGCTCAGCAAAGTAATTGGGCCTGTAAGCCATATGCCTTCGGGAATCACCACTGTACCACCACCTTTGGCTGCTACAGCTTTTATAGCTTTGTCGAATGCTTCCGTGTTGAGTGTGAGGCCATCTCCCACAGCGCCAAAATCGACAATGTTTACACTGTGTTTTTTGAATTTTGGCGTTTTTAGCAAAGGCATTTCGAAGGGCAGATTTTTATAAGCTGCTTTAATTTCGCTTTTCGAAATCACTTTGTAGCCGGAAGCCTGCAAGCTGCTTACCGATAAAATGAGACATGCCAGAAGGGATAATTTGATGTTCGAGAATAATTTCATAAATTCCGGATATAAATTTCGTGCTATTTTGTTTTGATTAGAGTGCTGTGATACAACTATAACAAAAACTGCATTTTTTACGCTGTGACAAAATTACTTGTTTGCTTTTTTATGCTTGTGTAATATTTGGCGCAATATCGGAGATTAATTGACATAAAAAAATATGTAGTATTCTTCGTTATCAAGATATTGGTTTAGGAGTGAAAATACAAATGATGCGAAGTATGTAAATTGACGAAAAAACGCTCGTTAGGCTGTCCCAGCGCTGAAAATGTTCGGAATAGCTTTATGACTTTTATCGAATGATTAAATTTCATATCTTTGTAAACAGAATTAATAAAATTTTTCATGGTGAACAATAAAGTTTGGTACGATAAGATGCTTGCCTGGCGCGATATGCACATTAAGCCCCGGCATTTTATACTTATGTTGAGTCTGGTGGTGGGTGTTTTTGCTGCATTTGCTGCCTATTTGCTAAAGTCAACCATTCATTTTATTCAGCATTTTCTGGTTGAAAGTTTTAGTAGAGAGAGTGTTAATTATTGGTATCTGGTATTTCCCGTGGTGGGTATTTTTCTGACATCGCTTTTTGTTCGTAAAATTGTGCGCGATGATATCAGTCATGGTGTGACGCGTATTCTTTATGCCATTTCGCAACGCAAGAGTATTCTCAAACTACATAATGTTTGGTCGTCGCTGGTAGGAAGTTCGGTGACCATCGGTTTTGGTGGCTCGGTAGGAGCGGAGGCGCCGATTGTGCTTACAGGTTCGGCTATAGGCTCTAATTTGGGGAAGTTTTTTAAGCTCGATCAGAAAACGCTTATGCTGCTTGTGGGCTGTGGTGCTGCCGGAGCTGTAGGTGGAATTTTCAAAGCACCAATTGCCGGGTTGGTGTTTACCCTGGAAGTGCTTATGCTCGATATGACGCTTACTTCTATAGTGCCTCTGTTAATTTCTTCTGTTACGGCTACTTCGGTTTCGTATATTCTTTCGGGTAGTTCATTTATGTTTCAGTTTAGTACTTATGAGCCTTTCTCGGTCGAACGAATTCCATATCTTATTTTACTCGGAATAGTATGCGGACTCACTTCACTGTACTTTACAAGGGGTATGAATCGACTTGAGAAATTTTTCAGGAAATACAAGAATCCATACAGCAAAATGGTGATTGGTGGCATTATTTTGAGTATGTTGATTTTTCTTTTTCCTCCTCTTTATGGTGAAGGCTACGATACTATCGAAAATTTGCTCAACGGACATTCTGCTTCTGTGCTCGACCGCAGTTTCTTTCAAAATATGGGCAATAGTCCCTGGGTTTTGGTGGTCTATCTTGTTCTGATAGTTTTCTTTAAGATATTTGCTTCGGCTGCCACAACTTCAGGTGGTGGTGTGGGGGGGATTTTTGCTCCTTCGCTGTTTATGGGTAGTTTGGTGGGTTTTGTTTTTGCGTCGGTATTCAGCATTTTTGGTATTCACTTACCCGAAGAAAACTTTGCCCTTGCAGGTATGTCGGGTCTTATGTCGGGGGTTATGCATGCGCCACTGACAGGGATTTTTCTGATTGCAGAACTTACGGGTGGATATAATTTGTTTATGACGCTGATGATTGTGTCGGTGGTGTCGTATCTTACCATTATTCTTTTCGAACCACATAGTTTGTACGCCATGCGTTTGGCTCAAAAGGGCGAACTGCTTACACACCATAAAGACAAAGCAGTACTTACGTTGCTGAAAATGGAAAATGTGATTGAAACTGATTTGGTTGTACTTTCGCCCGATATGAATCTTGGTGAAATTGTAAAAGTAATCTCGCATTCTAAACGAAATATCTTCCCTGTGGTGCATCCGGAGACTGATGTGCTGATGGGGGTGGTACTGCTCGATGAGGTTCGTAATATTATGTTCCGACCCGAACTTTACACGCGTTTTACAGCGAAACAACTTATGATTTCGCCTCCGGCCACGATTAACGAAAATCTCCCTATGGAGAAGGTGATGACGATATTCGAGGATAGCGGAGCATGGAATCTGCCTGTGGTTGATAATCAGAAACGTTATGTGGGGTATGTGTCTAAATCAAAGATTTTCAATTCGTACCGTCATGTGTTGGTGCATTTCTCAGATGAGTGAGTTTTGTGTTTGGGAGGATTTGAAGATTTTAGTTTTAGGAGTCGATACTTACAAGTGCTAAATTGTAAAACATGTCCGCCATGGCGGATGA
Organism: Paludibacteraceae bacterium; assembly: GCA_016937795.1. Taxonomy (GTDB): domain Bacteria; phylum Bacteroidota; class Bacteroidia; order Bacteroidales; family Paludibacteraceae; genus Paludibacter. The sequence goes on from JAFGVV010000053.1 coordinate 24,642, forward strand.
TAAAATTGTAAATATACAAAGGTGAGTAAACAAAAAACAACATATAGTAGTGCCGTAGCCGAGTTGGAGGATATTCTGTCGGTACTCGAAAATAGTCAGGAAATGAATATGGATGTGATTTCTGAAAAAGTGAAACGTGCAGCCCTACTCATTGATTTTTGTAAAAAACAATTGCATGAACTTGATAGCGAAATGGAGAAGATTATTGGTGATCTGAAAGAATAATACTCTTTATTTCGTTTGCGGATGCATATTTTTCGAGTAGATGTATTGTCTTTTCTATAGCTTCGGGTAAACCTTCGTTTCCGTTGTATGCATTGATTATTACGAATAAACGGCAAGTGTCTGAAGATATTTTTGTGCGTTCGTGGTCGCTGGTAGGTGTGCCAATACCTCCGGCTTCATCTCTGTAAACAGGCAATCCTTCAATATTCAGCTGTCCACGCCCTATGGCCTCAAATGCTTCTCCTGCTTTGCCTACTCCTAGTGTAAGTTTATTACCCTGAATTTTATTTAAATCGAATGCACCGATTGAGAATCCTGTTTTTACTGAAACGATATTGATAATGTCCACCAGAGTGTCGACACGATAAAGAGGTATTTTGCGCAGAATGCGTCGGCAGAGAGCTTCAGCCGATGGGCGATAGCGTCCGGGTTCCTTGCCAAGCGCTTTGTATGCAAGTCGTGTGGCTTTAATGGTCGGGCGTTTGTTTAGTTGCTCCAGTGTGTATTGTTGACGGAATTGTGTTTCAAGTGCAGACATTAGATCGGAAAGTAATGGTGGAGTAGGGGAGTTTGTAACCTTTGCCTGTACAATGCCCAAAGTAAGCGAAGGGCAGATTTTTCGTATTTCGTCGGAAATAATTATTTGCATAATCTGTAATTATTTAATTCAAAGTGTGCAGGTAAGTAATCGATAATTATTATTGATATGTTTTCGCCACATACGGAACAGCCCGGGTATCGGGAGACACAGTAGTTTTGAAAACAACAGAAAAGACTAAGAACACATAAGATTATCCTGAATAACGGGATAATTTCAGAGCGATAAAAGTGTCGTCAGATACTTTTACTATGTGAACTAAGTTTTTTTTTCTTAAATAATTTCTATGTGTTTTATTGTGTTAGAAACATATCATTTAATATTTCAACGAACTTATGGCTTGTAAAACATTTTTATATTCAAAACTCCAAACCCGAAACTCCAAACTCACTTTAAAGCTATCCCGCTATACATTCTGCCTGATTTAATGCCGAGCCGGCGAGCTGAAAAGAAGTTATTATGTTCGGTATAAGTGCAAATGCCGGAGACTTCAATTTGTGAAATGGGTACAGCATTTTCAGTAAGTAAATATCGGTTGGCTTCCCAAAGATCGAGAAGGAATTTTTCGTTTTTTTCAGAAAAGATTTTTTCGACAGGGAAGTCAGCTTCTCTGAATAAAGTTTGCAGCTCGGGCCCCACCTCATATACAACGGGCGAGATGGATGGACCAATGAGTGCAAAAATATCCTTTGTGTTTGTGCCGCATGTTTTTTGCATCTCCTTTATTGTTTTTTCTACTAAACGGGCGCAGGTGCCACGCCAGCCGGCGTGTACAGCGGCAATCACTTTTTGTTTCCTGTCGAAAATCAGTATAGGTACGCAATCGGCCGTAGTAACGCCAATGCAAATGCCTTTCTCGCGGGTAATAATTGCATCGATACCTTTAAGTGCCTGCTGTTTGTCGTGTAGCGATTTGTGCTGGAAATGGCTGTCAATTGTGAGGATTTTATCTTCGTGTGTTTGAAACGGGAAAACAAATTTATTGGTAGAAATGCCGGTTTTGTGCGAAAGAATTTGAAGGTTTGAACAGAAATTATCGGCACTATCGCCCGAAAACGGACTGATGTTAAACGAAGAAAAATTGCCCTCACTCACACCACCCTGTCGGGTAGTGCAAAAATGGGCAATTTCACTAAATGGTTTTAATATGTCGAATGTGACAATTTTATCCATGATAATTAAGACGGGTTTTATAAATCATCCCAGCCAATACCTTTGTATTTGCTTATATCGTCGTCGTCATCATCTTCGTCTTCGTAAAACTCGTCATCAAAGTCCTCATCATCTTCAAAAGCATCATCGGGTGTTACAATCTCCATCGGACGGTGCGAAATCTCTGCAATTTTATTCGATTCTTTGTTTATCTCTGTCCAAATCAAGTCTTTAAGGGCAGCTATACCCAATCCGCTTACCGAGGAGATAAATACAGCTTCAATGCCTGTGGGTAATTCTTTCCGCATTTCGCTGATAAGTTCATCGTCGAGCATATCACTTTTGGTAATGGCCAAAATGCGTTGTTTCGAGACTAATTCCGGATTGTATTGCTTCAACTCGTTGAGCAGGATATTATATTCGTGAGCAATGTCGCCGCTATCGGCAGGAACCATAAAGAGCAGAATGGAGTTTCGCTCGATATGTCGCAGGAAGCGCAGCCCAAGCCCGCGTCCTTCCGAAGCTCCTTCGATGATACCCGGAATATCAGCCATTACAAACGATTTGTTGTCGCGGTAAGCCACAATGCCAAGATTCGGTACCAGCGTGGTAAACGGATAGTCGGCAATTTCGGGTTTTGCAGCCGATACCACTGAGAGCAGAGTCGATTTGCCGGCATTTGGAAAACCTACTAATCCGACGTCGGCTAATACTTTAAGCTGAAGGACGATAGTACGTTCAATTCTCGGTTCGCCGGGTTGTGCATATCGTGGTGTTTGATTGGTCGCTGTGCGGAAGTGCCAGTTTCCGAGTCCGCCTCTGCCACCCTGAACCAATATCATTTCCTGTCCGTCTTCAGTAATGTCGCCCATAAACTCACCGGTCTCAGCATCGTAAAGCACAGTGCCGCATGGAACTTCGATGAGTCGGTCATCTCCGTTTTTACCAAAACTGCGGCTTGAACTTCCATCGCCCCCATCGCCTGCAAAAATATGTCGTGCATATTTCAGGTGAATCAATGTCCAGTAGTTTTTGTTGCCACGCAGAATAATGTGTCCGCCACGACCCCCATCACCCCCATCGGGGCCTCCTTTGGCTGTGAGGTTGTCGCGATGAAAATGCATGGAGCCTGCGCCTCCTTTTCCCGAACGACAATAAATTTTTACGTAATCTACAAAGTTTGAACCAGCCATATCTTTTTTATTTATTAAACGGGCATATGTACAGGATTGTTCGCCCGCCACATTCCGGAGGTTTCTATTTTGAATCGAGCACGGCACCGATGCGGGCAAAAATCTCATCGATAGTTCCCATGCCGTTTATTTTTTTGAGTTTTCCTGTGTTTTGATAAAACATGTTTACCGGCGCTGTTTTGCTTTCGTACACATCAAGGCGTTTTTTGATAGTTTCGAGATTGTCGTCGCTGCGGCCCGAGGTTTCACCTCTTTTGAGCAGACGTGAGATCAGTTCCCTTTTTTCAACTTCGATACTTAAAAAAAAGTCGATTTGCTTGTTACGACCAGCAAGCATGTTTTCGAGTGCTTCGGCCTGAGCTACAGTGCGTGGAAATCCGTCGAGAATGATGCCGTTTCCATTGGCGTCGGCATCGATGGCTTGTGTCAGGATGTCGATGATCATTGAGTCGGGAACCAGATTGCCTTTGGAGATGTAACTGTCGGCTTCTTTACCGAGTTCGCTGTTCGATTCTATTTCGTGGCGTAGTAAATCGCCTGTCGAAAGGTGTTTCAGATTGTATCTTTCAACAATCATAGCGCTTTGTGTCCCTTTGCCACAGCCGGGTGCACCACAAATAATTACATTTAACATCCTGATTATACCTATTTAAAAATAATACTATATATGTTTATTGTTCAGCATTTTACTGAAAAAATGGACTAAGTTACTCCACTACAGTATAAATATCCTTCAAATTGCGACCATAACCATCGTAATCCAGACCATATCCCACAATGAAATCGTTGGGGATTTTCATGGCTATGTAGTCGATCTGTATGTCGCGTTGTAATGCGTCGGGTTTTTGCAAAAAAGTAGCCACATGTATGCTTTTTGCTCCTTTTGCATTCAACGAACTCAGAATTCGCTCCATCGTGATACCTGTATCCACAATGTCTTCGACCACTACCACATTGCGATCGACCACGCTTTCGTTGAGCCCGATAATTTCTTTTACTGTGCCCGTAGTGTAAATACCATCGTACGAAGAGAGTTTGACGAATGTAATTTCGCAGGGAATGTTGATGGTTTTCATTAGGTCGCCGGCAAACATAAATGCGCCATTGAGTACGCAAATGAAAAGTGGATTTGTGCCGTTTAAATCATTGTTGATTGCTTCACCAACTTTTTTTACTGCTGCGAGAATTTCATTCTCCGGAATCGATAATGCAAATTCCTTGTCTTTTATTTGAATATTGTTCATGCGATAATAATTACTTTTTTCATCCTTTTTATAAATTGTTTATCTGCTAAGCAAAGGATAAAAAATATTAGGGCAAATTCTGAATTTTCGCGCAAAAGTACAAAAAAACATCTGTTCCTGAAAGTTATTTCAGAACCTTACATATAAACTTCATAAGTACCGCGTTTCTTAAAATCTATGGTAGAGGACTTCAGCTTGTAATGTTTGTTTTAATATTTCTCCTTTATTGTTATTTTTATTCATTGTGGTCTTGTGTAATTCGGAAAATAAATAATGTCGCTCTTGCCAAGCTTAAAAGGTGTTTGTAAATTATTGATTAGCCGGATAACGTCACTGATAGACTAAGTCATTATCTGCAACTAAGCGACTTTGTGCTGGAAAAATTCGAACAATTATAAACAAAGCTCAATTGGGAATGATGTGTACGGTTACTGTCTGTCAGACCTTATCCTTTGTCTTTTTCGCCAAAAACGCCAATCCCAAACAATGCATAATCGTATTTTACAGGATCGTGCGGGTCGAATTGTCGCAAAACATCTGTGATTTCCTCTACGGCTTTCCAGTCGTTCTGAGTGCGCGATAGTATGCCGATGGCACGACCCACATCGCCTGTATGTACATCGAGCGGGAGCATAAGAGCTGAGGTGGGTATGTTCTTCCATATTCCCAAATCCACTTCAGCTTCGTCGTGGCGCACTAACCAACGCAGCAGCATGTTAAGGCGTTTGGCGGATGAGTTACGACTTACATCCGACAGATGTTTCTCATTGCGCTTTTCATGTGTTGATTGTAAAAAAACTTTTCTGAAATGTGTGAGTGTACCCGCAATATGTTGGTGGGTTTTAAAACCCTTGTCGAAAACGGCTTCGAGGCCGTCATGATGTTGGTAGATGTTTTGAAGTGAACGGATAAAAAACATACAGTCGTTGCTGTTGAAGGTGCGATGTACAAAACCGCGTAATGATTCGAGGTCGCTTTCGGTGGCATTGCATATAAAATCGTAGGGGGCATTGTCGAGCAGCGACATGAGTCGGCGTGCATTTTTGATAATGGTGACACGTTGTCCCCAGGCGATGGATGCTGTGAGAAAGGCTGCAATTTCGACATCTTCTTTCCTGGCAAACGAATGCGGTATCTGTATAGGGTCTGTTTCGATAAAATCGAAATGATTATAGCGGCGATACCTGTCGTCGAGCAGGTATTTTATTTCGTTGAGTGCCTCGTTTGAAAGACTGTGCATGGCTGTAAATTTTTATGTATAAAAAAAGAGAAGCCCGACCTTGCCTGACTTCTCTTTTCAGCTTTTATAAAACTATAAAAAAATTACTTTTTAATCAGACTCTTACCTGTCATGTCTGCCGGAATGTCGATGCCAAGTATGGTGCAAATGGAGGGAGCCACATCGGCTAATATCCCGTTTTCGACTTTGGCATTTTTGTTCTCAGTGACATACACAAAAGGTACCGGGTTCAGCGAGTGTGCTGTGTTTGGCGATCCGTCTTCGTTTTCAGCATTGTCCGCGTTCCCGTGGTCGGCAATAATAATCACTTCGTAATCGTTGGCGCGTGCAGCTTCCACTACGTCGTTCATACATTTGTCTACAGTTTCTACAGCCTTTACGATGGCCTCGCGCACGCCGGTGTGTCCCACCATATCGCCATTGGCAAAGTTAAGTGCTATAAAATCAAATTTCTGCTTGTTTAGCTCAGCTACCAATGCTTCAGCAATTTCGGGCGCACTCATTTCGGGCTTCAGGTCGTAAGTTGCTACTTTTGGTGAAGGAATCAGAATGCGTTCTTCGCCCACGAATTCAGACTCGCGACCACCCGAAAAGAAGAAGGTTACGTGAGCAAATTTCTCTGTTTCAGCAATACGAAGTTGTTTGAGTCCCAGTCCCGACACATACTCGCCCAAAGTATTTTGTACATTATCTTTGTCAAAAATAACATTGAGTCCCTCGAAAGTCGAATCATAAGGAGTCATGCAGAAATACTCTAATGGCAAAGTGTGCATATCGTATTCGTGCATATCTTGTTGAGTAAGCACAATGGTAAGCTCTTTTGCGCGGTCGTTGCGGTAATTGAAGAAAATCACCACGTCGCCGGATTCAATTTTCGCAGTCGGATTACCATTTTCGTCCACCATTACAATTGGTTTCACAAATTCATCGGTAACGCCTGCGTCATACGAAGCCTGCATAGCCTCGACTCCGTTAGTGGCTGCAGTTCCTTTAGCATTAACCAAAAGATCGTACGATTCTTTTACGCGCTCCCAACGTTTGTCGCGGTCCATTGCGTAGTAACGCCCAATGATGGAAGCAATTTTAGTAGTTGTTCCTTTAGTGTAATTATCGAGTTGTTCGATAAATCCTTTGCCGCTTTTGGGGTCGGTATCGCGACCGTCCATAAAGCAATGTACATAAGCTTCTGCATTATATTCTTTGGCAATGTCTACTAATTTTAATAAATGGTCCATTGAGCTGTGCACGCCACCATCCGAAACCAAACCAAGGAAATGGATTTTCTTTTTGTTGTCGCGGGCATAGGTATATGCTTTTACAATGGCAGGGTTTTGCATAATGCTGTTGTCGCGGCATGCAATATTGATTTTTACCAAATCCTGATAAACCACACGACCAGCGCCAATGTTGAGGTGACCTACTTCTGAATTTCCCATTTGACCTTCGGGTAAACCTACATTCTCGCCCGAAGCTTGTAGCTGCGAATTTGGATATGTAGCTAATAATTTATCCCAGTTTGGAGTAGGAGTGTTGTAAATGATGTCGGCTTTGGAATGATTACCCATTCCCCAACCATCGAGAATCATTAATAATGCTTTTTTGCTCATATTATTATATTTTTTTGTATATTTATTCGTAAAACTAATACCCTATGTTTTTGAGCTGCAAAAATACTCATTTTTTTGCACATGCGAAAAACGAATCTATCAATCAGATTATAGATAAGGTTCGATTGTGATGCTGAAAAAAATGATAGTCTGCCTCAAAAGTCTATCTTTGCAAAAAAAATCAGCATATTGCTTATGTTTATCATTCTGCTTTTTATGTTTGCCGGAATTTTGTCGGGCTATCTGCTTCGTAAAATTCGTATTGGTTTTGTCAACGGAGTTATTCTAACACTTATCTGGTTACTTTTGTTTTTGCTGGGGCTTGAAGTGGGTTTCAACAATGAGGTTATAGCCCGATTTCCTGTTCTTGGTCTGGAGTCAGTGGTGGTGGCTGTGTTTGCCACGCTTGGTAGTATATCGGGTGCCCGAATTTTGCTGCCTCCTGCTGGTATGAAGATACAAGAGGAAGTTCGTGACAAACAAACAGTTGTAAAAAGTATTTCGGGTATGCTTAATGGTTTGAAGGGAAGTTTGATAATACTTGCGTTTTTTGTAGCAGGACTTCTTTTATCTGTTTTTGCTGTTTTGCCCGAAAGTATTTTGCCTCCTAAACTGAGTTTTTACGTCCTTCAGGCATTGATGTTTTCAGTAGGTTTTAGCATTGGTCATCAGCCCGAAACGATAAAACAGTTTCGACGCATTAAATCACGTGTGCTTCTGTTGCCATTAATGACCATAGCCGGAACATGGTTTGGCGCTTTGCTTGCCGGATTGTTTAGCCGTTATAGTGTGACCGATATGTTGGCTGTGTCGTCGGGTTTTGGCTATTACTCGCTTTCGGGTATTATGATTACCGAATATCGGGGTGCCGAGCTTGGTACAGTGGCTTTGTTAGCCAATATCGTTCGCGAAATTCTTACTTTGTTGTTAGCCCCATTAATGGTCAGGTATTTTGGACAGTTGGCGCCTGTTTCGGCGGGAGGCGCCACTACTATGGATACTACATTTCCCATAATTATGCAGACTTCGGGTCGCGAGTTTGCAGTAGTGTCCATTTATCATGGTTTTGTGATGGATTTTTCAGTGCCTTTTTTGGTTAGCTTGTGGTGTTTGTGGTAATAAAATGCTGATATTTAAAATTTTTCTTGAAAAAATATTCTTATAATGAAAACAATTAGAGATTTTTTTCATTATAATATTACATAGCTGTCTTTCCTAAGTCGGATACGATTTTTATGTTTTTCTAAAATGAAAGATTATACAAATGGCTTGATATCGCTTTTTGTAGTGTTAAAATAGTCATTAGCTGATTAAAAATTGATTTTTATTCAAAGAAACAGAAAGAGTTAATTTATCAATGCGCACTAAATCGTTTTCTTAAATAATTTCTATGTGTTCTATTGTGTTAGAAATATATCGTAAAATATTTCAACGAGTTTATTAGTTTTTTGCCTGAGCTTTATCCATCCTTATTTTATCTCTCCTCTTGAATGTCTGTGTTTTTTCAGCAGCCTTAGTGGCTATGCTGTCTTCTTTTGATAATGATTGTTTATTTTTATCAATTATAATCAGTGCGGCGTCAGCACGATAAATTCTGACAACAAATACAATGAAGAAGTTTTTACTATTTATGACCTTCTGTTATTCAGTAGGTTTTGCCTGGTCACAATCGTCGGTGCCAAACAATGGTTTTGAGGATTGGACAGATATTACGTTTATGTATCCGTCGAATTATGCAGCTAATTCGAATTTGGATAATGACACAAAGTATCCGGTAACCCGAACCGAGGGTTATACGGGTAATTATGCGGTAAGGCTTGAGTCGGTATTCGATCGTAAGCTGGAGTTGACATATTTTATGAATGCTCGTACTGAGAGCGATAACCCAAATGAATGGCATGGTGGTATGCCTTATACCGAAATTCCTACCGGCATTCAGGGGTTCTACAAATATAACAGGGATGCCGGTGATTCGGGGACGATGATAGTGGCTTTCAGTAAAAACGGAGTGAATATCGGTTCTTACTATTATAGTTTTATTGGTCTTCATGAGGAATTTGTGCCTTTTAATTGTGCTTTCGAGCCTGTGCTGACCGAATCTCCCGATTCGGTAATAGTGGCTTTTGCTTCGGGTAGCATGATGGGTACGCTGGAAGGTAGTGTGCTTGTGGTAGATAATATATCATTTGATGGAGTTACTGCTCAGCCTGTTTGGTTGAATGGCGATTTTGAAAATTGGGAGGAAGTTATACGCGAACAGCCCGATGCGTGGTATGTGGATAATGGAAACCGAGATGGTATTGCAACCAAATCAACCGATGCTTACAGAGGTACATATGCAATTGAACTAAAAACACTGTGGTCGGAACGAAATGATGAGATGAAGATGGGAAGCGTAATGTCAGGATTTTATCCTCAATGTCCCGAGGGGGAGGATTGTAAGCCAATTTGCGGACAGCCCTATCAGCAACAAACTGATGTGTTGGAGTTTTATTATAAATATTCACCTTCGGGAGTGGATAGAGCAAGTGTAGGGCTGTTCTTTAAAACTACAGGTGGTTTTGGCGATTGGCAGGCGGGTCTTATGCTCGAGCCGGCTTCGGAGTTTACATTGGCCGAAGTGCCTTTTAATCTTGGTTTTGTACCCGATTCAGTGATTATTCAGTTTCAATCATCCGAATGGAATACTTTGTCGGAAGCCAATATAGGATCAACGCTTGTTATTGACAATGTATGGTTTCGCTCGCAAAAAGGGTCTTTAAGCAAAACGGTGGCCTGCACTCCTGGTCAACTCTCGACCTTAATGACGTCCGAAGAGCTCGAAATGACTAATTTGCTTACAGTGACAGGAAGTATAGATGCACGCGATTTTAAAACCATGCGCGATGCGATGCCCGATCTTACTTCAGTTGATTTGTCGAATGTTGTTGTGGAAGCTTACGTAGGCGATGAGGGTACAGCAGGAACTGCATTAACTGCATATCCTGTCAACACAATTCCGCGAAATGCTTTTTTGGCGAAATCATTACTTACATCTGTTGTGATGCCATCGGGCATTACTGCCATTGGACGCTCGGCTTTTAATCGATGTCAAAAACTCAACAATGTGGTGGTGCCATCTTCAGTAACTGTGATTGATACTCTTGCTTTTCGCAGTTGTACAGGGCTTGCCGATATTTCTATCCCCTCGTCGGTAACCGATTTGAAAATGGGTGCTTTTCAGCAATGTGGGGTTAATGGCTTTAATTTTGCTGAGGGTTTGCAACGTATTGATGTAAATGTATTTCAGGGTTGCCCTAATCTGACTTATGTATTTCTTCCGGCTTCTGTAGAGCAGATAGGAAATTATGCATTTCTATTTACGAATAGGCTCCAGACAATCAATGTAGCAGGTGCAAATATGCATTTCAGTAGCTCCGATGGTGTGTTGTTTGATAAAGATATGCAGCGGTTGTTGCATTATCCGGCACTGAAAGGCGAGTATTGTGCCGTTCCTGATGGAGTTACTACTATTGATGATGCCGCATTTTACGGTCACTGGCGTTTGCGTCATGTGCGTTTGCCTTCTACTCTGACTACTATTAATTACGCTGCTTTTAGTGGTTGCAATATGCTGAATGCCATTGAAATACCTTCGTCGGTTTCAAATATCGGGAATTCTGCCTTTTATGGCACAAATGCTTTGAGTGCTGTGTTTGTGCAAAATGCAACGCCGATAAACATGCTTGTGGCCGATAGTGTGTTTCGCAAGATAAATGCCGGTTGCACGCTTTATGTGCCTGCGGGTAGCGAGTCAGCTTATCAATCGTCAGATGGTTGGTCGCATTATTTTAGCAGGATAAAGGGTTACGAAGTTGTAACCGATGTGGAAGGAAATAAATATCATGCCATTAGTATAGGAACGCAAAAATGGATGGTCGAAAACCTCAGAACTCAGCATTATAATAATACAGATGAAATTGCTACTACCGATCAGTTTATGTCGGTTTGTGGTATGATGGGTGGACAGTACAGTTGGCCGGTGGAAAACAACGAGAATAATAGCACGCTGTTCGGACGAGTTTATTCATGGAATGCAGCCAACGATGTGAGAGGTATCTGTCCTGATGGCTGGCGCATTCCTACGCGCGCCGATTGGGAAACGCTTTTTGGCTATGTGGATTCAAGCTTTTCCGAAACCGTACCCAAATCACTTGTTGCTCCGGCGGGATGGACTACCGAGCCTGCCGTTCCGGGTACTCCTTCGAACAGTCAGTGGTTGAATAACGAAAGCGGATTTCTTGCTTTTCCCGCAGGTGACAGGCCTTGCAATGGCGGTTTTTCAGGCCATTGGGGTGTGGCTTCGTTCTGGACTACCGATTATATGAATGAATATGTGTCCTATGCTTATCATATCGATTATAATATGACTTATGTCAATGCCGGTCTTTACGCTAATCAGGAGGGATATAGTATTCGTTGCATAAAAGATGATGTGGGTACAGACAATTGCCGGAATCAAATCAGCGGGTTACAACTTTATCCCAATGTGGTAGAAACCGGTTTTTATATCAAAGGCAATGCGTCTGAATATAAGGTGCGTATTTGCAATATGATTGGTTTAGAAATACTTTGCATAAACAATGCCTCTGATTTTGTAAGTATCAGTGAGCTGCCTGCAGGAATTTACATGGTCTATGTGTCTGGTGGAAACGAAACACTTAAAACAAAACTGCTGAAAAAGTAAGCATGTTTTCTAATCAAAAAGAACTGCCCTGCAACATTTTCAGGGCAGTCTTTTTTGTCTTACTCGGGCAGTTTGGCGTGGGTGCCATCGCAAAAAGGTGGATTTTGCGAATGTTTGCAGCCACATAAATAAGCTTTTTTTGATTCTTCGGCTGTAAAAGCCAGTGGGAAAAACTCTGTTCCCTGATGTGAACCATCGCAGAATGGCTGTGATGCACTACGTCCGCATGCACACCAATGATAGCGCTTTCCCGCTTCTAAATCGACCGAATATGGCCCTCTTTTCGCAATTTTTGGTTTCATTGTGATCTCCTTCTTTTTTAGATTTTTCTTAGAATTTTTAGCGCCCGAAAGATAGGGGATTTTTTAGAATTATCAAAAAAAATCACTACTGCCCGACAAAAAATAAATTGAATTAGTTTTCTCATCTTGTTAGATTCCTCTCCGCCGCGGCGGAGAGGAATGACAGATAATCAATTAGTTGTATTATTGGGGAGGAGGTGATTAATATAAAGTGCTGTCTTTCAGAGTGTAGCGAAGACTCTCAGATATTTTGTCGGTCAGTAGTGATAAGATTGTTAGAAGGCATCAGTGCCTCTGCTCCTAAGATACGCGAAGAATTTGAACCTGTAATGCTGCGCGAATTGGAAGATGAAAGCCGCTGGTTGGATTAAATTCTTGACGCGAAGCAGATTTCAGAAACTGAATACAGGTTTTATAAAGAACGAAACACATACAAATCTCTGAATGTAAAGCTTAACTATATCTCCTCAAAAGATCTTATCGGTCACTTAAATGAATACAACGACTCTGTTTACAAAAATGATGTAGCAGGATTTTACAGAAACTATTTTTATTCGGTAGCAATACGCTATCTGGAGGAAATAAGAAACACATTCAGCAACAATAAAGAAACATTACTTTACGACCATGTGGTACAGGATAGTTATCTGCGGGGCAGACTCCTGCAGGACTTGAAATTATAATGCGTGTTTGATATAATTCATGCCACACCGGCAGCTGTGCGTCGCTCTTATGTCGATAAATTTGCCGGTACAGTAGCCGATACAGCACTTGTATCTGGTCTGAAAAGACATTATTATAATCTCTTAGACCCACAAATAACAAGTGCTACAGACCTTGAATTACTTGATATTAACGGACAGAAAACAACCTTATCGAAGATATTAAGCCAGAGTAAAGGAAAAGCGCTTTATGTCGATTTCTGGGCTTCGTGGTGTGCTCCCTGTTTGCGTGAAATGCCTATGTCAAAAGAACTCAGACAAAATGAAAAGTATAAAAACACAGTCTTTGTATACTTAGCTATAAACGATAATCAGGAGCAATGAAAAAACGCAAGTAAAAAAGTCGCGTTGGATGATTATTCACACAATTATCTTATACTGAATTCAAGAGATGCCGCGTTTGTCAAAGATAACAAAATCAGTTCCATTCCCCGCCACATGCTATTCGACAAGCAGGGGAATCTGATTAATCCGAATGTGCCCGGCCCGGGCGATGTAAAGATTCATAGCACACTAATAGAAAATCATAGCCATTGATATAATATAAAGGCCATTCGTTATCGCAACTAATGGCCTTTTGAGCGTAATAATACATCAACAAAATGCAGGAGCTATTGTCCTGAAAATCTCAGATTGAGTTTATAAACAAACGGATATATACGACAAGCCACACAAAATGAAAAAGCGGCTTCGAGGAAAGCGCAGAAGGCAAAAACCCCTGCTACAGTAAAGGCTGAGAAAGGCAAACCGATTAAATGTAAAATAACCACTGCGGCCGAAAAAACAATTCCGATACGCGCAGCAAATAACTTACGACCTGCATTGACGGTCTTTGGGGCAATGGCAAAGATCTTCTGAACCTGTTTCGACACTATGGCCAGCGGACTGAAACGGGCATTTCCGCTCCCACGCAAGACAAAGTCAACTAACAACAAGAAAACGGGTAAAATACTTTGAGTCGCGAAATACAAACCCAGCAAAAGCACTGTCTGTGCAGCATTGATACGGGCAACGTTTTCGTCGATTTTCGCAAAAGATATGGGGCAAAATACATTTGAGTTCATAAGTCCAATAGTTTGATAGTTTGTACATTGCAAAAATACTGCCGGGCAGCATGTACCACAATACCATGTGAGAGGTAAATTGTATACCATAAATGAGGTAGAGAGGTAGAGATGTGGTGATATGATGATATGGTGATGTGAGAATTTGAAGATTTGAGGATTTGAAGATTCGCATCCATGAGGAGCTAACTCTTTTATAATCTGTTTAAATGTAAAAGCAGAATACAACCGCACAAGGTTACAGCTCCCCTTTAGGGGTTGGGGGTAAGATTCGATAGTTTGAAGGATCAGAATCGTTGCGACAAATTTATGAACAGGCGGTTGTTCAGGGCATTGTTGCTATCGGCTACAGTTTCGAGGTTGGCTGAGAGCATAAGCCGGCGGGTGATTCGCCAGTTCAGACTAAACTCTGCAATATGCTGATTGAGCAAGCTGTTAGTGTTTACATAATCGTAATTTACATACCGGTACCCCAGTTCAGCATAGAGCTTATTCTTAAGAAAATCCCGTGAATATGAGGCTCCGCTGATCCATCCTGCCAGTGAATGCGTTCTAAGCACAGTAACATCTGAACGAATGGTTCCGCCCACCAAAGGCAGATTGTCGTAACTCAGATAGGTATTGGCGTTCGACGAGAAAGTGGTATTTGCTCCGGCAAAACGAACTCCGGCAAATAATCCCCAGGTCAAATCTCCAAACGGACGATAAATTGTCTGAAAGCGTAATCCCTGACGGGTTTCCCTGTCGAGAATACTGTCGGCCACATTTTTATAGGTTTCGTAATAATAAATATTCTTGCGGGCATCATAATTCAGCGCAAACGAAAGATTCTTCAAAGCCTTGTATCTTACAGAGAAATATGCACCCGTCAGTTCGGGACTTATTGTGGCAGTATTGTTTTGCAAGCTGTATAAATCGACTTCGAACGAACAAAACAAGCTAACTCTTTTCACCAGAGAATTACTGTGCTGAAAATAGGCAAACCGTCTGTCGGTTATCATATTGTTCGTCTGATTCATAAACGCGAGCGTAGTGCGGGCTTTTCCGTTTTTGAAATTATGTGCGGCAAAAGCTCCGTACTGAAACAATGTGGGATTAAAGCCGTAATCGTAAATATCGGGACGCAATCCGGCCACAGCGCCGACAGTAAAGTTCCGGATTTGCTTTTCGTACTGAAGTCCATCTACCGCACCGGCATTGGCTAAAAACGGATTTATCTTTCGTCCCAAAACAAAAGACCCAAGCGTTTTACTGTCGTATTTCAGATTGAGCGTATACACTTTAAATGCATCGGACAGGAAAACAGGCTCGTTCAGTTTGTGTGTAAACGACAACTGTGTTTCAGCAGATAAACCGCTACGCGAAATGCTGTCGGCACGCAAAGCCACATTATATCTGAAACGCTGATATGAAGAATTTCCGGCATCAACATTTGTATACGATGACACTGAAACCCGACCTTCAACAGGAAATTCCGCCTTGGGCTTTATTTTTTTCTCACCGGTCTGAATCTGCCCGATCACTTCCGAAACCACCGCCACCGATTCTTTCGATTTTTCTATCTCCACTTCGGGAACAGGTTTGTGAACGGGTATCCTGGCAATCACAGGACTACCCACGGCCAGAATAGTTTTATTGAGCGACACAGTGACGCACGATATGGATGATAAACCGGACACTAAAAGTGCAGGAACGGGCGCACCATTATTTTCGACAAACAAAGTATCTCCGTTATAAATACCCTCTGTATTTTTAAATTTCACATATACATGCTGTGAACTTACAAAAGAAACCTGCCCTGTAACCGTCCGAAAAGGTTCCTGCGCAGCTGCACTATAGCAGTTGGCAAGTACCAAAACCAATACAAAGCAAGTTTTGAAAAGCTGTTTCATTTTGTAAGCATAAGGGAAAATAAACGTTCAGGAAATACTAATCTGCCTTACCACGCGGGTGACACGAATAACAGTTTACACTGTTGTACACATAATCTCTTTTGCCACGATGTTCTTTGTCCATATCGGCTTTATTATGCTCGTGACAATCGGTACAACTAAACTGCGAATAATTGGCCGGATTGGTATGACAATCGGTACAATTGCTCCATTCGCCCTTGTGCGTTCCGCTGTAAATAGGGAAATACAATTTATCGTGATCGAAAGTGGCAGGTTTCCACGCATTAATGTTATGGCAGGTTTTACAATCTGTTGAAAAACCAGCTGACGCATGCGCAGGACTTGTTGTACGGTCGTAATCTGCCTTGTGACAACTGTAACAATCTGAGGAAGTATTCGTATAGCCCTGAGAGTGACAACTCTGACAATCGATATTGTGACCCCCCTTTAGTGGGAAAAAGTTATGATCGAATCCCGCACCTGCCCACGACCGGCTGTCAGATTTATGGCATTGAGTACAATCGGTGCCAAAACCTGACTGACGGTGATTGGGATTTGACGTATAATTATAATCGCGCTGATGACAACCGTAGCAATCAGTCCTGACATTGTCGAACCTTCGGGCTGAAGCCGACGAATGGCACTGGTCACAATCGATAGCTGCATGCACACCCAGGAGCGGAAAACCTTTGTTTTGATGAATTTGCCGGACATTATTCACAATCCAGGATGAAGTATTATGACATTGTTTACAATCGTTATCCACAGTCGATTCGTGTACATCCTCATGACAGGAGTTACATGACGATTTTGCATCCTCAAATTTCAAGGTAGGATGACATTCGCGACAACCAACCATTTTATGCTGCCCGGTAAGAGGAAATCCGCTTTTGTTATGGTTGTAGCCATTCTCTTTGATTTGTTGCCAGCCATCGGTTTTATGGCAGGTGGTACAATCAATTTTGAGATTCTTCCCATGCGGCGATTTCCGGTCGGCTCCAGAAATATGTCCGAACCAGAAAGTAAAAATCAGAAGAATTAGTATTTTACACTTCATACTTTTCTTTTATCAACGCAATTAAATATAAGGAAATCAGGAATGACATTCGGAACACTCAACACTTTTAAATTTATACTGAATGTATTTCTTATCAGTACCTTCAACGGGTTTATGACATTCGTCGCATTTCACATTTACATGTTGGCCATCCAGTTTAAACCGGGAATTATTGTGATCGAACTTCGAATCCTCCCAGTTTGTAAAGCCATGACACTTTGTACAATCGGTAACGCCTCCGGTTTCAAACTGTCCGTAGTGCGAATCCTTATGACATTGAGAGCAATTGTTGGTAAGCGCTGAGAATTTTTGTGTACGAACACCTTTTTCGTCGGGTCGGTAATGACATGCGCCACAAAGTTCTTTGCTGTGAGCCCCCTCAAGTTTAAAACCGGTTTTCTGATGATCGAAATTTATTTTCTTCCACGATGAAGTGGTATGACATACTTCACAATCTTCGCCCGGATAATATTTCTCGTCAATAAAACCCTTGTGCTCATTTTTATGGCAGTCCACACATTTTGTACCTATCTTACGGAATTGCCATTTGGCGGCTCCATCTTTTTTATGACATTCGTTGCAGGAAGTAGCCACATGCGCCCCATCAAGTTTGAATTTGGTTTTATTGTGCCTTTCCACAGTAAATTCGCTGGGCTCGAATCCGTAATTGCTGTGACATTCGTTACAATCCGGTGTCACTCCGTTCACAACAAATTGTCCGTCGTGTTCATCGTCATGGCAATCGGTACAGCGGTTATGTTTTAGCGGAGCTGTCATAGCGCCTTTGTGACATTCCTTACAATCTACGAGTTTGTGTTTGCCAATCAGTTTATAATCCGTTTTGTCGTGATCGAAAGTATCGAGTCCTTTAATCCGGTGAAATGATTCTTCCGAATGGCATTGTTTACAATTCTGGCCAAAACGGTTGTGGTGTTCATCCTCATGACAGGCATTGCAATTCGCAAACTTTAATCCTTTAAAATTCTGCGTTTCTTTACCGTTAATCATTTCAGTTTTGTGACAATCGACACATTTAACCGACAAATGTCGGCCTTTCAGAGGAAATCGGGTTTTACTGTGGTCGTAAGTTTTGGCATTTTTCCAGTTTTCGAAACTATGACAATCGTTGCAGCGTGCCGACAATTTTCCCTGATGATAATCGTGATGACAGGAAGTACAACTCTGACTCAAACCAATATACGACTCACCGGTCTTACGTTGTGTTTTGGGTTGCTTGATATGTTCTGCATTGTGACAGGCACTACAATCCTCTCGCGCATGTTGACCCTTCAGCACAAATCCGGTTTTGTTATGATTAAATGTTTTCTTATTGAAACGAATGAGTTTAAACTTACGTCCGTGATGCTCGTTGTGACAACTTGCACAATTTTTCCCGTTTACCTCGCTCGAAGCATGATATCCTTTTTTAGCAAGAATATTGCTTTTAATTTCTTTGTGACAATCCAGACATTTTTCGCGGGTTACTTTCTCGCCTACCGTATGACACTGCGTACAGTTGCTCAAACCTTCGAGATGGGCATGTGGTTCGCTCAGGTCGCCGGGCGATATTTGTGAGTATGCAAATTTTCCTGAGAAAATAAGAATAACCAGCGTAATATATATTCTGTACCGTTTCATCGAATGCATTTAGTGTTCTCTGTCAGAAAATAATAATCAGCGTTAATGTTTCAGCACGGCTTCACCATGAAATGTCCTCAGGTCAATGCCTGTTTTCTTTAAAAATCCGGTCGGCAATTCGCCTCCGGCAAAAATGTAAACAAGATCATTTTCAATTTCCTCCGTTGCAAGTGATTCTGCATCGGAAAGAATAACTTTCTTTTCCTGAATCGAAACAGGATTTGTACCGAATTTCACATCAAGCAGTCCCAATTGTATAGCATTGGTTATAATCTGATTATTTTTTGATTTCAGACGAATAAACTTATCACCACGATATGATAAAATCACTTTATTGTCGTTAGCCAGCATAAGAGCCGCCTCCACAGCCGAGTCGCCACCTCCCACAATCAGCACCTTTTTATTTTTGATTCTTTCAGGTTCAATAAGTCTGTAAGCCACCTTTTCACTTAGTTCTCCTTCAATATCCAGTTTACGTGGCGAACCTCTTCGTCCGAGTGCCAGCAAAACTGTCTGCGCGCTGAATTTTTCATTCCCTGAAGTATAAACCTCGAAAAATCCATTCACTTGTCTGATTTCTTCTACTTTAGATTTTTCTTTAATCTTCAGATGATTATCGGTGAGCACTTTGTTCCACAAATCCAGCAATTCATCCTTGCTTGTTTCATATAACCGTACTTTGCCATACAAAGGCAAGTCCATTGGGTGCGTCATTATAATCTTGGAGCGCGGATAAGTATATACCGTTCCTCCCAATGTATCCTGATCGAGAGTGAGCGCTCTGAGACCGGCCTTTTTGGCTGTAAGAGTAGCTGAAATTCCGGCCGGACCTGCTCCCACTATAATCAGATCGTAATCGGTTTGAGCATTTTTCTGAATTGTCTTTACAATATTTTCGGTAGCCTGACGACCCTGTTCCACCGCATTTTTTATCAATCCCATTCCGCCCAACTCTCCGGCAATGTAAATACCTTTCACACTGGTTTCGAAGGTTGGCGAAAGTTTCGGAAGCTCCACACCCCGCTTTTCAGTCCCGATCCACAGCGAAATAGCTTCTACCGGACAAGCACGAAAGCAGGCTCCGTGTCCAATGCATTGCGAAGCATTGATAATTGTCGCTTTTCCGTTTTTCAATCCCAGAATATCATGTTCGGGACACGACCTTATACAGGCTCCACTCCCAATGCAACGGTTAGGGTCGATCACCGGATAGAGGGACACAGGTTCGTATAATCCTTCTTCCTGTGCAAAAGCTATTTTTTCATTTACTTCTCTGGCAGCCTTCTTTTGCTTGAAAACATACAACGCAAGTATGCTGGCAATAAGCAACGCCACCGAACCGTAAATCAGAATCTGTTCAATTAGTACTTCCATATATCAAAATATCCACGTAAATCCGAAAAACACAGCTACACCCACATGTATTGCCATAATAATGAGCATGATCAGCGCAAAAGGCAAATGCACGAAATGCCAGTAATTCATCAGTCTCTTCATCCGGTCGAGATGTCGTATTCTGAAATTCAGAACTTTCTGTTGTTGCGTAATGTGACGTATTTTAATCGCTTCAGCTATCGAAAGTTCCGGAATATTGCGTTTCAGTTCAAACAGATTAAAGGCTTTTTCATCCAACAGTTTTACATTGTATTTTAGCAAAAGTTCTGTTTCGAGGGTTGTTTGCAGATGCTCCATTTCGTGAAGACTCATCACCCGACCTTCCCGGGTACGTGGTATCTGCAAATAAATATATCGTCCGGCCAGACCACTCAGCCACACTCCCACTAACGACCAGAATCCAACAGAAATAAGTCCTCCGAACTTAAACGATGTATGAAAAACGACCAACACAGTTCCCAGTGTACAGAAAAATATATGCCATTCGAGCCAGTGTTTCAGCAATCCCAATCCTGACATTATCTTCAGCCTTTTACGCCCCATATATCCGAAAAGGCCTGTCAGAATAAGCGCAGTTCCGATAACGCCCAGCCCATGACCCAACCAACCTGAAGGTTTAAGCATTTCGTTGGCAGGATGAAAACAGCGTTCTTCCAGTGGTAAACTGTAATACGAATTTCCGATCTGAGCCAGCACAACAATTGCAGCCAACACAGTCAGCACATAAAAAGAAACTACAACCACATGCAAAACTTTCGACATAAGAGAACGCTGAATATCTAAAAAAAACGATTTTTTATGTGAGCAAATGACAATTTCTTTATCTGTTTTTGTTCCAAATTTAATTCATTTACTCTCAATTCAACCTTGCGGGCAGAATCGTGCATCTAATTTATAATTAATCCGGATAACAAAATCAAAACTCAGCACTTTTCAAAACTCATTAAACACAACATATCAACCAGTTACAATTCAGAACAAAGAGTTTTCAGTACAGGAATCACGATTTGTTTTTTTTTCTGCTTTTTGTAGGCTGCGTAAATCACTACCGCAAGCAAAATCGCGACCACATAAAGCACCGATGGTATTGGAGGTGGTGTGCCCTGACCATACGAATGCATTCCCGACAGATAATAATTCACCCCAAAAAATGTCATGATAATACTGCTGAATCCAACCAAAGCCATACTGCTCAGCACAAACTGATTGTTGAGTGCAGGCACATTGCGCAAATGCAGAATTACCGAATACACCAGAATACTTACCAAAGCCCAGGTTTCCTTTGGATCCCAGCCCCAGTAACGGCCCCACGATTCGTTTGCCCAAATGCCTCCGATAAAACAACCAGCAGTAAGTAACAACAAACCAATCATCAATGACAATTCAATAATATAGCTGATTTCCTGCATGCTGACTTTTAGTGCGACTCTGTTACGTTTGTTTTCGGCAATCATTAATATCAGATTCAAAAGTCCCAACAAAGCACCCATGGCAAGGAATCCGTAACTCGAAGTGATAATGGCCACGTGAATAATAAGCCAGTACGACTTTAGTACCGGTACCAAATTCGTAATTTCAGGATTCATCCAACTCATTCCGGCCACAAAAAGAGCAATAGCCGAAAGTACACCTGTTACCGAAAGTGTCAGCGCCGAACGACGTGCAAAAACAAGTCCTGAAAGCGCCGCAGCCCATCCTACAAAAATCATGGTTTCGTAGCCGTTACTCCAGGGCGCATGTCCTGAAATATACCAGCGTGCCGCCAGACCAAGCGTGTAAATTGCAAATAGAAGAATAAACGGATAAATGGAATACTTCAGAAATTTAAACGGCTTTGCTTTCTGTTTGAAAATATCAATCAAATGGAGCGTAAGCAGCAACATACCCACAATAATGTAAAATATCGCCAGTTTCGAAAACAGGTTCAGATTATTGTACACAATCTCAAGATCGACTCTTGATTTATCAGGAATATGATTTCCGCCATTTACAAGCTGATAATCTTTGATAACCTGCAGATTTTGTTCGGCCATTTGCCAGTTTCCGTTTGCTAACGCATCGTTCACTGCCAGCAAATAGTTTTCGAACATTTTTCTTGTCTCATCAACTTCCGCTGAATTTTGTCCTTCATTGATTTTTCCCATAAGGGCATTTATCTGCTCCTGACTCAGACCACCCATACCGGCAGGAGGCATTGGCTGACTTTCGTTTTGCTGATGCGGACAACCTTCGTGCGAAGTTTCCTCTGTCAGATCCACCGACTTCCATCTGCCATTGGGATCATTGGGCATCGGAAAGAGATTCAGCATTTTAGTATTAAAAATCTCGTAACAGATATTCACACGCTCATCCACATTCAGCAGTTCCTTATCGTACTTGTTCCGCGAAGTCTGACTTTTCTGATACACTTCGTCCACTTTGCCCGACAAACGGTACATTCCACCATTTTCGTAATCGAACAACTGATTGAACGACACATAACCATCAATAGCTCCCAGTTCTTCAGCCAGATCGTCATTCCCTACTTTTATAATAGCTTCGTTTTGCCATGTTCCGGGGTCAGCAATCATTTGCAGAATTACTTCTGTGGGCGACATTCCCGAATAAGTTGTTTTTTTACTTATTTTCCGGAATACATCCGATGCATATGTATTAAATGGCTCTATGCGTCCCTGAGCTCCGTCCTGAATAAGCAAACTATTGAGCGATGTAATGTGGTCGGCTTTTGAAAAACCGGCAGCAAAAACTGACGTGCCGAAGGAACTGAATAATAAAAGCGCAATAATTTTAGCAGATTTGGATTTTTGTTTCCGTTTTTTGCTGTTTTGAAGTTCACTGCTCAGCCTGAGCACCGTACGAAATCTGCTGTTTTTATTGAAAAGTGTGAGTAACATTCCAAACATTAGCAGAAAATATCCGATGTAGGTTACAAGTGTTCCCCAGTAATCGTTGCTGACCGAAAGCACAGTCCCCTGTTCGTCCTGATCGTAGGATGACTGAAAGAAGCGGTATCCTTTGTATTTCAGAATATTATTCATATAGATACGAAATGGCTGTCCGTCAACCTTTTCAGGGTCGTTGACAGTGATTTCGCTGGCATACGATGACGGACTGTTAGAACCCGGATAACGTTCGAGCTGGAAATCGCGTAGCGTAATGCTAAATGGAAGTTTATAGCTGAGCATTCCGTACGAAAGAGTAATACGAACATCGCCAATTGTAGTTACGACTGGCAGCGAAAGACCATTTTCGGCAACAAGCAGATTCACCCGCTCTTTGCTGTTTCCATCGTCAACACTGAACACAAGCGCATCGTTCCCTTCGTCCATAATTCCGTTTGCATCCGTTTCGGGTGTTACACGTGTCAGGTTTACACGTGCTTTAGGTAGAAATGCCCTGACCACAAAAATCACATTTTCTGTTTTGTATATTGTTTTCAGCTCGGCAGGATAAACCTCTCCGGGCAGCATCATCTCCTCGCTTTGCTCCATCATACCCATTTTCACCAAATGCTTTGTCGATTTGAAATACAACTCATCATCCTTTCTAAAAAAGCTGATATCCGATTTAACCAATGAATCTTCAAAAGCAAAAGTTGTTCCCTCAAAACTATTATTTCGCGACAAAGGGAGCACAAAATCAGCAGTTTTGTTATTGGAATTCATTACATAAACCGAAAGCGCCGGTTTACCATTCTGATCAGGTACAATGGTTTCCACTGAATTCGGCAGGTAAAGTTTGCCTTCAATGCGAATGGTTTTGTCGTCTATCTTTATTTCCTCACTAAAATCTTCTATTGGACTGTTTCCCGCAAAAATTTCAGTCACTTTTTCTTCGGTCAACCCTTTGTAGGTTGCTGTTATAGTTAATGCTGTTTTATCCGAACTGATTTCGTTCGTTGTAGCCCCTTCGCGTATGTGCATAATTCCTTCGGAGCCGAAATAACGCGTTATTCCTGCACCCAAAAGTATAATGACAAATGCAATATGAAAAAGAAAAACACTGAATTTTCGCTTGTTTACAATATCGTAACGCAGCACACTACCAGCCAGATTGACAACAAGTAATACAAGCAGCACTTCGAACCAAACGGCATTATAAACCATTTCACGGGCCACATCAGTTCCCTGTCGGTTTTCAACAAATGTAGCATAAGCTATAGATACTGCAAAAACAGTCATCAGTATTACGCTACTTGCCATCGAAAAGAGGATATTCTTTAATTTTTTCATGTAAAACTATTTACAAATCCGGTTCTATCTCAATTTTAAATTCAACAATCTGTCTTTCAGAAATAAAAAAGCATTTATACAATCCAAAATCAACCGTATTTATTCAACTACCTCTTTTGTAAATTTATTCATATCAAATTTCAGTTCGGTATCAAAGGTATCTTTTCGGGCTTCGCAATCCTGCTTTTTACAGCTTCTGCAATATTTCTGCGAACATTCATCAATGTGTAAATGAAAGATTATATCTTCAGGGAAAGCGGTTGTAACCATTTTCGTTAATCGCTCCCCTTCTTCATGCGCATCCGAGAGACTCATATTCCATGGCAAAACCAAATCACAATTCACATGAAGTATATCTCCGTATTTTACCAACTTAAAATTATGTATATCAATCCATTCGTCAGATTTATTCTTCTCAATCACATCAGCAAACTTCTCTATTAATTTAAAATCAGCCTCATCCATCAAATGTGAAGTGGTTTCTCTGAGAATTTTCACACCTGTCACTACAATGATAGTTCCGAATATCAGGGCAATCAAGCTATCGAGCCATGCTAATTTTGTGTAATACAGCAAAATAAGGCCAATTACCAAACCTATTGAAGAATAAGTATCGGACTGAAGATGTTTTCCACCTGATATCAAAGCAATTGAATTGTTTTTTTTGCCAAGTCTTATGCTATACCAGCCAATCAGATAATTCAGCAAACCTGCCACTGCCACAATCACAATCCCGATATCCAGTTGTGAAACTTCGGCAGGGATAAAAAGGCGTTTAATTGCCTCAAATATAATCAGTAATCCGGCAATAATAATCAGAAATCCTTCAACAGAGGCGGATAAAAATTCAGCTTTCCCGTGCCCGAAAGGGTGATCATCATCTTTGGGTTTCATTGAAACATACACAGCATACAATGTGATGAACCCCGTAACCACATTCACTGTACTTTCAAGCGCATCTGTCAGAATACCAACCGAATTTGTCAGAAAATATGCAATTAATTTTCCGATAAAAATCAGAAACGACAGGATTGCAATAACCCGCTGAACCTTAAATTTGATATTGACTGTTTCAGATGCCTGTTCCATTGATGTATTTAAATTAAAAATATACCCTGGCAGTCAACTACAACTATCCAGGGCATATATGCATTCAACAATATACAATACGAAAGTGTACTTCTAATTTACTACTGAGGAGTCCAGGTAATCTGTACGTTCGATACACCTGAAACTGCTGAAGGAGTTTGCTGATCTTTTTCAACTCCCTTTGTAAATGCAAAAGTAGTATATTTACCGGTTCTGTCATCTTCGGTAAATTCAACACACAATTTATATGATCCATCACCAACCACAGCACCTTTCACATCGGTTCCATCCCAGTTGAGGTTGTGAGTCACGTGATTTCTCAATGTGGCGCTTGTAACGGCATCGGTTGTATTTCCCGAACTTGTTGAACCAAGCCAGTTGGTCAGATATTTTTTTCGTTCTGCAGCTCCCACCTTCAGCGACTTTACAAAAGTTCCGTTATTACTCTCAATCCATATAGCCAGCACATGCTCGGGCGAATATTCACCATTATAGGTACTTGTGGTAAGTTGTACCGTAAGAGCACCATCCGTCTTCACCTGATTGTCGATGATAGGATCATTGGTGGTACATGCAGTAAATGTAAACGCCACTAAAAGTGCAAAAAAGATTTTTCTAAAAACCATGATTCATTAGTTTAATTGTAAATAATTTTTCTGATAAAAATCAAAACAGAAACTGATCACTTAATTGTAAGAAGTAACAATCAGGTCTGTCAAGCAAAAACAAAACGCAAAATTATATTTTTTATTTCATTTTAAATCAGTCCGAAAGCAACATTCTATGAAATTAAATCCAATTTGTAATCATTCTAGCCAACAGAAAATTATCATTGAATAATTCTACAAAATTCAAAACGGAAAATGATTATTTATTACTACTACCAAAACAGTAATTATTTCATTTCAACGATCAAACTTAAATTATTATAAATAAACATGTTTTACAATCAAGCTTCGGGTGGTGACTTTTGATTATCGTAATAAAAACTGTACTTTTGTGCTGTAAATTTCACAATATGGAAAACGAAGGCATGGTGCTCCGCACCGAACATCTTTACAAAAAATACGGAAAACGCACTGTGGTGAACGATGTATCGATCAACGTAAAACAGGGCGAAATTGTAGGTCTGCTTGGTCCGAATGGTGCCGGCAAAACCACTACTTTCTATATGACTACCGGACTGGTAACACCCAATGCGGGAAAAATATTCCTGAACGATGTGGAAATTACCAAATACCCTGTGTATAAACGTGCGCAAAACGGTATTGGCTATCTGGCTCAGGAAGCTTCGGTTTTCCGCAAAATGACTGTGGAAGATAATATTAAATCGGTGCTCGAAATGACAAAGTTCAGCAAGCAGTATCAGAAAGAAAAACTCGAAACACTGATTTCGGAATTTAATCTGGAACATGTGCGCTTCAACATCGGCGACCGTTTGTCGGGAGGTGAACGCCGTCGTACCGAAATTGCCCGCTGTCTGGCTATTGAACCACGTTTTATTATGCTCGACGAACCTTTTGCCGGTGTCGATCCAATTGCAGTGCAGGACATTCAGGACATTGTATGGAAACTGAAAGATAAAAATATCGGCATTCTGATTACCGACCATAATGTGGATGAAACACTGACCATTACCGACAGGGCTTATCTGCTTTTCGAAGGTAAAATTCTGTTTAAAGGCACTTCCGAAGAACTGGCCGCCAACCCGGTGGTACGCGAGAAATATCTCGGTCGCGACTTTGAGCTGAAGAAGAAAACGAGGATTTAAGAAATTCCGGGGTCTCAGAGTTCAAAGTTTCAGGGCTTTGCATTTGAAGATTTGAAAATTTGAGATTTTAAGATTTGCGGGTTTGAGAATGATACTCAACTAATCCCACGTTCATCATTCTTTTGTCTTTGTTCTTGATTTCAGGTTTAGGGTTAATTGGTTTTTAGAGACTGTACATTTAAATGGTAAATTGTAAAACTTGTTCCGATTTATCGGAATGAATAAATTGTAAATGAGAATCACTCCTTCCACACCGGATATACAGGTTAGCCCCGACATTTTGCTGAAAGAACTTGAAACAGCAGATGCGCAGATTATTTTCGATACTATAAATGCCCAAAGAGTATATCTGGGTGAATGGTTGCCTTTTGTGGCCTTTACCACAGATGTATCGTTTACAGAAGCTTTTGTGAATGCATACATCGATTCCCCGCGCAACAATCCGACTTTTACAATCTGGTACAAAGGCGCTTTTGCCGGACTGATTGGTTTTAAGGATAGCGACTACGATAACGAAAAAACCGAAATAGGCTACTGGCTCTCCGAAGTGTTTCAGCACAAAGGCATTGTCACGCTTGCGTGCCGGAAACTGATTGAATTTGCTTTCGACGAATTGCAAATGAACCGCATACAGATAAAAGTTGCCGAAACCAACACCAAAAGCCGCAGCGTCCCCGAACGACTCGGATTCTGCCTTGAGGGTATCGAACGTTGTGGTGAAAAACATGCCAACGGATATTTCGATTTGTGCGTGTATAGTTTACTGAAAAATGCGTATTAAAGTATGCTGCATTTTTCTATAACAAATTAGGCACTCCGATAAATCGGAACAAGTTTTACTGTAAAAAAAAATCCTACCCAATTGTAAATCGTAAATGATAAAATCGTAAATAAAAAAATGTCTCCAACCCTCACCATACTCGGCTGTGGCTCAGCATTGCCCACTCGTCAGCATTTCCCAAGTTCGCAAATAGTGGAAATGCGTGACAAGCAATATATGATTGATTGTGGCGAAGGAACTCAGATTCGTATGCGACAAATGGGGTTGAAAGTGGCGCGGCTCGGACATATTTTTATCTCGCACCTGCATGGCGACCACGTATTCGGACTAATAGGCTTGATTTCGAGCTTCGGAATGCTCAACCGCACTGCCGACCTGCACATTCATGCAGCCCCCGATCTGGAAAAAATGCTGCAACCGCAACTCGATTTTTTTTGCGAAGGATTGCCTTTCAACGTTATTTTTCACCATATAAATCCACGTGCTCACGAACTGGTACACGAAGATCGTTCGGTTGAAGTGTACAGCATTCCGCTGAAGCACCGTGTACCCTCGTGCGGTTTTCTGTTTCGCGAAAAAGCCCGCGACCGTCACATTCGCCGCGACATGATTGACTTTTATAATATTCCCACATGGCGCATTCCGAAAATAAAACAGGGAGAGAATTTCGAAATGCCTGACGGTGAAATCATTCCCAACGAAAGACTGACCACCATGCCCGAAAAGCCCAAAAGCTACGCATACTGTTCTGATACGGCTTACAGCGAGAAAATAATTCCCATTATCGAAGGAGTGGATTGTCTTTACCACGAAGCTACTTTTATGCAGAACGAAGCCGTGCGCGCCAAAAGTACCATGCATTCCACAGCAGCGCAGGCAGCCACAATTGCTCTGAAAGCAAATGTGGGCAAACTTATTATCGGACATTATTCGGCCCGCTACAATCATAAAAACGGTTTGCTCAACGAAGCCCTGGCAGTATTTGAAAAGACCATTGCTGCTGAAGATATGAGTGTTTACGAAATCTGAAAGGATTACTTTCTTACCACTAATTTCGAATTAAACACAGAGCCATCGCTGTTTCTTATCTGCAACAAATATACTCCCGATTGCAAATCGCTCACAGAAAGTGTAAGCACATTGACTCCGGCCTGTGTTTGCGTATTGGTTTGAACAAGCATTTTACCCGACAAATCGCAAATGCTGACTGACACATTTTGTTCGTCGGAGGCATTAAATCTTACCGAGACATAGCTGCTTGCAGGGTTCGGATAAATATCAGCCTGAATGACACTTGCATACAAAAGTCCGGTCGTAATCATGTCCATTTTTTGCAAATACCATTGTTGATTTTCGCTTCCTGCAATATTGGCCGTCCACTCAATGGCATTGGTTCCATTGGCAAAGTTTCCGCCAGCATTATTTACAGAATATCCCGAGTGTACATTGACAATTCCGTATGCTCCTTCGATGCCAACGGGTTCTATTTTCCACTGCTGGGCTGTATTTGTGGCATTCAAAGGCTGTTGTACAAGATTGGTACCTCTTCCGTTGGCCGTCATAGCCAGTCCGGAATTTTTATTGATAATCTGATAAATATTTCCCGACACATTGCGGAATTCCCACAACTGAGAAGCCTGTCCTTCTTCGGGTTCCCACATTTCGAGCAATGAACCAGCCTTCACAGCATGTGAGCGCACCTGAATTGCATTGTTGGTACGTTTATTCATCATCATATAATAATGACGTGTAGCTACAAAAGGCGGCGTAGGTCGGTCGGGTTCTTTTACATAAAAGCTGGTATTCAGGAACTTGATTCTGTTTGCTACATAAGTTTTCAGATAACCCACACCTTCTGCATAAGTATCGAACAAGTAGGTTTCCCGATATACTTTATTATTGAGATTGTTCCACTTCTGAAAATTCAGTTGCTGCGAAGTTTCGAGCAATCCTGCTGTTTCATTGATATAAGTATTCAGATTTCCGGCTAAATTATCGGCTATCATTTCGCTCCATCTGCGCCAGAGCAGCGTTTGAAACCATTCATCCTCGAGAAAGCGTAACGCCCAGGTGCGTGGATTGTGGGCATACTGACTCATACGTTTTTCGGTGGCATCGCCCAAACGATCATCATTATTAAACGCAATGTCGTAATCCCAGAGTGGACCGAAATAAAGCTTGTTGTCGCTACGTTTTTTGTACACATAAGTACTCCAGAAGGCATCCGAATTGCCTGTGAGTTCGCTGGCAATATACCAGTTTACAAGCGACGCAGAATCGATCATAGCACGATATCCCGCCACAGGATCAGTGAAATTGGTTGAAAACAAACGCGTTTCAAATTCGTTGATATAACTCTGGATATAGGCTAGTTGAAACTCATTGATATCGTCATCGTCGGGCGATTTAACAGTAAATTTCAATCCTTTCGAAGAAGTGAACCACACAGGTTCCGACGCTGCAAAACCATCTATTTCGAGCAGATAACCACCTGTCACGTCAGGTTCAGCCACCTGCGACGAATCCTGTTCGTCAATAGCCACACGCTCAGAATGCACTTCAATCTGATCGGTCACCATGTAATTTCCAAGAAAATTATTGTTCAGTACCAAATCAACAAAACGGGTGGAAGGCGTAAATTCCAGTCCGGCCACACGACCAATGTGAAAGGCCACTGCATTTCGCATTAAAGTTTTGTCGGCATAGTTAGCCAGAAAAACCCAGTTTTTGGCACGGGCATACATTCCCATTAAGTTAGTCTTTTTATCGAGTTTTATGCGGTAAGGTTTTTTCGGCATGCTCCATGTGGAGTTACCACGTCCGCGAATTTGGGTAGACACATTGATCTGATCGATTGTATCGGTGCTCACAACCTGAATGTGGGCTGGAAGCCAGTCGACCTTACTGGTGATAACTGCGTTATTTTCAGTATTAATATAAACAGAGGGAAGGTTGCTGTATTGTGTTTGAGACAAAAGCAAAAACTGAAAACCGAGACACAACAGCAAAACCGATATTTTACGAATAATATGAGAGAATGTGACGTGCATGTGATTTAAGATTTTTATCAGTGCCATTTGCTTCGGCTACAATAATTTGAAGCAAAAATACAGATTAACTCCCATATTACGAATCTGTTTCATTTACATTGGTGTAATTTGAATGATTTTTAAACCTTAAAATAAGGTTTGGAAAGATATACATTATAAAACACTACTGACCGACTATATATCTGAGATTCTTCGCTAGGCTCTGAATGACGGTGCTTTGTCTTGATTATGGCTGGGGGAGGAAGCCTAACTGACGGTCTGTCATTCCGAACAAAGTGAGGAGTCTAACGAAGAGAAAAAACTCATTCAACTTATTTTTAGCTGGTCAGTAATGAATATAAAATAAAAATACGGAGAAACAACTATTAGTCATTTCTCCGTATTGCAAATAAGTTTTCTGTCAATATCAGAACGAGAACGCAGCTCCCACCATAAAGTTAAGTCCCTGCACCTGATAACCATAATACTCTTCGTATTTATTATTGATCAGATTGTTGACTTTGGCAAACATGGTAAACCAGTTGAGATACGAATAAGAAGCAGCAAGGTTGATATCCACTTTGGGGTTCATTACATGCATGCCTGCTACACCTTCGCCTAATTTGGCATAACGTTTTCCTTCGTAAAAAACATTTGCCGATACATTCAGGTTACGAGAGAGGCGTAAGTCAGTTGATAAGTCGGCTTCCCATTTGGGTTTATTCCAGGCCATCAAAGTTTCGTACACCTGCCAGCCATTGTAAGCTCCCTTCAATTGCACATTTATAAAGTTGCGAATATTATAATTGGCACGCACGCCCACTTTGGTATGCGAAGCTGAACTGTAAAGCACATTAAAACGGTTTGTGAAAAGTATATTCTCAGCAGGCCTTCCCAATGCTGTGGATGATGCCATGTCGTATTTGTAATCTTTATTTACAAAGAAATACTGATTATCGATATAGCTATAGCTCAAATAGGCATCGAGCAGGAGATTGTAAATCGGTTTTACTTTAAGTCCCACATAGGGGTTTACCGGCGTGTAAGTATCCTTTATTCTTAAATCGGAGTACAACCAGCGGTTTTCGCGGAACATATCATCCATAGTATTAACCTCATATCCTCCGCCTACGCCTCCGTACACAGCCAGAAATTTCGGAATGGCACGCCATTCAAGGTTGATGTCGGGCGAAGGATTGAAAGGTTTACCATGTACAAACGAGAAGCTCGATTTCACACCAAGACGCATATCGAAACGCTCACGCTCGATGCTGTAATAGGGATTCATCGAAAATACCGAATACGAATTCCATACATTGATCACAGCAGCAATTACATCCGATTTGTACATCATGTTCGACATTTCGATGTCGAGTCCCATACGGTTTTTTCCATTCTGATTGTTGAATCCAGCCCGTGTCTGAATAATGTTCTCGGTCAATCCGTTACGCGCATCGAAAGCTTTATATTGTACTTCAGCCTGATAGCGGAGTTTTTCTTCGCCCGGAAGCGAGCGAACGCCTACATAAGAATTGAGACGCCAGAATACATCGTTTTCAGGTGCTTTCGATAGCTTGTCGAGTGTAAACAATTGTGCAGTGCGATTTACACGTACCAGGTTTAGTTCGTCGTAAGCAGCTGCGCTTCCAGTCAATAGTTTTGTGAAATCAGAAAATTCGGTATTGCCATCGGCTAAGAAATTATTACCATAATAATTGAATGATTCCCGACCTGCACCCACACCCGCATACAAATCGAATTTGCTAAAATACTGATCGAACATAAGTGCTGCATTCGATACCGAGTGTTTTTTACTACCAAAAGTAGCTAAATGATCCACCTTAAGGTCGAGTTTGGTTTTGGGTTTGTTGATAATTGGCAAAGCAAATTCGAGCATATTGTTGAGTTCGCTACCCAATCCCAAACGAACAAACGAGCCACTTGGAGTGCGTCGGCGTTGATGAAGGAGCTCAGCAGCAGGTAAAGTATGGATATTTTGTCCTACAGCCATTGGGAAATTGAAATCGGTATATTCAGCCGGTGACTTTTGCACATTAAGTTCCATAACCTGCGGCACAGATGAGATTTTCCCTGCATCCTGAATAACCGGTTTAAATTCCCGTTCCACAGTCACATTTTGGTCGAGAGTCTGCGCATTTGTCCAGAGTGCTACCGACATAAGTGCAGCTACAATATATTTTGTTGTTTTCATTTCTCTATTCATTTAAAAAAAATTGCATTCCTGATTTTATTACCCATTCACATTAATTGATTACACTCTGCCCTTCGCGTTGTGCAATGGCATTAAGCCTTTCGGTAATCATACCCTGAATTTCATCGGCTGTTGTATAGTTTTTTTGCAGACTCAGCAAGTATTGTTTGGCCTGAAAATCGTTTCCGCGTGAAATATAAATGTCAGCTAACAACACAAAGCTGCGGGCAAGCCAATATTGATACGGAGTGCCTTTTTGTGCAAAATCCAGAATGGTTTTTTCCGACTCGGCAAGGTTGTTTTGTCTGAAATAAATGTCTGATAGCAGAAATTTTGCTTCAGCTCCGTTCGAAGTGCGGGTGTCGTTGCTCAGCGAGCGAAGGTCGGGCACAGCCTGATTCTCCTGGTTTTGTGCAATAAATGCTTTTGCACGGTTGTACATGGCTTCCGAGCGAAGTTCAGCCGATGAACGACTATCGTTCATAATTTCGTTCGCGATATTGATCGTAGTATTATGATCGTTCAGGAAATAACTGCAACGCAACACACCAAGGCGCGATATATTGCGGTCTTCGGTAGTTTGCGCCATAGCTTCGAGCTGACGGAAATACTGAAGTGAAGCGCTGTAATCTTTTTTGTCGTAAGTTATTTCGGCAGCACGTGTAGTCGCTTCCCTGCTGTACTGATTGCCCGGAATCAGCAACAAAGCCTGATAAGCACGTAGGGCATTGTCTTTGTCGTTTGTGCGATAATAACTATCGGCTAAGTAAAACTGAGCAGTAGTGCAATAGCGCCCGCCGGCACAATACGAACTTACGTAAGCCCGGAGACCAGTGATGGCCTGAGTATAATTTCCGTTCATGTACTGACGCTCAGCAGCCACATACGAAATGGAATCCTCGCGACCTGCCACAGTAGAACCGAGTGTCATACCCAATGTTTTGGTATATGCCAGATACGAAGCTACATCATTTTTCTCTATATATACCGACTCTAGACTTTCGAGGGCAGTATATGATTCCTGAGAGCCGGGATATTTAGCAATCACATTTTTATATGCAACAATTGCCTGATCGTGATTATTCTGATTAAAGTAAACCATTCCTATTTCAAGTGCAGCTTTTCGTGCCAGCTCACTATTGGGCTTTGTACTCAAAAGCCGTTCGAAACTCGATATGGCACGTGTTTCATTGTCGAGCATAATGTAGGCACGTCCAATTTCGTAAAGTGCATCGTCTACATACTCCGAATTCGGATAAGTAGAAATAAGATTTTCAAGACGCGAAATTTTGGCAGTATAGTTACGTTGCAAACCAGCCACATAAGCACTTTGGAAAATGCCATAATCGCCTGTATTCGGACTCAGTGAGGCAGCACGTGCATAATAATTCTCAGCTTTTGAAAAATTTCGGGCATTGAAATAACAGTCGCCAATCCGATTGAGCGCATCAGGATAAGTTTCGGTTGCTGTGTTTTTTTCAGCATCCACATATTTCAGAAACCAGCTTAGTGCTTCGTTGTAGTTCTTTTTCGAAAAATAAGCATAGGCAAGTGAATAATTAGCAACCCTTAGATTGACGCTCGATTTCGAATTTCCATTGCTGAAAAACGAACGCAGATCGGCAATACTTTTGTCGGGTTCTCCATTGCGAAAATATGCTTCAGAGCGCCAGAAGAGGCTTTCGGCAGAGTATTTGCCGGTAGGCGAACTTTGAAGCGAAAGTGTAAAATACTCAATGGCCTTAGGCAGATTGTTTTGCGTGAAGGCTTCGGTTCCAATCTGATAGAGCAGATACTGTCGTGTTTCGAGCAGGCGTGGCGTCGGATTTTTAATTTTAAGTATGGATTGATAAGCCGATTCGTAATTTTTAGTGGTCATAAATACAACAGCAAGATAATCGTATGCTTTGCCAATGTATTTCGAATTCGGAAATTCGCTGATGAGTTGTTCGAAAGCCGAAATTGATTCACCAAAAGCAGTAGTGGTTTCGTAAGTGGTAAGGGCATAATTATAGAGCGCTTCCTCACGCACCGACTTGTTGAAATTTGTACGCAAAGCAGCTTCGTAAGCCAATCGGGCATTATTTTTATCGCTTAGTCGCACGTAAGCATTTCCAAGATGCAGGTATGCATTTTCGGTCATTTCGTCGGCAATAGTCGTAGTTTTCGATAAATAAGTCACCGCATTTGTATAATCTTTTGTCTGATAATACGAAAGTCCGAGCAGATACATATCGTTGCGTAACACTTGTGGCGAAATTTTCTCATATTCTTTGAGGTAATTGATTGCTTTTGCATAATCGCGTTTATCATATGCAATTTCGCCCATAATGCGGTAGATTTCAGCATTATTTTTATTGTCGGGATTAGCAGCCAGTAGCGCATCGGCCCGTTCGTAAAGTTTATCAAATTCTTTCTGTGCATAGTAAATCTGAATAATATAATACGGTACAATATTTTTGTATTCAGGTGTATTTTCAATTTTCAGAAATTCGGGCAGCGCAGCTGTGTAGTTTTCCAATGTATACTCGGCATAGGCATAATAATATGTAGCCGAAAGATTGTAACGACTCTTAATTTCTTTCAACTCTTTGAAAATACCCAACGCCTGATGATAATTTTTTGTTTCGAGACTGGCATATCCTTTACAGAAAAGAAAATCGATACGCTCCCTGTTACCCAGTCGTTTGTCGTTTACGTTGTTGAAATATGTAAGCGCTTGCATATACTGTTTTTTTTCGTATTCGAGCATTCCAAGCATTACATTTGTTTTGTCGTAAAATGGTGTGTAAGGGTGTTTTGACAAGTATGCTTTTAGCATTTTGGCTGCATCGTCCTGTTTTAGTTCGTAAGCATTAGCCGCCATATAATACTCAGACTCCTGAATTTGTCCGGCATTCTTCGGGTCGGTTGTTTTCAAAAATTCCTCGAAACTACGATACGATGCAGCATATTTTCGCTGATTAAACAATTCTTTACCCTTGTTGAAAAGCACATCTTGGTGCGTATAGATAAGTGTGTGCTGAGCGTTGACAATTGATGCCAGCATGCTTATCATCAGAATGAATACGATAATTTTTCTCATCGGGATATAATGTTAGTATTTTTCAGATTTATATAAATTTCAACACCTAAATGCAAAGATACTATTTTCATTTAACAACAAAAGAATTCCTGAATATTTCCACTGCATTTTTTATTGATAGTAGCCCGAAATCCCGGGGATTTAACGCGTCGAGTGGCACAAAGAAGCACTCTGCTACATCGTCGGCAGCCACTATGTTTTCATAATCAGCAATACTGCATTCGTAAAACATATCGAGCGTAGGAATTGTGAGACCGCTGTACAAGTATTCGTTAGGCAGCGAAAACAGATATTTCAACGTTATTGTCTCTGCGCCAAGTTCTTCTTTTATTTCGCGGGCAACAGCCATTTCGGCTGTTTCATTGCCATCCACAAATCCGCCCGGTAAGTCGAGCGTTCCCATAGCAGGCTCCTTAGCTCTGCGACACACTAACAATTCCCGTGCCTGATTCATCACAAAAGCAGCTACTGCCGACGAAGGGTTTACATATAACACAAAATCACATTCGCTGCATTTAAGTGATTTTTCGTTGTTTAGAACAAAACGTGATGATCCACACACCGGACAATATTGGAATAATTTTGAGTAATGCATTTATTTTAATTTGTCGATTTGAGATTCTACACCTCATATATATAAATTGTTGTTGTCTTGATTATGGTTGCGAGGGAATGAGGCTGCCTCAAAAGTGTTTTTCAACGCAAATTACACATTTTTTTTGCAAATAGAATAATTTTAATATTCTATATTGCTTTGAATAACAGGAGTGCATAGCCCGTGTAAGTTTGCGCTTTTTTGCGTAAATTGTGTTCTGCTTTCTTTTGATATCGCTTCACTTCTCTCCAATATTTAACTGTCTGTTTGTCCTCTCAAACAGAGTGAGATATTTCATTTAACTCATTTTGAAAATTATTACCGAACAATACTGATTGACAAATATGAAATTTCCGATGACACAGCATAAGAAACTGTTTAGAAGGTCTTATTTAATTTATCAACTCAAAAAGAATCTATTGTTCTGTTAACGAATGAAGGTAGCATTTTCTTAGCTTTCAATAATAATTTAATGCAAAGATAGCGAAATTGTTTCTCAAACTTTCGGACTTAAAAGTCCAAAATCAAGACGATTTATACATATTTGAAAAAAATGAGATATTACAAAAAGCCTTAAATAAGGTAGTCACATCCTGAATTGTTGATAACTTTTGACTTAAAGTGCTACTTTGTTGCATTTTATACACTATTTTTGCAATAAATCAAAATTTTCAGAATGAGTAGGAAACTTGTACAGCCAATAGATGATGAGTCGGGTGAAATAATAAAGCGTTATGAGAATTTTCTGGAAGGCAAAGCCCCGGGATATTTTGATGTGGAAGAACTTGAAGCCATCGTTGACTACTATTTGCGAAAAGGTAAAACGACCGATAGCAGTCGTGCGCTTGAGCTTGGGTTGAAATTGCACCCCGGCAGTAATGAGCTGAAAACCAAACGCGCGAAAATATACCTGGCTTCCGACGAAACTCATAAGGCTATGCATATTCTTGATTCGTTGGGTAATACAGGTGAATACGAAGTCTATTTACTGCGTATAGAAGCTTTACTGAAATTGCTACGAAACAAAGAAGCCCGCCAGGTTGCCGAACAGCTTATGAATGCCGAAAACGACGATCTCGATAATATTGCACTCGATATCGCGTTTATTTTCATTGCACAATTCAATTTCGAAGATGCACTTTTTTTTCTGAAAAAAGGCGATGCGTTTTTCAATAAAAATATTGATTTGCTTTTCGAACTGGCTTTTTGTTATGAGCAAAGTTCCGAAAACGAAAAAGCAATAGAAACCTACAACCGCATTGTAGATATCGATTCATATTCTTCTGAGGCATGGTTTAACATGGGGCAGGTTTATTTTGCATTGCAGGATTTCAAAAATGCAATTGATGCTTATGATTTTGCATTGGCCATCAATGGAAATGATCCGCTTACCACACTCCAAAAAGCCCATGCGCATTTCCAGAACAACGAGTTCAACGATGCTATAGATGCTTATAACGAATATGCCGTTTTTGCAATAGACAAATGGCAGGTACATTTGTTTATAGGCGAATGCTATGAACGTCTCGAGATATTCGATCAAGCCATAATGCATTATAATGCATCGCTAACCGAACTTCCCGATAACTACGAGGCTCTGACAGGTTTGGCTGTATGTTATCTCGAAAAAGAAGACTTTGAAACCAGTCTTCGCTATGTAAACGAAGCTATAAAAATTGATGCCAAACAAGCTGATGCATGGGTATATATGGCCGAGGGGCTTGTTGGATTGAATGACATTGACAATGCATTGCTAGCCTATCTCGAAGCCATTATTCTCGACCCTAATCAGCCCGATACATTTATGGCCATTGCCAATATCTGTATGGACAAAATGGAGTACGAAACGGCTCTCAAATACTATCTATCAGCATACGATCTCGATCCAGCGCTTGAGCATATCGATTTGTTTCTAGCAGTAGCATTCTGTAAAACTGAAAATTACAGCAAAGCAAAACTTCATCTGCGTAAAGCTATCGAACAAGATCTCGATGCCGGAAGTCTGTTTCTTGAGCTTTGTCCCGAAGCGCTAACAAAAGGATATTTAGATTAATAAACTATTTTTTCAGCCACTAACTTATGCGTAACTTCGGACTTATCGGCTTTCCGTTAGGACATTCGTTTTCAAAAAAATATTTTACTGATAAATTCGCACACAAAAATATCGATGCAGAATATCAACTTTACGAACTGAAAAGTATTGAGGAGTTTGATTCACTGATAAAAAAAGTTAAGCTGAATGGTCTTAATGTAACTATTCCTTACAAAGAACAGGTGATTCCTTTTCTTGACAAATTGGATGAAACAGCAGCTCAGATTGGAGCTGTAAATGTGATTCGTTTTGAATATGAGAACGAAAAAACCGTGCTTACCGGCTACAATAGCGACGTCATTGGATTCGAAAATTCGCTAAAACCGTTTTTGAAGCCTGATCATCAAAAAGCCCTGATTTTGGGAACGGGTGGC
The DNA here is from genome assembly GCA_016937795.1 of Paludibacteraceae bacterium. GTDB lineage: Bacteria > Bacteroidota > Bacteroidia > Bacteroidales > Paludibacteraceae > Paludibacter. Next base: position 63,957 of record JAFGVV010000053.1, read on the forward strand.
GCCTCGAAAGCCATTTTCTACAGTTTGCAAAAGTTGGGAATTGCATGTACTTATGTTTCCCGTAGTACGAAATCGGGTCAACTCACGTACAGCGATCTGAGTGCCGAAATAATGAATGATAATTTGCTGATTATCAACGCAACTCCACTGGGCACATCCCCAAAAGCGGATGTTTGCCCCGATATACCTTACGAATCCATTACTGCCAAACATGTACTTTTCGACGTAGTTTACAATCCTGCAGAAACATTATTTATGAAAAAGGGTCGCGACGCTGGAGCCATAGCCCTCAACGGGGAACAAATGCTTATTGGTCAGGCAGAAGCAGCCTGGGAAATATGGAATAAATAAGTAATTATAAATTACTCAAGCCGGCAGCTTTTTTCTGATCAGCACTCAGTTGGTTCAAAATCCGCTTTTTGGTTTTTGCTGTTATTTGCTGTCGGTTGATTAAGAGATTAATGATTCGTTTTTCAGTTTTTTTCTGAACTTTTGCCGAAATTGCTCCGCTTTTTATTTTTGCATTCTGTTTTGCAATATTAGTATCGATTCTGCGAAGTCTTTTGTCTCTACAATTCTCATATTTTACAATCTTCTTTTTTTGTTTTTCGGTAAGGTCATCAATCGAAGTTGTAATAGTGCCATTACCGTTTATAATACTTGCGATCGCAGTTTTCATTTTAGTGGGGAATCCATCGTAAAGCAAGACAGGTTTTTGTGTATTTGAATTTATTGGTTGCTGAGCAAATAATGTATGCGTTGCAGCAAACATAAAAAAAACAAGTGCAAAAATATTTACTATCTTCATGATATTTACAGCTATTAGTGTTTTATAAATGAGTCAATCTCAGGTTTCGATACAATAAGCCTGCCAAAAGGTTTCGCATCAATTGGTTTATTTAATTCCGGTCTTGGCCTTGTTGTCGAAGGAGCAAACGAAGGATTGCCGGTAATTTCACGCACAGCTTTATTAAGCAATGATTCACGCAAATCGCCCAAAGAATAATTGTAGGTGTCCGAAACACTAAAATCGGGCACAAAACCATTTGTAAAATCACTCTTCCAATCTTTGTTAAAGTACTGCAGAATAATTGGCATAAAAGCCCAATCGTTCTTTTTATTATCCTCGTCATTCACAAGTGTGGAGCCCACATTTTTACCCACAGTAACATCGCCAACAAGCACACAAGTAATATATGGCTTCAGACTATTTATGACCATTTCGCTGGCAGAAGCAGTGCGTCGTCCTGTGAGAAAATATATACGACTGAGCTGATTACCTACATTTTGAACAGGGATATCTGTTGCAGGAATTTTCTGCACAGCAATATTAGTGACGAAGTTGTCAATAAATGGATTATCAGAGTATTCTTCTTTATACTCGGCGCTACTAAAGTAATCTGTAAAATTTTTATTATACTCAGTATATGAATAAACTTTGTCGGCACTTAAGTCGGGCACGAGCATGCTTCCCAAATGCACAGCCGATGACATCATACCACCACTATTGTAACGTAAATCAACTACAAGTTCATTAATTCTCTGCTCTTTAAAATGTCCGAAAACTTCATTCAGTACCAAATCGTATTTTAATGACTGATCGCCATTGTCGTTAGTAAAAAAATGATAGACCAAATATCCGATTTTTTTATTTTCCACAGTATAAACAGTATCTAAGAAAACAGGATTTTCCTGATAGTTCATTGATTTTTGTATAGTAACATTGCTTTTCTCGCTCCATTGTTCTCCTGCTCTTTCGGCAAGTGAAAGTGTAAAACTAGCTGTTGAATTTGTAAATGCAGCAAGCAAACCACTATAATTGTCAATAGTAATCTGTGTTCCGTTTATTTTTCTGAAAAAATCGCCACGTTTCAATACCGAGCTTGCTGCTGTGCCTGGTTTGTTATAAAGCACCACGCCGACTACATTATTGTTCGAATCACTTTCGCGATAAAGCTGATATTCGAATCCCGGATCGGCCTCGCTCACACCATGTAAACTATTGAGAATATCCTGGTAACTTTCGAAGATTGCCGAGAATCGATCGCCCTTGTATATTAATGTTTTAAAGTACAGATCAGGACTGTCGGTTGATGATTTATATGCAGGTAATTTTTCGTTCCAATAATAAAGCATTGACATATTGTCGTATAACCACCGGTTTACATATTTATTAAGCGAAGCCGAATCGGTAGCCGAATCATCACATGATATAAGTACAAACAGCATGGTTAGAAAAAAAATAATTCGTTTCATAAGGCCTGATTTTAATTATTTATTAGATGAGTGTATTAGAGTTTATATAAATTTGAATATTATAAAGACAATTGATACTCCGTCCGCATTCCTGTTATTTTTTCTTATATAAAATTCTATTTGCCAGATACATATAACTTGTATAAGGTCTATTGCTTAAATTAGACTTGCAAATATAAATAATTTGTTAAGATGTGCAATCTTAAAGTTGATTTTTTTCTTATACGAAATTATTGTTGTCCGGTAAAAATATATAACTAACTACTGTCAACTGGGACGGAGCGAGAAATCTTAAATTTTCTCTTTGAAGAACTTTTAGCAGACAACAGTGATATTGAAATAAGTAAACCTCCAAAAAGATTTGAACCTGCCAGTGTAAGACCGGTAGGTTCAAAAAGTAACATTTGGGAGTTGACTGAAAGTTTATTTCAGATATTTTTCGAGGAACTGATCCTGTTCCCAAAGCAGATGCAGTATGTTTTCGCGCGCCACATAGCCATGCATTTCCTTTGGTAAAATCACCAAACGGGCAGGACCACCAAGACCTTTCAGCGCTTGAAAATAACGTTCAGTCTGCAGTGTAAATGTGCCGGGGTTGTTGTCGGCCTCACCATGTACAAGCAACATCGGAGTTTTCATTTTATCGGCATGCATAAAAGGCGACATCGCATCATATACATCCTGGGCTTCCCAAAAGTTACGTTGTTCACTCTGGAAACCAAAAGGAGTCAGTGTACGGTTGTAAGCGCCGCTGCGAGCAATGCCACAGGCAAACAAATCGGAATGTGTGAGCAAATTGGCCGTCATAAATGCACCATACGAGTGTCCACCCACTCCCACTTTTTTTCTATCGATAAAGCCAAGCGCATCTACTGCATCAATCGCTGCTTTTGCATTGGCCACAAGTTGTTCCACAAAATTGTCGTTTGGTTCGGTATCACCTTCGCCCACAATGGGGAAAGCAGCATCGTCGAGCACCGCATAACCACGCGTCACCCAATACACAAACGAGCCATAATACGGAAAAGTAAACTCATTGGGATTGGCTGAACTTTGTCCTGCGCTGTTTTTATCCTTGTATTCGGCAGGATAAGCCCAGATTAGCAAAGGCAGTTTCTCGGTTTTTGCATTGCGGTCGTAACCTGCGGGCAAATACAAAGTTCCCGAAAGTTCCACACCATCAGCACGTTTATATTTAATAACTTCTTTGTAAACCTTTTCGATACTTTCGAAAGGATTAGGAAAATTAGTCAGTTTTATAGGTGCAATACGTTTTTTCAGCTGGCGAATGTAATAATTTGGATATTCGTTTTTCGACTGAATGCGCACCAGCACTTCGCCCTGTTTTACATCGGTAATATCGAAAATTTCTTCCATTTTGTCGGTATAGCCCGATTGATAAAGGCGTTTTGTTTTCAGCGTTTTCATATCGAGCGCATCAATAAACGGAAATTGACCTTTCGGAGTATGACCGTCGCCAATAAGGAATAAATTGTTTTTATCGATGGTAAGCACATATTTTCCGTACTGGTTTTTCGAAGTTTCGAAGCCTCCCGGATCAGAGTAAATGTCCTGAAAGTTACGTTCGTGCACCAGTTTCGGCGCTCCACCCGTTTTCGAAGGATTGATAAGCGATGTGCGAAGCATGCGTGTGTCGTACCATTCCTCGTGCAGAATAGCTGTAGTGGCATTTCCCCAAACCATATTCGAGAATCGCAAAGTCGTTTTAGCCAGCAAAGTAGCTTTACCGGTAAAAGGTGCTTTCCACAGATAAAGCGCATCACGCTCTTTCACTTCCTTTTTCGGATCGCCTTCGTCGAGCGCCTCCACATAAAACAATGTAGCAGGTTCATCGGCACGCCAGTTGAGCGCACGTTTTCCTTTGCGCACAGCCATAAAACCTTTAGGAAGTACTTCGGTAAGCGGAACTTCGCTCACAGTTTTCACCACATTTCCATTTAAATCGTACACCACATTCAACTGTGGGAAACGGCTCAAAGGCACTATATACGAAAATGGTTTGCGTATGGTAGTAACGAGCAGATAATTTCCATCAGGTGAAAAATTTTCTCCGGCATAAATATCGGCTGCTTTAAACAACGATTTGCTGCCATCGAGTTGCACACGATAAAGTTCTGAATCGGTGAGCGTTACAAAATTAGCTTCATCGGTTGGATTTTTCAACAAATCCTGATAAGTACGATTTTGTGCTTTCGAACCATCACTTATCGAAATAATGGGTCCGGCAGGAAGCGATTTTTTCGGATCGCTGAGTTCAGTACGATTTACCGGCAACATACGCACCAACAACGATTTACTGTCGCGAAACCAGTTGATAGGGTTACCCAAATTGGCATTCAGCACCGCATCGGTAAGTTTTGTGGCCTGAGCTGTGGCAAAATCCATTACCCAAAGTTCAACGCCATTGGTTGTAGTGTGCGTAAAAGCCACTTTCGATTCGTCGGGCGACCATGTCAGAAAAGTGATGCGCGGATTTTCAGGCAGACCTTTTACCTGCACAGGCTCGTTGCCACTCACTTTGCGCACTATCAGATTACTGATATAGCTCATCGACGAGCTAATGTTTGTCGCCGGATTCACACGCAAACCAGCCAGACTGATTTCCTGCTGATTAAGGTCGTCGAGCGATTTGTAGGTAGGGCGATAGCTGAAAAGCATATTGTCTCTACGGCTGTCGATGGCCACCTGTGGTGCACGTTCAAAATCTGCTAATTTCAGAATGCTTTCGGGCGGAAGCTGATAACTCAGATTTTCCTGAGCTGCAGTATCGGTCATTGTCATAAGGATACAAATTGTAAATAGAATTAGTTTTCTCATATTTATGAAATTTTATTTTGCTGTATTTTAAATACATTAAAATGCAAAAGTAAGATATTTTGTCCGGAATAACGACATATCAGATAACAGGAATAAAATTACGACTTTATTTTCTTCATGTAACTTATGTATCTTTGCAGAATAAAACAATTCTCAAGTTAAAGAGTTGGTGACTGAACAATTCCCCTCACCATTCAAAAAACGGCTTATAATGAAACGAAAATATATTCTGCTTTTGGCAATTGCCGCATTTTTCAGTAATAATAATCTATGGTCGCAAACAAATGTAATCGTTAACCCGACTGTCACTTATCAAACAATTCATGGCTTTGGAGCATCGGATGCATGGAATGCCGATTTTGTTGGAAAATACTGGAGCAACAGCGTGAAAAGCGACATTGCCAAAAAACTTTTCTCGAAAACCCTTTTAAGCAATGGGAATCCCGAAGGAATAGGGCTTTCGCGCTGGCGGTTCAATATTGGAGCCGGAAGTGCCGAACAGGGAACTGCATCGAATATTGAAATGGCCGAAAGAAGAGCTGAGTGTTTTTTGAACGAAGATGGCTCTTACAACTGGAGCAAACAGTCGGGGCAGCAATGGTTTCTGACGCAAGCAAAAACCTATGGTGTGGAAAACCTGGTGGCATTTGTAAACAGCCCTCCCCGCTTTTATACAAAAAACGGTCGGGCCAATAGCGACAATACAAACCGATACGGCAATACCAATCTGAAAGATGACGCTTACGACGAATATGCAAAGTTTCTGGCAGCTATTCTGAACAATTTCAAGCGCAAAGGAATTCCGTTTTCGCAAATAAGTCCCATAAACGAACCTCAGTACGAATGGAACAAAGATCAGGAAGGTTGTCCCTGGTTGAATACAGAAATAAGCCGGCTTACCAAGGAACTGAACAAAGCGCTTGTTGACAGCGGACTTGATACGAAAATTCTACTCTCGGAATCAGCCAGTTTCAAAGATTTATATTCCGATAACGGAAATGCCGACAAGGCCAATCAGATTTGGAAATTTTTCTCACCTTCGCGCACTGAATACATTGGAAATCTGCCCAATATGCTTTACGGACTTGGCGGTCATTCGTACTGGACCGATGGCGACGATGCCACCATTCGCTCGGTAAGACAGGATTTGTACAACAAAAGTGTGCAATACGGAAAAATTGAACTTTATCAAACAGAATATAATCTTTTATCGAAAAGTTTCTCCGATTATTTGAGTAATGCCGTGTTTCTGGCCAAAATAATGTATGCCGATCTGGCTATTGCCAATGTGTCGGTGTGGGATTACTGGACAGCTATGGAACGTGAGCGCTGGAGTCAGCTAAACCGCTTTTATTTGATTCGGTTAAGGCCTTCGGGTGGCGATTATGCCGATCTGACAACCGGTGGCACTGTGGCGCACAATAAAAACTTGTGGGCATTGGGCAATTACAGCCTTTTTATCCGACCCGGCTACAAACGCATTATGACTTCAGGAGCCGATAATCTGGCAGGACTTATGTGTTCGTCGTATATTTCACCCGACTCGCTGCGAATTGTTTCGGTTTACGTGAATATAAGCAACGAGGATATTGCTGTAAATCATAAGTTTGAAAACACTTTCCCTGAACTGGAGCTGAATAAAACAACTCCTTACATTACCAACAGCACAAATAATCTGACAGTAAAGTCAGCCATTCCTGCGAATTCGGCCTATACAATTCCCGCAATGTCAGTTGTCACATTAGTAACTGATTTTCAGAAGAAAAACACCGACATCGATCAAAACAAATTCGAGCATTTAAAGGTTTACCCGAATCCTACAAACGGCATTGTGAATGTACAACTTAACACAACTCAGTTACCTGCCGAATTAATTCTGATGGATGTAAGTGGCAAAAAAGTGATTCAAACCATTGTTAATTCTGAAAACCACATTCTTGACATTAACAATAAACCTGCCGGCATTTACTTCCTGCATTTAAACAACGAAAAAATTAAAATCGTAAAACAATAAGCTATCAACAGGCTAATCACCGCAAATTATGCGGTGATTAAGCCATTTATTCACCGCATCCTTCGTTTACAACACTGAAATTAGGTTTTGTATTTTCTATCAAAATAAAAACAGCCGAACATTCAGTAATCTTTCATTGTTTATTGTAATTGTTACAAATAAAGAAAACAACGGAAAGTATATCATTATGTTAGTAAATAAAGTTGATCGGAGAATTTTAAAAGAAAACCTACAAAAAGAAACCTTTAAACGCCGCACTATATCGTTTTACAAATACTTCGAAATTGAAAACCCTCAGCAATTCCGCGACGATATTTACCGCAGTTGGGACGAGCTGAGCTGTTTTGGACGCATTTACGTTGCCCGCGAAGGCATCAACGCACAAATGAGTGTGCCCGAACAGCATCTGGATGAATTTCTGACAAAACTATACGCCATTCCTCAACTCAACAACACTCCGATTAAATATGCCATTGAAGATGATGGAAAATCGTTTTACAAACTTACCATCAAAGTGCGTCCCAAAATTGTGGCCGATGGGCTGGAGCACGGCACATACGACCTATCGCGCGTGGGGAAACATCTCACTGCACTCGAATTTCACGAAGCCATCGATCAGCCCGACACCATAGTTGTGGACATGCGCAACCATTACGAAAGCGAAATCGGACATTTTAAAAATGCTTATTGTCCCGATGCTGATACTTTCAGAGAAGAAATTCAGATGGTTATGGATAAATTCAAAGACGAGAAGGATAAGAATTTTCTGCTTTATTGTACAGGCGGAGTACGTTGCGAAAAGGCCAGCGCCTATATGATTAACAACGGTTTCGGAAAAGTGTCGCAACTTTATGGCGGCATTATTGAATACGCTCAGCAGATAAAGCAACTCAATGTGGAATCGAAATTTTACGGCAAAAACTTTGTCTTCGACGAGCGCCTGGGCGAATCGGTCGATGGACAAATCATAGCGCGCTGCCATCAGTGCGGTAAACCAGCCGACACGCATACCAACTGTGCTAATGACGACTGTCATCTGCTTTTTATTCAGTGTGCCGAGTGTCGCGAGAAATACGACGGTTGCTGTAGCGACGAGTGCAAACACATCTTTCAGCTCCCCGAAGATGAGCGTATCAAACTCCGGACAACCAACGCTCAGCGCTATGCCGACAGCAAGATTTTCAAAAGTCGCCTGCGTCCAAAGCTGAAGTAAAACATTAACCTCTAACATTAAAAAATATGGCTGATATACATTTATTTATGCATATCAGCCATATTTATCAAAATTTCAATTCAGCGAAATAAAATCTTTCCTTACCCGAAGAACCATTTGTGCAGTTCACCGTAATGTTTCTTATACATTACATAACTGTCTTCGAGAATTTGCAGAGCTGTTTTCTTATCAAAGAATTTTTCAACGACGACGGTTTTATTCTCGAGTTTGGTATAATCTTCGAAAAAACTCATAATTTCGGTAGTCATGTGCTGAGGTAATTCCGAAATATCATTAAAGTGATTTACACTGGGATCGCCGGCAGCCACAGCAATAATTTTGTCGTCGGCCTCACCATTATCCAGCATTCGCATTACACCAATTACTTTGGCTTCCACAATACAAAGCGGCACCACTTCAATTTGCGATAAAATCAGAATATCGAGCGGGTCACGGTCGTCGCAATAGCTCTGCGGTATAAATCCATAATTGTGAGGATAATACATTGAGGAAAAAAGCACCCTATCCAGACGCAGCAAGCCACTGTCCTTGTCGAGTTCGTATTTTGCACGGTTGCCTTTTGGAATTTCAATAATTCCTTTTACCACATCGTTTTTATCAGTTTGTGGCGCCACCTGATGCCACGGATTGAAATTGTTTCGCATTAAAATTTTATCTGATTAGTTGATATTTAAAGAATTTGAGCAGCATGCGCCTTGGTATTCACTTCCTTTGGGTCGATAACGCGCTCAATCGTACCCTGCTCGTCGATAATAAAAGTGGTACGAAACATTCCCATATATTTTCGTCCGTACATCGATTTCTCGCCCCAGGTACCAAATTGCTCTGCCAGTTTCGTATCGGTGTCGGCAATCAGCTGAAACGGAAGAGTTTGTTTGGCAATGAATTTTTGATGCGAGGACGCACTGTCGGCGCTAACGCCCAGCACCTCGTAGCCCGCTTTGCGCAGATCTTCGTAACCGTCGCGTAAACTGCAAGCCTGAGCCGTACAGCCCGGGGTATTGTCCTTTGGATAGAAATAAAGTACGAGTTTTTTACCTGCAAAATCGGAAAGCCGTATTTCCTTACCGTCCTGATTTACACCCAATATTTCGGGTGCCTTATCGCCAGCTTTTAATGTCATAATCCTTAGTTTTTTAGTTGTTGCAAAGTTATTGAATAAAAAATGAATTTCACTTTAATTAAACAATAAATTTTGATGAATGTTTTTGTTGGGGTTTCAGAGTTTCAGGTTTCAGGTTTCAGAGTTTGGGGTTGACGATTTTCTGTTTCAGAAACAATTCTCAATAATTCACGCTTCCAACATTCTTTTGTCTATTGTCTTTGTTCTTTTGTCTTAAATCGTAAATGACTAAATCTTTCTATATCTTTGCAGAAAATTTAAACACCACACAAAATGCTTGATTTTTTGAAACAACGCCGTACCATTCGTCAGTACACCGACAAAGCAATTCCGGCCGAACTGATGACTGAATTGCTGACAGCTGCCGCGCAAAGCTCAAACACCGGCAACATGCAGGCTTACAGCGTAATTATAACCACCCGCAACGAAATTAAAGCACAGTTGGCTCCTGCACATTTCAATCAGCCAATGGTAACTAAAGCACCTGCTGTACTGACTTTCTGTGCCGATTTCAACCGTTTCAGCAAATGGTGTGAGCAACGAAATGCGGTGCCCGGTTACGATAACTTTCAATCGTTTATGGCCACTGCCATCGATGCAATGATATTTGCTCAGACTTTTGCCGTGGCTGCCGAAAGTGCCGGACTTGGTATTTGTTACCTTGGAACCACCACTTACAATGCCGGTGAAATTATTGAAGTTCTGAATTTACCAAAACTGGTAGTACCCATCACCACCATTACTGTTGGTTATCCCGAAAAAATGCCGGAGCTCACCGATCGACTTCCGCTCGAAGCTGTGGTGCATTACGAAAAATACAATGATTTCAGCAACGAAAAAATTGATACACTTTATGCTGAAAAAGAAAACAGCGACTTTTACAAAAACTTTGTAGCCGAAAACAACAAAGAAACACTTGCTCAGGTATTTACAGATATTCGTTATTCGAAAAAGAACAATGAATTTTTCAGCGAGAAATTTCTGAAAGTGCTTCAACAACAGGGCTTTCTGGATTAAACTTAAAAACAAAACATGATAAGAGGTTCATTTTACATATTGTTTTTTTACTTTCTGGGCGAAATGCTCAGTAAGCTTATTGGCGGATTTATTCCGGGAAGCGTACTGGGAATGGTGCTGCTTTTTCTGTCGCTTTATTTTAAAATAGTAAAGCCCGAAAGTGTAAAAGATGTAGCAACTTCCATTACCAAAAATATGGCTGTATTTTTTGTTCCTGCGGGTGTGGGACTCATGGTTTATGCGCGCCTGGTTTCCGAATCGCTGGCAGCCATACTTATAGCCATTGCCGGAAGCACGGTACTCACCATTATTACAGTGGCGCTGGTGCAGGAAAATTTCGAAAAACGTCGTGCTAAAAATAAGGAGGTAAAAGAATGAATGATTTTTTAGACAATATCAGACCTTATCTGAGCACTGAAGTGTTTCTGCTTGCGTTGGTGCTGGGTGCCTTTTATCTGGGAATTATTATTTATCAGAAAACAAAAATCACCCTTCTTCAACCTTTGCTTACGGCAATGGTGATCATTATTCCGTTTTTACTCATTACCGACATTGATTATCAGACATTTTATCAGAACACCCGTATTCTGAATTTTATGCTCGGCCCAAGTGTGGTGGCGTTGGGATATGTGCTTTACGAACAAATTGGTCACATAAAGGGCAATGTGGTTTCAATTCTTACGGCTGTGTTTACAGGCAGTGTGGTGGGCATTGCGAGTGTGGTGCTGATTGCCAAAGTACTTGGCGCCGACAAAATGTTGATGGCTTCGCTTGCTCCCAAATCAGTCACTACACCTATTGCCATCAGCCTGGCCGAACAAACAGGTGGTGTACCGGCGCTTGCAGCTGCTTTTGTGGTGATTTGCGGAATTTTTGGCGGCCTAGTGGGTCCTATTGTGCTTAGACGTATTGGTATAAAAAGTAAAATTGCCAAAGGTCTGGCCATGGGTTCAGCATCGCATGCACTTGGCACTGCGCGGGCTATGGAAATGGGCGCACTCGAAGGAGCTATCAGCGGATTAGCCATTGGGATAATGGGAATTATGACTGCTTTACTGATACCGTTTGCCGAGAATCTCTTTTAAATCAGTTCCTCAAGTTCCGAATCTTTCTTGTTTGTAAAAATATCGTTGTGATAATGTTCGAGTTTTCGCAACATATACGCCATCGTGCTTTTCTCGGTTTCATTCAGGTTTCCGGTCACTATTTTCGACACTTTCTGCATTTCGGGAAGGATTTTTATAATTTCCATCCTGCCAGCCACAGTCATTTTCACCCTTACACTTCGCTTGTCGGCTTCATCGTTGAACGATTCAATCAGCCCCATTTTAATCATTCGGTTGATAATTTCTGTTCCGGAGGTTTTTTCCATCACCTGTTTCTGAATCAGTTCGCTCTTCGAAAGACTGTCGTAAGTCATCAAAGTCATTAAAAACGAAAATTCATCGGCCGTTTTTATCGCACTATCGCGCAAAGCCTTCTTTATATAACCTTTGGCATAACGAAACATAAGTACAATGAGTATGGAAATATCGGTGGCTGGACCATTCTTTTCTTCATACTTATAGCCCTCATAATCACCTCTCAGCTGTCGCGTTTTTACATTTTCTGATTTGTATTTACTATTCAAAAAACCAAGAAAATCGGACATGTTAGTCTCCACACCTACCTCTTCTCGCTCTCTTTCGAATTCGTCGAGAAAATCAATCAGCTCAATAAGTATTTTTTTTGTTTTCATCATTAAAATCTCTTTTCACTCAAAGTCCTGTACTATTACAGGAAAATTTATTTTACAGGATCAGTTTGATTATCAAAGTTCTATTCAAAAAATGCATAAATAATGTTGTAAATTTACACATTGTCTTTGAACTTTTTTGTACCATATTTGTATTATTAAATACAATTATGTACTATTTTGTTCATTTCAAAATAAAATTTTATGGAACTTTTCCATTATACGTCTCACAAAATATCGTCGGTAGTGACCAGGAACTACAGCAGTTCCTTTTATCTTTCGACCACTTTACTTGAGCCGGAAATAAGAACTGCCATACATGGAATATATGGATTTGTTCGATATGCCGACGAAATTGTGGATACTTTTCACGATTTCGACAAAGTAGTACTTATCAATGAATTTGAGAAAGAGATGCAGCTTGCCATCGAAAGAAAGATAAGTCTGAATCCAGTGCTCGATGCTTTTCAAATAGCTGTAAATAAATACAATATTCCGTATGCATATATCGATGCATTTATGAAAAGCATGAAAATGGACATTTCAAAAAAAGAATATCTCAATGCTGCCGAAACCGAAGAATACATTTATGGATCTGCCAATGTGGTGGGCTTAATGTGTCTGAAAGTTTTTTGTTTTCACGATCAGAAACTGTTTGAGGCATTAGTGCACCCGGCCGAAATGCTTGGCTCGGCCTTCCAGAAAGTGAATTTTTTACGCGATCTGAAAGCCGATGTGGAAGGTTTGGAACGTAGTTACTTTGCCGGATTCGACAAAAACAATTTCGACGAAAAAGCTAAAATGGCTTTGATAACCGATATTGAAAAAGAATTCGACATTGCTCTCACAGGTCTGCGCCGCCTGCCCGGACGCTCGCGACTTGCAGTACTCACGGCTTATACTTATTACAGAACATTGCTAAACAAAATAAAACGCACCGAAGCGGGACTTATTCTGCAAAAACGAATCAGGATTTCGAACACCCGTAAACTCACTTTAATGGCCAAAGCTGCTATTGAGTATAAACTGAATTTGATGTGATGATGTGATGATGTGGTGATGTGGTGATTTGAAAATTTAAAGATTTGAAGAACTGCGACATGAAAGACTCCTTTAAACCTGTTTTAATTGATAAAAAAGCATGATAGATAACGACGTAATTCTGGTTGATGAATTCGACCGGCAAATTGGAACAATGGAAAAAATGGAAGCACATGTTAAAGCTGTGCTTCATCGCGCTATATCTGTATTTATTTTCAACAGTAAAGGAGAATGGTTGCTCCAGCGACGTGCGCTCGAGAAATATCATTCGCCCGGTTTGTGGACCAATACAAGTTGTACGCATCCGGCTCCGGGCGAAACTTCGCCTGAGGCAGCTCACCGTCGCCTGCACGAAGAAATGGGTATGCGGGCTGAGCTTCGTGAGGTTTTTAGTTTTAAGTACATTCAGGAACTTGAAAACAACCTTACCGAACACGAATACGACCATGTGTTTGTAGGTGTTTCGGATGAAATTCCTGTCCCAAACCCCGGCGAAGTGGTGGATTATAAATATATCTCTTACGAAGATCTTCTTCGCGAAGTATCCGAAAATCCTGAAAAATTCACGGCCTGGTTTAAGTTGATTTACGAACGGGTGGGAAAGCTGTAAGCATTTAATTTCACCATATTCATTATTTACAATTTACCCTTCAAATTGAATTTGTATAATACACTCTGCATGATAAAGCAACTCAAAAAAATCATAAGCCTGCTGCGTCATTACCCGCAACACTTAAAGGCAATTCTGATAATATTTTATGTAGTGGGTGTTACTGCCATTTACATCCCTTTCACATCTGCCTTTTTTGTTTCGCTTACTCCCCTAGCTTTGATGCTTAGTTTTGGACTGCTAATGTTATTTCACCGGGATTTTAGTCTGAAAACGCTGGCTGTATTTACTTTTGTATTTCTGGCTGGCTTTCTGGTGGAGATGGCAGGCACCAACAGCGGACTGATTTTCGGGACTTACAATTATGGGCCTACATTAGGTGCGGGAATTGGCAAAACACCGGTATTAATGGGCTTAAACTGGATAATGATGATATACCTGACCGCAACCCCTGTGCGCAAACTGAAAACACATCCTTTAATCAAAGTGTTTTTGTCGTCGTCGCTAATGGTGGCCTACGATGTGGTGCTTGAACAGGTAGCGCCGGCCATAAAAATGTGGTCGTGGTCGGGCGACATTATTCCGTTGCAGAACTATGTAGCATGGTTTGTACTTTCGGTCATTTTCCACACACTTTTTATATCCGCGAAAGTTAAAGTCAAAAACGAACTTGCCCTAGTGCTTTTACTTACGCAGTTCTTTTTCTTTGTGTTTTTATTGCCATTTTCACGATAATAAAGCCTACACTGCACCCTATGATAAAAGCCAAACAACATCCGCTCGTAAATCTGTTTTTCAAAGTTTACGTCCATCTGAAAATGAAACGCCATTTCAATTATGTAAAAGCAGATGTCAATGTGCAAGCCGATGACAGCCCCGTTTTACTTATAGCCAATCACATAAGCTGGTGGGATGGCTTCTGGGTTTTGTATCTCTGTCAGCATTTTCTGCACAAAAAGTTTCACTTTATGATGCTCGAAAAAGAATTGCGCAAACGGATACTTTTCAGTTATTCCGGAGGATTTTCGATTGCCCCCGGATCACGTGAAACCATTGAAAGTCTTGAATATGCAGGCAGTTTACTTACGAGAAGTGACAATCTGGTACTAATGTTTCCGCAGGGTAAACTGCATTCAATCTATCACGATCAGTTCAGTTTCCAGAAAGGAGTTGAAAAAATTATCAAACACGCCCCCGAAGCAAAAATAGTGTTTATGGCCAGTCTGATCGACTATTTCGATCATCCGAAACCGGATCTGTTTTTCTATCTGCAAAATTACGAAGGTCCGGCCAATAGCGAGGCAATCGAGGCTTCTTATCGTGAATTTTTCAGAAAACACACCCAACATCACAAAGAAATGGTACTATGATATATATAGCCCTTTTTATTTTAGCGTTTACAGCCATTCAACTGCTTGTGGCACTCAGCAATCTGATATTTCGTCCGGGACTGAAGGAGCAATACAGTGAAACCCACGAATCGGTTTCGGTTTTGATTCCGGCTCGCAATGAGGAAGCTAATATTATGAAAATACTTACCGACCTGCAGCATCAGATACATTCAACGCTCGAAATTCTGGTGTACGACGATCAATCCACCGATCGCACTGCCAGCCTTGTACTCGATATGGCACGTTACGACAAACGCATAAAACTTATTTCGTCACAGGAACTTCCCGAAGGTTGGCTGGGAAAAAATCATGCCTGCTATCAAATGTCGCAACAAGCTACCGGAAAATACTTTTTATTTGTGGATGCGGATGTCAGACTTGGCGAAAATGCCATAAGCACGACTTTGCAATATCTGAACAAGTCGAAATCGGTTTTGCTTTCAGCTTTTCCGCGTCAGATAATGCAAACTCCCGGCGAACGCATGGTGGTTCCGGTTATGAATTACATTCTGATGACTTTACTCCCGCTGATACTTGTGCGTTATTCCCGTTTCCCGTCGCTCGCAGCTGCCAACGGACAGTTTATGTTGTTCAATGCCGATACATATCGTGAACAGCATCCGCATTTACAAATGAAGTCTGAGAAAGTGGAAGATATACGAATAGCGCGTTGGTTTAAAAGTAAAAAGCTACGTGTGGTCTGCATTCCCGGCAACAAAGAAATTAATTGCCACATGTATTCAGGATACAGCGAAGCAATTAATGGATTTTCGAAAAACATCGTCATGTTTTTTGGCAATTCCTACACACTTGCATTTATGTTTTGGCTTATTACTACTTTTGGATTTGTAGTTTTACTACTGGCAATGCCTCTCATTTATTTTTGGCTTTATGTACTTGCGGCTATTTTAATCAGAATAGCTGTGTCTATTGCCAGCCGACAATCTGTTTACAGCAATATTTTGGGCATCATTCCGCAGCAATACAACATGGGTCGACTACTTTTTTTGTCGTTGAAGTATAAAAAACAAGGGTCGTACGAGTGGAAAGGACGCAAAATTAAGTAGTCAGAAAGGGCTTCGAAGGCCGACAAACAGCCTTTCCCGATATTTATTTTTATTTCAAATAAAAATAAATCATCCAATTGTATTTTTATACAACTCTGAATTTCATAGATTTGCCCTAATATACCTGAAAAGACAAGCGTTTTTCTCAGAATATTTTTCTCATAGCTATTGCAGAAATCAAATTTACGCCTTATCTTTGCACCGCAATTGAGAACAACGGTTCACAATAAAAAACAAACCTGGTGTGGTAGTTCAGTTGGTTAGAATACCTGCCTGTCACGCAGGGGGTCGCGGGTTCGAGTCCCGTCCATACCGCCAGAGTAAGCGCTAATAGTCTTTAAAACAGACTATTAGCGCTTTTTGTTGTATATAAATCCCTAAAGAGTCCCCTTTTAGGGGATCAAGTCAAAAAGTTGGGGAGAGGATGAAATTTAAGCATATATTATTGAAAGTCTAAAAAGAAAAAATTTTACATCTCTGGCTCCTCTGAAAGAAGATTTAAAAGGTTCGACCGATGCATTTGTTGACTTGTGAAATGTGTAGGTAAAAAACAAAAATATATATTAATAAGGAGGTATGTGGTTGTTTTAATTGCCAAATACTTTTGTTTATTTGGTGGTAATTGTATATAATTGTCGAATACATGCTCTTATTTACAAAATAATTTATATATTTGTTGTAAATAGATAAAATGTGCGGTTGCATTAGTGTGGTTCATTAATCAACATCCAATTTATCACTTAATAATCAAGTGTATGAAAAACGTTACGACTTCAATTCTGTTGGCTTTTGTAATGATTGCCAATGTGTTTCAGCTCTCTGCTCAGATAGGAGGTTTGGCAGCGAAACCTGTGATTTCGACTTCAGAAAAACCAGTGTACTTTTTTGTGGAATCTGCTGCCGATGGAACGGTAACAATGGGTAGTGGAACGGCTACCTATTTGGGAAATTTGCTCTATGTGCCTGAAAGCACGCATGGTGTTAATCTTAAGCACGATCCTGTTGAGATTATTAGCTCGACGGTAGGCGTGGATAATGCGCTTTGGCAACTAGTGCTGGAGGATGATGTGGTGAAATTAAAAAACAAAGGTTCCGGTCTGTATATGAAAGACTGTCGTTTTGCTTTTGATTCTACTGCTTTTGCGTTTGTAGCTACTGCTTTTGACGAGGCTCCCGATCAGTATAAAATTCGTACAACCGATCAGGCAAGTTACGCAGTTGCATGGTATAGTTCGGCTACTGGAAATTATATTGATCGTTGGTCGTCGAGTACTGCAAACAGTCAGATTGCCTGGTACTTTATTGTTGAAGAGGGTAGTCAGGCCAATTACGATGAGATGTTTTTGCTTACTATAAAGCGTGAGCTTGCAGAAAAAATAGCCAATGCACAGGGTGTTATTGAGAACTCATCTTTAGGAAATGATCCGGGACAGTTTAGCCTTGATTCGCAGGAAGAATTATTGGGAGTTATTGAATTGGCTCAAATGGTGCACGATTTCGAGACTTCCTTAGAGGCATTGGAGAGTGCTATGGTTGAACTGGATAATGCCGTGGATGTGTTTCTTTCTACTGTTATTTTGCCGGTCATCAGTGATGATAATAATTCCAAATGGTACTTTTTACAGGGTACGCGTCCTGCAAATACATACATGACATTTATTGGTGAAGAACAAAACATTTTATCGAGGACAGTGATACCTGATGATACACAGCTCTGGAAATTTGTGGAAAATACACAGGGTGCAGGAGCCGGTCTTGCAATGATTAATAAAGCAAGTGGTTTGTATATGAATGCTGATGCAATATATAATACTGCTGTTACAGCAACTGGTATAATGCCGGTGAACAAGTTGCGTTTTATAGCGAGTGATATTTTTACAGATAAGCGTGCTCGTTTCTGGATTGAAAATGAGTCAGGTTCAGAACCTATGTTTCGTTTGCATTCCGGGAATGCGTCCATTATGAATTGGAATGGAAACGCATACGATAATAGTAGTTGGTTGATACTCGATTATAATGTGGCGCTTGGAAAATTCCTGGACGAAAGTATTGTGAAAGCTCAGGATCTGCTGGAAAATACTGTCGAAGGTAGTGAGTTTGGGCAGTTTTCACCCGAGAGTCGTACTGCCCTAGGTACTGTTATTTCTGTTGAACTTGCAAGGGATAGAAGTGTTATGAATGAGGAGGATTTTATAGCATCGAACCAGACATTAAAAGATGCTGTGGCGGCATATGCATGCGTAAACGATGTGTCGAAATTATCATCGGTAGTTGAACGGAAGTGGTTTCGTCTTATCAACAATATGTCAGGTACAGGATATGCTTCGAATAAAGCTATGACATCAAATGGTAGAACTCTTGGACAGAAGTTTACGTTCGAAGTGGCAGATTCAATTACAGATGATCAGCTATTTTGTCTGGAATTGAATGAGTCTGGTACTGCGGTAATTTCAATTCGCAATAAAGCCACAGGATATTATGTAGGCGCCGATGGAATGGTCGTAGAAGCTGCCCCTGAAACTGAATTTTCGATAGTGGCTATAGATAATATCTCTTTTGAAATTATTCCAAATGGCAATGCATCACTTCATGCTGCCTATAGTAATTCTGATATTTTAAACTGGGAAGCCGGTGCAGGAAGTGCATCTTCGTGGAGATTTGAGTTCGTGAGTACCGAGGAAATTACCGAATTTACGGATGCTTATTTGGCCAAACGTGTATCGGCTCGTAGTCGGATTGAGGAGGCAAAGCCTTTTGTCGGTTCTGAATTTGGTCGGTATACTACGTCATCGGTTGCAGCGATTGAGGGTGTCGTGGAGGTGGAAGAGGCTAAAGAAATTGCCAATATGACTCAGGAGGAAATGAAAAATGGAATTTTTGCAATTAATGCAGCATTGACATCCGGTTTTATTGTGAATACCGATATGAATCTGCTTGAGTCGGCTTCTCCGGATAGTTTTAAATGGTTCAGAATAATATGTGCTCAGTCGGGCCCAGGCTATGCTGCCGGAAAAGCAATGTCGTCGAACGGAAGGATGGTGGGTGAGCAGTTTACATATGAAGAAGTTGATCCGGCTTCTGACAGTCAGTTGTTTCGCTTTGTGTTGTCTGAAAACGATTCGTTGGTTGCACATATTATCAATAAAGCTGAGGGTTATTATATAAATGTAAGCGGGGCAGTTGATATAGCTTCTACCGATAGTAATATGTTTGACATTGTGCAGTTGGCCGGAGGTCGTTCCTTCTTGATTGATCCAACAATGAATGAAAGTGATCCATTGCACACCCAGGAGGCTGGTGCGAATATAGTAAACTGGTTGTCGGGTGTTGGGTCAGCGTCGGCGTGGTTTATTGAAGCTATTCCCACAGAGCCAAATGAGGTGAAGAATCTTTTGTCTGATAAATACAGAGTGCGTACTTTGAATAGGCGAATATTTATCGAGGGTTTCGAAGTCTTTGAAATATATTCTTATTCGGGGCGCAAACTAAGCCATGATTCGGCATTGTTGCCGGGAATTTATATTGTCAAAGTAAATAGTGATGTGCTGAAAGTTGTGATGAAATAAAGACAGGAGGCGCATATAAAAAAAATGCCCCGAAAGAATTCTTTTCGGGGCAATTTTTTTGTTTTCGGGTTGTAGTTATGCTAAAGCATTTGAATTATTTCTTCTACGTCTGTAAGCTTCTGTTCGCCGGTTTTCATGTTTTTGAGCATCACTTTGTTTACCTGCATTTCGGTTTCACCCACAATGGCTACAAACGGTATGTTTTTATTGTCGGCATAGCTCATTTGTTTTTTCATTTTGGCAGGTTCAGGGTAAATTTCGGTATTGATACCCTGCTGACGCAATGCGTTTGCCCACGAAAGGCAGTAGTTTAGTTCAGCATTGCCAAAACTTACGAAAAGTACACGGGTTTGTTCCTGCGAAGTTTCAGGGTAGAGGTTAAGCTGATTGAGTACATCGTAAATACGATCGGCGCCAAACGAAATACCAACACCCGAAACACCTTCCATGCCAAATACGCCGGTGAGATTGTCGTAGCGACCGCCTCCGGTAATGCTTCCGATTTGTACATCGAGCGCTTTTACTTCGAAAATAGCTCCTGTGTAGTAGTTCAGTCCGCGTGCAAGTGTCAGGTCGAGTTCAATTTTAGTCTCCACTTTCATGGCTTCGCACAGTCCGAAAATAGTTTCGAGTTCGGCCACACCTTTCAATCCAACTTCTGATGCTGCCAATACTGTTTTCATCTGTTCAAGTTTTTCAGCATTTGAGCCGCTAAGTTTCAGAATGGGTTGCAGTTTTTCAATGGCTTCGGCCGAAATGCCTTTCGAGGCAATTTCCTCGTTTACTTTTTCGAGGCCTATTTTATCCATTTTGTCGATAGCAACCGTAATGTCGGTAATTTTTTCGGCTTCGCCAATAATTTCGGCTATTCCCGAAAGAATTTTGCGGTTGTTGATTTTGATCACCACATTTATTTTCAGACGGCGATATACTTCGTCCACAATCTGAATCAGTTCCAGCTCGCTGAGCAGTGAGTCGCTTCCCACCACATCCACATCGCATTGGTAAAACTCGCGGTAACGCCCTTTTTGCGGACGGTCGGCACGCCAAACGGGTTGAATCTGGTAACGTTTGAATGGAAACGAGATTTTGTCGCGGTTTTGCACCACGAAACGAGCAAAAGGCACTGTGAGGTCGTAGCGAAGACCTTTTTCTGAAATGCGGTTAGTGAGTTTCACTGCATTTCGTCCGAGCAATTCATTGTCGGTAAGTTGTGCTGCAAAATCGCCAGAGTTAAGTATTTTAAAAAGCAGTTTGTCACCTTCCTCACCATATTTCCCCATCAGGGTCGAAAGATTTTCCATGGCAGGAGTTTCAATTTGCTGAAAACCGTAAAGGCGGAAAACATCTTTTATAGTGTTGAAAATGTAGTTGCGGTTGGCCATTTCCTGTGGCGTAAAATCGCGTGTTCCTTTCGGAATGGAAGGTTTTTGTGACATATTGCGTGTTGAAATCTTAATTTATTAAACAAAAAGCCGGACAAATCCGGCATTGCAAAACGGAGTGCAAAGATAATAATTTTCAAGAGAAGGAGACGAAGATATAATGATAAATGCTGAATGATGAGTTAGAAAGAGTTTTGAGTTTCGAGTTCTGAGTATGGAGTGTCAGAACTCAAAACTCGAAACTCATCTATTCCAGCGCCTTCAGCACCATATCGGTAGCTCCGGTGTTCTGACGTACATATTCTCCGGCGGCTTTTGCAGCCTGCGTGTTATCAATAAGTTTGTCGAAAGCGGCTTTCAGTTCTTCGTAATTTTGTATGGAAGTAGCACCTCCGCAATCGATTAGACCCTGAGCTTCCCGGAATTTCTGCCAGTTAGGTCCAAAAACCACAGGGACATCGTACACGGCAGCTTCGAGTGTATTGTGAATGCCCACGCCAAAACCTCCACCAATATAAGCCACATTGGCATACTGATATATCGACGAAAGCAGTCCGATGGCATCAATGACCAAGCGATTTGAAGTGTTGATATTTATTTCGGTTGCTTCGGAGTAGCGAACAAAATTTCCCTCAAGCAGTTTAAAAACATCGTACAAATGTGTTTTGTGAACTTCGTGAGGCACAATAATCATTTTTATTTCAGGATGTTCGTTGCTGTAACGAACCAGTAATTCCTCGTCGGCAGGCCATGTACTTCCGGCTACAATGACTTTGTCGGCACCCACAAATTTCTCAATCAGTTCCGGTTTCATGGCATGTTCGCGGGCTTCTACCACACGGTCGAAACGGGTATCGCCACACACCGAAGCGTTTGTGATGTGATGTTGCTGCAGGAGTTTGAGTGAATTTTCGTCCTGTACAAAAATATGCGAAAAACCCGAAAGTAGCGACAAATACCATTTAGCGCGCGGGTTGAAAAAAAGCTGCTCTTTACGGAAAATGGCCGATACAGAAATTACGGGAACACCGGCTTTACTGAGCTCAGTCAGGTAGTTTGGCCAAAATTCGTATTTGATAAACACGGCGCGGCTCGGTTTTACGATTTTCATAAAACGGCGTGCATTGTCAGGTGTGTCAGCCGGTAGGTAAGCCACAATGTCGGCTCCGTTATAGTTTTTGCGCACTTCGTAGCCCGAAGGCGAGTAAAAAGTAAGTATAATTTTGGTTTCGGGCTTTTCGCGTTTGAGTTTTTCCATGAGCGGACGACCCTGTTCGAATTCGCCGAGCGAAGCTGCATGAAACCACACATAACCACCTTTGGAGTCAGCTTTTTTGCTGATTTTTTTCAATGCTTTTCGCTGTCCTTTGGAAAGCTGACGTGCGCGACGGTTAAAAAGTCCTGCCAGTGGAAGTAAAAAGCTGTATAGGTTGATGGCTATTGAATACAGTGCTCTCATAATACTTGTAAGATTTAAATGATTGATTAATTTCTCAAAAATGCGAAATGAAAAAAGGCATTTCAAATATTGATTTGAAACGCCTTTTAATGGGTTTTGTTTTGCAGAATTATTTTCTGATACCCAACTCTTTGATAATTGTACGATAACGTTCAATTTCTTTTGCTTTCAGATAATCGAGCAAACGACGACGTTTACCAACCAACATTACAAGAGCGCGTTCTGTACTATAATCTTTTTTGTTTGACTTTAAGTGTTGAGTCAAATGGTTGATACGATACGAAAACAATGCAATCTGGCCTTCTGCAGTGCCGGTGTCAGTGTTAGACTTTCCGTATTTACCAAAGATTTCCTGCTTCTTTTCAGCTGTTAAATACATGATAATTGTTTGATATAGAGTTTTTAATAAATGCAGGCTTAGCAATGTACACATCACAGAACTACATACCTGATTTTGAGTTTGCAAAGATAAGTAATCTTTTCGGAAAAACCATGCCGGAGCTGAAAATTATTAATAGTCAGCAAAAAATATCATTTTACCGCTCTCAGAATTTCTCTTTTTCCCGGAGGTCCCGGTAATCGCTCTACTTTAAAACCTGCTGCCTGCATGGCGCGGCGCACCCAACCTTTTGCACAGTAAGTGGAAAGTACAGCACCGTTTTCAGCGGCAGTAAATACTTTGGCAAACTGATCTTCGCTCCACATTTCGGGTTGTTTCTCAGGCGAAAAAGCATCGAAGTAAATCACATCGTAGGTGTAAGGCAGGTCATATTCCGTAAAATCACATTCGGTTTTTTCGAGCGTGAAATTTTCAGTAATGCTTATAGCGCAGTTCCATTCTGCTTTGTGTAATGCTTCAAAAATATGATTGTCGTTCATTCTGCACAATGGGCTGTAGTTCAGCCGCAAAACTTTTTCTATGGAAACAGGATATTTTTCCAGACTGTGATAAAAAATCTTTTTTCCGGATTTTTCCGCTTCGGCAAAGGTCAGCAATGCATTCAGTCCGGTGCCAAAGCCAATCTCCAGAATCCGGATTTCCGACTTTGTACAATGCCTGAGCGCCGTTTCGATAAAAATATGCTGCGACTCCTGAATGGCTCCGTGCGTAGAATGATAACATTCGTCGATTTCGGGCACATAAAGCGTATGCGAGCCATCGGTAGTGAGTACAACTGTTGTATCGGCATGCGAAAGATCTGTATGTCTGGGATGTTCGCCGGAATTCATTGGATTTGTTTTCGTTGCCACAAAATTAAACAAAAACAACCGCAGCTCAAAATACTGAACTGCGGTTGATGTTTTTCAAATTTTCAAATTTTTCAAATTTTCAAATCTTCAGATTTTCAAATCAATAATTCTGTTTTTCTTCTTCGAAGTACGCTTGTGGATGGGCGCAAACGGGACATGCTTTAGGCGCATTTTTGCCTACATGCACGTGTCCGCAGTTGCGGCATTGCCAGCTGATTTCTTCTTCGCGTTCGTAAACCTGTCCGGCTTCTACTTTTTCGAGCAGACGGAGGTAGCGTTTTTCGTGTTCGGCTTCCACAGCTGCAATTTTGCGGAAAGTAGCTGCAATATTTGCAAAGCCCTCGGCTTCAGCAATATCGGCAAATTGAGGATAAGCTTCTGTCCACTCTTCATTTTCGCCTTCGGCAGCAGCTTTAAGGTTCTCGGCAGTAGTTCCTACTTCGCCTGCAGGATATGTGGCTGTAATTTCAACCATTCCACCTTCAAGATAACTAAAGAATTTTTTTGCGTGTTCTTTTTCCTGATCGGCAGTTTCAAGGAAAATAGCAGCAATCTGCTCAAAACCTTCTTTTTTTGCTTTGCTGGCAAACATAGTGTAACGCATACGGGCCTGACTTTCGCCCGCAAACGAAATCAACAGATTTTTTTCTGTCTGTGTTCCTTTAAGACTTTTCATGATGTGTTTTTTTATTGATGAATATCTATTTCATTTAATACGTCACTTTCGACCCAACAAAGATATAAATTCCTTTTCGGATATTTGTAACAATTTCAGATATTTTATTTACAAAAACATGCTTTGGCAAGTTGTTACGATGGACTATGCAGGCGTTTTCAGCCTGAATTTTGTATCTTTGCAATCCATTCTACATTCTTAATTCGTAATTATCCTTATGGTCAGTTATCTTCAGGTCGAAAATCTTACCAAATCGTTTGGCGACAATTTGCTTTTCGAAAAAATATCTTTCGGTATTTCCGATAATCAGCGGGTGGCGTTGATAGCCAAAAATGGCACAGGGAAAACCACCTTGCTTAATATTATTGCCGGAACTGAAGATTATCAGGAGGGCACAATTTCGTTTCGTCGCGATTTGCGTGTGGGTTATCTCGATCAGAATCCTGATTTTCCTAAGAACCTTTCGGTGATTGATGCCTGTTTGCAGTCGGACAATGAAGTGGTGCGCACCATTGCAGCTTACGAACATTGCATGGCTACCGGCGATCATGAGAAGCTTGATGAACTGATTGCACTGATGGATTTACACAAAGCCTGGGATTACGAAACGCGCATAAAGCAAATTCTTGGTAAATTGAAGATTATAAATCTGGAACAGAAAATTTCGGAACTCTCGGGTGGACAGCTTAAACGTGTGGCGCTGGCTAATGTGCTGATTTCGGAGCCTGAACTTCTGATTCTCGACGAGCCAACCAACCACCTCGACCTCGAAATGGTGGAGTGGCTCGAAGATTTTCTGAAACGTTCCAATATGTCATTACTTATGGTGACCCACGACCGGTATTTTCTGGATCGTGTTTGTACCAACATTTTAGAAATTGATCATCAAGGTCTGTTTCAATACAATGGCAATTACTCTTATTACTTAGAAAAACGACAGGAGCGTATAGAGAATTGGAATGCCGAGAGCGAACGCACGGTTAATTTATATAAAAAAGAGCTTGAATGGATGCGTCGTCAACCACAGGCACGGGCTCACAAAGCCAAGTCGCGTCAGGAAAGCTTTTACGAAATTGAAGAACGCGCCAAACAACGTCGTAATAACGACAAAGTACAGCTCGACGTGAAAGCGAGTTATCTGGGTTCAAAAATTTTCGAAGCCAAATACATTTCCAAAGCTTATGGTGATCTGAAAATATTAGATAATTTTTACTACAATTTTGCCCGATACGAAAAAATGGGAATTGTGGGTAAAAACGGAACCGGAAAATCGACCTTTCTTAAAATGTTGCTGGGCGAGGTGAAACCCGACAGTGGCTCGTTCGATATTGGCGAAACTGTGGTTTTTGGCTATTACAGTCAGGATGGACTGGCTTTTGACGAGCAGATTAAAGTGATTGATGTGGTGCGCGATATTGCCGAAGAAGTGCATTTGGGCAACGGTAAAAAAATGTCGGCTTCACAGTTTTTGCAGCATTTCCTGTTCACGCCCGAAACGCAGCACAACTATGTATATAAACTTAGCGGAGGCGAAAAACGTCGTTTGCACCTGTGCACTGTGCTGATGCGAAACCCGAATTTTCTGGTGCTCGACGAACCTACCAACGACCTCGATATTGTGACGCTCAATATTCTGGAAGATTATCTGCAATCGTTCAAAGGCTGTGTCATTGTGGTAAGTCACGACCGCTACTTTATGGACAAAGTGGTCGATCATTTGCTTGTGTTTAAAGGCGATGCAGAACTGAAAGATTTCCCCGGAAATTATACCGATTACCGCGATTGGACTGAGATTGAAAACGAAGAAAAACCCCTAACCACTAAAGGGGAACAAAAGAGCAAAGAGCAAAGAGCAAAGAACAAAGACCTGGAAAGTGGTGCTGGAGGTACAAACGCAAAGCCTGAAAAACGTAAACTTTCGTACAAAGAACAAAAGGAGCTGGAAGCCCTTGATGCTGAAATTCCTGCTCTTGAACAGGAAAAGGCGGATATTGAAGCCAGCCTGGCTTCAGGTCAACTGACTGCCGACGAAATTATGGCCGATTCGCAGCGTCATGCACAGTTGCTCGAACTGATCGACGAAAAATCGATGCGTTGGTTAGAGCTGAGCGATATGTAGTAAAACACCCCCTGCCCCCAAAGGGGGGAAGTTGTATGTATATCAAAAGTTTCTGAAAAAAAGATGTTTTTTTATTCAAGTGGGTGTGTCAAAAGTATTTTTTTTTGAACGCAAATTACGCAAATTCTCACAAATTATGCAATTTTAATATTCAATGTTCTGTTGAATAACAATAACTTATGATTTGTGAAGATTTGCGGTTTTTTGCGTAATTTGCGTTCAACTTTTTTGAGACAACCTCTTGAATTGATGTCTTTTCAATGCTTCAGACAAATATTAATCTTTTTTCTTCGAAAGTTTTAGTTCGATGATAAACGATACCACAAGTCCGAGCCCGCCAAAAAGCAGTACAGATGCTCCGTAAATCACACCGACCATTTCGCGAATGTAATAATCGTTTGTGTTGGCATTGCCATAATAAAAGTAGCTGATAAAAAATCCGATCAACAAACCAAGTCCCACACCCAAAAGTAAGGATCCAACTTTCAGAGTACCAAAGGCTTTGTCGTCCGTAAACTTGAGCGGAAATGAAATTTTCGTGTTGAGAATTTCCGGATTGAGCTTTTCGCCGAGTTTCTCGATCAGTGCCATACGTTCTTTTTTACGGGCAAACAACTCGAATAATTTATAAATGCCCAGGGTGATAATTCCCACCATAAGCGGAATACTAATGAAATCTAACATAATACTTTGTTTTAAAATAAATATTTTCGTTCTTTGTAATGTTTGACGTTGCTTGCTGAAAAATGTTACACCTTCAGTTTCTGATTTATTGTTTTTTTTCAATAAAATAATGCAACAACTTTACATGTTTAACCATTTATTGAGTGGATATTAATTTATTGCCATAGGCGCTTAGACCGCGCAATGATATTAAATTATGTTTTGTCTGAATTGAAAATCGGCGTAGCCAAAGCCAATTATAATATAGCCCTATGGCAACACCTTGGGTTAGAGATAAACAGACGGAATATGTGCCCTGTAAGGGCATTATCATTAATATTGATATATCATTTTGCCCTTACAGGGCGGATGTCGGTTTTGCGATTTATAGACCCAAGGCGTTGTCATTGGGCTAAAATATATTGCCACTTCGTGGCGATTAGAGGGATAAGTCTGAAGTTGTCCCATAAAAAATGACTAAATACAATTTTAAAATCAACTATGATAGACATTTTTTTTAAATGCTGTTTGAATATTATTTTGAATTGTTGTAACAATTTTGGCTTCACTGCGTCAGATGACATATACGAAATATGGAAAGCAAAGACGAACAACTTACAATAAAACGAATACTCGAAGGGGAAACTGCTCTGTTCTCTCATTTCGTAGAGCAATACAGCCATTCGGTTTATTCAATGATTGTTCGTATTGTGCAGTCGCGCGAAGATGCGGAAGAACTGTCTCAGGATGCATTCCTGAAAGCATTCAGCAAACTCGATACTTTTAAGGGCGATTGTTCGTTTTCTACCTGGCTTTTTCGGATTGCTTACAATACAGCCATTTCGTTTGTTCGTAAGAAAAAAGTAATTTTGCCTGCTATCGACGAAAGTATCATCGAAACAGTTTCCGATGAAGCGGTAGGTACTTTTTTCGACGAAGATGAAAACGAACGTCGGCTTCAGCAACTCGAAATTGCCATTGCGCAGCTTAATGCTGAAGAAAAAGCTTTGATCACACTGTTTTATCTCGAATCGAAGCGGGTAAATGAGTTGGCAATGGTGTTCGGGCTTACAACCGAAAATGTAAGGGTTAAACTTCACCGGACAAGAAAAAAGTTATTTGTTTTAATAAAGATGCAGGATGGAGAAAGATAAATTGATAAAACAGACCCTCAAATCGACACAATGGCCTCCGGTGTCGGTCGATTTTCAGTATAAAACCATGCAAAAGGTTTTTTTACTGGCCGAAAAGAAGCGCAAAAGAGCGTACATGCTCAATCTGGCGGGCATTTCGTTTGTGTCGCTTTTATTGGTGGCAGCCTGCATTTATATTCTGGAGGTATATTTTGCCTTTAGTTTTACTTTGCCCGAGATTCACTTGACTTCATCATCGTTGTCGATTCTAATCTTTAGTTTTTATATTGCAGCGCTTGTGTTTCTGCTTATTGGCCTCGATGCTTTTATGCGTCGCAGGTGGCAAATGCGAAACGGCAACCTGGAATAATTTTGTTCTGAAATCAGAATTATTAAGCTTAGATTACAAATTTTACAGATGTTTGAGTTATTTTTGCGAACGATTCTATGTGTTTGACTTATTAAATACAGTTTTGTCTTGCAATATTCCAGCATGAAGTATGTTTGTAGCATATTTTTTTCATTGAGCTTGTGGCTGAATATTTTAGCTGTTAATAATGTGCGCGATAGTCTCGAAAACCTGCTTTCATCCCAATCGGGCAACCAGCGCCTGCAAACTCTCCTACTTCTTTCTGATCATCTCACTTACGATGTGCCTGTGGATGCAGTGAAATATGCCACTGAAGCTATGCAACTTGCCGAATATCTTCGAACAGATAGTCTGAAATTTAAAGCATTGAAAATTCGAGGCTATGCCAATGGCTATACCGGTAATTTGGGTGAGTCGATGCGCGATATGGACGATGGCCTCAGGTATTATATTTCACTTTCCGATTCGGTAAAAATGGCTGAAGCAATTAGCGATATTGGTTATCTTTTTCTTAATCAAGGTGTTTATGATAAAGCGCTTGCACATTATCAGCGTGCTCTGACCATTCGTGAAAAAATTGGGGATGCAAAAGGAATCGCTTATTCCCTGAATAATATTGGAACGCTTTACTGGAAACTTGGTAAAGCCGACGAGAGTTTGTTTTACCATTCGAAGGCTGTGGATTATTTCGAGAAAAACAATATGGAAGAGGAGCTTGGAATTATATATGCAAATTTTGGCGAAATATATCTGATAAAAGGAGATGATGAAAAGGCATTACAATACTTCGAACGTTCGTTAAGGCTTAACCATAAGCAAACTCATCGTGTATTCGAGGCCAATAATCTGAATAGTATTGGTAGAATATGGTTAAATAGGAAAAACACGCAAAAGGCAATTCGTATTTTCAGAAATGCTCTGGATATTCAAAAAGATGCGGGTGATAAGAATGGTATGGCGCTAACCAATTTTAATCTTGGGATTGTTTTTCGTCAGCTCAATCAGCCTGAAAATGCTATCAGGTATTTTGAAGAAGCTATAATGCTTGCCGAAATGGCACAAGCCAACGAAGTTTTGATAAATTCTTTAAGTCAGATATCTGAAGTATATGGTGCCAAAGGAGATTATAAAAGTGCCTTTACATCCTTAAAACGTGGGAAATTGCTTAGCGATTCTATATTTAACATACAGAAAAACCAACAGATTGAGGAATTGAAAACCCGTTACGAAACCGAAAGGCACATTCTTGAAAATTCGAGCCTTAAAACTGCCAATTCGAAAAATTCGATTATTATCCGTCAGCAACGCTCGATGTTGACGATGATTGCTGTTCTTAGTCTGATGGTTTTGATAAGTATCTGGCTTTTGCTTGAACGACGACGCTCACTCGATAAACTGCGTGCTGTGGAACTTGAGCAAAAATTGCTGCGAAGCCAAATGAATCCGCACTTTATATTTAATACACTTACTGCTATTCAGCGCAATATTCTTCAGAAAACAGTGCGCGAGGGTGTGAATCTTATTTCGTCGCTGGCCTCATTGATGCGACTAACGCTCGAAAACAGTTCCAACGAGTTTATTTCGTTTGCGAAGGAGATTCAATCGCTTGAACTTTATCTTGTGCTCCAACAACAACGCTTTTCAGATCAGTTTCGTTATAGTATAGTGATAGATGCAAACATCGATGCAGAAAACATATTGATACCGCCTATGCTTGTGCAGCCTTTTGTCGAAAATGCCATCGATCATGGATTTGCAGGCATTAATTACGAAGGCGTTTTAAGAATCAGTTATCGACTCGAAAATGATTTGCTGCATTGCGAAGTGGAAGATAACGGAATTGGTTATCTTAAATGTGTGAAAATGAAGAGTCCTGAACATCATTCGTATGGCATTGATATTACGGGACAGCGAATTGATATTTTACGAAGAAAATATCGGTTAAAAGTAAGTGTAAGTATTGTTGATATATCAGACGATGTGAAAACAGGTACTCTGGTGAAAATTACCATGCCGCTGAAAAAAAATAGTGAAGTATGACAAAACAAAGAATTCTTATTGTGGA
Organism: Paludibacteraceae bacterium; assembly: GCA_016937795.1. Lineage (GTDB taxonomy): Bacteria > Bacteroidota > Bacteroidia > Bacteroidales > Paludibacteraceae > Paludibacter. The sequence goes on from JAFGVV010000053.1 coordinate 94,970, forward strand.
TGATGAAGCTCCTGTCAGAGAATTGATAACTGGAGTGATTGAGAATTTCTGCGAATCGGCCGAAATAGTGGGAGTGGCCGATGGTGTACAGAGTGCTTTGGATGCAATACGGCTACTTAAACCAGATATTGTGCTGCTCGATGTCAATCTGGGTGATGGAACAGCCTTCGATTTGTTGTCAAAGATTGATCCGGTTAATTTCGCCATTATTTTTATTACAGCCTATGAAAAATATGCAGTCAGTGCGTTTAAATTTTCAGCTGTGGATTATATAATGAAGCCTGTAAATATCGACGAACTTGTGGCCGCCATCCGGAAAGCTGCCGGAAAATCGGAGCAACAGGCACTGAATGCAAAGCTGAAAAACTTTTTCGATAATTTAAACAGTCATCCCGAGGATAAAAAGATAGTGCTGAAAACTGCTGAAAGCATCTTTATTGTGAAAGTGGTGGATATTATCCGTTGTGAAGCCGATCATAATTATAGTACATTTTATCTGCTAAATGGCAAAAAAGTGCTCGTGTCGAAAACGCTTAAAGATTATGAGGAAATGCTTTCCGATTTTTTCTTTTTTCGTACACATCAGTCGCATCTTATTAATATCAATCATATTGTAAGTTTCGAAAAGAACGATGGTGGATATCTTCGTATGGTCGATGGTAGTCAGGTGCCTGTGTCGAAACGTAAACGTGAGGAATTGCTCGAACTGTTTAATCAGATATAAATTATGCTTACCGAACAGACAATGAACACGCCCGAATATTCATTTGTCTGAGATATATAAATGGTTGGTTGTATCTTGCGTCACAAACATTAAAATCAACCATCATGAAAACAAGATTTTTACTCCTTTCGTTGCTTGCGACATTTGCAGGCAGTGTGTTTGCGCAATTTACTTCGGTAAAGGATGGTAACTGGATGGATCCGCTTACATGGTCCACAAATCCTGAATCGACGGCGGTGCCCGATTCCATGACAAGTGTAGTTGTTGCTCACCATGTGATTGTTACCGGTACTCCTTATCAAAATACACATTGTTATAATCTGACAGTAGAGCCTGGCGCTCTTTTGAATAATAACACAAGTGCATGGATGGGTTCGGCACTGTATGTGAAAAATAATCTGATAAACAAAGGTACAATTAGTCCGAGCCACGATGGTTTCTATGTGACAGTAAATGGTGATTTTGTGAATCACGGAACTATATCGAAACACTACATTGCCGACAAGTTTTATCTTTATCTGGGAGGTGATCTGACCAATAACGGTTCGTTCAGAGCTGTAACAAATACACAGTTTAAAGGTTCCGGCGGAGTTGCGCATTTACACAAAATGAAATCGCTGAACGATAGCACCATTTTTCTGGGAGAAGTGACCGTGAGCGATAGTTTGGGTATTCTGCAGGTCGATACTACAGTCATTATCAATTCTCCTTCGTTTCATTTAAATCGTTCGCGTTTAGTTATTCCGCCCGACGAGGGTTTCGAACACAGGCTTATATTCGATGGAGGTAGTATATTGAATGGTAAAATTGAAGCCAATAATAACCGTATTTATACTAATGGATCAACAGAACTGGGTTTGGGAAAAACCTACAATCCCGACGATCATTTATATATCCGCAATGCTGTACTTGATGGTATGTTCCTGGTGGGTGGCGATAACAATGTATCGTATGTGGTACTTCAGGGAAACTGCACACTCGAGGGTAGGCTCAGAGACTGGTATTCCACGAGTATTTGGTCGGCTGGCGACAGGGGAGTGAGAATTGATGGGTCATTTACAAACAATGGTGATATTATTAGTTCATTGCCCGATGATAATTATGGTTTATGGCTTTATCAGACTGATGGTAGCTCGTTTGTGAATAAAGAGGATTCTCTGAATATTGAAGGAATGAAATTCTCCGGCCAATGTGATTTTTCCACTCAAAGAGATACACTTGCTCTTAAAAATTGGTTAGGCACAAATGCTATTACTGTACTTAACCTGCACTCGAGTGTATGTTTCAGAAAAACTGTCACAGTGGATATGAATGGTGGAAAGCTTATTTTACCGGAATATGGACGTTTTAAGACATTGTATATGTGGTACAACATCATCAGAAATGTAGATGTTGAGGCGAATTTCGCAACTATAAATTTTAATTGCACTGAAAACAATGTAAGCTATAAGGATGCAGTTTTTGAACTCACATATTTTAAATTCAATACAGTATTAAAAGGTGAAACTACTATTTCTGGTAATATCTTTCCCTATTCATATACTTCAGCTGTAGTCAGAGTTAACGGAGATATTACCAATAGGGGCAATATTGCCGACCATCCGAGTGCAGGCAGTTTGACATTGGAAACAGAGAACAACCTTTTTCATTACGGTACAGGCTGGTCGAATTACGAAACGGTATTGTTGGGCTCTGAAAATCAGAATCTGATATTGAATGAAAGTGCAACGATATCCGGTAGAGTGGTTTTCAACGCAATGCTGACAGGAGCAAATTATCAGTGGAAAAAAAATGGCGTGGATATTCCGGAGGCAACAAATGCTCAACTGGTTTTTAGCACCGGTATTAATGCCACACACTTTGGTGTGTATCAGTGTGTGGTGGATGGAACGCAGCAATCGAGGACGATTTTGGTTGGAAGCGAAATTCCCCCTGCTTTCGGAATAAGCAACGTGAAAATGAAGAATGTCAGTCCTACTTCCATGTTGCTCAGATGGAAAACTTCGGTCGCTGCTGCCGGTGAAGTGCGTTTTGCCACAAATAATTCGGGTGTATATCCACTTTCGGTAGCCGAGCCTGCCACATTGGTAACGGAACATGCAGTAACGCTCACCGGGTTGACCGAAGGGTTGACTTATTATCTCGTTGTCGATCAGGTTGATGCCGAAAGTAATGAGGTTCGCTCAGTAGAATATAGTTTTGTGGCAGGCGATATGACGCTTGGTGCACTGAATATTACTGCTATCAGCGATGTGCCCGACGACCAGGGTGGCTGGGTGTTTATCAACTTCGAAGCCGATGTGCTCGATGCCGGTGGCGATATTACGCAATATGGCGTTTGGGAATGGATGGACGATGAATGGGTAGGCGTTGGCGTAGTCCCCGCTACTCAAAGTGCTGATTATACTTTCCTGGCGCATACTTATCGCGATTCTACAGAAACGGGAATTTACTGGAATAAATTCTATATAACCACACATACCGAAAATCCGCTTGTGTTCTATACTTGTCCTGTCGATTCGGGATACTCAGTTGATAATCTTGTTCCTTCCACGCCCACAGGCTTGCAGGGTGTAATTGCAGGATCGACACGCTACGACCTTGAGTGGGATATGAATCCCGATCCGGATGTAAGGTATTATGTGATTTACCGAAATGGTCAGAAATACAAAACGTCGAAGGATAATTATTACAGCGATAATAATTTCACATCGGATGTAGCCGAATATGTATATGAAGTGACAGCGGTCGATTTTGGAGGAAACGAAAGCGACAAGTCAACTCCGCTAAGGGTTTCAACTTCTACAACAGCTAACTTCGAACTTATCAAAGACAGAATGCTTACAAACTATCCAAATCCGTTTAAGGGTTTTACAAATATTGTTTTTACACTGAATAATACTTCATTTGTTGAATTGACTATAATGACCATGAATGGAAAAGTTGTGGAGAAACTAATCAGTGAAGAGAAATGCGCAGGTACGCACGAGCTTACTTTCAATGCTGCCAAGCTACAAAGCGGAGTGTATATGTATAAGCTGCGAACGAACGATAATGTGCTCACAAACCGTATGATTGTAAAGTGACGATGTGACTTGTGTTTGTTTTTCAATAAGTTTAAATTTAAACTTTGGAAATATGAATAATATAACAACACGCCGAAAGGTCAAAATACGAACCAGAGCTGGTTGGCTGTTTGTCGATCCGGAATCCATTCTCTTCTTTATTGCAAAAGCAAATTCCTGTTGCGCAATTCTGCGGAATGGCGACGAAACCGACATTTCACTTGAGATGAAAGAACTTGAACGAAAGTTTAGCACATTCTTTCGGATTAACGATGACTTGCTTATCAACTTGAGATATCTCGATAAAGTGTCCAATCAAATCAGTGGATATGTGTCTATTGATAATAGTTACAGATTTCCGATTGACAATGATCGAAAAATACTTTTGCTAAACGCGCTGAATGAGTTTTGCTAAATGCAAGATGTTGCTTAAATAAAAGTTCCGGTTGAGATTTCAACCGGAACTTTTATTTTCGATCTGACAGGTATAGAATACCTTTCAGATTTATATTTGCCAATGTATATTAATCTTCTGTGATTATTTTACTTTGTACAAATCGACCCCTTCCACATCGAAAGTTTTGATGAATGTGGCGTGTTTGCGCACTTCCACTTCAGCAAATTTATTGTAAATAAAGGCCGATTTGCGGAACAAATCATCTTTGTCGCGGGTAGCATCAATAATCAGCAGATAGCTCATTACAATGTGTCCGGCCATTTCCACGAGTCTGCGGGCATGGAAGTCAATATACTCCTGACTTTTCGCTTCGTTCACACGTTCTACGGAATGCTCGAGCAGATTAGTCATGGTGATCAGTCGCTTGCGTATCGAATCGAACTCAGGATTGATAGGCAGTGATTCGTAATTACGGATTTGTTTCAGATAAGTGCCTGTGGTGACGTGGCGGATGGCAGCCACAGTTTGCAACTGTGAAGTTCCTTCGTAAATGGTCAGAATGCGTGCGTCGCGGTAAATGCGTTCGCAGGCATAATCTTTCATAAAACCTGAACCGCCGTGCACCTGAATCGAGTCATAGGCATTCTGATTGGCATATTCACTCGAAAACATTTTCAGAATAGGTGTAAATGCATCCGCTAATTTCTGATATTCCTTGTAGTCCGCTTTTTCTTCAGGGGTAAGTTTGCGTGTAGCTTCAATGCCTTCGTATGCTTTATATACATCAACAAATCGTGAGGTTTCGTACAAAAGTGCGCGGGTTGCATCGAGTTTAGCTTTCATCATCGAAATCATTTCCGAAACGGCTGCAAACTCAATGATTGGTTTTCCAAATTGTTGACGTTCGCGGGCATAAGCCACAGCTTCGTCGTAAGCTGCCTGCGATACACCCACCGACTGAGCTCCCACGCCCAAACGTGCACCATTCATCAGCGACATTACATATTTAATAAGTCCCATGCGGCGTGCACCCACTAATTTGGCTGGTGTATTGGTAAAAACAAGTTCGCAGGTTGGTGAGCCTTTGATACCGAGTTTGTTTTCAATACGACGTACTTTTACAGTTTCGTCATGTTTGTTGTCGGCCACAAAATACGACAGTCCGCGACCATCGCTCGTTCCTTCTTCCGAACGTGCTAATACAAGTTTAATTTGTGCATCACCGTTGGTAATAAAGCGTTTTACTCCATTCAAATACCAAAGTCCATCTTTTTCATTGTAAGTAGCTTTCAGCTGTACAGCCTGTAAGTCGGAGCCAGCATCTGGTTCGGTAAGATCCATCGAACAAGTCTGCCCTTCGCAAACGCGTGGCAGAAACTCCGCTTTGATGTCTTCGTCGGCAAATTCGGCTATTGTTTCGGCGCAATCCTGAAGTCCCCAGATATTGGCAAAACCCGCATCGGCACGCGACACCATTTCACCACCCATAATATAAGGAATCATGGAGAAATTCAGTCCGCCATACTGACGTGGCAAAGCCATGCCGTAAAGACCGGCCTGTGCAAGCGCTTCGTGGTTTTCCTGTGTGCCACGGGCGTAAATTACACGGTTGTTTTCTACACGTGGCCCTTCGTGGTCCACACTTTCGGCATTAGGTGCAATAATTTCTGCACAAATTTCACCGATAATTTCGAGCACACGTTCGTAGTTGTCAATTGCATCTTCGAAATCGCGTGCGGCATAATCATATTTATCTTTTTCGGCAAAGTTCTGCTCTTTGAGCGTCACAATTTTCTGCATCAATGGATGCGCCAACTGGAACTTTAAGGCCGGATTGTTGCTGTAGTAGTTCATAATATTAATTGACCCCCAACCCCTAAAGGGGGGTAAGAGTTTTTTTTGATTATTTTGTTAATAAAGGACCCTTAAGTAACTATGAATCGAGTGATTCTTATTCCCCTTTAGGGGTTAGGGGTCGTTGTTTACTTACTGTTCTTTTTATAGTATTGAATCATTTTCGGAATCACCTCTTCCACTGTGCCGGTAATTACATAATCGGCAATGGCGTTGATGGGTGCGTGCGGATCGCTGTTGATGGCGATAATCATGGCGCTTTCCTGCATACCTGCAATGTGCTGAATTTGTCCTGAAATTCCGCAGGCAATATACAGTTTCGGACGCACTGTAGTTCCGGTTTGTCCAATCTGACGTTCGTGTTCGCACATGCCTGAGTCAACAGCGGCACGTGAAGCGCCTACTTCGCCACCAAGCACTGCGGCAAGGTCGTAAAGCAGTTTGAAGTTTTCGGCGCTGCCCATTCCGTAGCCTCCGGCAATCACTATGGGTGAACCTTTCAGATTTACTTTCGACTTTTCCATGTGTCGCTCAATTACTTCGATTACAAAGTCGGTATCAGGCACATATTTCGAGACTTCGAGTTTTTTTGTTTTTCCGGCAAATTTGGCATCGCAAATTTCTTTTTTCATAACGCCTTCGCGTACGGTAGCCATCTGCGGACGACAATCGGGGTTTACAATGGTAGCCACAATGTTTCCACCAAAGGCCGGACGAATCTGATAAAGCAGATTGTCGTACACTTTGCCTGCTTTTTTGTCTTCGTAAGTACCAATTTCGAGCGAAGTACAGTCGGCTGTAAGTCCGCTGAATAATGCCGAAGAAACACGCGGGCCGAGATCGCGACCAATGGAAGTGGCTCCCATAAGTGCAATTTGCGGTTTTTCTTCTTTAAAAAGATTTACAAGTAAGGAAGTGTGTGGGAGGGTGGTGTAAGGAGCAAGTCGTGCATCGTCGGCCACATAAAGTGTGTCTACGCCGAAAGGAAAAACCTGTGCTCCTATACCATCGAGTTTATGACCCGCAGCTACAGCTTCGAGTTTGCATTTCAGCTGATCGGCCAAAGTGCGACCTTTGGTGAGCAGCTCGAGACTTACATCGCCTACGATGCCGTCTTCTATTTCGAGATATACTATTATGTTGTTCATATGATTAATACCCCTATCCCCTAAAGGGGAATAATATGGAGTTTTTTAATGTTTTGAAATAATTATAATGACCTTTTCCCCTTTAGGGGTCAGGGGTCTATCCTATGGTATGATTGGCAATCAGTTCTTTCATCAAATCTTCGATGTCGTTATCGGCTGCGGTCATTTTTTTACTTTCCTTGGCTGTGAAAACCACATTTTCGATTTGTTTTACCTTGGTGGGCGAACCGCTCAGTCCGAGCCATTTTATATCGTGCTCTATATCGCTCACACCCCATTCGTTGATATTCAGATAAGGGTGTGTGCTGTAAAGATCGGTATAGTCGGAGCCTGAATCCTGTTTTTCGGTAGGAGTAGCGGCATGTTTGTACTTCAGGGTGAGTTTGGCGTGACGCGGACGACACGAAGCTGCGGAGCTGTTTACTGTAACGACCATTGGAATTGGACCTTTTACCACTTCTACACCACGTTCGAGGCGGCGTTTTACAGTAATCTTTTGGTTGGAACAGTCCAGAATTTCTTCTGCGTAAGTAATTTGTGGCATGCCGAGTTTTTCGGCTACCTGTGGACCTACCTGGGCTGTGTCGCCATCAATGGCCTGACGACCACAAATGATAATGTCCACTTTCCCTATTTTACGAATGGCGCAGGCAAGTGCATAAGAAGTAGCGAGGGTGTCCGAACCGGCAAATTCACGTCCGCTGAGTAAATAGCCGCCATCGGCGCCACGATACATACTTTCGCGGATAATTTCGGCTGCACGGGCAGGACCCATGGTCAACACATGCACAGTGGCACCTTCGATTTTCGATTTTAAGCGTAGTGCCTGTTCCAGCGCATTGAGGTCTTCGGGGTTGTAAATGGCAGGAAGCGCGGCACGGTTTACCGTTCCATCGGCTTTCATGGCATCTTTACCCACATTGCGCGTATCGGGCACCTGCTTGGCAAGTACTACAATATTAAAACTCATGTTTGTATTATTTTGGGTTATTAGTCTTCGCGTGATTCTTTCATTCTTCGTTTTGAATACCGTTTATTGCAGATTTATTGATTCAGAATACTGAATAATACTATGCGGGGCTTATAAAAATCTTTGAAAAATGAATGCGCAAATTTAGCAGTTTTTGTTGAACCTGCAACAGCTTTTCTGCACATTCTGAGAATTTTGTGCAGATTTAATGTATTGGAATGGATACAAAAAACGCGGGACTTTTCACAAAGTCCCGCGTTTCAATAGGTATTAGTTTTTTAAGGTATAAAAAAGATTGTGTTGTTTAGTTAACGGTTGCAAAGAAACAGCTAAATTTCGATTGGTACAAGTTCAAAAATATGTTTTACAACCTGTTTTTGCTGTTTTCCGATTTTGGAGGGCTGTTTCTGTATGCTGAAGTTGTGTGTAAGTGTCATATTTATAGTGTTATATGCTTTATTGTGTGCTAACTCAAAAAAAACATTAAATTTCTTCTTTTTTGTCGTTTTGAGCATTCGGTAATACAATTCTTTTCAGATAATGCCTTTTGTGTTTACAAATGTAATAGTTTTTTGCCGAAAAAACTCCGATTCCAAATCTTAATGAATATTATTTCATTTTACCGTTGTGACAGGTTTTTTATTGTAAAAAAATAGATATGCAGGGCTTTCAAAATCTTTTCATTTCGTTTATTATTCATATCTTTGTGCTTCATTTGACTAATTATGAGGAAAATATACATTTTTATCCTGTTTATATTCATATTATCAGGATGTAAGCAGGCTACGCAATCGGGCAAACAGAAAGTAGCTGAGCAAATACAGGTTCCGGCATTTGTGGCTGATTCGGCTTATCAATATATTCAGACGCAGGTTGACTTTGGTCCGCGCGTACCCAATACCGAGGTGCATTTGCAATGTGCGGCTTATCTGTCGGCTAAGCTCAAATCGTTTGGTGCGGAAGTGACCGAACAAAAAGCTGAATTAAAAGCTTTCAATGGCACTGTGCTTAATGCGGTAAACATAATAGGCAGTTTTAAGCCCGAAAAACAGAAACGCATTTTGCTTTTTGCTCATTGGGATAGTCGCCCCTGGAGCGATCACGATCCCGATCCGGCTAATTACAATACGCCGGTATTGGGAGCCAACGATGGAGCAAGTGGCGTGGGAGTGTTGCTCGAAATTGCACGACAACTGGGGCAAACTGCGCCTGAGGTAGGTGTGGATATAATATTCTTTGATGCCGAGGATTATGGTGCACCTGAAACTTTTAGTGGAAATAGCGAAGATTCGTGGTGTCTGGGTTCGCAATACTGGGCCCGGAATCCACACAAAAGTGGTTATAAAGCCGATTATGGTATATTACTCGATATGGTGGGTGCGCCGGGAGCTACTTTTTATAAAGAGCAAATTTCGATGCATTATGCAGCGCATATCGTCAAAAAAGTATGGGATAAAGCCCAAAAACTTGGTTTTAGTCAGTATTTCATCAACGAAGAATTGGGCGCAATTACCGACGATCATTTGTATATAAACCGTATAGCAGGCATTCCGAGTATCGATATTATTCAGTACGATAAATATTCGTCGAAAGGTTTTGGTCATTATTGGCACACTATCAACGATACGATGGAAAACATCGACAAAAGCACGCTTCATGCTGTGGGAACTACAGTTATGCATGTGGTTTATTCAGAAAAATAGTTAATCGAAAGACTTCTTCCAAAAAATAAAATTTCAATGTCCTTACGTTTCAAACGAATTGCCGTAAAAATTGGTAGCAATGTGCTTACCCGCCCCGATGGTACGCTGGATATTACGCGTATGTCGGCCCTGGTCGATCAGATTGCTGTGTTGCATAAAAAAGGTGTCGAATTAGTGCTTGTGTCTTCAGGTGCAGTGGCCTCTGGACGTAGTATTTTGGGGCTAAACAAAAAAATGGATGTGGTCGATCAGCGCCAGTTGTATTCGGCTGTGGGACAGGCCAAGCTTATCAATCATTATTGGGATTTGTTTCGCGAACATGGCATCACGGTAGGGCAGGTGCTTACTATGAAAGAGAATTTCTCGAGTCGTCGACATTATCTCAATCAGCGAAACTGTATGCAGGTGATGCTCGACAATCATGTGATTCCGGTGGTGAACGAAAATGATACGGTGTCGGTTTCGGAACTTATGTTTACCGACAACGATGAACTCTCGGGGCTAATTGCGTCGATGATGGACATGGAAGCGTTGATTATTCTGAGCAATATTGATGGCATTTACAATGGTTCACCTGTCGATCCGGCTTCGCAGGTAATTCGCGAAATAAGTAAAGGGCAGGATGTATCCGACTTTATTCAAAGTTCAAAATCGTCGTTCGGACGGGGTGGAATGGCCACCAAAACCACCATTGCCCGCAAAATTGCCGACGAAGGAATTGAGGTGTATATTGCCAATGGCAAGAAAGAAAATATACTTTTAGGTTTACTCGATAAAAAAGAAGAGGTGATTAGCACCCATTTTGTTGCTTCGCGCGAAGGTGTTTCAAGTGTAAAGAAATGGATTGCGCACAGCGAAGGTTTTGCAAAAGGCGAAATTCATGTAAACGAAAATGCTGCCAAAGCACTTTGTGGCGATAAAGCTGTGAGTTTGTTGCCTGTGGGCGCTACATGTATCGAAGGTGAATTTGAAAAAGACGATATTGTGAAAATTGTGGGAGAGGATGGACAAGCGCTTGGCGTGGGTAAAGTGCAGTATGATAGTCGAAAAGCACGCGAGTTGCTCGGGCGGAAAAATCAGAAACCATTGATTCATTGCGATTATCTGTATCTTGAATAATTATTCCTATCTGAAATTTCCGCTGCTACTTAAATATTTGTAGAAAAAATGAAATCATTCAATCTGAAAATTCTTGTTTTCTTTCTGACGGTTGTGGCTTTGAACGGCTGTGTAAGCACATCGAAAATGACCAAAGTAATTCGCGACCGCATGCCCAGTGTAGCACAGCCCACTTACGATTATAGTTCGTTTGTGACGGTTAATTCGGATTCGCTGATACACACCGATTCGCTGGTGACGGTAAAAAAAGAAAAATCGTATTTTATTCCGGCAGTGTTTCTGTGGGCATGGAATCACCGGTTAGCTTGCGAACTTAATAGCGATTATATGTTGAATATATTTCGTAAAGTGCTGGCTGATAAATTGAAGGAATATAATATGGAGAAATTTATTGGTAATAACAAACTCGAAATTAATATTAAGAAAGTGCCTAATCGCTTTAAATATACCAACAACGGCTCGGTGATGTTTCTTGTTTTTGCTTATTCATATCATTTTCAGGAAGTAGTTTATCGCGAAAACGAAAGTTTTGAACTCACTTATGTTTTTACCGATGACAATGGCAATCAGCGTGGCGATAGCATAAGTTATACTTTTCCTGTTGAATATAAGACGGCCGGTTTGTCAGGATATAGTTATGTGCAAGATTATATGGTGGGTTTAAAGTACGATTTCGAAATGAAAACTGCTGAATTTGTTGACAGAATAATCGAAGGCTTATAAAACAAATCATTACAGACCAACTAAACTTCTTAGATTCTTCGCTACGCTCTGAATGACAATGTTTTGTATTGATTATGCCCGGGAGGAGGTAGGTTGGCGGCTTCGCCGCCAACCTACCTCCTCCCAAAAACCTAACTAAGTAATTGTCTGTCATTCCGAACATAGAGAGGAATCTGAAAAACTAAAAAAACTAATTCAAACTATTTATGTCGGTCAGTAGTGAAAACAAATAATGATATGGAAATTAATGATAATTGGAAAAAAGCAGCCCTGCAGGCTTCACGTTCACTGAATCTGGTCGACGATAAACTTATCGATCAGGTTTTAGTAGCCCTGGCTGATGCTGCCGAAAGTAATGCAAGTCAAATACTTGCAGCCAATGCAAAGGATTTAGCTGCGATGGATAAGGCAAATCCAATGTACGACAGACTTTTGCTAACCAATGAACGTATCGCAGGTATAGCAGCGGATATCCGTAATGTGGCGTCACTTCCTTCTCCGCTGGGTCGTAAGTTAATGGAAACTATTCGTCCCAATGGAATGACAATTGAAAAAGTGTCGGTGCCTTTTGGTGTGGTGGGTGTTATTTACGAAGCACGTCCCAATGTGAGCTTCGATGTGTTTTCGCTTTGTCTCAAATCGGGAAATGCCTGTGTGCTTAAGGGCGGTTCGGATGCATATTATTCGAATGAAGCTATTGTGAAGGTGATTCGCGAAGTGTTGAGCAATGCCGGACTTGATGAAAATATTGTGACTTTATTGCCTGCCGGACGGGAAGCTGCTGTGGAGCTGATGAACGCCACAGGTTATGTGGATGTGATTATTCCGCGTGGTGGAAAAAGTCTGATTGAGTCAGTGCGCGATAATTCGCGTATTCCGGTCATTGAAACAGGGGCAGGTATTTGCCATACTTATTTTGATGCTTCTGGCGATGTAAATAAAGGCCGCGACATTGTGTTCAATGCTAAAACACGGCGTGTAAGTGTGTGTAATGCGCTCGATTGTATGGTGATTCACGAAAATCGTTTGTCCGATTTGCCTGCTTTGTGCGAAAGACTGGCTGAGAAGGGTGTGATTATTTATGCTGATGTAAAATCATATACTTTCCTGAACGGAAAATATCCTGCGCATTTACTTCAGAAAGCTACTGCGGAAAGTTATGGTATTGAGTTTCTTGGTTATAAAATGTCAGTAAAAACAGTGGCCGATATTCAGGCAGCTGTGCAGCATATTTCGGAATACAGTTCGAAACACAGCGAATGTATAGTAAGCGAAAATGCCGAGGCTCTGCAATATTTTTCTAAAGCGGTAGATGCTGCTTGTGTATACAGCAATGTCTCTACAGCCTTTACAGATGGTGCACAATTCGGACTCGGAGCCGAAATTGGGATTAGTACTCAAAAGTTACATGCCCGTGGTCCAATGGCATTGGAAGAGCTTTGCTCCTACAAGTGGCTTGTAAAAGGAGATGGGCAGGTAAGATTGTAGTGATTATACAATTATATAAAATGGGCTTTCCCAAACAATTTAATGATTGATTTTGGCAAAGCCCATATAAGAAACTGTTTAGAAATAAATGTAAAATATAATGCTTTGAATATCAGAATATACGAATAGTATATCACAATTTAAGATTTATTTTTAAACACTACTGACCGATAAAAAATATTTTGAATTAGTTTTTTTAGCTTATTAGATTCCTCACTACGTTCGGAATGACAGGCAATCAATAAGTTAGGTTTTTGGGAGGAGGTAGGTTGGCGGCGAAGCCGCCAACCTACCTCCTCCCA
>JAFGVV010000054.1 GCA_016937795.1 Paludibacteraceae bacterium
CACATAGAAATTATTTAAGAAAAAAAACTTAGTTCACATAGTAAAAGTATCTGACGATACTTTTATCGCTCTGAAATTATCCCGTTAGTCGGGATAATCCTATGTGTTCTTAGTCTTTTTTCTTGCTTGTAAAACTACTGTGTACTATGTGGTGAAAACATATCAATAATAATTATCGATTACTTATATTAGTTTCGGTGTTTGTAAAGCGCAGAAATTCAGCGCATAAGCAATGTGTTTAAATACTTTCATTGAAATGTAATATATATTACATCAATGTAATGTGCATGTCACTTATCTGAAATAATGTTTAATGAATTTTGCAGCGTCGATTTTAGCTAATAAAAGATTAGAAATAAACAGTATTTAATTCATGAGATTTTCAAATTTACCATCAAGATTTTTAGTATTAATTTTTGTAATTGCATTTACGAATGTATATGCACAAAAGGGATCAATAAAGGGTGTTATCCTTGATTCGGGCAATAAAGAGCCACTTATAGGCGCTGCCGTCATGATAAAGGGAACAACCAACGGAAGTGCATCGAATTTAGATGGTGAATGTATAATTGAGAATCTGGCACCCGGAAAATATATAATTACAACGAGTTACATATCGTACAAGCCATTCGAAAAAGCAAATGTGGTGGTCGAAGCAGGTAAAGAAACAATTGTGGACATTCTGCTTGAATCGGCAAATATAGCACTTAAAGAAGTAGAACTTGTGGTAAAAGCCAATCGCGAAAGCGAAAATATTCTTCTCCTCCAGCAAAAGCAGTCGCTTATTGCGACACAGGCTGTTGGTGCTAAGGAAATGTCGCGAAAAGGCATAAGCGATGCCGAAGGTGCTGTAAGCAAGATCTCAGGTATCTCAAAACAAGAGGGTGTAAAAAATGTTTTTGTGCGTGGTTTGGGCGACCGATATAATGTTACTAAACTGAATGGATTTATGTTACCTTCTGAGGATCCATCTTTTAAGAATATCGCCCTCGAGTTTTTCAGTAATAATATTATTCAGTCTATTGGGGTTAACAAGGTATTTTCCTCGTCAATGACCGGCGATGTGGGTGGGGCAGTTATCGATATTAGCTCAAAAGAACTTGTTGGTGATGGTGAATTAGAATTTGGACTTTCTTCGTCGTTAAATAATGCTACAATTGGTCAAAGCTTATTCTTACCCGAAGGCATGAACCGTTTTGGATATTCTCCGGCATCTTCTGGTCCATTAGATAAATACGCTACCGACTATTCATTTAACAATTCATTGAGCCCTGTAAAAGTCAACAGTCCTTATAATTACGGCTTTTCATTCTCGGGTGGTAAAATGTTTCATAATAAACATAGTTTTTTTGTAGCTGGTTCGTTGGATAACAAATACAGATACGAAGAAGGGGTGCTGCGTGAAATAACTGCGAGCAATGCATCTAATCCATTTGTGGATATGACTTATACAAGATCATTAAGAAGTACTTCACATCTTTTGTTAGGAAATCTCGATTTAAACTTCACGAATGTAAAATTTGATTACAATATTCTGTACATACACAGTGGAACTACAAATCATTCGGATAGATACGGAAAACATGTGGAAACATTTCAAGTAGCAGAGGAGTTTAATTCCGAAGGCTTAATTAGGTGGCAGCAAGTTAATGATAATACATTGTTAGTGAATCAGTTGTCGGTTAATGGAAATTTATCAGAGAGATTAAAATACTATGCTGGAGCTGCAGTAAATTACATTTTGGGTAACGAGCCTGATCGCCGAATTTTCAGATTTCCGTCAATGGGTAACGAAAAGGTAAGTTTTCACCATGGCGAAAACAGAAGTCGTAGATTCAGTACCGAACTCTCTGATTTCTCGGTTGTACCTAAGCTAAACCTTCAATATAAATTATCAGCTGATAGTAAAAACACTTCGCTCATTGAAGTCGGATATGACGCAAGGATAAGTAATAAGGATTTTAGAGCACCAATCTATAATCATACCTGGAATAAATATAAACTTTCAGAATTACCGGTTTTCGAAAATTGGAGAAATATTAATCTTGATAATCACTTCAATCAGAACAATTTGTCGAATAATCTTTTCGAAATAGAACATTTTAACGATACATACAATGTGTTTCGCAATATGCACAGTGGTTATGCCGACTTAATCTATCAATTAGGAAGTTCATTTACCTTAAATGCAGGTGTTAGAGCCGATTATGTAAACATAAAAATTGATTATGAAGTAAGTAATGGGTCGGTTATCGGTACAAATACCATTGAGGACTTGTTCTTTTCGCCCAGTTTCAACTTAAAATATGAGTTAAACAATAGCAATCACTTTCGTTTTGGTGCAAGTCGTACATTCACTCTGCCCCAGGATATTGAGATTTCTCCATTCGTGAGGGAGGGTTTTGATGGCTATGAAGTTGGTAATCCTGAATTAATAGCATCAACCAATTATAATGCAGATTTGAAATGGGATTTTTATATTTCAGGAAGCGAATATCTTTCAGTGAACGGGTTTTATAAGCATATATTAAATCCAATTGCCAGGCTTGATATGGCAAATTCAGCTGGTATTAAGACTTTTAGCAATATTGGTGATTATGCATCTGCTGCTGGTGTAGAACTTGAACTTCGAAAAAACGTATTATCTTTTGCTGACAAACACCGCATTAATTTGGGGGTAAATGCTTCTTATATTTATACAAAACATAGTGGACTTGACGAAAATTTATTTGTACAAAATGTAAATTCAGGTATGGAAGGCGCATCACCTTACATTGTTAATGCCGACCTTACTTACAGTTTTGTTTCGGAAACATTTAAAATGAACTCGGCTTTGATAATAAACTATTTGGGTGATAAAATTCATACAATTGGTACACGTGGTTTCAATAATTTAATTGAAGAAAGTATAACAACGCTCGATTTTGTCAACAGCATTACTTTAAACAATAAATTAGGAATAGCTTTAAAAATGATGAATCTACTAAATTCTGCTTATACTCAGATAAGAAAAGGTTCTGATGAAAATGTTCCTTCGGCTGTTATACGTAGCTATAAAAAAGGTATAAATTTCGATTTAAGTATAACGTATAAATTTTAAAAATTATTTATAACAAACAAAACAAAACAACAATCAAAATGAAAAATCTAGTTTTAATTTTTGCGATCTTTACTTTAGTGTTCGTTTCTTGTGATCCTAAAGATGACAATCCTATCGTTGTTGTCGATAACATTTTAAGTGGTGATATCGAAAATGATTCAACACTCGATGCAAGTGTTGAATATATCTTAAATGGCCCTTTGCATGTAGTTAACGGTGGTAAACTCAGAATTCCTGCAGGTACTGTAATCAAAGCCAAAAAAGGATTTAACAAATACATCCTTGTTGAAACGGGTGGACAAATCTTTATCAATGGTACTGCTGAAAAACCAGTTACATTAACTTCAGCTGAAGCTACCCCTAGTACAGGTGACTGGGGTGGATTGGTTATTAACGGTAAAGCAATTCTTTCAGGTGCAACAGGTAAAGTGACTACCAGTACTACCGAAATTCAACCTTCAGCTCTTTATGGTGGAAATGTTGATAATGACAACTCGGGCGAAATTACATACCTTAAGTTGTTATATACAGGTGCAAAATCATCAGCCGACGTTGAGCACAACGGTCTTACTTTGAACGGTGTTGGTAGCGGTACCAAAATTGAAAATCTTTTTATTGTAAGTGCTGCTGATGATGGTGTTGAGTTCTTTGGAGGATCAGTTAGTGTTAAAAACTTATTAGTTGTAAATTCAGACGACGATATGTTTGATGTAACTCAAGGCTGGAAAGGTACTTTAGATAACGCTTTTGGTATTTGGGAAGCTGGTTATGCAAGTAACGAAAGTGATCCACGTGGTCTTGAGCTTGACGGAAACCTTGACGGTAAAACTCCTGATGATATCAATCAGTCGAATTTTAAATTTAAAAACATCACTGTTGTAAACAAGTCAACATTCCAGATGCATGATGCTATTAAACTTCGTCGTGGTGCTACTGCTGAAATTACCAATATTTTAATCAAAGGTGAAGGTGATAATATTAAAGATATTATTGATTTAGTTGATGGTGCAGGAAACGGAACTGCTGCTTCAAAAATTGATTATAAAGTAACTGGTGCTACTAGTACTAAAGTAACTAATCCCGATGGAGCAACTATTACTGTAAATGCTGCTAATACAGGAGCAGATACTTCTGTATTTGGTTGGACAAGTTATACAAATTTCTAATTTAAAATTTACATGTTTTGGTATGCTGAATAGAGGTTCTGTTCAGCATTCTTTGTAACCATAACAACCAATTTGGATTTTTCGAGGGCAGAAATGGCATTGATTTATAAGAGGAGATGGTAAGTAGAGTTTCTTTTTGAAGTAAAAACAAGACTAATAAGCATGGCAGAAAGAATAGAAAGTAGTTTCACGCTTTTTAGCGGGCTACAATGATTCTGAAATATGTATTAAATTTTTAAAAGCTGGCTTATTCGTTGACCTTTTGCACTATATTTGTGTTGCTACTTAAAAATAAATACAAATTGAATTTGAGATTTTCAAACCAAAATTATTAGTCAGAAACAGAATGTCCCAATCTTTTTAATCTTAATATTCACTTTGAAATAAATTGAGATTGTTATTATTGCATATTTTATTCATCGCGCTTTAAAACATACACATATGAAACGAACACTTTTATTTACAGGGATTTTACTGATGGTCTTTGTGTCTCTGAGTGCACAAACCACAAATATCGTACAGAGCGAAGGCTTATATTTTACCGATGCTACTCAAACAAAATTATATACGGGTGAGTATAAGGAGTTTTACGATAACGACGCTTTGAAGTTAGAAATGAATATAAAAGAGGGAAAACCTGAGGGATCTTATATTATTTATTTTGCAAATGGAAAACCTCACGAAGTGCGTGCTTATCGCAATGGAGAGTTTCACGGCGTTTGGCGTACTTATAACGAAGCAGGTTTGCTTGTATCAGAAGCCGAATATCGCAATAATAAAAAACATGGCACATGGCATGTGTGGGACGATTCGGGCATTATGCGTTACGAAATGCATTACGACAATGGACGGAAATCGGGCACATGGTATATGTGGGACGAAAAAGGGAAGTTGACTTCCGAAAAGAAATACTAACAATGAACGCCTGTAAGAGTAAATCTTACAGGCGTTTATGTTTTGTTTCTTAAAGACAAAAGAACAAAGACAAAAGAATTTTGGCCGCATTACTAATTGAAAATCACCTCAGGAACACGAAACTCAAAACGCGGAACGCGGAACACGAAACTACCTCTTCTGCTCCTTCGCCCAGCTGTCTTTGAGCGATACAGTGCGGTTGAAAACCAACTGTCCGGGCTTTGTATCAGTATCAACGTTGAAATAACCGATGCGCTGAAACTGGAAGTGATCGAGCACTTTGGCATTGGCCAATGATGGTTCTACATAACATTCGGTCAGCACTTTCAGCGAATCAGGATTCAGCAAATCGCGAAAATCGCGTGGATCGGCCGATGGATTTTCAACACTGAACAAGCGGTCGTATAAACGAACTTCGGCTTTCAGTGCGTGTGCAGCCGAAACCCAGTGCAGTGTACCTTTTACCTTGCGACTTGCATCGGGCATGCCGCTTTTGGTTTGCTCGTCGTATTCGCAGTAAATTTCTTCGATATTGCCTTCAGCATCTTTTTTACAGCCGGTACATTTTACGATATATGCACTTTTCAGGCGCACTTCCTGACCCGGAGTCATACGGAAAAATTTCTTTGGAGCATCTTCCATAAAATCCTCACGTTCTATGTACAATTCGCGACTGAAAGGAATCTGACGCGAACCTGCACTTTCATCCTCCGGATTGTTGATAGTATCCATCATCTCGGTTTTTCCTTCGGGATAATTGGTTACAACCAGTTTTACCGGATTGATTACAGCATTCACACGAGTGGCGGTTCTGTTCAGACTTTCACGCACAGCATGTTCGAGCAATCCTATATCGTTTTGAGCCTCGAATTTGGTATAGCCAATTTTGTCAATAAAATTATGAATGGCATCTGGCGAATAACCTCTGCGACGCAAACCGCCAATTGTAGGCATACGAGGATCGTCCCAACCGCGCACTAAGCCTTCCTGCACGAGTTGTAGCATTTTACGTTTGCTCATTACAGTGTATGTAAGGTTCAAACGATTGAATTCTATCTGGCGGGGACGATAATCCGAATCTTTAAACTGATCGATAAACCAGTCGTAAAGCGGACGATGCACTTCGAATTCCAGCGTACAAAGCGAGTGAGTTACTCCCTCGAAATAGTCCGACTGACCGTGTGCATAGTCGTACATTGGATATGCTTTCCATGTATAACCTGTGCGGTGGTGAGGGTGCGAAGTAATTACACGATACATCAACGGATCGCGGAAGTGCATATTCGATGAAGACATGTCGATTTTTGCACGCAAAACCATTGCTCCTTCGGCCACTTCGCCGGTATTCATTTTTTCGAAAAGCGCTAAATTCTCTTCTATAGGACGATTGCGGTAAGGACTTTCAGTACCGGGTACTGTTGGAGTGCCTTTTTGTTTAGCAATTTCCTCAGCCGATTGTTCGTCGATGTATGCTTTCCCTTTTTTAATAAGCGCTACAGCCAAATCCCAAAGTTGCTGGAAATAGTCCGAAGCATAATATATGTTTGCCCACTGATAGCCGAGCCATTGGATGTCTTCCTGAATGGACTCCACATACTCCACATCTTCTTTTACAGGATTGGTGTCGTCGAAGCGAAGGTTACAAATGCCTCCGTAGTTACGTGCAATACCGAAATCGAGGCAAATGGCCTTGGCATGTCCGATATGCAGGTAGCCATTAGGTTCGGGCGGAAAGCGTGTTTGAATACGACCTCCGTTTTTACCCTCCTTCAAATCCTGCTCCACAAAAGTCTCAATAAAATTCAGACTTTTTCTTGGTGCTTCTTCGTTTATAACTTCCATATTAATTTAATTCTGAGATAAAAAACTGTTTTGCTGAGATTATTTTTCGAAATAACCTTTTAATATACCTCGCGGGGAGTTTTTGATAAAAAGTAAAATTTCATCACGCTCTTTTGTGGCTGGCAATTCGGCCATTATACGCTCTACAGCGTTGCTTGTATTCATCCCTGAAAGGAAAATGTAGCGATACACATCCTGTATATCACGTATTTGTTCGTTGCTGTATCCGCGACGACGCAGTCCGATAGAGTTAATACCAGCATATGACAGGGGATCGCGACCGGCAGTAATAAACGGGGGCACATCCTTGGTGACGCGCGAGCCGCCCTGAATCATGACATGTGCTCCTATGCGGGTAAACTGATGCACTAAAATACCTCCGCTAAGAATTGCGAAATCGTCCACTTCTACTTCGCCTGCAAGTTGTGTGGCGTTTGACATAATCACGTGATTACCAACCACGCAATCGTGTGCTACATGGCAATAAGCCATTAGCAAACAATTGTTGCCAATCACTGTTTTGCCTTTTGCTGCAGTTCCACGGTTCACAGTTACACATTCGCGTAGCGTGGTATTATCGCCAATAACGACCAATGAATCTTCTCCCTTGAATTTTAAATCCTGAGGTATTGCCCCTACTACAGCTCCCGGGAAAATTGTACAGTTTTTTCCAATACGCGATCCTTCGAGAATGGTTACGTTGGGCCCGATGCGTGTTCCTTCGCCTATTTCCACGTTTTTATCAATCGTTACAAATGGTTCAATGACTACTGAGGGCGCTATTTTTGCATCAGGATGTATATAAGCAAGAGGTTGTCTCATTCTTTTCTTTTTTATAATTAAAGTTGAAAGTGTTTTAAATCAGTTCTGTGTGTTTATTTGTTTTTTATAATCTGAGCCATAAATTCAGCTTCGGCTACTATTTTTCCTCCCACAAAGGCGTGTCCTTTCATTATTGCACAACCACGACGCATAGGTTCAGGCATTTCGAGACGGAAGATCAAAGTGTCACCCGGCACAATTTTTTGGCGAAATTTAACGTTGTCTATTTTCAAAAAATAGGTAGAATATCTTTCAGCTTCTTCCAAACCATTCAGGATTAATATACCACCTGTTTGAGCCATTGCCTCAATTATCAGAACGCCGGGCATTACTGGCTCATCCGGAAAATGTCCCTGAAAGAAAGTTTCGTTACCGGTTACATTTTTCACCCCTACCACCACATTGCTGCGAATGTCTATCACTTTGTCTACTAATAAAAAAGGCCAGCGATGAGGTAAAAGTTTTTTAATTGCATTAATATCGAGCAATGGAGTCACAGTATCGTCGTAAACCGGAGCAAGCACTTCTTGCTTTTTTATTTCCTTACGTATCAACTTGGCCATGTCAGTATTAACTTTATGGCCGGGATAGCGTGCTATCACCTTAGCTTTAATGGGCTTTCCAATAAGCGAAAGGTCGCCAATCACATCGAGTAGCTTGTGGCGAGCTGGTTCGTTTTCGTAGTTTAGTTCACGCAGATAGCCTGGTTTCGAAGCATCAATTTTATCCTGATGCAGTTTTTCGGTCATTGCATCCATTCGTTCCTGAGGCATTACTTCATCGTAAATGACCATTGCATTTTTCAGGTCGCCACCTTTTATCAGGTTCATGTTTAGCAAAGGCTCTATTTCGCGTACAAACACAAAGGTACGGGCCGATGCAATCTCAGTTGCAAAGTCGTCAAGATTATCGAGCGAGGCAAACTGATTGCCCAGCACCGGCGATTTGAATCCTATATGCACATCCACGCTGAAACTGTCGTCGGGCAAAAGTGTTATTCTTGAGCCTGTTTCAGGAATTGAGTATTCAATTTTTTTACGTACAATAAAGTACTCCTTTTCAGCATTTTGTTCTTCAATTCCGGCTTCCTGAATTTTTTGAACAAAGAATTTTGCGCTTCCGTCAAGAATAGGGAACTCGGGTGCACTTACTTCGAGTAAACAGTTGTCGATGCCAAAAGCGTGTAATGCAGCCAAAGCATGTTCAACTGTACTCACCTGCACATCTCCTTTTTGCAATACGGTACCACGCACTGTGTGAGTTACATTTTCGGCCAATGCATCGATAATGGGTTGCTCTGCTAAATCTACCCGTTTTATTTTGATACCGTGATTTTCCGGTGCAGGTACAAATGTAAGCACTATGTCAAGGCCTGTGTGTAATCCTTTTCCTTCGAATGAAAAAGATGCTTTAATTGTTTTTTGTTTCGACATATATTAAAAAGCCGGTTGTGTTTATGTATTTAATCAGTCCGGTTGTAAAGAAAAAAGTATTATTTCAATTTATTCTCCAAATCGGCCACCTTTTTTTGTAGCTCGTAAATGGTCTTTTGTAGTTCCGACAGGTTTTTGTAAACTACTGTCGAACGACGAAATGTTTTAGCTAAAATAGCTGGTGAGCCTTGGTAAATCTGATTTTTTTCCATTATTGAGGCACTAACTCCTGCCTGCGCACCTAAAATTGTGCCCTCGGCTAAGTGCAAGTGTCCTGCAACTCCGGTTTGACCACCAAAGATACATTGTTTGCCAATTTTTGTTGAACCGGCAATCCCGGTTTGCGATGCCATCACGGTGTTTTCACCAATTTCTACATTGTGGGCAATTTGTACCAGATTGTCGAGTTTTACACCTTTTTTGATTATTGTATTTCCGATTGTGGCTCTGTCGATAGCAGTATTAGCACCAATTTCAACGTCATCTTCGAGAATCACATTTCCCAACTGAGGAATTTTTCGGTACGACCCATCAGCAGAAGGGGCAAACCCAAAACCATCGGAGCCAATGATAGCGCCCGAATGTAAAATGCAGTTATTGCCAATTTTACAATCGTCATACACATGTACGCCAGCATATAGTTTTACATTGTCACCCAATTGCGCATTATCACTCAGTGAACTTCCGGACATGATATGTGTGTTTTTGCCTATCAATACATTGTCGCCAACATATACAAATGGAGCAATATAAACGTTTTCGGCTATTTGAGCCGATTTTGAAACATATGCCAAAGGCGAAATACCCGTTTTTTGTGGTCTGGATTGTTCCACTACCGTAAGCAGAAAAGCCAGCGACTCATATGCGTTGGCTACTCTGATCAGTGTGGCTTTCACCGACCGTTCAGGTTCAAAATCGTTGTTTACAAGTATAATACTTGCATTACTGTCGTATATATACTGGTTGTATTTCGGATTCGATAAAAAACTGAGTGTACCCGGTTGTCCTTCTTCAATTTTCGAAAAATTACTTACGAGTACATTAGGATCACCCTCTACTTTTCCTTGTATAAAATCAGCAATTTGTTGAGCTGTAAACTCCATATTTAAAAATTTGGATGCAAAAGTACTAAACTATTTCCAATACTGTGACAATTTGTTTGTTAGAATTGGCTTTTTTGTTAAATATTAAATAAAAATAAAGCGGAATGACAGGATGTTCAAAGTTTCGTATTTCGTATTTCGTATTTTGTGTATCGCATTTTGGAAGTGACTCCTCAATTAATTACACATCCCAGAGTCTTTTGTCTTTGCTTTTGTTCCCTTTCTCTGTGTCTTTGTGTATAAAAGTCATATATCTTCTTACAATTTGTAATAACAAAAGAAATGCTTCTCCACTCTTTTGGTCAGCACGCTAATATTCAGCATGTCCGAAGCTACAGTTACATCTATTACATTACCATCTTTCATCAGAATATTGATGTTTTCATCTTCCGGACTGTAAGTGTCGGTGCTAACTATTTCATCACCTAATAAATACTGTGCTTCTTTTTTACTAACGTTAAAATGCTGCATGTATTGTTCCAAAAAA
Organism: Paludibacteraceae bacterium; assembly: GCA_016937795.1. Lineage (GTDB taxonomy): Bacteria > Bacteroidota > Bacteroidia > Bacteroidales > Paludibacteraceae > Paludibacter. The sequence continues at coordinate 10,869 of JAFGVV010000054.1, forward strand.
CCATTTTGCTTCTCACTACTCAGTGCCACGGTGTTGACCTCAACCTTAAATAATCTTCGATTTGTAAAGTCGTTGCAGAGTGTTGATAATACTTTGTCTTCGTGGTTGCTCCATACTTTTATGGCGCAAATCAAATCAGAATCGTCGAGCAATGCAAACATTTCAAGAGCTTCATCTGATTGCTTAAAAGTTTTGCGATTGCAGTTGTTGTACAGAAAGTATCGCAGTGCAGGCGAGCCGAATAGGTCCTGTCCGGCAGCAGCTAATTCTTTTGCACGTTTGAGGATGTTCACCAGCATTTTTTCGGCCGCAACCGAGGTTTTATGCAGATAAACCTGCCAATACATTAGGCGACGTGCCACTAAGAATTTTTCGATCGAATAAATCCCTTTTACATCCACCACAAGTTTGTCGTTGTGCACATTAAGCATTTTGATAATCCGTGCAGCTCCTATTATGCCTTCGCTTACGCCTGAGAAAAAGCTGTCGCGGCTCAGATAATCGAGTCTGTCCATGTCTAACTGACCTGAAACTAGCTGATGCAGGAATTTTTTTGAATATTCATTTTTAAAAATACTCATAGCCATTTCGAGTTTTCCTTCAAAATGTTCGTTGAGTTTCTGCATCATGAGCAGCGAAATTTCTTCGTGACTGACGCCTTCCACTAAGCTATTTTCTAATGCATGCGAAAATGGTCCGTGACCTATATCGTGCAGCAGGATGCAGGCTCGCACAGCTTCGGCTTCGGAAGGCGTAATTTCGTGCCCCTGCTGCCGGAGTTGTGTAATAGCTTCGCCCATTAGATGCATTGCACCCAAAGAATGTTGCATGCGGGTATGTTGAGCGCCCGGATATACATACGACGAAAGTCCTAACTGCTTGATTCGGTGTAGTCTCTGAAAATAAGGATGCTGAATAATATCGTACAGAAAATCGTTTGGAATATTGATAAATCCAAAAACCGGGTCGTTGATGATTTTTCGTTTGTTGGGCTTTTTCATTGAATCTTAATTATTGACCTGCAAAAGTAATGATATTTTCTCGTCTGTCGCATTTTTATATTAATTGTATTTGAATAGCTTTGCTGGTGACCTTTTTATTGTTTTTTACAAATGCACTACGGTTTTGCATATACAATAATATGAGTATTTTCCAAAATGAATGCGGACAGCATTTTGTTGACGAAAATGACTATTTTTGTAAAAAAAAATAATTCTATTGCGGATTTTAACTCCGACAAAATAATATGCGTATTGTAATTCAAAGAGTCACCACAGCTTCTGTGGAAATTGATGGCCAAATTAAGTCGGCTATTCATGAAGGTTTAATGGTGCTGGTGGGCATTGAAGAAGCCGACACCAAAGACGACAGCGACTGGCTGGCCGGAAAACTGGTGGGGCTACGCATTTTCGACGACGAAAACGGAGTAATGAATCTTTCTGTAGCTGATATAAATGGCGAAGTACTGATTGTAAGTCAGTTTACGCTTCATGCAATGACTAAAAAAGGTAATCGTCCTTCGTACATAAAAGCTGCAAAACATGAAACTGCCATTCCGCTTTACGAACATTTTTGCAAATCGGTATCCGAAAAATTGGGAAAAGAAGTAAAAACAGGTACCTTTGCAGCGGACATGAAAGTGGCTTTGGTCAATAATGGCCCTGTCACCATTTGGATCGACTCGAAAAACAAAGAATAGTCAGGTTGAAAATCAGCTAATGGCTGTAGAAATTTAAACAAAATGATAAAAAAGCATATTCCTAATTTTATTACCAGTCTGAATTTATTTTCGGGTGCTATGGCAGTGTATTTTGCTTTTCAGGCAAATTACGAGCTGGTTCTGATTTTGGTTTTACTGGCGGCAGTGTTCGATTTTCTCGATGGTTTTGCAGCTCGCTTGCTGAAAGCGTATTCGCCTATGGGCAAAGAGCTTGATTCACTGGCCGATGTCATCAGTTTTGGAATGGCGCCCGGCGCTGTGGCATTTTCATTATTAAGAGCTAGCGAATTGCCCGAATGGCTGGCCTTTGCAGGTTTTATTATTCCTGTATTTTCAGCGCTTCGATTGGCAAAATTTAATATCGACGAACGTCAGACCACTTCGTTTATGGGCATGCCCACACCGGCAAATGCCATTTTCTGGATTGGTTTGGGATTTTCGTATCACGAATCTTTAGCAAAACAACCTTATTTTGTGCTCGGTTTTATTGCATTAATGAGCCTTCTTCTTGTGTCGGAATTACCGATGTTTTCTCTGAAATTCAAGAATTTAAAATGGAAAGATAATAGCTGGCAATTCGTATTTCTGGCAGTCTGTTGTTGCCTGCTGATATTTCTGAAACTCGATGCATTCGCCCCGATAATTGGCTGTTACATAACAATTTCTATCATAAAACGATTTGTCGGATAAAAATTCGTAACATATCACATAAAAACGGGAAAGTGCTCTGAAACAGACTTTCCCGTTTTTATTTTTCATTACCACGCTATTTTTGTACTTTTGCAATCTACAATTGTAAATATCTAAATTGTAAATTCTAAAAAAGTGTCAGTCAGCATTTCCAATCTTTCGAAAAACTACGGCGAACAAACGGTGTTAAACAATATCGGGTTCGAAATCGGTGAAGGCGAAGTGGTTGGTTTTCTCGGTCCAAACGGTGCCGGAAAAACCACAACCATGAAAATCATTGCCGGCACTTTATCGTACAATACCGGATCGGTAAAGATTTGTGGCCTCGAAGTGAAGGACAATACGCTGCAAACAAATGCATTGATTGGCTATTTGCCAGAGCAGAATCCGCTTTACACCGAAATGTATATAAAGGAATATCTGCTTTTTGTAGCCGAAACGCATGGCATAAAAAAGGATCGCGAAAAGCTTGTAAACGAACTGATTGAAAAGGTCGGACTTACGCCTGAGTTTCACAAAAAAATCGGACAACTATCGAAAGGTTACCGCCAGCGTGTAGGTCTGGCTCAGGCATTGGTGCCCAATCCGAAAGTATTGATACTCGACGAGCCTACTACCGGACTCGACCCTAATCAGTTGGAGGAAATCCGCAATCTGATTCGTGAGTTGGGAAAAGACCGGACGGTAATACTCAGCACTCACATTATGCAGGAAATAAAAGCCATCTGTAACCGTGTGATTATTATCAACAAAGGCGAAATTGTGGCCGATTATCCTGATATTTCGAAAATCAGTCAGTTTGGCGAAAACAATCTGCAATTCGAAGTGGAATTCTTAAACCCAACTGAAATCACAGGAATAGAAGGAGTAAGTGCTGTTTCGGCAAAAGACAAAAACACATATACGGTTTTTGCTTCGCGGGATATTCGTGCTGAGATATTTGATTTTGCAGTAAAATCCGGAAATAAAATTCTGACAATGAAAGCTGTGGAACGTAGCATGGAGGAAGTGTTCAGGAATTTGACAAAATAGAGTGTCACGCAAAGGCGCTAAGACGCTAAGGATTGGTTCTCTTTATAAGTGTTCAAAAAGAATACTTTTCTGATTTGAGTAGAAATGTGGTTAAATAATTATTTATCAGCATAACCAGCGACTGATCGCTACTATCAAAAAAACACAAAGAATATGACTGAAAATGAAATATCTAAAATTGTCGTTGATATAGCATATAAAGTCCATACCAAAATTGGCCCGGGCCTTTTAGAATCTGTTTACGAAGAAATAATGTTTTGCGAAATCAAAAATTATGGATTAACGGTTGAACGTCAAAAAGCAATTCCGGTTATTTGGAAGGAAAAACAATTAGAAATAGGCTTCAGGGCCGACTTAATTGTTGAGAGTAAGGTTATAATTGAATTAAAGTCGGTTGAAGAAATAGCTCCCGTACATTACAAACAAGTTTTAACGTATTTGAAATTGACTGATCTAAAGCTTGGATTACTTATAAATTTTAATGAATATCTGATTAAAGATGGCATAAAGCGAATTGTAAATAACTTATGAACATAGTATTTTACGAAGGTGCAAATAAAAAATTTAGAATTTAGAAAATCGAAGATTTTCTCTTTGCGTTCAGGTTCTTCAACTCACAATTTCATAAAAACGACATATTAAATTTGCGCCTTTGCGGCTTTGCGTGAAATAATAAATACTTTCAAACGCTTTGCGGAAAACATAAAAAATGGAAGAGAATTTCGACATACGAAACAATAAAAATGGCGAGAAAGAGTTCGAGAACGCTTTGCGACCGCTGACTTTCGATGATTTTAAAGGACAAAACAAAATTGTGGAGAACCTGAAAATTTTCGTGCAGGCTGCCCGTATGCGTACGGAATCGCTCGACCATGTGTTGCTGCATGGGCCTCCGGGGCTTGGCAAAACAACACTTTCGAACATCATTGCCAACGAGTTGAATGTAGGCTTTAAAGTAACTTCGGGACCTGTGCTCGACAAGCCGGGCGATCTGGCCGGACTGTTGACTAGTCTCGAACCAAACGATGTGCTTTTTATCGACGAAATTCATCGTCTGAGTCCTATCGTGGAAGAATATCTTTATTCGGCAATGGAGGATTATCGCATTGATATAATGATAGATAAAGGCCCTAGTGCGCGATCTATTCAGCTGGAGCTGAATCCGTTTACGCTTATTGGCGCCACCACCCGCAGTGGATTGCTCACAGCTCCGCTCCGTGCCCGCTTTGGCATCAATAGCCATTTCGAATACTATGATATTGAAGTAATTACAGGTATTATAAAGCGCTCGGCCAATCTACTCAATGTACCTATCGAGCAAAAAGCAGCCGTAGAAATTGGAGGTCGAAGTCGTGGTACTCCGCGAATCGCAAATGCATTGCTGCGCCGTGTGCGCGATTTTGCGCAGGTAAAAGGTAATGGTACCATTGACCACGAAATTGCACTTTATGCACTCGAGGCTTTGAACATCGACAAATATGGTTTGGACGAAATCGACAACAAAATTCTGAACACCATTATCGATAAATTTAAAGGCGGCCCTGTAGGATTAACAACCATTGCCACAGCACTTGGCGAAGATGCAGGCACGCTGGAGGAAGTTTACGAGCCTTTCCTCATCAAAGAAGGTTTTATGAAACGCACTCCGCGCGGACGAGAAGTTACGGAGTTGGCTTACAGACATCTAGGCAAAGTCAAATTGGGGGAGCAGGGAACGCTTTTTTGAAATGACCCCAAACCCCTGAAGGGGCTTTTGGAAATATAAAAAACAAACACAAATATAATCCCCTTTACGGGTTAAGGGTAATATGGAACATAAATTATACATTTACAACACGCTTACACGCAAAAAAGAGCAATTCATTCCGCTGCACGAAAACAAAGTGGGCATGTATGTTTGCGGCCCAACAGTTTATGGAGATGGGCATTTAGGTCATGCACGACCTGCCATTACTTTCGATATTTTATTTCGATATTTACAGCATTTGGGCTACAAAGTGCGTTATGTACGCAATATTACCGATGTGGGTCATTTGGAGAACGATGCTGATAGCGGTGAAGATAAAATTGCCAAAAAAGCGCGTCTTGACCAACTTGAGCCGATGGAAGTAGTGCAGTATTACGTAAACCGCTACCACAAAGCCATGGAAGCGCTCAATGTATTGCCGCCAAGTATCGAACCGCATGCTTCGGGTCATATTATGGAGCAGATTGAGTTTACGCAAAAAATTATCGATGCGGGATTTGCCTATGTAAGCGAAGGATCGGTATATTTCGATGTGGAAAAATACAACAAGTCAAACAATTACGGCATTATTTCGGGTCGCAATATCGACGAAATGCTCGAAACCACCCGCGAACTCGACGGACAAAGCGAGAAACGCCGCAGTGTGGATTTTGCACTTTGGAAAAAAGCCTCGCCCGAACATATTATGCGCTGGAATGCTCCCTGGAGTGTCGGTTTTCCGGGTTGGCACATGGAATGTTCGGCTATGGGAACCAAATACTTAGGCGAAGAGTTTGACATACATGGTGGCGGCATGGACCTTATGTTTCCGCACCACGAATGCGAAATTGCACAAAACAAAGCCGGCCTGGGCAAGGACAGTGTGAAGTATTGGATGCACAACAATATGATTACCATTGGCGGACAAAAAATGGGAAAATCATTAGGTAATTTCATTACACTCGATGAGTTTTTCACCGGAAATCACAAATTGCTTTCGAAAGCATTCAGCCCAATGACCATTCGTTTCTTCATTTTACAGGCACACTACCGCAGTACGGTGGATTTTAGTAGCGAAGCACTCGAAGCCTCCGAAAAAGGGCTCGAACGCCTGATGGACGGATATGCACGTTTGCAAAAATTATCGCCTTCGGCTACAAGCAGTATCGAAACAGCCGGACTTCGTGCTAAATGCGAGGAAGCGCTCAACGACGATTTGAATACGCCTATTGCCATTTCATATTTGTTCGAAGCGCTCAAAGTCATCAACTCGGTACACGATGGAAAAGCTACAATTTCTGTAAGCGATCTAGAAGAATTGCAATCTGTTTTTAAACTTATGGTCGAAGATTTGCTCGGCTTAAAGGTTGAAGCAACTGCCACAGGCACCAACGAAGCTTACAAACAGGCGATCGATATGCTTTTGAATATGCGCCTCGAGGCCAAACGCAACAAAGACTGGGCGACAAGTGATAAAATTCGCAACGAACTCACTGCATTGGGCTTTGAGATAAAAGATACAAAAGACGGGTTTGAGTGGAAATTATAACAATTTGCCAATGAGATAATAAGCCAATGTGCCAATGAAAACCGAAGGAGAAATAATTCTTTATCAATCAGATGATTCAACTCAACTGGAAGTAAGAATTGAGAATGAAACTGTTTGGTTATCACTTAATCAAATGAGTGATTTATTCGAGCGTGATAAATCTGTTATATCAAGACACATAAGGAATATTTTTGAGGAAGGTGAATTAGACCATATGTCAACTGTTGCAAAAAATGCAACAGTTCAAAATGAAGGCGGGAAAGATGTGCTCCGCCAAATTGAATTCTACAATCTTGATGTAATTATATCCGTGGGTTATCGGGTTAAATCAAAACGGGGAACTCAATTCCGCATTTGGGCAAACAGCATTCTGAAAGAATATTTGATGAAAGGTTATGTGCTGAATAGCAGTATTGACAGAGTAGGGAAGATTTTTTTTGACAATGACAGGGTAATAATAAATAGTCAGTGTGTAAATTATGGATAATCAAGGAGAAATAATTCTATATCAATCAGAAGACTCAACTCAGTTAGAGGTTCGAATTGAAAATGAGACAATTTGGTTGACACAAAACCAAATTGCAGAGTTGTTTGGTGTTAAGCAACCTGCAATATCAAAACATCTCAAAAATATATTCTTATGTTCTGAATTGATTGAAAATTCAGTTCATTCCATTTTGGAATATACTGCCTCAGATGGAAAAAGATACAAAACAGCGTTTTACAATCTTGATGCGATACTCTCTGTTGGTTATAGGGTTAATTCAAAAAATGCAACTCAATTTCGCATTTGGGCAAATAGCATTTTGAAAGAATATTTGATGAAGGGCTATGTGTTGAACAGTAGGATTGACAGGATTGAGAAGAAAATTTTCGAACATGACCAAAAATTCGATTTGCTGATTAAAACAACGCTTCCGCCCAATGAAGGCATTTTTTATGATGGACAGATTTTTGATGCATGGAAGTTTGCTGCCGATTTGGTAAAATCAGCTAAAAAATCGATTGTACTGATTGATAATTATATCGACGAGAGTGTTTTGCATTTAATGGCAAAGCGAAACAAAGGAGTTGAGGGAAAGATATTTACTTCAAAAATATCGGCTGAGTTAAAAAAGGACATTGAAAAATTCAATGCTCAATATGAGCCTGTTGAAGTGAAAATTTTCAGCAAATCGCACGACAGATTTCTGATTATCGACAACGAAACAGTGTATCACATAGGAGCATCGCTCAAGGATTTAGCTAAAAAATGGTTTGCATTTTCAAAAATAGAATTGGATGCAACCGAAATGATTAATAAAGTAACAAACAATTGAAAATACCGATTCCTTTATAAAAGAGGGGACAAATTAATTTATGGAAACAACAAGACAACAAAAAATTTCGCGCATGCTTCAGAAAGAACTTGGCGAGATATTTCTGCTATATGCCCGTAAACTTCAGGGCACTCTGATAACCGTTAGTTCGGTGCGCGTAAGTCCCGATTTGGGCATAGCACGCACTTATCTGAGCATTTTCCCAAGTGAGAAAGCCGATGCAGTTATCGAACAGGTGAATGCCGATACAAAAGCCATTCGTTTCGATCTGGGTAAGCGCGTCCGTCACCAATTGCGCATTGTGCCCGAACTGTTTTTTCATGTGGACGACTCGCTGGATTATCTCGAAAATATCGACAATTTGCTAAAACAGGATCCTCCGTCGCCACTGAAAGAAGGCGAGGAAATTGAACTTGATTAAATGATGTCAGAGAGCCAAAATAGCACACAAAAAAGCAGGCTGTCCTTTTCGTTAAGGATAGCCCGTCGCTATTTGTTTTCGCCAAAGTCGCACAATGCCATTAATATTATTTCAGGCATTTCCGCTACCGGTGTAGCTGTGGGCACTATGGCATTAGTCATTGTGCTTTCGGTGTTCAATGGTTTCGAGGCGCTGATTGGCGATATGTTTTCGGCTTTCGATCCCGATCTGAAAATCACGGCTGTGCAGGGAAAAACATTCGATGCAGGTAGCGCCCGTTTTGATGAAATCAGGAAAATGCCTGAAGTGGCTGTTTTCACCGAAGTGATAGAAGAAAATGCCTTGCTCCGTTTTGGCGAAAAACAAATGCCGGCTACCATCAAAGGTGTCACCGACAATTTCAGAGAGTTGACTCAAATCGACAGCATTATTTACGATGGTGAGTTTGTGCTGTTCGATGGCGCTTTCGAGAGAGCTGTGCCGGGTGTAGGTGTAGCAGCAAAACTTGGTATGGGCGCTCATTTTGTCGATCCGCTTTATATTTTTGCACCCAAAAGAAGCACAAAAATCAACCTTCTGCGCCCCGAAACCAGTCTGAATCAGGCGGGAACATTTCTTTCGGGCATTTTTGCAGTCAATCAGCTACAGTACGACGATCAGTATGTCCTTGTGTCAATTGGCCTTGCACGCGAACTTTTTGAGTACGACAGCACTACTGTTTCGGCCATTGAATTAAAAGTGAAACCCGGCAGCGATATTGCAAAAGTTCAGAAAGAAATAATAAACAAAATCGGTGATACTTTTTTTGTAAAAAATCGCTACGAACAACAGGAAAGTTTTTTCAGAATAATGAAAATTGAAAAATGGATTACTTTCCTTATTCTCAGCTTTATTTTACTGATAGCCAGTTTCAATATTATCGGATCGCTTTCGATGCTTATTATCGACAAAAAAGATGACATTCAAACTTTGAAACATTTAGGTGCCGACAACGGGCTGATCAAAACCATTTTCTTGTTCGAGGGTTGGATGATATCAGCTGTAGGAGCTTTGGCAGGATTAGTGATTGGCACAGTTATTTGTTTAATTCAGCAATATTTCGGTTTGGTAAAAATGGGCTCCGGGTATGTTGTGGAAGCATATCCAGTAGTACTGCAGCCTGCCGACACGCTGTTGGTTTTCGTTACCGTACTGATAATGGGATTACTAGCAGCCTGGTATCCGGTTCATTACATCAATAAAAAATAGTTTAGAGCATACAAATAACATAACAGCTGTTTTTCCGTTATTGAAAATATAATTTCCAACACAATCAGATGCAGATCAACTACTTCAAATATTTTGCAATTGTATTTACCGTATTTTTTATGAGTTCGTGCTACGATCGCGAACCGCGTTTCGAGTATAAATACAACGACAAACCTGCATATAGCTGGGGTTATGCTGAATTTTACGGAGATTTTTACAGTTATGCAGACATTGACCGCAACGTACTGACGCTTTCGCTTTTTTCCGATTCACTTTATGTAAACAACGAAGGAAGTCTGGCCGGACACGGACAATACCTTTTTGTGGAAGATATTTTTATTTCTGCAACAGACTCAGTGCTTCCTGCAGGTGTTTACAGAGCCGACACAACTGCAGCACCGATGACTTTTTATCCCGGAGAACTCTTTGAAGTGGACGAAAACAAATATCCTGTAGGCGCATATTTGTACTATATCGAAAAACGCCAGGCTTTCTCAACAGTAAAATATATTTCGCGTGGTAGCTTTACGCTGTCGCGAAGTTCGGATGTGTTTTTTATCCAATGTGATTTTGTAATGTCTGACAGTTCAGTTGTAAAAGGCAATTTTCAGGGAAAACTACCACATTTCGACAACTCGGAATTGCCGGCTGATAAAGTACGCAAAAAGCTAAAACTCTTTACCGAAATAAAATTTCAATAAACGCCTTTACTCTACTTCCCACTCGAAAATGCCTGTTGAATTTTTCTCCGGCAATTCTATTTCCATTTTTATGGCATCAGTTGTTATGGCTTTAAACGAGACTGAGTTTGAAACACCTTTCTTTGTGCCAAATTCGTTCAGATTCTCCACTGGTAGCCATTTTCCATCCTTATCGCGATAAAGTATTCGCCACGATTGAGGCACACGACAACCGCCCCAGGGACCATCGTCGTACCAGAAAACCGAACACAAACTGATGGTTTTTGTTTCGGAAAATTCGTACGAAATCCATTCGGTAGTTCCTTCCTTTGGCCACCAATGGTAATAAGGCACCGAACGATCATTTTCATCTTTGGGTACAAGGCGGTCGTTGATAGCCGAAAGCGATTTCGACTGAACCGATGCTGAAATTTTACTTTCGGAAGCAATGCTCGGAGGCATTACAGGACGTGTTGCGCTCAGTTCGTCGGGAAACCACACAGCCATTTCGCCACTGCCACGATGTGCCCATGCATAATACGGGATAAGCGTAAGCGTCACATCGCGGGCTTCAATTTTTCCGACTTTGTTATAACTCAGCGTTTGAGCATCGGTTTGGAGTTGCGTAATTCCTTTCAGAAGTGCAGGTTTTTCCACAACTTTGAATTCAGGTTTTCGGTTCATAATCACACTCAAAACACTGAAATCGTTGTCGGGCCATTCAGCACAATAAACTATCGGACCACGTTCCACAGCCAGTTTTCCTCTGTCGGCATCAACAGCTGAATGCGCCTTTACAGTACGTGGTTCCATATCGAAATGCACTTCCACCACATCACCTTTTTTCCACTGACGGTTGATGCTGAAATAACCATTATCAAGAACTGCTTTTTGAAGCTCACCGTTCACTTTTACATTGTACGATAATTTTTTTCGATCGTTGTAGAAGTAAAGATCAGATGGGAGCACTTCGCCTTGCACCCAGCCCGGAATGCGAATTTTTAATTGAAATTTCTGCTTGCCAGAAGGATTTACATTGATTTTGATATCGCCATTCCATGGATAAGTTGTATTTTGCTGAAGATTTACGTTCTTTCCGGCAACTTTTAGTGTGGAATTATTCGACATAAAAAGGTTTACATACACTTCGGAATTGTGCACAGCATACACATATCCCGGCACCGAAGGAATAAAACGCGCAATATTCGAAGGACAGCAAGCGCAACCAAACCATGGCTGACGTTGATGCTGACCAATAGACTCGAGCGGATTAGGATAGAAAAAACCACCTCCATCGAGCGAAACGCCTGAAATCAAACCATTGTAAAGCGTACGTTCGAGCACATCGAAATATTTAGCTTCGCCATGCAAAAGGAATAAACGGTAATTGAGATACACATTTCCAATGGCAGCACAGGTTTCGCAGTAAGCCGACATATTGGGAAGTTCGTAATTTTTGCCAAAAGCTTCGCCGTGACTTGTAGCGCCGATGCCTCCGGTAATATAGAGTTTTTTACCCACAATATTCTCCCAAATTTTGTCGATGGCTTTTATATAGCCCGAATCACCTGTAAGAGCTGCCACATCGGCCATTCCCGTGTACATATAAGCTGCACGCACAGCATGACCCACAGCTTCATCCTGTTCCAAAACCGGTTTGTGCGACTGACTGTATTCATGCTTCATTGGCGTGAAACCTCTTTTGTCAAGTAAAAATTTGGCCAGGTTCAGATATTTAATCTCGCCGGTCAACACATATAGTTTTGCCAATGCCATTTCGGCAATCTGATGTCCCGGAACCACACAAGCCTGTCCGGGTTTGTCGCCCACTTCGCGTACCGCACAATCGGCATATTTTATGGCAATATCCAGAAAATTTCGCTTCCCCGTTGCCTGATAATGAGCGATAGCACCTTCGAGCATGTGACCGAGGTTGTAAAGTTCGTGACTGAGATCTTCCTCCTTTTCCCAACGTTTCGAACCTGACCATGCATGCGGATGTGCGGGATTCATAGTGCGCGAAGTATACAAATAACCATCAGGCTCCTGGGCTTTTGCTACTATCATTAATACACTGTCGATGTATTTCTCGAGTTTCTTATCAGGAAAAGTCTGCATGGAATAGCTTGCACCTTCAATGGTTTTATACACATCAGTATCGTCGAACGAAAAACCTTCCACTTTGTATTTCTCACTCGGATTGGCAGCCTTCACAAAGTTCTCGTAACGTCCCGTTTCTTCACATTTACTGAATGCCAGGGGAATAGTTACTTCGCGACTGGCCTTCAGCCTTTGTCCCCAAAACTGGTCGGTTACCTTTACGTTTGTAAATGGCACAGGCGAAATAGGATAACCTGCCGGTTTGTTTTTCTGAGCAAACAACGAAATTGTCAAAACGAGCACTAATATGCTTACAACTGATTTTTTCATGGGAAATATTTTGTTTTAATAGAGCTTATGTAAGTTTGAATAATATGAAGATAATAGAACGCGCACGGAGTATTTCGACGTCCCGTCTCAACGGGATACGCTAATTAAGCGGATTTTAAAACGGATTTCGATTATCTCCCTTTGGTCGCTAATTGAAGATCAACGAAGTGAATGATTAAGACTACGCTCTTAAATCTTCCCCGATTTATCGGGGATTAAATCTGTTTTTAGATCCGTTTCTTTTAATATCTAATCAGAAAATATCCGCTTTATCGGCTTAAATCCGCGTTTCTATTCTTTTTCTTAAATTTAAAATTCAATTTATCACATACATATAACCTGTATAATATCTAATGTAAAAATCGACTAAAATGCTTCAAGCGGGAGCAACAGTTTACTTCACTTTCCACTCAATCACTCCGCCCGATTGTCCTTTTTGCAGTTTAGCCGTAATTTTCAAACCGGTGGTGGTTACTTTTTTAAAGTTCAGACTATTATAACAATCTTTCAAAGTGCTGTAATAATCATCGGTTTCCACTTCTTTCCATTCTTCACCTGCTTTATAAAGCAGTTTCCAGTTTTCGGGCACGCGATAATTTCCATCGTAATGGTCGAAACTCAGCCAATAAACCTGCACATTCTGCACAGTTTCAGGTTTGTCGAAGGCATATTCGAGTTCCACATCCACACCTTTTTTCAACCACCAGTAATGATAAGGTTTTGCAATATCAGCCGACGATTTCGGTTCCCACTGATCGTTCACGCCATAAGTATTCACGCTGCGTGCGCGCGAAGCAATGGTTTCTTCGGGTTGCGGACGGGCAATATTTTGTTTGTAAGGCAACCAAACGGCCATTTCGCCTGCACCACGATTATTCCACACCGAATATGGCACTGCTGTAAAAGGCACTTCTGTTTCCGAAATTCCCTCAGTATTTTCAGTCACTTTACGAGCGGTCCCTTTAAGCACCATAACTCCATTCAGCAAATCAGCTCTGAATTCGGCTTTCAACTCTGCATTTTTAGGAATATATTTATCAAACACATGTTTATCTGGTTGGTCGGCAGCTTCGAGGCAAAACACAACCGGGCCACGCTCGAAAGCCATTTTCGCTTTAGTATCTTCTACCTGTGCATTGGCAAGCACTTTCCGGATTTCCATTGGAAGTTTAAGTTCCACTTTATCGCCTTTTTTCCATTCACGGTCAATGGAAAGATAACCTTTTTCGGATTTTGCCTGCATAGCTTTTCCATTCAGCAGAATTTCCACAGGAAGATTTTTATTTTCAGAATAAAAATAAAGATCAGTCGGTACAGGACGATTTTCGACCCAGCCGGGAATGCGGAACTTAAGTGTCAGCTTTTGTGCTTTAAATGGACGAATGACAAATTTCACATTGCCATCGTTGGGAAAAGTGGTTTCCTGCCTGATTTCAATTTTATTCCGGCCAAACAATACATCGGCTTTGCTTTGTGCATAAAGATTTATGTAAATAGAGTTCTGGTCGGTTGCGAACATATAACCCGGCACCGAAGCCATAAAACGCGTAATATTGCCCGGACAGCAGGCGCATCCAAACCAGGGCTGACGTTCGTGCTGACCCATCGATTCGAGCGGATTGTCGTAGAAAAATTTATCGCCACTGAGCGAAACGCCGGCAATCACACCATTGTACAAAGCACGTTCGAGCACATCGATATATTTTGCATCGCCTGTGGCCTGAAACATTCGCTGATTCCAGTAAACATTTGAGATGGACGCACAGGTCTCGCAATAGGCCGTATGATTGTGAAGTTCGTAGTCGGGTCCAAAACCTTCACCTTGTGCCTGCGAGCCAATTCCTCCGGTAATATATAGTTTTCGCGACGCCATATTTTCCCAGATTCGTGTCAGTGCATTGAAATATGCAGTATCATTGGTAAGCGCTGCCACATCGGCCACACCGGAATACAAATATCCCGCCCGCACCGCATGACCTTTTATTTCCTTTTGTTGCAGAATGGGCATATGATCCTGACTGTATTCACTCAAATGGTGACCATCGGTTCCACGTCCGGTTTCGTCTACAAAGTATTTCGCCATGTCGAGATATTTCTGATTCCCGGTAACTTTGTATAGCTTAGCAAGTCCCATTTCGATAATCGGGTGACCCGACGGACGATGAATTTGACCTGTATTCGGACCAAAAACCTGACAAACCAAATCGGCATTCTTAATGGCTACATTCAGCAAACTACGTTTTCCTGTCGACTGAAAATGTGCCACAGCCGCTTCGTAAAGATGCCCCGAATTATAAAGCTCGTGGCTGTTTATTTTCTCCCAGCGCGCATTTCCCCACCAGCCTGAAAGCCTTGTACAGCGATTTGTTACGCAGGTAGTCAGATATCCGTCGGGCTCCTGAGCCGTGGCGATCAGGGTTATCACACTATCGAGATAAGCGTCGAGCTTTTTATCGTATTTAGCTGCCAGCGCATACGAAGCGCCTTCGATAATTTTGTACGGATCGGTATCGTCGAACGAAAAATCGCCCTGATGTTCGCCTTTTATCAATCCACCCGCAAGCGCAAAATTGTCGAAACGCCCGCTTTCTTCCGATTTACCAAAAGCAGAAGGAATGGATACAGTACGATTTGTTTCGATGCGTAGGGCCCAGAAACGATCGGTAATATGCACGTGATTAAAAGGTACTGCCTGTATTTCATCAGCCTTCTTTTCGGCTGCCTGTAAGCACAAAACAGAGCTTGATACAGTGAAAATCAAATTAAAAAAAACTTTTCGCAACAATAGTGTGTCATTCATCTGAATACATTTAAAAAATTCGTCATTCAAAATTAAGCAAGCTTTTTGAAACTCCGACACCTGTCGTTAATAATTCTGCCTGATTGACCATATTTTAATCCCTCAGCTTTGATTAGCATCGCTCATTTCATTGAAAAAACTGAGTTTCTTTAGGATATTAAGTTGCATTACAGCAAATTATATGTAATCAAAAATGAGTAAACAGCACAATAGCGGTTATGCTTTTAATAAATTTCAAATAGGTTTTGATGAAATTATTATCGAAAAACAATAAATATATTTTGTTATTCAAATATTTTTCCTTTACTTTGCAACGTGATATGAATAAACTGTATTAAAACAATCAATAAATTAAAATTTTATGAAGCAATTTTTGAAATTTACGCTTGCCACCATAGTAGGTGTGATCGTGGCTTCTGTTTTGGGTTTTTTTATCTTTTTTGGAATAATGGGCGCTATAGCCGGTTCGGCCGACAAAGCTACTGAACTGAAAGATAATTCGGTATACGAACTGAGTTTGTCGGGTTCGTTGGTCGATCGCACCGAGGATAATCCTTTTGCAGCTGCGTTTGCCGAAGCTCTCGGACAACCTTCGCAGGCAGTAATTGGTCTCGACGATGTGTTGGCCAATATCGAAAAAGCCAAAAACGATGAAAAAATAAAAGGTATTTACCTTAAAGGAGGTACTCTGATGGGTGGATTTGCTTCGATAAAAGAAATTCGCGATGCGCTTGTTGATTTCAAAAAATCAGGAAAATTCGTAATTGCTTATGCCGATACTTATATGCAAAGCAATTATTATCTGGCTTCGGTGGCCGACAAATTGCTGATTAATCCCGAAGGAATGCTCGAACTGAAAGGTTTGAACGCTGATTTGGTATTTTTCAAAAACACACTCGATAAAATTGGTGTGGAAATGCAGGTGGTAAAAGTAGGTACTTTCAAATCGGCTGTTGAACCTTATATCACTACCAAAATGAGCGATGCAAACCGCGAGCAGGTAACTGTATATATGACTTCGATATGGAAAACCATGCTGAAAGATATTTCAGAATCGAGAAAACTTTCGGTAGACACACTGAACGCTTTTGCCGATCAGATGATAATGTTCCAGCCTACTCAGAAAGCTGTTGAATATGCTTTGGTGGACTCAATGGTGTATGCCGACGAGGTGGATAGCATTATGAAATCATTTGCCAAAGACTACAAATTAGTGAAACATTCGGCCATGACTAAAGTGCCCGATGATATAAAATTCGAAAAAGACAAAGTGGCTGTGATTTATGCCATTGGTGGCATTGATGGTGGCGATGGCGAAGGAATCGTATCGGAAGATTTAGTGGAAACTATCAACGAAGTTGCCAAAGATGAAGCTGTAAAATCGGTTGTTTTCCGTGTAAGTTCGCCAGGTGGTAGTGCTTATGGCTCAGAACAGATTTGGCGTGCACTTACCAAACTGAAAGAGAAAAAACCTCTGATTGTATCGATGGGCGATTATGCTGCATCGGGTGGTTATTATATCTCATGTATGGCCGATGTAATTGTGGCTCAACCCAACACTATCACAGGATCGATTGGTATTTTCGGACTTATTCCCAACATTGCCGGACTTAACAACAAACTTGGTTTGACTTACGATGGTGTAAAAACCAACAAAATGAGCGACATGCTGAGCATCAATCGTCCCTTCCGCCCTGAGGAACGCGACCTTATGCAGGCTTACGTAAACCGCGGCTACGAGCTATTTGTAAAACGCTGCGCCGATGGACGTAACAAAAAAGTAGAAGAAATTAAAGCCATTGCCGAAGGCCGTGTGTGGACTGGCGAAGATGCGCTCAGACTTGGACTTGTGGATAAAATTGGAGGTATCGACGAAGCCATTGCACTGGCAGTTAAAAAGGCCGACCTGAAAGCATACAATGTAAAAGCATTCCCTGCAAAAGAAGACTTTGCTACCAAGCTTATGAAGAGCTTTGGCGAAGACATGGAAACACGCTTTATGAAAGCACAATTGGGTGAGCAATACAAACTTTTCCGCGAAATTAAAAATCTGGAAAACATGAACGGCATTCAGGCCCGCTTACCCTACGAACTTATTATAAAATAGTTTATTAATCATTTTCGCGTTTTTTTTAAGTTTCTATATTGAAAGCGACTATGCGTGATGCATGGTCGCTTTTCGCTTTTTCTTATTGTGGACTAAACCGTTGGAACTGTAATATCTCTAATCCCGTGTCAGATATCACTACTGATCCACAAAAATAAGTTGAATTAGTTTTTTCTTTTTGTTAGATTCATCACTATGTTCGGAACGAAAAACAATTAATTAGTTAGGTTTCTGGTAGGAGATGCTGTCATTCAGAGTGTAGCGAGGAATATAAGATGTTAAGTCGGTCAGTAGTAGTCTGATATGTTTCTGTAGTTATGAAATAAAAAAAACCGACAATTAAGAATTCTTATTTGTCGGTTTTTCAAAAATATCTTTTGGGGAAGATTATGCTTTGACACGACCAAGGTATGAGCCGTCGCGAGTGTCAATTTCGATGGTTTCACCTTCGGTAATAAACAATGGAACGCGTACAGTTGCACCCGATTCTACAGTAGCAGGTTTAAGAGTGTTGGTGGCAGTGTCGCCTTTCAGTCCGGGCTCGGTGTAAGTTATTTTCATTTGTACTTTTACGGGCATATCAGCATAAAGTACAGTATCCGTAGAGGCATCCGAAACTACCTCAATTACCATTCCTTCAAGAAGAAAATCCACACCATTGATGAGTGATTTTGCAATTGGTTGTTGGTCGTATGTTTCCTGATTCATGAAAATAAAGTCTTCGCCTTCTTTGTATACAAATTGAAAAGGACGACGCTCAACACGTACATCTTCAAGTTTTTCGCCAATATTAAAGCGGCGTTCGAGTACACGTCCATCTACTACATCTTTCAGTGTGGTACGCATAAAGGTGTTTCCCTTTCCGGGTTTTACATGGAGAAATTCTATTACGAAATATAATTTTCCATCCATACGGATACAGGTTCCGTTTTTGATATCCTGAGCATTAATCATGAAGTGAGAATTTTAATAAATTAGTTTTTGAGG
>JAFGVV010000055.1 GCA_016937795.1 Paludibacteraceae bacterium
AAATACAAATTGTTGACTTGATAAAAGCTATGTTTTACCAAATCAACAATAATATAATACGAAAATGGGCTTTTTAAGGCTCGACTACGTAGCAACACATATCCTGTGATAATTTTAAATATGCGCCATGAGTCTTCGGTTTGAATATCGTTCCATGTTTTGGGCGCAATGCTTTTGTTGATAAGGTCTAACTTTTATTGCAACTGTGCTGTTAAATGCTAATTTTCAATCAAATATAGATGTTTTTAAATTTTTGTCATGTACTTAGATCAAATATACTAAAACTTACATACATATAACTGTTTTAAAACATATTTTATTGATATTCTTTGTGTTATGTGCTTTCTGAGGGTCGACTACCTAAGCATAACGAAGGCCTGAAAAATCTCAACGATGATTTGCCTAACTCTCAACGACGATTTTCAAGGGCTTATAAGTCATTGATTAGCAACATATATAAAAGCTGCCTTTAAGATGGTATTTTTATTCGCATGCTTTGCTCTATTCCATTGTATCGAGCAATTTTATCATCGCTGCGGGTTGTGCTTTCTCAAACAAACCATTCGCAACACTGGGAAATTATTTAAACTTTTTCCGCAGCCAGGCTCTTACCGGTTCGTCGTAAAGTTTTAAACTTGCATAAGCTAATACAAGTGCGCCTGTAAATGTAAGTAATGCGTATGGCCATGCCTGTGAGAGGGAAATGCCGCTGTGATTGCTTACCCAGGCCACGTAGAAATACACAAGCACATAATGCGTCATATACAACGGATAAGAAATATCGCCCAGAAACCTGCAAAGTTTACTTTCCTTTTTGTTATGCACCACTGCGCCTGCGCCCATGTAAACAATAAGCGGAAAAACAACAATAATACAAAATGCTTCGTATAAACCATTGAGCCATTGATATTCCACACCGCCAATTCTCGGCATAAAAAGTACAACGCCAATCAGCAGGCTGCAGTACAAAAAGGCATTTTTGATATAAACAGGCTTTGCAACCCTCGACAAAAGCAAGCCCGCAAAGAAAGGAAATAATGTGCGTATTATCCCAATTCGCATGTGATCAGCATTTAGAGTCCAGCCACCTGCCACATTTCCGTTGGGACTGCTGACTGCAAGGTACACAAGCAGAACTGCTGATATCGACACAAATACACCAAGGGCTTTTTTCGACAGTTTTCGCAATCCGAGAGCGTAAAGAATATTCGCAATATATTCGAAAAACAACGACCAACCAACACTGTTGAGCGGGTGCATTTCCTGCCAGCCACGAATATCCATTGAAAGCGGTATAGGAAGTATTGTATATCCGATAAGCATAACCACAATCACTTTCCAAACTGGAACTGTGTGTATAAGTGGCCAGATAGTGGAGTCGGTAAAATAAAAACCTATAGCACCAAGCGTCATTCCTAATATCACGAGTGGTTGCAGTCGCACAATGCGGCGGCGGAAAAAGCCGCCTAAAGTCATTTTACTCCATCTGTCGTCGTACGCATAACCAATCACAAAACCGGACAGGAGAAAGAAAAAATCGACAGCCAGATATCCGTGATTTACAATATTGTCGAGGTGACTTGTGGCGTGCGGCTCGGCCAGATGAAAGAATACTACGATAATTGCTGCGACGCCCCGAAGGCCATCTAAAATCTGATAATGCGGCTTTGTGTCTGGTATGTTATTGGTCATTCTGATAATATGGTTTTGCAGTTCTTTTTTTTAGGATTCCGGTTTAATAATGAAAAACACTACTAACCCGTCTGGACTTTTTATAATAGACGTTATACAAGTTATATGTATCTGACAAATTGAATTTTATATATAAGAAAAAATAATAGGAACGCGGATTTACGCTGACTAAGCGGATATTCACTGATTTAATATTAAAAAAAGATCTAAAAACGGATTTAATCCCGATAAATCGGGGAAGAATTACGAGCGGGATCTTAATCATTAACTTCGTTGATCTTTTATTATCGACCAAAGGGAGATAATAGAAATCCGTTTAAAAATCCGCTTAGTCAGCGTCTCCCGTTGAGACGGGACGTCGAAATACTCCATCCGCGTTCTATTATCTTCACAATATTCAAACTTATATAAACTCTAATGTGTATAAAAAGTCCAGACAGCATTTATAGCTACCTATACTTAAAACATATTACAAATAAAGCTAGAAAAAGTCCAGCCTTTGAAAACCACCTAACCAAAAAGGAATAAATATCACTCAAAACTGCTATATAAACCCTGTTTTCGGATATAAAGAGCATACTATATATAAACTACTAAGCCTCGTACACATTCGACGAGGCTTTTGTTGTAAATATATCCAACCACATTCTCAAGTGATTTTTTTAGAAATGAACTTCTTCCCCAACCACTTTCTGACAGGCTCATCGTACAACTTCAGACACAGATAGGCCAACATTACACTTCCCGCTATTACCAGAAGCGCAACCTGCCATGTTTCGCCTAAAGTATATAGTTTCTCATCGATAAGCCATGCATAGAACAAATACATTACAGGATAATGAACCATATAAAGCGGGAATGAAATATCACCCAGAAACTTGCTGATTTTTGCAGTTATTTTATCTGTGGTTGTCCCTGAAGCACCTATCCACAGAATGATTGGAAATATGGCAGCAATACATATAAATTCAAATAAACCATTGTAATGGAACGAGGCTGTACCTTCGATATATGGCACATGAAAAAGTGCTGTCAGTATCACAGAACAAATCCAAAATGCTCCTTTAATTTTTAAAGGGCGGAAATTACGAGCCAGCAACATACCCATCGAAAATGGAAATATCATACGGAAAAGCCCTCCGAAAAAGTTTACAGCATCCATAGTCCAGCCTATACCAATGCTTCCGTAACCAGCCACATCGAAGATAGAAAATACACCTAACCCAACACCTGTGAATATTGTCCAGAAGATTAATACCTTGTTTGAAAAACGGCGGATAAACAGTGCATACAGAATATTCCCGATATATTCGAAAAACAATGACCAACCGGGACCATTAAGAGGAAACATTTCGCCGTTTCCGCGTACATCGTGAGCTGCGCCCGGAAAAACAGGAATCAAAAGCATACCCAACAAAATCGAAATCAATATATTAGTAACCGAAACCTGCGTGCCATCCCATTGTACACAACTCTGAATACAATATGCGATAAGTCCGACAATTGCTCCCATTACAACCATCGGGTGCAAACGGATAAGACGACGCTTGAAGAAATTTTTTAAGGTAAGTGATTTACCCAATCGGTCGTCGTATGCATAGCTCACCACAAATCCCGACAACATAAAGAAAAAATCCACAGCCAGATATCCATGATTTACTGTTGTGATCATTGTGCCACCTGCAAAAGCATAACCTTCAAAAACATGATACCACACCACCAACAAAGCTGCAACTCCGCGCAATCCATCCAAAAGAGCATAATGAGGTTTGCTGTCAGCAAACGCAGTGGAAATTTTATCTTGCATAAATATATGACTGATTGTTATTAAAAATAATAAATAAACTCATCTCTATTTCATCACAAATTTAAGAATAAATTTCAGGTTTACAAATCTGGATTTATTGCCAGATGCCGGTGTGGTGGCGATGCGTGAGGGATTGAAGTGAAAATGCCTGTTTTTGGTGTTGAGGATACGAGACACCAAAAACAGGCATTGTAGCGTAAAGCCCGACCCGCAGGGGCACGCCCTGATGGTTTTGGGTTTTGTGAAATTGAACTAGCAGTTGGGGCAAAGGCTGTGCTCTTTGTAAAATGCGTCGATATGTGCAACGGCTTCGTCGGCAGAGTCAACCAGAATAAACAGGTCGATATCGTCGGGGCTAATGGTTTTGCTTTTGCTGAGCATTTGGTCTTTTATCCAGTGGATAAGGCCTTTCCAAAACTCAGTGCCGATAAGTACAATGGGGAATTTGCCAATTTTGCGGGTCTGAATAAGGGTTATGGATTCGAAAAGTTCGTCGAGTGTACCAAAGCCGCCGGGCATCACCACGAAGGCTTGTGCATACTTTACGAGCATGAGTTTGCGTACAAAAAAGTAGTCGAAATTGATCAGTTTGTCGCGGTCGATGTATGGATTGGCGCCCTGCTCGAAGGGCAGGTTGATATTAAGTCCAACCGATTTTCCATTGCCATCGTGCGCACCTTTGTTGGCTGCTTCCATAATGCCTGGACCGCCTCCGGTGATAATGCCATAGCCTTTGTCGACCAGTTTGCGGGCAATTTCAACCGAGAGTTTGTAGTACGGATCGTCGGGTTTGGTGCGCGCCGAACCAAAAATACTGATGCAGGGGCCAATTTGCGAAAGGGCTTCGAAGCCGTTTACAAACTCGGCCATAATTTTAAATATGCGCCATGAGTCTTCGGTTTGAATTTCGTTCCATGTTTTGGGCGCAATGCTTTTGTTGATAAGGTCTTTTTCGTTGGTAGTCATAAATAAAGTGTTTTTTTATGGTTGTTATAAATGGAGTATATTTACTAAACGCTCTGTGTCCGGTTCTGTTCAAATGACCAGTCCCGACAGTTTTCACAAACTATCGGGACGTGGTAGCCATTCTGAAAAAAAACAACTTTTATTTATGAAAAAACCAATGATGAATCAAAAGGGAAAAGTGGCCTCGGTTGCCCCTTTCATAAGTGCATTGTAGGCCTGACGGTCGGCAATAGCACCGGAGCTACGCACAAAAATGCCCATATTGTTGTTGGCGTGAATGCCGGTATCCCACAGACAGGGAATCATACCGCTGTTGCGACCTTCGCGAGCCACACATTCGTAGAAATAAGCACGCGAAGCAAGGTGCTTAGTCAGGTTATCGCCCGTAAGCTGATTGCGGCGCATGGCGCCAAACTCTCCCAGAATAATGGGTATGCCTTTGTCGGTAAAGCGGGCTTTCATTAAGCCGAAAAGTCTTTTGAGTTCAGCTTCTTCGCCCCATGTAGCGTTGCGTGTGGCATCGGTAGCGGAATGATTGGCACTGCCCCAGTAGTAAAACATCTTACCCCAGGTTTCATCTTTGTCCATGCCACAAAAATTCCAGGGAGTGTAATAATGCACTTCGGCCATCAGGCGGTTGGGTACATCATCGTTCGGCATACGCGTCATTAGCTGATTGGTTTTGGCAATATCGGTGCTTGGCCCCTGCACTACGAGTGTACGGTAAGCATTGCGACCGCCCGTTTGACGTACAGCATCGATAAAAGTTTGCAAATAACTGTACAGCACAGTCATTTGTGCGGCATTGTCCACATTGGGTTCGTTGGTGCCGGCAAACAGCAAATGGTCGTCGTACTCGCGCAGGTGCATGGCTATTTGCTGCCAAATGGCTTTTTGTTTGGCATTGTTTTCGGCCTGCTTGGCAGTAGTTACATTGTTTTCGAGCCAGCCGCCATCCCAGTGGATATTCAGAATGACATACATATTGTTTTTGTAACAATAGTCAATCACTTCTTTTACGCGGGCAAGCCACCAAGCGCTGACTTTGGCAGTATTGCGATCTTCGAGATAGCTGTCCCAGGCACAGGGAAGGCGCACGAGGTTGAATCCGGCAGCTTTTACCGAGTCGATCAGAAGCTGCGTTGCTTTGGGATTTCCCCAACCTGTTTCGTTGCCCGGCACTTCGAGCGTATTGCCGAGATTCCAACCCATATACATTTCTCCGGCAAGCTGAGTGGCTGTACGACTCATACCAGTGGCATCGGGTGCAATGGGTTGGTTGTAATCAGGATAAAGCAAAGCGGATAAAGCATCCTGTTTAATATGGACATAGAACGTGTCGGCTTCGGGAGCCGAAATGGTGAGTTTTGCTGAACGCAAGTGTGAAACATCGCTGGCTGCCACAGTAACGATGATGTCTTTTTGTTTGGCAACTCCAAAGCCAACGGAAGTGCTTACCCAGCTTTCGGAAGCTTCGATGCGCCATTCGCTGGCATCTGTGCTGAGGTGAATGGTATCGATACCGCCATTAGCACTGAATAGAAGCGAATCGGGACCCACTGTGAGCATTTTACTGACAGGCTGAGGCTCCGGCCCTTTGCAGGAACAAGAAAAGAAAAGAATACTGAAAAGTATGGAATGAAAAATTAAACCTGTTTTCATAAAAGTGTATTATTTATCTGATTTTCCCTCTGGCTTTACAACCTCACACTGGTTTTGTTTCCATCGTAATGTATGGTTTGCACTTTCTGAGGGAAACTATCATTTCCAAAGGCCGATTTATCATTTACAAATACGATTTTAAAGGTTCGTTTAGGAGTCATTCCTTCAAAATCCCCTTTTCGTTGGGCTATATAAAGTATTTGATCGGCTTCGGAATAGCGGAAAGCAATTTCGGAATGTTTGCCATTTTGGTAATTGTAATTCAGCCCTTCGTCTTCGTAAAGATTAAACGATCCATCATTTCCGCCATACACAAAAATTGTAAGCTCGTCCTGCTTTACATGTGTATGCTGAACAACTTCGCCCATAGGCACAATACTTCCGGCAGGCACAAAAAGCGGCATGCGGTCGTAAGGAGCTTCCACAGTGAGTTTCTGTCCGCCCTTTATCATTTTCCCGCTGTAAAAGTCGTACCAGTTGGTTCCGGCAGGGAAATAAACCTTGCGGCTACGCGCTTTGAATTCGTACACCGGACAAACCATTAGCGCATTTCCAAACATATACTGATCACCAATGTTGCGCACATTTTTATCCTCTGGAAAATCCATTATCAGTCCGCGCATCATGCTGTAATCGTCGAAATACGAACGGGCAGCTTGTGTGTAAATATATGGCATAAGCTTGTAGCGCAACTGTGTGTAGTACAGCATGGTTTTGTAAGCAGGATGCGTTTCGGGTGCAATGTTCCATATTTCGCGGAAAGGAAACTGTCCGTGTGTACGGAAAATGGGAACTAACGCACCAAACTGATGCCAGCGAGCGTTCAGTTCGCGCCATTCTTCGCGATCGGCCGAACCTTCTGGAGCCTGTTCGTAGCGTTTTTCCACACAGAAACCTCCATTATCCATTGTCCAGTACGGAATTCCGCTCATCGAAAAGTTGATACCGGCAGGAATCTGCGCTTTCATATCTTCCCAGCGTGTGGCAATGTCGCCACTCCATGTGGCCGTACTGTAACGTTGCAAACCTGCAAATCCCGAACGTGTAAGCTGAAAAACGCGTTTATTTTTGTCCACGCTTCGCAAACCTTCGTAAATAGCTTTGGCATTCATCAACGCATAAGCATTGAAGTATTCGGTAGAAGGACCAAGTGCTGTGGGACCACACAAAGCTTTGCGGTAATCCATGTCGGTACAGTCGCGTACATTGGGTTCACTGGCATCCATCCACCATGCATCAATACCCAGCGGATAAAGTTTTTCGTAAAGCTGACTCCAGAAAAGTTTTTGAGCTTTCTCATTATAAGCATCGTAAAACGAGCCCACATAACCCGGACCCACCCAGTCGCGGATACTGTCTTCCACAGCACGCATATACATGGCGTCCATGTCTTTGAAAGCTTTAAAATTAGCAGTAGTATGATAAAACTTGGGCCACACCGAAATCATAATTTGTGCACCCATACTGTGAATAGAATCTACCATGGCTTTGGGATTAGGAAAACGATTTTTGTCGAAATCGTGACTTCCCCACGCATTTTCGGGCCAGTAATTCCAGTCGAGCACAATGTTGTCGATAGGAATCTGACGCCGACGGAATTCAGCCAGAGCACCCAGAATTTCTTCCTGTGTTTTGTAGCGTTCGCGACTTTGCCAAAAACCCATGGCCCATTTAGGCATCAATTCGGCTTTTCCGGTAATGGTGCGATAGCCTGCAATCACTTCGTCGGTATTATTGCCACGTACAAAATAATAATCCATATAAGGGCCCATTTCTGACCACAACGATAGTTTCTGCTGTTCTTCGTCGGGGACAGGCGAAAGCGCTTTCAGGCCAATGTATGAAGTGCCTCCATCGGGCTGCCATTCGATACGCAGTTTGTGACGACGGGTGCTGTCGAGCGGCAATTGAAACTTGTAGCTGTTTGGATTCCAGGCTGTGCGCCAGCGTTCGGCCACCACCAGACTATCGTCGAGATACACGCTGGTATATCCTGCATAATACAAATTAAATCGGTAAATGCCTGTTTCGTGTGGTTGAATCTCGCCTTCCCAACGAATAGCGGCATTATTAAACGGGAAGTCTTTGGGGAAATTTAAAATGGTTTGAATATTCTCGTAATCCACATTGCTTTCGCGGCGACTGACAAAAACATTTTTCGGATCTTTGTTCACCATATAAGTGGCTGTAAGTCCGCCTTTATCGCCATCTTTACCAAATACTTCGAACATTTCGCTCAGGTTGGCATAAGGTCGCGGATCGCCAAAGCGCGAAAGGGAATAATTATCCCAAAGAATACCGTAATTACGGCTCGACACCACAAAAGGTACAGAAACTTTGGTGTTGTACTGAAAAAGTTCCTCGTTGCGACCTTTCCAGTTGAATTCGTCGGACTGATGTTGTCCGAGGCCGTAGAAAGCCTCATCCGAAGGCGATTCGAAAACCTGACGGAAAGAGTAACCTTTTTTGCCTTCCACTTCAATGGATTCGAAAGTTTTGCCACCACCGGTTTGCTCGGTTAGAATAACACGTCCCACACTGTCGGCAAAACATATTTCGCCTGTGCTAAGCCTTACAATGGCTTGTGTGGTGGCTGTTTTCAGAATTATACTGTCGCCCGATTGAGTGGCATTCCATTTGGTTTTTTGTTGGGAGTCAAGCGCAATAAGACTTTTACGCTCTTTAATGTTTTTATCGGGAGAGGCAATCACACGGATAATATCGTCGCTGATGACCTGAAGGCAGATGGTTTGAACGTCGTTTTCATTTTTCTGAGTCAATGAAATCACGATTCCGTCCTGTTTTTTCTGAAAGTGACCATTGCCGCATCCATAGAGTGCGACAAACATGAACAACACAATTGTTTTATAGCTTATCATTTTTCTCATTCGTATTATCTTTTATCAATGAAATTTGAGTGTACAGTTTCAATGCTTTTAAGGCTATACAAAAATACCATGACACATAGGGGAATGCACGGGAATATGTTGTGAGAACCATCCGCAATTGATAACAGGCAGGGTTGAAATGTTATCGCAATGGGCGCTGAATGATAACGAAGATAAAATCAGGGCATTTAAAAGGTTTTATTTTCTATTTTTGTAATACGGAAACAACTGGTGAGCTTTCTTCATCACTGTTTTTTCGAACGAAATCATATCAACAAAAGATATATGAAAAAAATCGCCATCAGCTTTCTATTGTTCTTGTGTGTCACACTTCAGGCCACAAGTTATCAGTTTACCCGGCTCGACAATACAAACGGCCTTACGAACAATCAGATAGAAAGCATCTTTCGCGATTCGAGAGGTTTTATGTGGTTTGGTACCAACTACGGACTTAACCGTTACGATGGCTACACTGTAAAAACTTACAAAGCGGACAAAAACGACAGTACTACATTGCTCTACAATGCCATTCCCGAAATGCAGGAAGATTATCAGGGAAATCTCTGGATTAAAGGAAATCCGTACTATGTGCTTTATGATGTACGCAAAGAAACTTTTATCCGCAATCTTTCGGCATGGTTTAGTCCGCGAGGCATTCATTTTCAGCCCTTACTTGTGGATATCGACAGCGAAAAGAACATGTATTTCTACAATCAGAACAATGGGGTGTATAAATACGAACCTGCTACGGGAAAAGTGTCGTCTTTTCTGCAAAATAATGGTGGAAACTCACTTTCGAAAGGTACTATTTCCGGACTCCGGGCTTCGGGAAATTCATTTTGGGTGCTTTTTCAGTCGGGATTGATTGAACGTTTCAACGAAAAAACACAATCGGTGGATTTTCGTAGTACCAAGGTGCTCGAAAATGCCATTGGCGCCACCATTCCCAAAAATCTGTATGTCGACCGCAACGGTTGTCCCTGGGTTTTTCCGGGAATAGGCGACAAGGGTGTGTTCACTTATGATTTCAGCAAAGCAGAATGGATTTATTTTGGTGCTAACCCAAGGGATTTTATTTCGCCCGGTGATAAAACAATGACTACCGACTTTGTTCGCGACATTGTGCAGGATTTAAACGGTAAGGTGTGGATTGGAACCGATCATGGCGGAGTGAATATCTACGACAAAAAAACAGGGCAAATAGAAGTGCTGCTCAATGACCCGAACAATCCGAATTCCATTAGCCAGAATTCTGTGATAAGCCTTTTTGCCGACGAAACGGGCATTATGTGGGCAGGAACTTATAAAAACGGAGTTTCGTATTGTCACGAAGGAATGTTTAAGTTCGGAAAATCGCCGCTGTTTTATTTCAATCATCCACAACTCGAAAACAAGGACTGCAATACGCTTTACGAAGATTCGAAAGGAAACCTTTGGATAGGCACAAACGGCAGCGGACTATTGCGTTACCAGAAATCAACAGGCACTTTTAAAGTGTATCGTCACGATAAAAACAATCCGGCTTCAGTTTCGTCGGACATTGTGATTTCAGCGCTCGAAGATCGCAGCGGAACCTTGTGGTTTGGTACTTTTCTGGGCGGACTGAACAGAATGCGGGGCGAAAATTTCGAACGCTTTTTACCCCAAATCAATAATCCCGGCGCTATTACGAATAAAAGCATTTACGGCATGGCCGAAGATGACCAAAACCGACTCTGGATCGCAACGCTGGGAGCCGGTGTGGAAATGCTCGATGCCGAACGTAAGGTTTTTACTCACTACAACAGGTCGAATACACGCGGGCTTTCGTCTGAGTTTGTATTGTCAATGTTTACGCACAATCGCAATCCCATGTATCTTTCCACTGCTGCAGGAGTCGATGTACTGAATACTGCCTCGGGGGTCATAAAGCCTGTTTTTAGCAATGAGAAATTGAGAAACAAACTCTCGGACATGGTTGTGACTTATTCAATGGTCGATTCGCGCAACCTGCTCTGGATTGCCACCGACAACGGTATCAATATTTACAATCCGCTGAAAGCTGAAATACTTTACATCAACAAAACCAATGGATTACCGAGTGAGCAGGTAGTTTCGCTGGTTGAAGATAATGAGGGAAATGTGTGGGCCGGAACCCGAAACGGACTCGCCTGTGTGTACGTAAAAGTGGACACAAAAAATGCAGGATATAAATTCCACGTACTTTCGTTCGACGAAAACGACGGTTTGGTAAATACTATTTTCAATCAGAATGCAGTATTCAAAAATGCAGTGGGAGATATTTATTTCGGTGGCACAAAAGGCTACACAGTGTTCAATCCGCAAAATATCCGCTTCAATAAATCAGCACCTGCCCCACGCATTACCGGACTAATGATAGGTAACGAGGAGGTTTTGCCCGGACGAATGTTTCGTAAACGTGTGGTGCTCGACGAATCGGTTACACACATCAAAAAACTGGTACTCAATTACAACGAAAAGAATTTTACGCTTTATTTTTCGGCACTGAGCTACATTCATCCTGAGAAAAACCATTACCGCTACATGCTGAAAGGTCTCGATGCGAAATGGATAGAAACCAAAAACGGACAGGCTTCCTACTCGAACCTTGGCCAGGGAAGCTATCAGCTGATGGTGTATGCCAGCAACAACGACAATGTGTGGTGCGCCGAACCGCTTGTACTCGACATTGTGATACGGCCTCCATTCTGGTTTAGCTGGTGGGCTATTCTTATTTACTTTGCTGCTGCACTGTATCTTATATGGCTTATTGTGCAATATAATCTTCGGAAACAGCAGCGCGAATTCGAGAACGAACAACGCATACGCGAAGCACGGCAGCTGCACGAAATGGACGAAATGAAATTCCGCTTTTTTACCAACATAAGCCACGAATTCCGGACACCGCTCACGCTTATTCTCAATCCTGTTGAGAAACTGGCAGGCGAAATAAACAATACCGGACAACTACAGTTGCTCGAAATTATACGGCGCAATGCCAACGGCTTGCTCGAACTGGTCAATCAGCTGCTCGACTTCCGCAAGCTGGATGTACAAAAAGATACACTCAACGCTTCTACAGGCGATGTGGTGGCTTTTGTCCGTGAAATTTGTTATTCATTTAGCTCAATGGCCACCAAAAAGTCGGTCAATTTTCTGTTCTCCAATTCGGTAAACGAACTCCGCATGGAATTCGATGCCGAAAAACTACGAAAAATTGTGAACAACCTGCTTTCGAATGCTTTTAAGTTTACACCCGAAGGCGGAAAAATCGACCTAAAGCTCAGCCTTATTCAGCAACTCAACGACGATAGCAAATATCTGAAAATCGACGTCTCCGATACCGGAATTGGCATTCCGGGCAGCGACATTAATCGCATTTTTGAGCGTTTTTACCGCGTCGAAAATCAGGAAAACGGCCATCATACCGGAACGGGTGTAGGACTGCACATTGTGAGCGAATATGTAAAACTTCACGGAGGCGAAGTCAGTGTGGAAAGTACTCCGGGCAAAGGCTCTGTGTTTACTGTGCTTATTCCGGCCCGTCAGCAACTTAATCAGGAAGTGATTGTGCAAAATGCAGCTACAGCTGAAACCGGCACGAAGGACGAAGTTTTGGAGCATTGCGATGCACAACAGCCGCCATTGTCCGACGAAAAAGCTCCATTGATGTTGATTGTGGACGACAATGAGGATTTCCGCAATTTTATTTCTTCAATTTTTGAAAAAGATTATCGCATAATAACTGCCGCTGATGGCGAAAAAGGACTGAAACTGACACTTGCCAAACTGCCCGATCTTATTATTTCGGACGTAATGATGCCGGTGATGGATGGTTTTGAATTTTGCCGACAGCTGAAACAGGATATCCGCACTTCGCACATTCCTGTCATTTTGCTTACGGCCAAAACCGGCGACGAAAACAAGTATCAGGGACTCGAAGCTGGTGCTGAGGATTATATTTCGAAGCCTTTCCACACCGAAATGCTTATGCTGAAAGTATCGCGCCTTATCGAGCGGCAAAAGCAAAAACATGAACAGTTCAAGCGTAAAGTTGACATAAACCCTTCCGAAATTGAAATCACCTCGTTGGATGAAAAGTTTGTGAAAAAGGCGGTAGCATTAGTCGAAACAAACATCGGAAATGCCGATTTTCTGGTGGAAGATCTTTGTCGCGAAATGGCCATGAGTCGTGTTTATTTTTACAAAAAAATTCTGTCGCTGACCGACAAAACTCCTTCGGAATTTATTCGCTTTATCAGGCTGAAACGCGCTGCTGATCTACTCCGGAAAAGTCAGCTTTTTGTCAACGAAGTGGCTTATCAGGTCGGCTTCAACGATCCTAAGTATTTCCGCAAGTACTTTAAGGATGAGTTTGGTATGAGCCCCAATGAGTACAAAAAGCAGTTCGAAAAGTAGGATATTCTGCCATTTTAGGGGTCAAAAGTCTTATTTTAAACATTACAACATCCGCGTTAAACACCATAATATTCAGACTGTTTGAATATTATGCATTTTATTGAGGAATAATTATACATTGCCACGCATTTTAAATGCATTGGAAAAGCCCTTGTGTTTGTGTAACTTTGCATGGTTATCATTTATTTAATACATTGGTTTTATGCGTTTTTTCAAATATCTTTTAATATTCTCATTCCTGTATATTTCTTCTTTTCAAAAAACAGGAGCTCAGATTCACTGGGAATCGATGGTGCTGGAATCGGATACATGGAAGTATATGGCTGCCACTGCTGAGCCTGCATCGAACTGGTATCAGAATAGCTTCGACGATGCTGCATGGAAATCGGGTATGGGTGGAATTGGCTATGCCGATGGCGATGACAAAACTGTAGTTTCGAATTGCAATTCGCTTTATATGCGCCGTAACATTACTTTGCCGGATGTGAGTATTGTAAAAGATCTGATTCTGGATATTGACTACGACGATGGTTTTGTGCTTTATATCAACGGGGTAGAACGTGCACGTTCGTCGAATGTAACCGGAAATTTCCCCGCATTTAACGCTGGTGTGACTACTCACCGCGAAGCACTCATGTACAGCGGTGGCAGCCCCGAACGTTTTCAGCTTAATCCTACGATGCTGCAAAAAGGAAACAATACTTTTGCAGTGCATATTTTGAATGAGAAGATAAGCTCGAGCGATATGTCGGCCAGGGTTTTTGTGCATGCCAAAATCAACTACAATGCTACTTTGTACAGCAATGTCCCCACATGGTTTACACCTCCTGTAAATAATCAGATCAGTAATTTGCCACTTATTTTTATCAATACCAATGGCCGGAGTATTATTCAAAATACCAAGATAATGGCCAATATGAAGGTGCTGAATAATTCCTCGGGCGAAAACAATATCAGCGATTCCGATTTTGAATACAACGGAGATATTGGCATTGAAATTCGCGGAAATACTTCGGCAGGATTTCCCAAAAAAAGCTATTCGGTTGAAACACGTTTTCCCGATGGTGCAAATCTCAACTTTCCTTTGCTGGGCATGCCTGCCGAAAACGACTGGGTTTTTCACGGCCCTTATGCCGACAAATCGCTTATGCGAAATGTGCTGGCTTACAATTTGGGAAATAAAACCGGTAAATGGTCGCCACGCACACGCTTTTTTGAGTTGTATATAAACGGTGTGTATAGCGGTGTGTATGTGCTGGTCGAAAAAATCAAAATCGACAAAAACCGTCTCGATTTGGCCAACCTGAAACCTACCGATAATGATGGCGATCAGGTGACAGGCGGTTATATCATGAAAATAGACCGCCCCGAAGCAACCGATATCGATGGCGTGGATTACTGGATTTCGCCATACCGGGCACCTACGGCAAAACAACAGAAAGTATATTTATTGCACCATCATCCCAAAGGCGATTCGCTTACCGTGCAACAGCGCACTTATATCAAAAACTACATTACCGATTTCGAAAATGCCATGTACAGCACCAGCTACAAGGATCGTTCGGCAGGATATTATCCTTATGTCGACATTGCGTCGTTTGTGGATTACTACATTATCACCGAGCTTTCGCGCAACCTCGACGGATACCGCATAAGTACTTTTATTCATAAAGATAAAGACAGTAAAGGTGGAAAAATGACTATGGGACCGTATTGGGATTATAATATCTGCTTCGGGAATGCAAACTTTTTCTCTGCCGGAAATACTGCCGGATGGGTGATCGACGGAATGGGCGATGCCGATGCTTATGCCATGCCTTTCTGGTGGCAAAAGCTTCGCCTCGATCCTTATTTCAATTCGTTGCTCAAACGCCGCTGGAATGTGGTGAAGAATGATTTTATCAATACTACTTATCTCAACAATCTGATTGATTCGTGCGCATACGAGCTGCGCGACGCACAGGTTCGCAATTTCCAGAAATGGAATGTGCTGAATACTTATGTTTGGCCAAACAATTATGTGGGAGGCACTTAC
The DNA here is from genome assembly GCA_016937795.1 of Paludibacteraceae bacterium. Classification (GTDB taxonomy): domain Bacteria; phylum Bacteroidota; class Bacteroidia; order Bacteroidales; family Paludibacteraceae; genus Paludibacter. The sequence goes on from JAFGVV010000055.1 coordinate 15,470, forward strand.
GCCAACGAACTTACATATCTGAAAAACTGGCTTCGCGATCGTATCAACTGGATGGATGCACAAATTCAGCCCATCGAAGATATTATTCAGGCTTTGCCTCAGATGGACGAAATGCCGCTTGAAATGGTAGTTTTTCCCAATCCGTTTATCGAAGATGTGCAGTTTAAATGCTGGCTTCCCACCGGTGGCGATTTCGAAATACAAATCCGCGATATTTCAGGTTGTCTTATCCTTCAATCGAAGCAAACATTGCCATCAGGGCTGAATACTGTGCCAATGAAAATCGCTCATAGAGATTTTCCTGCACAATTCTTCACATATCAGATTTTGTTTGATGAAAAGTTGATGAAATCGGGAAAAATATTAAGACAATAGCCATGTGCTGGTATGGTAAGATTTAAATTGGATAGTTTTTTTCTTGTTAGTTACTGTAGTAATGTATTTGTATTGGCGGATTTGAATAAGTCGAAGAATTTCATTTCAAAAAAATATTGTTGTCTGCTGAAAATCATTGGATTCTTCGCTGCCGCCTCCCAAATATAAAACTATCTGATTTTCTTCTCGGACGAAGAGAGAGAGCTCATTTAAGTCATACATGTTTTTTTTACAGGACAACACCGAAAAAAAAACCTAAAACATTGGCAAAATAAAAATCATTTATTACCTTTGCACGACTTTTGGTAAAACGATTCGTCGTTACCTATATGTAAATTATATTTTGACTTATGGTGTAATGGTAGCACTGCAGTTTCTGGATCTGCCTGTCTAGGTTCGAGTCCTGGTAAGTCAACTAAGTGATTGTCTTTGAAAAAAGTCAGTCACTTTTTTTATTCATGATACTTGTTCATTTTTTATTTTTTCTTATTTTTACCCTCGCTTATTTTTTATACTTACTTCTAAAGATATTTGTTATGGATGATTTAAGTACGATTATCGATTGGTTGAATAAGATATTTAATACTGAACTGTTTAGTGTAGGTGTATCTGCCTTTACATTGAAAACACTTTTCTTATTAGTGCTTTCGTTAATACTCCTTTTTTATGTCAGCTCTAAAATTTCAAAGATCCTCATCGACAAAATATTTCCGCGTTACAATTTAAATGTAGGTGTTAGCCAATCCATTGCAACTATTATTCGTTATCTGATAATTATTCTAGGTTTGTATGTTATTATACAGTCAACCGGTATCGATCTTAGCGCATTGGGAATAATTCTTGGAGCTTTGGGGGTAGGTATTGGTTTCGGATTGCAAAACATTACAAGTAATTTTATCAGTGGTATCATTATTCTTTTCGAACGACCGATTAAAGTGGGTGATCGTGTGGAAATAGCTGATTTAACCGGTAATATTGTGGATATTTCAGCAAGAGCTACCACAGTGTTGACCAATGACAATATTGCTGTAATTGTGCCTAATTCCGATTTTATTAACTCGAGGGTTGTGAATTGGAGTCACAATAATGATCAAGTGCGAATAAATATGTCTGTTGGAGTTTCTTATAATGAAGATCCAGTTTCGGTGCGGGATTTATTACTGAGTGTAGTCGTCGGACACGAAGGTGTTTTGAACGATCCTGTACCATATGTTCGGTTTGATGGTTTTGGTGAGAGTAGTCTCGATTTTACACTGCAATTCTGGACTTCTGATTATATTCGTAAACCTCTGATTTTAAAGAGTGAGATATATTACGATATTTTTAAATTATTTAAGGAGCATAATGTGGAGATTCCTTTTCCACAACGTGATGTGCATATACGTAGTGATGTTGCACAACAGGATTCATTATCGTAGTATTTTTTTATATTTTACTTGAATTTTTATGTTTTCAATAAAAAAGCGTATTGATAGTTTTCGTTTTGCTGGTAAAGGCATTCGTGAAGTGTATAGCACCGAGATAAATATGAAAATTCATCTCGTAGTTTCTGTTTTGGTTATCACTTCCGGAGTATTACTGGGTATTTCAGTTGTAGAATGGATGATTTGTCTGGTGCTTTTTGCCTTGGTTTTTTCAGCCGAAGTATTCAACACTGCAATTGAATCTGTGGTTGATTTGGTTTCGCCCGATAAACATGAACTTGCCCGTAAAGCTAAAGATTTGGCTGCCGGAGCAGTGTTGGTAACTGCTATATTTGCTGCTATTGTTGGCTTGATGATTTTTGTACCTAAGTTTCTGATTTTGTTTATTGGAATCCCTTAAAAATTTCGGCCATGAAAAATCCTCTTCATGAAGTGCTCAATTTATTCTATCCAGATTTGTGTATTATTTGTGGCGAAACTCTGCAAAGTTCCGAACACCAGATCTGTCTTGCCTGCATTCAACAAATTCCCCGTACTCATTTTCAATCCCTTGTTGATAATCCTGTAGAAAAGCGCTTTTGGGGTAAGGTGGATATTTATCGCGCTACTTCTTTTTATTATTTTCATAAAGGCTCTCCTTTCCAAAAACTTATTCACGAATTAAAATATAAAGGAAATAAAGAGATCGGCGAAGTCATGGGGCGTTTGGCTGCACTTGAAATGCTTGAATCTCCTGATTTCTCGTCTGTTGATTTCATTATACCTGTTCCACTGCATCCCAAAAAGTTAGCTTTACGAGGGTACAATCAAAGTGAATGTATTGCTCGTGGACTTTCAGATATTCTAAGAAAGCCCATTGATACACATTCGTTGGTAAGGGTAATGGAAAATACTACACAAACGCGCAAGTCAGTATTCGAACGATTTCAGAATACATCCGGTATTTTCGAATACAAAGAAGGCCTTGTCCCCGATGGTTCACATCTGCTTTTAGTAGACGATGTGCTGACTACAGGCTCCACACTCGAGGCAGCTGTGACATCATTGTCAGCTATTCCGGGCGTTCGTATCAGCATTTTTACCCTTGCAGTAGCTTGATTTTGGTGCTCAAATGCAAAAAAAATGTAAACATGCAGCTTTTGGGAGTAAACGCATGTAGTATTTTTTTTAATTCATGCCCGTAGTTTTATTTAATTTGTATTTTTGCACACCAACAAACTTTCTTTATTCAGAAAGATGTCTCATATGTATTCAAGGGTAAGTATTGTAATTGTATTCTGTGTTTTCATTTTTGCCGGATGTTCGTTTTTTCCCGGTGAAATAAAAACTGCCGAGCGTTTAATAGAAACTGCTCCCGATTCGGCATTGCAAATTCTCCGAAACGTAAACTACGACAAATCTCTCTCCGCTGCCGAACGTGCCAACTACGGACTTCTGCTTTTCGAAGCCCTCGACAAAACATACCAACCACTCAAACCCGATTCTGTACTTAATTTCTCTATCGATTACTACAAACGTAAAAGAAACTCCGAAAAGCTTGCCAAAGGGTATTTTTATAAAGGGAGGTCGTATAACTATGCATATCAATATGAAAATGCAACAAAATTGTATATGTTAGCTTTGGATAATCTTAAGGGTAGTAACAATTATGATTTGTTGGCAAAAGTCTATTCTGACTTGGGGCATATTTCGGTCATTCAAAATGAGTTTAAAGAAGCATTGGAGAAATTTGATAAAGCTGTGTTCTTTGCATCTAAAACAAATAAAAGTAAGAATGTATTGAGGGAAAAGATTAATATTGCAAATGTTTATAGATACGAAAATAAATTTAATGAAGCACATCGAATATACAATGAAGTGCTTACTAATTCATCCGATTCAATTATTTCTGGAAAAGCTTTACAAGAGATTGGAGTTGCTTTCTTTAGTGAGAATATATTTGACTCTACTGTTTTTTTTATTAGACAAAGTTTAAGCTATCCTTTTGTTGATTTTGATAAATCAATTAGGTTATATGTGCTTTCCGATGCTTATTATGAGTTGAATAAGTTAGACTCCGCATTAATGTATGCTCATGAATCATTAACCTATCCAGCTCCTTTTCATACAAAACGTGAGTGTTATAGGATTCTTGCTAATGCAAGTTATTTGATGGGTGATTATAAGACTATGGCCGGATATATGACATATTATCAGGCTTACACTGATTCGGTTAGATTAATTGATGCTCAAACTAGATCTACTATTATTGAGAATAATCATGAGAATACCGAGAGAATTAGTAAAACAAGACGTTGGCTGTGGATTAGTTTAAGTGTTTTGCCATTATTGTTTTTTATTGGTTTACTAATCTATATCAAATTGCAAAATAGAACTAAGGGAGCAGAGGTGGAGCTTGAACAAAAATCAGAAAAATTAGTAGAATATGAGCAAAAACTTCACTCAAACCACGAACAGTTAAAAAACAATCTATTATTTAAGATTGAAGAGGTTCGTAAACGTGAGAAAGCTAAAAACAAGAAGTTAACTTTGTACGAAAAGCAGGAGGTTGAACGAAAAGTATTTGATGAATGTTTGTATATAGAAGATGCTCAAGCTTTCGAAAGATTAATGAATTTTACATTTAATGACATTTTGATAAAACTCAGTGGAGTTAATCCCGATTTATCCCGAAATGAGAGAATGTATTGTTGTTTTATTTTACTCGGGTTAACTAATCAAGAAATTTCTCTTATACTCGATGTGCAGTTAAGTTCTCTTTATAAACTTAAGCAGCGACTTGCACAAAAGTTTAATTTAGATAGTTCGTCTGATATTATTCATTTTTTAAAGAAACTTTGGTTAGATTGATGCTTTTTCTAAAGTAGATTTTATATATTTTTTCTCTGTCTCAATTTTTCTCTTCTATAACCTTTTATAGTATTCAAAATAAGTGTTTTATAGATTAACTGTGTCTTAATTTATTTTGTGAATTAATTTCGGAAGTGTGGTTATAATTACTAATTTAGCTTTTAGTAATTCACAAAAATCTATTATTAATTCATAAATTATTTTGAGTATGAAGAAAACTATAATTTTCACAGTCTCGTTATTTTTCTCGTTATTTTTTATTCAGCTTTCATTTGCGGAGGATGTTCCTTTAAAAAGTTCACATGTGTCAGGGGCTTTAAATAGTGGATTTACTAGAACCCGCGTTTACATTCCTCTCACAGCATCCTTCGAATCCGCTGAACTTGGATTATTCTTCGAAAGCAATGTAGGAATGTGTAATGTGTCTATCGAAGATGAAAATGGCAATGTGCAAATGTCAGAAATTATCGACACTGACAATGAGTCTGAATTTTGGTTCGATTTAAGCAGTTTAAGTAGTGGTTTGCACTATGTGAAGATTAGCTATGGTTCATTGAACCTTGTGGGTGAGTTTTATGTGGAGTAAGTGTTTTTATTGATATGTGATAGAAACAAAAAAGGTACAGACGGGTGATAGCGTCTGTACCTCTTTTTTTTGAAAATACTAGCTTAGTAGGCGTGGTGATCGTTGTTTATATCTTCGATATCTGTGCGTTTCTTTTCGAGTGAGCGCCATGCATAGAAAATATAGGCCAGTACAAACGGAATTAAAATAGAAACGTAGGACATCGTTTTAAGTGTGAACTCGCTGGACGATGAATTGAATATAGTTAGCGAACTCTGAAGATCAGTTGATGAAGGATAATATGCTGTGTTGTTAAAGCCTGCAATTAGTAAAAGCGTACAAACTGTAAGTATAGATCCTGCACCGCTAAACCAAATCCCTTTGCGGAAATTCTTCGATATCATCGATGCAATAATGCCTGTAAGCACCAAAATTACGCCCACGACGAACACGATCATTATGATGGGCATTTCAATCAGGTTGTGGAAATATTTGAATTGCTCCAGGCTTACTTCTCCTGTTTCTGCATTTACTGCAAATCCTTTTCCAATAAGAATCCAAGTTACGAAAATGAGGAAAAAAATCACGAACGGAATGGCATTGTAAAATAGGTATTTATGTGATCTTTCTTCAAGTGTTTTGTTGTTCAGGCGGTTGATTAGAAACAACAGCGCATTTGTGCGTGCCAGAAATAAAACAGTAAGACCCAAAGCCCAGTTACGAGGTTCGAGCAATGCTTCCAATCCATGCCAGTTATTACCCCATTGGCTGATTACAGGTGCCAGTTGCTGAGTGATATTCCCTTTGTTTACACTAAAATCTGAACCGGTAAAGAATGTGGCTATAGCTGCTCCCAGCAGAAATGTACCTAAAACACCATTGATCCATAAAAATGAACGATAAGTGGTTTTACCATATGTATTTCCCGGTTTCGATTGAAATTCGAACGAGACAGCCTGAATGATAAAACAAAATAGAATGATCATCCAAACCCAGTATGCTCCTCCGAAACTCGTGGAGTAAAACAGGGGAAAGGAAGCGAAAAATGCTCCTCCAAAAGTCACAAGTGTGGTAAATGTATATTCCCATTTACGTCCGAGAATATTCACAAGAAGCCGCTTTTCATCTTCGGTTTTCGAAAGACTAAAAAGCATCGATTGTCCGCCCTGAACAAATAACAGAAAAGCCAGAAGTCCACCCAACAGTGATATAATAAACCACCAGTAATGCTGTAGAATGATATATGTTGTCATATTATTATGCGTTGAATTATTTGTATGAAGATAATGTTTTTAAGATTAAAAGGCTTATAGCCTTTATTACGGCTGATCTGTTTCAGGTCCTTTTTTTACCTGTTTAGTCATAATTCTGACTTCGGCTATAAGCAGTGCGGTGAAAAGGGCGGCAAACAGAAATACTGTGATTTTTACCGATTCCACCGAGATTCCTGATATGGCAGCTTGTAAAGGAAGTACATCCTGAATTGCCCAGGGTTGACGGCCCATTTCGGCTACTATCCAACCCACCTGGCTAGCCACATACCCTAAAGGGATTGTGAAAAGTGCTGCATAAGATAACCAATATGCTTTTTCCATTTTTCGACGGTATAACATAAATAGCAGGAGTGCAAAAAGTGCAAGAAAGTACATCCCTAAACCTACCATTATATGGAATGAATAGAATACGAGTGGGATATTAGGTATAATATCTTCTGGTTTGCTGAGATATCCGTAGCCGAAATGCGCATAGTTTTCGCGCAGTATTTTTTTGTGAATTAAAGCATTGGATGTGTCTTTTATCGACATAGCTTTTTTGTATTCATCAAGAGCTGTTTGAGCCATTTTTCCTCTCTCTTTTCTTTCTTCAAACGAAAGAGCTGTACCTTCAGAAGTTTCATACCCTCCCTCAATAATATCTTTTATACCTGGTACAAAAGCTTCAAAATCTCTGTAGCCTAAAAATGAAAGTAATCCGGGGATAGGCACTTTTACCGACATGATATAGGGCTCAATGCTGTCGTTGTATGTTTTTTCCGGGTTCAATACGGCGAATGCTAATAGATCTGCATTTTTCTGACCTTCGTATAATCCCTCCATTGCTGCTAACTTCATGGGTTGACGTTGTGAAACATGGTAAGCAGAGCCATCACCCGTCCAGATAATTAACACGGATGATACAAGTCCGAAAATGGCTCCGACCCATAAGCTTTTGATTGCAAAATCAACTTCACGTTTTTTTATCAAAAACCAGCCACTGATTCCAACCACAAACAAAGCTCCTACCACCCAGCTCGAAACTATAGTATGCAGAAATTTATTAATGGCGATGGGCGATAGTACAACAGCCCAGAAGTCAACCATCTCGTTACGAACAGTGTCAGGATTAAACTCCATTCCTATTGGGTATTGCATCCATGCATTGGCAATTAGTATCCAGAGAGCCGAAAGAGTGGCACCCAAAGCAGTAAGCCATGTGGCAGCAAGGTGAAACTTCTTACTCACTTTGTTCCAACCAAAAAACATTACGGAAATAAAGGTGGCTTCCATGAAAAATGCCAATATTCCTTCGATGGCTAATGGCGCGCCAAAGATATCGCCTACAAACCAACTATAGTTTGACCAGTTGGTGCCAAATTGAAATTCCATAATTATACCCGTGGCTACACCTATAGCAAAATTAATTCCGAAAAGTGTCATCCAGAATTTGGCCACGTTTTTCCATTTTTCATCACCGGTTTTCAAATAAATGCTCTCCATAATGGCCATAATTACAGCGAGGCCAAGTGTAAGAGGAACGAAAATCCAGTGATACATTGCGGTAAGTGCAAATTGTGCTCTCGACCAGTTGACTAATGCAGCATCAAGTAGTTCCATAATTGTTTTTTTTGTATTTAAACCTAAAGTCTTTCTGTGTATTTGATTTTTTTTATTGCTATTGTCTTTTGTGTAAAGAAATATACCATCAAAGGCAAAATGTAGAGGTGGGGATTAAAATGAGTATTAGATTTATTTTAACCGTACAAAAGTACAAAATAAATTGAAATTATTACAAATGTGGTATATTTATTTATGCTCAGAAATCAATTTCGAATGAAAATATTCCGAAAGATAAGTGGTTTTGTTTAAAAAACAATGAAAAAGCAGAAAAACTTTAATTGGTTTTTCTGCGACTTTAATTCAGGTAAAAAATTGAGTGGCTCTTGGCTAGTGGGGTTAGGTGAGATTTTAAATAGCAACAAGACCGGCCAGAGATTAAGCATACTTCTTATATATTGGTTTAGGAAGAAGTTGTTTTTTGACTATCACTAACACGTTAGATTTGCCGGTCTTGAGCTAAATAAAGCAAGGTTAGATTCACAAAAATTTCTGCTGCTAAATTAGTTTCTCATCTTTGAACTGCCAAAAAATATTTGAAAAACTTTTGGACATGTTAAAACGTAGAATGCAGGTGTTTAGATATTTACGGAAGTTGATTGTGCCAATTTTGGACAATGCTAAAATGTGTTTGATTTTTGTAAGAGTTTTGATTCAGATGACTTAGTTTACAAAACTATTTTTCAGAAAATCGTCGAGTTCGCGGGTAGACGAAAGTTCAAGCTTTTGCGCAAGTCGTTGACGGATTTTGTAAAGTCCGTTCGAGGTAGTTTCGAGCAAAACCATGGCATGATTCTGAGGAATGTCGAGCAGCACAAACCCACAATAAAGCATTTCCTTTTGATTGATTGCCGGAAACTTAATGGCTAACTCGCAGACCATATTGTTGTATGCTGCATTTATTTTCTGACTAAACGCTTCGTAATTATTGATTTGCAGCGCCTGA
>JAFGVV010000056.1 GCA_016937795.1 Paludibacteraceae bacterium
AAATACAAATTGTTGACTTGATAAAAGCTATGTTTTACCAAATCAACAATAATATAATACGAAAATGGGCTTTTTAAGGCTCGACTAAATAGCTTTCAGATGAAATAAAACAGGATATACCTGATGCAAAATGCCCCTGTCGGAAGTATCCGCAGGGGCGTTTATGGCTCTTTCAAAACCATTATCAGATTATTTTATCAGCATGGCATCGCCGTATACACCAAAACGATAACCTTCTTTTATGGCCACTTCATACGCACTCATAACCCTGTCATAATCGCCAAATGCAGTAGTAAGCATCAGCAAAGTGGAATAGGGCAAATGAAAGTTGGTAATCAGCGAATTGGCCACAGTAAAGTCGTAAGGCGGAAAAATAAATTTATTAGTCCAACCATCGAATGGTTTAATCTTACCTTCGGTACCTACTACAGTTTCGAGGGCTCGCATTACTGTAACGCCCACTGCACATATATTTCGTTCCTCATCGCGGACTTTATTCACCAGGCTAGCAGTTTCCTGGGTCACAGTCATTTGTTCAGAGTCCATTTTATGCTTGGTAAGATCTTCCACATCAATTTCCCGGAAATTACCCAGACTCATGTGCGAAGTCACAAAAGTGGAGTCCACACCTTTTATTTCCATACGCTTGAGCAGTTCGCGACTAAAGTGAGTGCCGGCGGCAGGAGCTGACACAGCACCTTCGTTTTTGGCAAAAATTGTCTGAAACCGTTCTGCATCGTCAGGCTCTACAGCACGGGCAATATTACGTGGCAGTGGTGTTTCTCCCAGATTAAACAATGCTTTTTTAAATTCCTCGTGCGTGCCATCGAATAAAAAACGCAGGGTACGACCACGGGAGGTAGTGTTATCAATGACTTCGGCCACCACTGAGTCGTCTTCACCAAAATAAAGTTTGTTACCAATACGAATTTTACGGGCGGGCTCCACCAGCACATCCCATAAGCGCATTTCGTGGTTCAGTTCACGAAGCAGGAATACTTCAATCTGTGCACCTGTTTTTTCCTTATTGCCATACAAACGGGCAGGAAACACTTTGGTGTCGTTAAAGATAAACAAATCCTTTTCATTAAAATAATCCAATACCTCTTTAAAAACCCGATGCTCAATTGCACCTGTTTCTCTGTTTAACACCATCAAACGGGATTCGTCGCGGTGATGTGCCGGATACTGAGCAATAAGCTCCTCGGGCAACTTAAATTTAAATTTCGATAATTTCATGTGTAAATAATTATTTCTACAATGCTACACAGCTAATCCCGACATTTCGGGAAAAATCACATGTTACCATTTTTATCTTTATATTCGGTTGTTTGTCATCACAACACTCAATCTTTTATTTTCTCAAAATCAATATACAAAAAAAAAACGAGGTTCATTGGAACTCACTCCGGTGCTGTATGCTGACTCGCAAGGGTTTCCAGAATGTCTTTTTCCACATGATTTACCAAGTCCTCAATCTCCCAACAATCGGCAAGCGTTACATCGCCAATGCGTGTACGTTCGAGAGCGGTCAGGTGAGCCCCGCTACCCAGCGCTTCACCGATATCGCGTGCCAGTGCGCGAATATAAGTTCCTTTGCTACAAACTACTCTTATTTTCAGGGCCGGCATTGTAAAGTCGAGCACCTCAATCTCATCTATAACCAATAACTTGGGTTTTAGTTCAACTTCCTGTCCTTCACGGGCATAATCGTAAGCACGTTTACCATCCACTTTTACAGCCGAATACACCGGTGGCACCTGCCAAATCTCACCCGTAAAACGCGGAATCACTTCGTCCACCAATTCGCGGGTAATATGCGCAGTCGGATAAGTCACATCCACTTCGAGTTCCAGGTCGAACGAAGGCGTGGTAGCACCCAATCCAAGCGTAGCAATATACTCTTTTGTCTGATACTGAAAGCTCTCAATAAGCCGTGTCGATTTTCCTGTACAAAGTATCATGACCCCGGTAGCCAGCGGATCGAGCGTTCCTGCATGCCCCACCTTCAGCTTTTTCATTTTCAAGGTCTTTTGCAATTTCCAACGCAACTTATTCACTAAATTGAACGAAGTCCAGTGCAAAGGCTTATTTACGTAAAGAACTTCTCCTTTTATAAAATCCATTTTTATAATGTGATGATGTGTTGATGTGATAATGTGATGATTAAAGAGGGCTCACATTTCAGCTATCTGCACAATTCTCAATTCTCAATTTTCAATTCTCAATTCTTAATTCTACATCACACTCAAATCCACTCCCAAAGCCAACAGTACCAGGAGCAGTACTCCTACCACAATCCGGTAATATCCAAAGGCTTTAAAACCATATTTTGTAAGGAATCCGATGAAAAACTTAATTGCAGCCATAGCCACTACAAATGCCACCGCATTACCAATAAGCAATGTAGTCAGATTATCGGCCAATAAAGCCTGTCCATCTGGTTCGAGTAACAGCTTCAGTAGTTTGTATCCTCCGGCAGCAGCCATTGTGGGCACAGCCAGAAAGAATGAAAACTCAGCAGCGTTTTTACGCGAAAGTCCGGTAGTCATACCACCCACAATAGTAGCCATCGAACGCGAAACACCCGGAATCATAGCAATACATTGATAAAAACCAACTTTCAAAGCACGCTTCCAGTTCATCTCCTGATCTTCGGTAGGTTTATTAAACCATTTATCCACGCCCAACATCAGGAAACCGCCAAGTACCAGCATCAAAGCCACTACAAAAACACTTTCGAGCATGGCATCGATATAGTCGCTGGCCAAAAGCCCAATTATTCCCGCAGGAATAAATGCAATGAGCAACTTTATATAAAAATCAACTGTTTGAAAAAAACGTTTCCAGTATAGCACAATCACCGACAGGATAGCTCCAAACTGGATATTGACCGTAAATGCTTTTACAAATTCGGTACTTTCCATGCCCAACAAACCCTGCGCAATAATCATGTGTCCGGTGGACGATACGGGCAAAAACTCAGTCAGCCCTTCGACAATGGCAATAATAATTGCTTCCCAAATACCCATTTCTTATTTCTTAGCTTTGGGTTTATAAAGAATAGCAAAAATCATAAACAGAAAGCCGAAAAATGAAATCATCGGACCTACAGTGATGCGACGTGTACTGAAAATATCAGGATTAAACTCCACTTCAGTTGTCGAACCTGTCATTAGTACAAAGCCAAGTACGATGATGGCGAAAGCCACAGCAATAAGGATTAGATTCATCCCGGCAAGCGTAAATTTCTTATTTTCTTCCATGTTTTATATTATTTCGGGTTTTGGGGTTGATTGGTTGATTAGTGAATCGGTTGATTGGTTTAAGAGTCGATACTAATATATGGTAAATGAAAAATTATCCATTAAACAAAATACATATCATTTCTGGTCATTTTCAGATAACGTCCAACAGCCATAAACGATGAAAATGCAGAAAGCAAAACTCCGGTCAGAATCACAATTCCGGCCACATACATTGCCGAGACAGGATTTACTGAATATGCGCTCAATCCAAAACGGGATAATATATAATAAACCAAAACTGCCAACATTAACAACGACAAAAAAGCGGCTATTAACCCATTGATCATTCCACGAGCAATGTAGGGTTTTCGCACAAACCACGATGTAGCGCCCACAAGTTTCATTGTATTAATAAGAAAGCGGTTGGCATAAATCGAAAGTCGTACCGTATTATTTATCAGTGCCATCGATAGAATAAGCAAAACAGCTGCAATACCAAGCAATACCAAGCTGATTCGGGTTACATTATCATTCACTAAGTTAACCATATCCTTTTGATAAGCTACACGATTGATGTCATCGAAGGTTTTAATCTTCTCTTCAATCATATTTACACTGTCGGCATTTGCAAATTCAGCCTTCAGTTTCACTTCAAACGAAGCCTTCAGTGGATTATAATCCAGAAAATCTTCAGGATTTTCACCCATCGACGCCACATGTTCTTTCAGAGCTTCCTCTTTCGATACATATATCACCGATTTAGTAAATGGAGCTGATTCAATATATTTCTGAATACGTTGTCGATATGTATTTGTAATCTCATCTTCCAGAATTACCGATAGATTAATATTCTCGCGCACCTGAACGCCCAAATCCCGAGCCACAAAAAGCAACAGACTCACCATGCCTACCAAAAAAAGCACCAGCGACATGCTAAGCGTGGAAGTCAGATGACTTGTACGAAATTTTCTATTCTTGAATTGTTGATTTGCCATTGTTTTGATTATCTTATTTTAGGGTTTAGCCGTTTTTTTGAAACGGAAATATCCGAAAGTAACAAGCGCCATAATGAATAGCAACGAAGAAATTAGTGCAATGGTATTTCCTGCACTATACGATTTTGGCTCGAAGCGGAATTCCACTTCATAAGCTCCTGCATCGAGCATCATTGCACGCAGCAAATAGTTGGCCCGAATATAGGATACCGGCTGACCATTTACATAAGCATTCCATCCTTTGTCATAGAATATTTCGCTGAATACAACCATCTGAGGCACATTCGAGTTGAATGCATAAACCAAATGGTTGGGCTCATACGATTTGAGTGCAATGCTTGCTGTTGAGTCAGACTGAAGTTGTAGAGGCATATACGATTCGAATTGTTTATCCACCACTACTTCGCTTTTGGTGTCAATTTCGCCGACCACTCGCATTTCCTCATCCGCATTGGCAGCCACATGTATTTTTTGCACAAACCAGGCATTTCCGTTATGACGTTCGTTTAGGAGTGGAGCTGCATCCTTGTTATAAATTACATACTTCATATTCAGCATATTCAATACGCCGAGAGAATCGAGCACCGGTGCAATATCTTCGAATGTTTTGGCACGTCCGAAAGCTCCGAACAGTTGACCGATTTCGGGTTCAATATGCATATTGATCAACTCCTGATAACGGCGAAGTTTGGCTGCATGATATCCACCAATAGTTTTATGAAAATACGAAGCCGAAGCATCGTTGAATATATTGACAGTGGCATCAAGTACACGATACTGTGTCTTATCCTGCAAAACCATATTGTCGGCAGCCGAAGGTTGATGCAAAGTTTCAAGTTTACGTTTACGTCCGAAATGATCGTCGTTGAGGTAACGCTTGGCTACGGGCACCATATCGGCTAAGAAAAGTACACCAAACAACGAAACAGCAAGAGTAGATTTCACTTTTCCAATGGCATACATCCAAATCAATCCGGCAGCCAAAAGAATAAATGCAGCGGAGCGAATAGCATCCGAACGTAGCATAGCTTCACGGTCGAGCGGTAATGTTTCTTTCAAAAATGCATAATCGCCCTGAAACTGATTATCGGCAGGATTAAAAGGCGAATCGGCCACAAAGCTACCCGCAAGCGAAGGAATCAAAGCAAAAAGCAGCGTAACACCGGCTGTAACTCCGGCACTAATCATCACAGGGCGAATAAGTTTTTTACGGTCGCGGGCAGGGTCGAGTATTTCTTTCAGCGCAAGCATAGCCAAAAGTGTAATACCAAATCCGGTGGCTACCAGCGTCATCGACACTGTGCGGAACTTATTGTACATAGGCACATAATCGATAAAAATATCGGTCAGCCACATAAAATTGCGACCCCACGAAAGCATTAATGTTAGCACAATGACAGGCACCAGCCACCACAAATAACGCTTTTCGACCAAAAAGAACGAAAGCACAAAAAGAAACATGACTATTGCACCCAGATAAACAGGCCCCGATGTACCGGGTTGCGTTCCCCAATAAAGCGGCAGTTGCATATCCTGCATCATTTTATCTACATTCGGGACTCCCAATCCTTTCAAACGCTTTCCGGTTTCGCTATCCGCATCGAGCTTTCCGCCACTGGCTCCGCCTTTAAAATTTGGAATCAACAAAGTCATTGTTTCGTCAACATCGTAACTCCATTGTGTAATATAGTCTTTATTGAGTCCCTGCTGCGAATTTTGCGTATCCACCGTAAGTCCGTTCGATTCGCCACGCATGGTGTAATGACTGTATTCGAGTGTGGTTAGCAGCGAAGTTGCATTCATACCTACAGCCAGCACAGCAGCTATCAGCACTATGCCGGTGGATTGCAGAAAAGATTTTATTTGCTTTTCGCGCAGACTGTAGATAAGTTCCACCAAACCAAAGGTTAATAAAATTATTAGGGTATAATACAAAATCTGAACGTGATTGGCTTTGATAGCTAAACTGGCAAACAAAGCAGTAAGAACTCCACCTGCAAGTTTATTGCGCCGGAAAGCCACAAACACACTGCCTATTAGCGGAGCCATATAAGCAATAGTGAAAACCTTTGAATTGTGACCCGCAAATATGATGATAAAATTGTAGGAAGCAAAAGTAAAAGCAATAGCACCTGCAATCGCTAACCATGGATTTATGCGAAATGCTAGCAGCAGAATATAAAACCCGATAAGATATAACATTAACTGATAAACCGGTAACGGAAGTTTATTGAGCAATACTTCCACATGCCCTGCCAAGTTATTGGGTTGCGTCATCGAAATCTGATAATTCGGCATGCCTCCAAACATGGAGTTTGTCCACAATGTAGGGTTGTCGTGCGACTTATTATAATCAATCGTCTCCTTAGCCATTCCCATCCAACTTTCAGTATCGTGACCGAGTAGTTGTTTTCCCTGCATGACAGGTTTAAAATAAAAAAATGAAATGACTAAAAACAGCAATAAAGCTACAAGATGGGGAATATATCCGGAAGGAACTTTTTTATTCATGAATGACATTCGATTGTATAAGTGCAGTTTTTGGGAAAAATCACACAAAAGTACATAATTATTTGACAACAACCCGCCCATAAGCGGTTAAAAATTGAAAAAAGCACGAGATTAAGGCCATTTTAGTATCTTTTTCTAAACAAAAACAGTTTACTTCAGCACAATTTATGACAGCAGCACAATAAATTTCGTATTTTTGCAAAACAAAATCACGTAAAAACAGTTTGTATCTACAGCAGTTCTACTGCAAAACGACAACACTACCCGAAACAAGTAAAAGATGAACGAACAACAAATCAACGACATACGCAACGACTTTCCCATTCTTTCGGAAAAAATATATAACAAGGATCTGATTTATTTCGACAATGGCGCCACCACACAAAAACCACGCTCGGTTGTCGAAAAAATCGAACAGGGGTACTATCATACCAATGCAAACATTCACCGTGGCGTGCATTTTCTGAGTCAAAAAGCTACCGAAGCACACGAAGAAGCTCGTAGCATAGTAGCCAACTTCTTGGGAACCGACAAAAAAGAAGAAATTATTTTCACGCGCGGCACCACCGAAGCCATCAATCTGATTGCTTTTTCGTATGGCGAAGCTTATTGTTCCGAAGGCGACGAAATCGTTGTGTCGGTCATGGAGCATCACTCCAATATTGTGCCCTGGCAAATGCTTTGCGAACGCAAGAAAATGACTTTGCGTGTGATTCCGGCCAACGAAGCCGGCGAACTCGACATGACAGCTTACCAAAACATGCTCAACGAACGCACTAAATTAGTCTCAGTAATGCATGTTTCAAATGTGCTGGGAACTATAAATCCTGTTGCCGACATTATTAAACTTGCTCATGCACAAAACACACCAGTACTCATTGATGGCGCTCAGGCTGTGCCACACATTGCCGTGAATGTAAAAGAACTCGATGCTGACTTTTATGTTTTTTCGGGTCATAAAATATATGCTCCTACCGGCATTGGCGTTCTGTATGGAAAAGAAAACTGGCTCAACGCGATCCCGCCTTATCAGGGTGGAGGCGAAATGATTTCAACAGTAAGCTTCAAAAAAACCACATACAACGAACTACCTTTTAAGTTTGAAGCAGGTACACCTGATTATATTGGGTCCACAGCATTGGCCGAAGCTTTGAAATATGTTTTGAACATTGGTATCGACAAAATAGCTGATTACGAACACCAATTAATGATGTATGCTACCGAAGAACTCAATAAAATTCAGGGCATGAGAATTATTGGCAATGCGCAAAACAAAAGTTCGGTCATTTCCTTTTTAGTAAACGACATTCACCCTTACGACATAGGTATGTTGCTCGACAAGCTCGGCATTGCTGTTCGCACCGGACACCACTGCGCACAACCGCTTATCGACTCACTGGGCATACCGGGTACAATCAGAGTTTCGTTCGCTTTTTACAACACAAAAGCAGAAATTGATGTATTTGTTACAGCTCTAAAAAAAGTAGTGACAATGCTTAGTTGATGTGGTGATGTAATGATGTGGTAATCCGCCACAGCCAGTCTCGCTTTAGCGGAGCGCACAAGTTGTGGTGATGTGAAGAAATTGTAAATTGTAAATGACTAAATTGTAAATAAAAAAAAATGACTATTAACGAAATTCAGGACAATATTATTGAAGAATTCAGTCAGTTCGACGACTGGATGGACAAATATGCGTTGCTAATCGATTTGGGCAACTCTCTTGAGCCACTCGACGAAAAGCACAAAACGCCGCAAAACATAATTACCGGCTGTCAGAGTCGCGTGTGGCTCAATGCAGAAATGAACGATGGTATTATTACTTATCAGGGCGAGAGTGATGCCATTTTAGTAAAAGGCATTGTATCGCTACTTATTCAGGTACTTTCGGGACATACAGCCGACGAAATTATCAACACCGAACTATATTTTATCGACAAAATAGGGCTCAAAGAGCACCTCTCTCCCACACGTTCGAACGGTTTAGTATCCATGCTCAAACAAATGAAAATGTACGCACTGGCTTACAAAGCAAAAATAAATTAACGACAGGTTGTTGCTAATCAATTAGATAATTTCAACATTTTGCTGTAAAACAAAAAACATCCCCTGAATTCTCATGGAATGTTTTTTCTATATAGAAAAAACCGCACTGTATTTGTTGAGAAAACTCCTGTTGACAGGATTTGAGACACTGGTTTTCTTTGTAATCTGCCGTTTCGCCTTAACGAAAACCCGAAGGTGCAGCCCGCCATTAAAAACCCGCATTACTCGTTAATTCATTAGTGTTGAGTTTTCCAATCTCAGACAATGCGGTTCGTTTCTTATGCTGCAAATATAATACATTTATTCGGAACAAAGTTCATTTTCGAGCTTAAAAAATTCTCAAAATATCAAATAAAAAGGGATATTGCTGAAAAAATAAAAAAGTAAAGCCCAAAAATAAAAAAGCAAGCTCAAAATTTCGGTATCTGAATAAAAATTCCTACTTTTGCCCCACTGATTTTGTAAATTTAACAGACAACACTCTTATAACTTTCATCTTATGTCAAAAAAAGAAGAAAAAAAACACGATGAGCTTGAAAATGTAGAACACGCATTAAGTACATCAGAAGCATTTATCGAGAAATATCAAAAACAATTATTGATGGCTGTTGGAGCTGTGGTATTGGTTGTACTGGCAGTATTGGCAGTTAAAAACTTCTATCTTGAGCCACTCGAAACCGAAGCACAAAACGAAATGGCCAAAGCGCAATCAGTATTTGCAACCGACTCTTTCAACCTTGCTTTGAATGGTAACAACAACGACATTATAGGTTTTAAAGAAATTGCATCAGAATATGGTCTTACCGCTTCGGGAAACTTAGCCACTGCATATGCCGGAATTTGTTATTATAAACTCGGTCAATACGACAATGCAATCAAGTCATTATCGCAGTTCGATGGTGACGACAGCTATTTCAACACATCAGTTATCGGACTGATTGGCGATTCGCATGTAGAGTTAGGACAGACAGAAAAGGGAATTGGTTATTTTGAAAAAGCAGCTGCCGCAAAAAATAATGTACTCAGCCCTATTTATCTTAAAAAAGCAGGAATTGCTTACGAATCTCTACAAAAAAATGACAAAGCACTCAGCTTTTACACTCAGATAAAGGACGACTATCCCCGTAGTCAGGAAGCTGCTGATATTGAAAAATATATCGCAAGGGTACAAAAATAAAACCCGGAAACTGCTAAGAAAACAAATTATAAAAAAGCTACTTCCGGAAGAAGTAGCTTTTTTGTTATATATCTTTACAATTCAAAATAAACACTTAAAAATTTACTGTTATGGCTACCCAATATCAGAACCTCTCAGAATACAATCCCGACCTTTTACCCGACGAAACAACACTTTCTAAACAACAATATGCTATTGCTGTAGCCGACTGGAATCCTCAGATTACACATGCATTACTACAGGGAGCTCTCGACACACTTATTTCGCACGGGGTAAAACCAGGGAATATTAATGTGATTCATGTACCGGGAACTTTCGAACTTACCTTTGCTGCAAAAGAGCTTAGTGACGATTATTTATGCGAAATCGACAACCGTAAATTGCAAAAATACTCAGCTGTCATTACGCTCGGCTGCGTCATTCAGGGCGATACACCACATTTCGACTATGTGTGTCAGGGTGTGACTTATGGAATTTCAAAACTTAACGCGCGTTCAGGACGTTGTCCGGTCATCTTCGGAGTACTGACTACAAACACTTTACAACAAGCGCTCGACAGAGCCGGTGGAATACACGGAAACAAAGGCGTGGAAGCTGCAATTACAGCCATAAAAATGGCAAATATTATTTGGTAGATTCGCATCAAAACACTATCTTTGCACCGCAAAACAAGGGGCAGTTACCAAAGTGGCCAACTGGGGCTGACTGTAACTCAGCTGTCTTTCGACTTCGGAGGTTCGAATCCTTCACTGCCCACCAA
>JAFGVV010000057.1 GCA_016937795.1 Paludibacteraceae bacterium
ACAGCTAAAATCATTCCGAAAACTATTTTGAAATTTAGCACTAAGCCACTTAGAACACAAAGAAATACTAAGTTGCATAAAAAACAAGTTAATAGCTAAATCATTCTAAAAAAACTATTTTGAAATCAAACCACTATAGTCTGAGAACACTAAGAAACACTAATATATTGGACTTTATTTCTTTGTGAAACTCTGTGCCCTTAGTGCCTTAGTGCTGAAAAAAAATCATTTATTCAGTTTGAATTTCAGAATTTTCCCTGTCCATGCAGGAAGTTGAATTTCAAACACTTTATTTGATGATAAAACAACTTTGTCGCAACTTTCGTTCTCATCGAGCAAATTTACCCAGGATAATGTAAGTCCGTCAACAATGTTCAGATACTGAAATGCTTCACGTGGAATCCGTATTTCAGTATCCAAATGGGTATCGTGAAAGTTGAGAGCAAACAACAATAATTCGTCGTTATGTTTACGGAAATAAGCAAACTGTTCGTGACTGTTGAATTTTGGATTTTCGAAATTAAAGTATTCAAGATCGTACATCAACCCATCAGTCACCGCTTTTTCGGTTACCGCGATATCTATAAGCTTTTTATAAAATTCACGGAGTTCTTTTTGCTCATTACTGAGTCCTGCGCCATCAAATTTACCCTTGTTAGCCCAGGCCTGAAGACTTTTCACGCCCCAGTAATCAAAAATGCTAGTGCGTCCATCCACTCCACTGTAACCTTCGCTATCCATCCCAGGTTCACCCAATTCTTGCCCCGCATAAATCATTACTGGCGCTTTTGTAAGCGTAGCAGCTACTATCATAGCAGGTTTAGCATAAATGCCATTTCCACTGAAAAAGCCCGAACCAATACGCTGCTCATCGTGGTTTTCAAGGAAATTCAACATATAATCCTCAATACCACCAAGCATTTGCCAGCAATACGACAGATTTCGAACCGGATGGTTTTTGCTGGTCACATCACGAAGTTTATCGTATAGACCCACTTTGTCGTACAGATAATCGAATTTTCCGTTGGCCAGATAATTACGGTATTCGGAATGATTGTAAATTTCAGCAATAAAAATCACTTCGGGGAATTGTTTTTTTACTTGCGGAATAACCCACCCCCAAAATTCCACTGGAACCATTTCGGCCATATCACAACGAAAACCATCGATATTTTTGGCGGCCCAGAATAGAAGAATATCTCTCATTTTGAACCAGGTATCAGGTGTGGGCGAAAACTGACGCTGACAGCCTTCGGTGTAGTTGATACCGTAGTTGAGTTTCACTGTTTCGTACCAGTCGTTAATGCCGGGCGAAGCAGTAAAATGGTCATTGCCTGTAGCTTTAGCCGGAAATTCACTATAACCTTGCGCATCGAATTGCGGGTTGAAAGCCTGTCCGGGCATGTAATAAAAGTTGTTTAGCGGCGAGAAATGCCATTCAGGGTTGTCGGTTTCACCCAAATCCTTTACTCCTTCGGGCTTGGCGTCTGAATGATATTGTCGCGAAACGTGATTTGGCACAAAATCAATGAGCACCTTCATACCGGTTTTGTGTGTGCGCTCCACAAGCGCTTCGAATTCTTTCATACGATTGGGCACATCTTCGGCCAGATCGGGATCTACATCGTAATAGTCTTTGATAGCGTAAGGCGAACCTGCATTTCCTTTTACCACAGCAGGATGATCAGGTCGAATACCGAAAGCTGAATAATCGGTTTTAGTAGCATGCTCAATTACACCTGTGTACCAGATATGTGTAATACCCAGCGATTTTATTTCTTTTAATGCTTTGGGCGTAAATGAGTTGAACTTTCCGCAACCATTTTCCTGTATTGTTCCGTGAGGTTTACGGGTTGTATTGTAATTGCCAAAAAGGCGTGGAAGAACCTGGTAAATAGCAAATTTCGACATTGTCAGTTTTTTTATAATGAGTTTTTATTTTTAAACGAAACCCCTCCTATCCTACTTGTAAACAGGAAGATAATTCCGTTCCAAGTTAATATATTTCACGAAAGAGTATTTTTTCTTCAATAATTTCAAATGTATCATTCTCAAACGATTTTGAGATACGCATATTTTGATTTGAGTTTTTTAGAGCAACCCTCAGATTATCGAGCCATACAGTGGCACCGGGAGGCACTAAAAAACCATAACTATTTCCTAAAAAGGTATTTTCATACTGGAAATTGTAAATATACCGATCATTCAGATACAGGTAAAATCTCCCACCCTGCTTCAGCACTTTAAATTTCTGTCTATTTGGTTTCAGCACATTCTCAGGGCGAAGTTCCACCCTAAAACTGTACATATTTCTGTTGCCTGTAAACACAGAATTTCGTTTGTTCACGCTGAAGTATTCGAGCGACTCGTAACCGGCTTCGTTATTCCCGAAAACTATGCCACTTTGAGCATTGAGATCATTTGTCTGACATTCCATGTCGAGTTCGAAGATAAAGTCTGTCAAAACGTCAACCGAAGGACGTACAAGCACAAAAAAGGCAGCCTCAGATTTTGATTCGAACCGGAGACGTTTATTTTCGATACTTATTTTGTGGGAAGCCACATCGGTCATGCTCCAGCCGGCATCATTTTTACTTTCGCTATCGAAGCTCAGAAAATACACATTTTTAAAGTCTGAACTGTCGGCTCTGAAAACCGGATCGGCAAAATCAGGAACAGCTGTATTTTCATCGAAAAGTTCCCTGATATAGTAAGTGCGGCGTTCACCGGCATAGTTTATATTCCACGATTTGCCATCTACACGATCTCCACCACACATCAACGATTTCCAGTCGCCATTAGGCAAAAAGCCATTTTCATGATCGCGATCGAGAATACCGTGACCCATTTCATGAAAAATAAGATGTTCACGCTGCAAATCTCCACCGGAATATTCGCCTATTGCTTTCCAGTAAGTTTTATCAATTTCGATACGTATGGGTTTTTCGAAATGACAAAGTCCGGCTTTGTTATCCTTCAGGTCAGCAAACTCAATGATAAGCCCTGTTTGCTCAAAATTAAAACTGTGACCAAGCAAAGCTGCTTCAGCACTGAATTGCGTCACATAAGGTTCAAATTCAGGATCGACTCTGTACTCAGATTGGTCTTTGCAGCCCGAAAGTGCAACAAGAAGAATCAGGGAGATATGTTTGAATAATTGTTTCACTATAAATTGGTAGTAGTAATTTACTCTGATAATTTAAACTGCGAATTACACAGATTACACGAATTTCTCTGTTTTTCGATAATTATTTTCCTACAAAAATAAACAAAAAACTACTTAGTGCGTTATTGAATTGTAGAAAGCAATAAATAAAAACATTATAAAATAACAATTATTACAATGGGACAAGTAACATTTAAAGGATCAGCCGTGAATACCAACGGCAATTTACCTGCAGTAGGAACACAAGCACCTGATTTCAAACTTGTAGGAGCAGGACTTAACGAAATAAGTTTAGCCGACTTCAAAGGCAAACGTGTGGTTTTGAACATTTTCCCCAGCATCGACACAGGTGTTTGTGCAGCTTCGGTTCGTAATTTCAACAAATGGGCTTCGGGCAACGACAATGCAGTAGTGATTTGTGTATCGAAAGACCTTCCGTTTGCGGCTTCACGTTTTTGTGGTGCCGAAGGCCTCGAAAATGTAATCACAGCTTCAGATTTCCGCTACAATAACTTTGCAACTGACTATGGTGTGCTTTTGACTGATGGTCCTTTGGCCGGTTTGATGGCGCGCTCGGTAGTAGCTATCGACGAAAATGGAAAAGTGGTATACAATCAGCTTGTTCCTGAAATTGTGGAAGAACCAAACTACGAAGTGAAGTTTTAATCATATTCCTGTAAGGCCGCGAAGGTCTGGCAGGTAGTTTTTACGTGTGAAATACCCTCCTCTTGTTCCTTTGAACAGCGGGAGGGTATTATTTTTATGAGTTATGAATTTCTATCGAGGATATTGAGCAGGTTTTGAAGTTGCTCTTCGGGAAGAATGAGTCCATCGGTATTGATGACGAAGTGGGCTTTGCTGATTTTATCTTTTTCGGAAATCTGGTGAGCCATTCGCGAAAGGATTTGCTCCCGGGTAAGGCCATCGCGACGCATCACTCTTTCGATGCGGAGTTCTTCAGGAGCTGTTACCACCAGAATTTTATCAACCAGATTTTCGAATCCGGCTTCGAAAAGTACTGCGCATTCCATAAACAAAAGCTGCCGACTGTCGAAACCTGCTTTCCAGGTTTTGAAGTCGGCCACCACAGCCGGATGTACTATGGTATTCAGAGCAGAAAGCAGGGCAGAATTACCAAAAACCTGTGCAGCTACAAAGGCACGGTTGAGTGTATGCCCGGTATAAGCTTTTTCGCCCAAAAGTGAAATGATTTTCGCACGCACCTGCGCATCTTCATCCTGAAGTTTACGCCCCGCAGCATCAGTATCGTACACCGGATAATTACGTTCGCGGAGCAAATTGCTGATAGTAGTCTTACCACTTCCTATTCCACCTGTAATTCCTATTATCATAAATTATAAAAATCAGATTATCAGCGATTTTAAAGTCTCCACAAAATCCATTACATCTTCGCGCGTTGTATCGAACGAACACATCCAGCGAAGTTCGCCAGTATCTTCGCTCCATGTGTAAAAACGGTATTTTGCGCGCAATGGTTCAACTGCATGTGGCGGAATAATCACAAATAGTGCATTGGCATCTACTTTTTGGGTAATGGTCACACCGGGCAAACCAGCCACACTTTCGGCTAAGAACGCCGCCATTTGATTAGCATGCGTAGCCATTCGCAACCATAAATCATTTTTCAGCAAAGCATAAAACTGAGCAGCAATAAAACGGTTTTTCGAAAAAAGATGAGCTGTCTGTTTTTGATAAAAAGCGGCATATTTTTTCAGTTCATCATTAAAAATAAGCACTGCCTCCCCTATCATCAATCCGTTTTTCGTTCCTCCGAAACTCATAATATCCACACCGCAATCCACAGTAGCTTCTTTGAGACTTACTCCGAGAGCAGCTACGGCATTCGAAATCCGTGCGCCATCGAGATGCACAAACAAATCGTTTTCGTGTGCAAAACTGCAAAGCGCTTTCAGTTCGGTGAGACTGTACACAGTGCCAAGTTCGGTACTCTGACTGATAGAAATAACGCGTGGTTGCGTGTTGTGTACATTTCCCTTACGACTCATAAATGCTTTCAGGAGTTCAGGCGTAAGTTTTCCGTTGGGTGTTTTTATAGTGATAAGGCTACTACCGGTACTTTGTGTGGGTGCGCCGCATTCGTCGGCATTGATATGTGCTGTTTCGGCACAAAGTACAGCTTCGAAGGGCAGTAAAGCACATTTTAGCGCTATTACATTGGCTCCTGTACCGTTAAAAGCATATAGCACTTCAGTCTTGGCTCCGAATATCTCACGAAAAAGTGCATTTGTTTTCTCGGTGTAAGTATCTTCGGCATACGAAATTTCGTGCGATTGATTGGCATGTTGAATGGCTTCAAGAATTTCTGGATGAATTCCGGAATAATTATCGCTTGCAAAGCTTTTCATTGATTATTTTAATTAAAATTCTGATTCAGGACACAATTAAGTTCGTTGAAATATTAAATGATATGTTTCTAACACAAAAGAACACATAGAAATTATTTAAGAAAAAAAAACTTAGTTCACATAGTAAAAGTATCTAACGATACTTTTATCGCTCTGAAATTATTCCGTTATTCTGGATAATCCTATCTGTTCTTAGTCTTTTCTGTTGTTTTCAAAACTACTGTGACTCCCGATACCCGGAATGTTCCATATGTGGTGAAAACATATCAATAATAATTATCGATTACTTATTTATGCATCCTATTTCTTTGGGGAATACTAATTCTATGTATGCGGGCAATTATCAGAATCTGAACTTATCCAGAAAACTCCTGGTTTTGCTCACATCCTGTTTTTCATCATCGTCGCGCTCTTCGTCAACCGCAAGAGGCTTATCAACTTCATTTTCCATTGAAGTTTGTGCATTTCGCACATATGAAACCACATCGTTCAGACCATCAAGAAACTTATCAAAATCCTCGTTGTAAAGAAATATCTTATGTTTTTCGAAAGTCACCTGTGTATCTTCGGCAGTACCGCTGAATTTTTTTGTACTCTCGGTGATAGATAAAAACATTTCATCTTTTCGGTTCAACTTTACATCGAGATAATAAATACGTTTGCCTGCCTTAATAGCTCGTGAATAGATAATTTCATGTTCTTTCTTTCCTGCTGAAAAATTCTTTTTCTCTGATTCCATAAGATATATTTATTTTCAAAATAATGTAATAGAAACTGTTTCGAAGCTGTTTTAGTCTTTGATTAAGAGCGTTCAAATTTCAGTATTTTTTTTCAATTTATCAAATAAATCCGTAATTATTTTGACAATTTATATTATAATCCTTTGATATGCACTAAATCCAATAATAATCATCGAATTTAATATTTGAAAATTCATAATAATTACAAACGGAAGTATGAGTGAACAAAAGAAAAGATGTACCTTTGCAGAAAATTTGAAAAGCGTTCAAAAAGCATTTATGATTAACAGAGCATTATTACGAATCAAAATTATTCAGATTTTGTATTCATTTTACAAAGGCGACGGTAAATCGCTGCCTTTGGCCGAGAAGGAGTTGTTTCACAGCATTGAAAGAACTTACGATCTATATTTTCACTTGTTGCAACTTTCGGTCGAAATTACCAATTATGCCGCCCAGCGCATTGATTCACGCCGCAACAAGTTACGTCCAACCGCCGAGGATATGAATCCCAACACCCGATTTATCGATAACGCATTTATCCGTCAGCTGGCTACCAATATTCAGTTTAATGAATATATGACAAATCAGAAACTTTCGTGGGTAAACGATTCTGAAATCGTAAAATCGCTATACGAGAAGGTCATTGCATCAGACTTCTACAGCGATTATATGAATGCTGAAACTGTGGATTATGCTGCCGACAAAGATATCTGGCGCAAAATTTACAAGAAAATTCTGTTACAAAGCGAAGACCTCGACAGCTCTATTGAAGACCAAAGCATTTACTGGGTAGACGATATAGAATTGGTAATCAGCTTTATCATAAAAACCATCAAACGTTTCGATCTGTCGAATGGCATTGCACAGCCTTTACTTCCAATGTTCAAAGATGAGGAAGATGCTGAGTTTGCCCGCAAACTGCTTCGCGGCGTAATCACAAACAACGAAAAATACCGCGAACTGATTGATCAGCACACCCGTAACTGGGAAATTGACCGCATTGCCTACATGGATATTCTGATAATGCAGGTGGCTATTTCGGAGCTTATGGACTTTCCCACTATCCCTGTAAACGTAACTTTCAATGAATATATTGAGATTGCCAAAAACTACAGCACTGAAAAAAGCGGCACATTTGTCAACGGAGTGCTTGACAATATCGTAAATCTGCTTAAAAAAGACAACAAGCTGATTAAGGTGGTGATGTTTAGTAAAGATTAGAGCTGAGAAAGTGAGAGCTAAGAAAGTAAGGGGTAAGGAGTTTTTTGATTTATTTTCCTTATTAGATTACTCCACAACACACTTTTCGTATAAATTTCTTATATTTGCAAACATAAAACATTAAATAATTGGACAATATGAATTTTCTGAACATTTTACTTGAAGTTCCGGCCACAACTGGTGTTGGTGGTGGTTATCAGGGTATCATTATGATGGTACTTATTTTTGTGGTTTTTTATTTCTTTATGATTCGTCCTCAGACCAAACGTCAGAAAGAGATCAAAAAACAACGTGAAGCCATGAAGGCCGGCGATACAGTAGTTACTACCGGAGGTATTTATGGTAAAGTGCGCGACATTAAAGACACAACTGTAACCATTGAAATTGCTGAAAATGTACGTATTAAAGTAGATAAAAACTCGGTTTTTGCATCTTCTGAAGATCTTCAGACACCAGCAAAATAATACTACAAAATGGCCGAAAGAAGACTCATAAGACTTATCGGTTATCTTTTTACAAAGCTTAAATCATTCCTTTTTTCAAAGGATGTTTTAAGCTTTTTGTCCTTTCTTGTGCTTTCAGCAGGGTTTTGGTTTGTGAATGCGCTCGACAAAGAGCGTGATACTGAGATTAGCATACCTATTCGCTATGCTGGAGTTCCACAGCACATTGCTATTACCAACAACCCAGCCGATGCCATTACTCTGAAAGTTAGAGATCAGGGTGTAAACCTTTTTGCCTATTCGCGCCGAAAACTCACACCAGTCGTTTTCGAAATACAACGTAATTTTTACGAAAAAGGCCGAATACATATTTCGCCCGATCAAATTCGTGGTAAACTTACGCGTTACCTACGCCCCACAACTACTATCCTGGAAATAAAACCTGACTCCCTGGTTTTAAACTACGAAAAGTTAAGCACTGCGATTTTGCCTGTTGAGCTCGATGCCGATATAAGACCAGCACAACAATATATCCTGAGTGAAAAAATTCAGCTAAACCCCGACCATATAACTGTGTTTGCACCCGCCCGCATTCTCAACAAACTTACTTCATTAAAAACTGAAAGGATTGAACTACGTAACGTAAACGACACTTTGTTTAAAACTTTAAATATAGTGCCTATTGAAAATGTGCGATTTTCAGCAAATGAAACAAAGGTCAGTATTTTTGTGGAAATGTTTACTGAAAAACAAATTCAATTACCACTAACCATTATTAATCAACCCGAAAATGTTATTATCCGTACATTTCCGGCTTTCATAAATCTTACTTTTAATGTAGGACTCAGTCATTTTAAATCGATAAAGCCAGGTGATTTGAAAGCTGTTTTTGATTATAGTAATTTGAAAAAAGGAGAAAACAAACAACGTATTCAGATTCTCAACAAAGCAAATTATATAAGTAACCTTCGTTTTACACCTCAAGAGGTGGAATACCTGATTGAGATAAATTGAGGTCTGAGTTATCATATTAGAAAAAAACGAATTAAAACAAAACTACAAAGCTCATTTGCGAGCCAAATAAAATACTTTTCACAAACTGTATGAAACCAATACAAATGGTTGACATTAAAAGTCAATACGAGAAAATAAAAGACAGTGTAAATGCCGGAATTCAGGAAGTGATTGACACCACCACTTTTATAAAAGGTGGTAAGGTGAACGATTTTCAGCATCAGCTCGAAAAATACTTAGATGTAAAACACGTAATTCCCGTAGCTAACGGCACTGATGCACTTCAGATTGCTTTGATGGCTTTGGGACTGAAACCGGGCGACGAAGTAATCACTCCTACTTTTACTTTTATTGCTACTGCCGAAGTGGTGGCTTTGCTGGGACTCACTCCGGTAGTGGTAGATGTGGACTACGACACTTTCAATATTTCTGTCGAATCGCTGAAAAAAGCCATTACGCCACGCACAAAAGCCATTGTCCCAGTACATTTGTTCGGACAAAACGCCGATATGGAAGAAATTCTGAAAATTGCAAAAGATCATAATCTGCACGTGATTGAAGATGCATGCCAGTCGATTGGATCTGAATACACATTTTTGGATGGTCGTAAAGTACAGTCGGGTTGCATGGCCGAGATTGGTTGCACCTCGTTTTTCCCTTCCAAGAATCTGGGTTGCTTTGGCGATGGCGGTGCAATTTTCACCAACAACGACGAGTTGGCGGCTAAAATACGTGCCATAGCCAATCATGGAATGGTAGTTCGTTACTATCACGATTTTGTTGGTGTAAACTCCCGATTAGACAGTATGCAAGCGGCTGTACTCGAAGTAAAACTTCAACATCTCGACGAATATATTGCAGCCCGTCAATATGCAGCAGCCTATTACGATGCAAAATTTTCGGCAAGCGAAAAACTGATTATTCCTGCACGAAATGCTTCTTCTACACATGTATTTCATCAATACACACTGAAACTTGTAGATGTGGATCGCACAGCGCTTCAGAAACATTTAGCCGACAAAGGTATTCCCGCAATGGTATATTATCCGGTTTGTCTGCACATGCAGAAAGCCTATCAGGATTCGCGATACAACGAAGGTGACTTTCCTGTGGCTGAACAACTTTCGGCCTGCGTACTTTCGATGCCAATGCACACCGAACTCGACGAAGAACAATTAGAATATATTACAAGAGCAGTGTTGGAGTTTGTAAACCCATCCCTAACCATATCCTAAGAAGAGGGAACGTACATTTAATTAGTAGTAGTGAAGACTATATGCTTAACTACGTACTAACTAACAAATTGATCAACCATTTAACGAATAAACAGATTAACCAATCAACTGATTAACTAATCAACTAATCAACCAATTAACTTATTAACCAATCAACTAATCAACCAATTAACTGATCAACTAATCAACTGATCAACTGATTAACCAATCAACTAATCAACCAATTCACACGAAACACAAAAAAACAATGAACTACTACGCACACGAAACAGCCGTCATCGACGAAGGCTGCGAAATAGGAAACGGAACCAAAATATGGCATTTTTCGCATATTATGAGTGGCTGTACGATTGGCGAGTCCTGCAATATCGGTCAGAATGTAGTAATTTCGCCCGCTGTTAAACTGGGCAGAAATGTAAAGATACAAAACAATGTATCAGTCTATACAGGCGTGATTTGTGAGGATGATGTATTTCTGGGACCATCGATGGTTTTTACCAATGTGATCAATCCACGCAGCCATGTAAACCGGAAAAACGAATACGCTCCTACCCTTGTGCGTCGTGGTGCGAGTATTGGTGCCAATGCCACTGTGGTTTGTGGAAATGAAATTGGCGAGTTTGCATTGATTGGTGCTGGTGCTGTGGTTACAAAACCCGTAAAAGCATACGCATTGGTAATTGGCAATCCTGCTCGTCAGACCGGTTGGGTAAGCGAGTACGGCCACAAATTACATTTCGACACAAATGGTTTGGCCCTTTGTCCGGAAACAGGACAACAATATCAGCTTTCGAAAGAAGGAGTAAAACGAATTTTGTAATCAACAGAAAAATATACAGAAATAAGATGATCAAATTTGCAGTTATCGGCCAGGGCCATATCGGAAAACGCCACGCTGAAATGATTCGCCGCAACCCTGATTCAGAGCTGGTTGCCGTGTGTGATGTACTTCCAAAAGAACAAATCGGTCTTGTGGATATTGAAGAAAAGTTCTTCAGTAATATTGACGAACTACTCGAAGCATGCCCCGAAGTGGATGTGGTAAATATTTGTACGCCAAATGGTTTTCATGCTGAATATGCCCTAAAAGCTCTCTCAGCGCGCAAACATGTGGTGCTCGAAAAACCTATAGCGCTGACAAAAACAGATGCTGAAAAAATTCTTTTCAAATCGCTGCAAATGTCGAAACACGTATTCAGCGTAATGCAAAACCGCTATTCGCCACCTTCAGTGTGGTTGAAAGAGCTTGTTGACAACGGAACGCTGGGCGATATTTTCATGGTAAAACTCGATTGTTACTGGAATCGTGACTCGCGTTATTACAAAAAAGGTAACTGGCACGGCGATGCCAAACTCGACGGTGGTACACTCTTTACACAGTTCTCGCACTTTATCGACATTATGTACTGGCTGTTTGGCGATATTACCAATATCAGCGGAAACTTTGCCGATTTCAATCACAAAGACCTTACTGATTTTGAAGACAGTGGTGTGGTGACATTCAATTTCATCAATGGCGGAATGGGTTGTTTGAACTACTCTACAGCTGTTTGGGACACCAACCTCGAAAGCAGTATTACCATTATCGGTTCGCAGGGAACTGTGAAAGTAGCCGGACAATATATGAACGAAGTGGTTTATTGTCATGCAAAAGACTACGAAATGCCGGAACTGGCTCCATCCAATCCGCCCAACGATTACGGACTTTACAAAGGTTCTGCTCAGAATCATCATTATGTGATTGAAAATGTGGTTGAAAAACTCAACGACAAGGGAACTATTACCACTAATGTACTCGAAGGTCTGAAGGTAGTGGAAATTATCGAACGCATTTATGCTGTGCGCGACGAGAAATGGAAAAAAGAAAAATAAACGGATTATGATACAAAGAATTCAAACATTATATCTGCTCGCTGTGGTTGTGCTTTCGGCCATCACTTTATTTTCGCCATTGGTGGAATTTTTCGACAGTGCCTCTGCCCTATCGTATGTAATGAATTACAAAGGTGTTTATCAGATACAGGAAACAGGAAACCTGTTTCAGAACGATGTATGGACACTTACTGTTCTTTCGGCCATTATTCCACTAATTACATTGGTGACAATATTTCTGTTCAAAAATAGAGTTCTACAGTTGCGCCTTACTTTTTTCAATACGGTGCTTATGGCAGGTTGGTATGCTATGTTGTTTATTTACATATGGTTTGCAAAAGCCAATCTGAATGCCGACTGGACACTTGAAATTGTGACTGCTTTTCCTTTGATTAATATCATTCTGAATCTTCTGGCTATCAGAGGTATTGGAAAAGATGAGGCTTTGGTAAAATCGCTGAACAGAATCAGATAAGATTACCCCAAGCCCCAAAAGAGAATGTAAAAGCGCCTTTATTCGTGAAGGCGTTTTTTTTGTTTGATATTGTTACTGAACAAAGAATTTCGATTGAATGTTTATACTATCAAACATTCGAATATGAAGAAATATCTTTTAATAATTTGGGTAGTGGCATCTACATTCACTGCCTGTAACGCTCAGGAAAACAACAAAAAACCTATGAAACTTAATAAACTCAGTACTCAGGAAGCCGCTGTGATTCTTCACAAAGGCACCGAACGTCCTTTTACAGGCGAATTACTTAACAACAAGGATACAGGAACTTATGTATGCAGACAATGTGATGCTGCACTTTATCGTTCCGAAGATAAATTTGAATCGCATTGCGGATGGCCAAGTTTCGACGATGAAATAGCCGGTGCTGTGAAACGTGTACCCGATGCCGACGGTTACCGTGTGGAAATTGTGTGTGCCAACTGTGGCGGACATTTAGGCCATGTATTCGAAGGCGAAAGGTTCACAGCCAAAAATACCCGACATTGTGTCAACTCTATATCAATGAAATTTATACCCGATAAAAAACAAAAAATGGAAAAAGCTTATTTTGCTTCGGGCTGCTTTTGGGGCACCGAATATCACTTTATGAAAGCCAATGGGGTACTTGAAACCACTGTAGGTTATATGGGCGGACGCACGCAAAGTCCTACTTACAAAGAAGTTTGCACAGGCACCACCGGGCATGTGGAAACTGCTGAAATAGTGTATGATCCGACAAAGACCACATTCGAGGAACTATTGAAACTTTATTACGAAACCCACGATTTCGAACAGGTCGGGGGTCAGGGTCCCGACATTGGCGAGCAATACCAGTCGGTTGTTTTTTATGTAAACGACGAACAAAAACAAATGGTGGAAAAATACATTCAGATTCTGAAAGATAAAGGATATAAACCAGCTACCGAACTACGTCCTGCGCCCGAATTCTGGTCGGCCGAGGATTATCATCAGGAATATTATGACAAGAAAAACGGTACGCCCTATTGTCATATTTACAGAAAGATTTTTTGAAACTAAAAAACAGCATTTTCCAAAACGGAAAATGCTGTTTTTGTTTAAAATAGTTTTAATCCTTACACTGCTTCGGCCATATCAGGCAGGAATGCAGCCAGGTCTTCATCTACAGTACCAATGCCTGCAATGCCAAAATTCTCGACAAGTACTTTGGCTACATTAGGCGAAAGGAAAGCGGGCAGCGTTGGTCCGAGGTGAATATTTTTCACACCCAGATGAAGCAGTGCCAACAATACAATCACAGCTTTTTGCTCGTACCATGCAATGTTGTAAGCAATTGGTAATTCGTTTACGCTGTTGAGTTTAAATATCTCAGCCAGTTTCATAGCAATTACCACTAATGAATAACTGTCGTTACATTGTCCGGCATCGAGTACGCGTGGAATACCGTTGATATCACCGAGCGGCAATTTGTTATAACGGTATTTAGCGCAACCAGCTGTCAGAATCACAGTATCCTGTGGTAATTTCTCAGCAAACTCGGTATAATAGCTGCGACCTTTCATTCGTCCATCGCAACCAGCCATGACAAAGAATTTACGGATTGCACCAGTCTTCACGGCATCCACCACTTTATCGGCCAACGCAAAAACCTGAGCGTGCGCAAATCCCCCCACAATTTCACCCGTTTCAATCTCAGTAGGCGCTTTGCATTTTTTTGCATGTTCGATAAGCGCTGAGAAATCTTTGGGCTGACCGTCTACACGATCTTCAACATGCTTAAATCCGGGAAAACCTGAAGCGCCTGTGGTGTACACACGACCGGCATAAGTAGCTGTTTTACGTGGAGGAACGATACAGTTGGTTGTAAAGAGAATTACACCGTTGAAAGTTTCAAAATCAGTTACCTGACTCCACCATGCACCACCATAGTTACCCACAAAGTGTTCGTATTTTTTGAATGCGGGATAATAATTGGCCGGGAGCATTTCGCTGTGCGTATATACATCCACTCCTGTTCCTTCGGTTTGTTTCAGCAGCTCTTCCATGTCTTTCAGGTCGTGACCGCTGATCAGAATTCCCGGATTATTACGCACGCCAATGTTTACTTTGGTAATTTCGGGATTGCCGTAAGAAGTGGTATTGGCTTTGTCGAGCAACGCCATCACCTGCACACCGTATTTTCCGGTTTCAAGTACAAGCGCAGTAAGTTGTTCGGCATTCAGACTATCGTCGGTAGTAGCCACCAAAGCATCCTGCATAAATGCGTACACACCTGCATCTTCGAAACTGAGATTGAAAGCATGCTCGCAATAAGCAGCCATACCTTTCAGACCGTAAATCACTAATTCGCGAAGCGAACGTACATCTTCGTTTTCGGTGGCCAGCACGCTTACTTCAGCAGCTTTGGCTTCCATTTCTTCGGCTGTAGCAGCCGTCCAAGTCAGAATATCGGTATTTGATTGAGGCAAAGCCACGTTGAGTTGTGTGAGGCGGGCTTCAAGTTTTTCACGCAAATCGAAACCTTTGCGTACGGTAGAAACAAAGCGTTCGTAATCGAAATTGGCGTTTGTAATAGTCATAAACAATCCGTCCACGATAAAACGGTTGGCATACGACACTTCCACGCCTTGTGTTCTGAGGGCTTTGGTCAGCACCGAAAGACCCTTCAACTGATAAACTAATAAATCCTGTAAACCTGCAACTTCGGGAGTTTTTCCGCAAACTCCCTTTACCGTGCATCCCACATTCTGGGCTGCCTCCTGACATTGATAACAAAACATGCTCATCTTAATTATTTACTATTTAATTATTTACTATTTTTTTTGCTGACTGATTAACGACTAAATCAACCAATCTACCGATCAACCAATCAACCAATCAACCAATCTACCGATCAACCAATCAACCAATCAACCGATCAACCAATCAACCAATCAACCAATCAACCAATCAACCGATCAACCAATCAACCGATCAACAACTAATTACGCCTTTCTGAAATAAATCACGAAAAGGTCGTCGCTCAGTGGACTGATCCAGTGTGTGAAACCCAGTCCGCTGGCTTTGTCGATAAGAGGAACCGGCAGAAATGAAGCTACAAATTTGTATATTTTGGCTTCGGGTAAATGTTTGAGATCTTCGATAACCTGTGCTACCGGATGTTCGCCACGGGCTAGCATTTCGCCCACATCAAATTCCTGTTCAATTTCGTTTACATCGAACCAACCCGGTTGTTGATAGTTATATTCACCTTCCTGAGGCTGAATGGTTTCTAAACTCTGACCAACCAGTTCACGCAGACGGTTGACTAATTTGCTTACATCGGTATTGCCAATGGTGGCAGCCTGCTGTAGTGTAGCAACTTTGGCTACTGTATGGCGCAAAAGCGGATTTTTAAGTTTTTCGAATGCGGGAACATAGTTCACGATTTCGTTTTCGAGTTCAGGATATGCATTAATGATATCCATTACTTTCGATTTGGGTATTATTATTAGTTCCATAATAGAATATTTGGCCCCCCGACCCCCTTAAGGGGGAGAAAGAACATAATTTGAATTTACTTTTGATTAAAACTATTTATACGAAAGAATTCTTTGTTCGCCTTCGAGTTCGCGGTAGTAAGTCACATCGTGCGAAACTTCGAGACAGCCGAGGTATTCGCCTTTGTCGTTGCGAAGTGCAAAGTATTCGATGTGAATCATTTTACCTTTCATATTGATCCAGAACGGAGCGCGACTCTGGCGGCCACTGCGGAAATCGTCGAGGATTTTATCCACAATGTGAGCGCTTGCAGGCGGGTGACAGTGGCGCACATCACGGTTCAGAATGGCGCGGTTACGCTGAAAAACACGATCGGGCGTTTGTGAGAAGTATTTTACTTTATCGTCCTTATCTACAAAAGTGATATCCACAGGCAATGCATTCAGTACAGCTGTCAATTCTTCAGCATTGAAGCTTCCGGTGAAAAGCTGCATAAAGTCGCCATTGCGGTGTCCCGTTGTGACATTACTTGTGTCCACACCTTCGGGAATCCATTCTTCCTGCGGATCGTATAGACAAAATCCGATTTCAATGGACTGACGACTGATTTCGTACCAATCCTGATCGGTCAGCGTATCGAGTGTCATTGGAAAAAGAATTTCTTCTTCTTTGGTAATCATTTCCTGAGCGCCACGGGCTGCAGGACGAAGTACAATTTCGGCTACAGCTTCGAATTCTTCTTTGGTTATATCGGGCGTTTGCAACACTTCGATGGCACCTTTTATCAGGTCGCGAATTTCATCGTGTTTGCCCCACATTACTTTTGGCGGTCCGGTGATTCCCTGTTTTTCGAGATAAGGGAAAAGCAGATATTCCTTGCGCTGATAGTGTTTATCCACATCGAACAGACTATTGAATAATCCGCGCAAACGCATTACCTTGTCGCCAATTTGCATGTCCGAAGAATGTACAATTTCAGATATAGTTGCAAAAATAGCATTACACACATTACGGATTTCTTCATTTTCCTTACGGAATACATCCACAGGATGACCGGCAGCCACAGGTTTCAATGCCGACAAATCGACACGACCTTCGAGCACAGCCGAGTGTGCATCGCAAAGATCGAGCACTTCTTCTTCGGGCAAGCCTTCGGAGATAAGTTCCTGCTCCACCTCCACCACTTCGCCATAAGGAATCTGGCTAAGCGAGAGTAAAAGTTCGTTACGGACATCTTCCTGTTGTCCGCCATGATGTAATTTCAGAATCAGCTCTTTAAGCTTAGCTTTTCTGACTTCGGAGTTGTTTATATATTCGCTCATGTTGTTTATTATTTTGGGTTCTGCGTTTCAGAGTTTCAATTTGAAAATTTGAAAATTTGAGATTTGAAAATTTCGGGTTACGAAGATGATACTCAAAAATTAGTTCATCATTATTAATTGTCAATTATCCATTATCAACTGTCAATTGTCAACTACCTAAATCCACTCCTCGCCCAGCACTTCGCCTCTGATACTAATGGTAGCCACCTTTATAGGAATTCGTTTCCCGGATTCAATCACGGCTTGTTGCGCAAGTCGCAGAAGTCCGCCACAGCAGGGCACTTCCATTTTCACTACCGTAATTGTATTGATATTCGACAAAAGAATCATGGCTTTTATTTTCTCAATATACGACTCTTTGTTCGTGTCGAGTTTAGGACAAGCAATTGCGAGAATTTTTCCGGCCAGATAGCGGTTGTGAAAATCAGGGAAACTAAATGGCACACAGTCGGCTGCAAGTACCACATCTGCATTGCGAAAATACTGTGCTTCAGGATTCAGCAAATGCAACTGTACCGGCCACTGACGAAGTTGTGAAGTATTCTCGGCAGGTTTTGAAACTACAGAAGCCATTCGGAAATTAGCTGCAGGTTTCTGATTAGCAAAACTCACTTCCTGACTACCGGGGCAACCAGCTCCCTGCGGTTTTGCAGCAGGTTTCGAAGCACATCCCGCTCCGCCATGATTGTGCACTTCGGCAAAGTTGATATTTATATTATTGGCTCGCAAAAATGTAACAGCCTGTTTCAGATAATCTGTTTCGCCATGATCTTTCAGATGTTTGAGATGCGCAATGATGGTGCGTTCGCCTTTTGGAATGATACGTTGCAGTGTTGCAATTTCATCGTAAGGTTCCGCTTCGCGTTCTTCGAGCGAAATAGCACCTACCGGACAATCGCCGATACAGGCACCAAGTCCATCGCAAAACAGTTCGCTCACCATGCGTGCTTTTCCATCAATCATTTGCAGCGCACCTTCGTGACAACCCTGCACACAAGCTTCGCAACCATTGCAAAGTTCTTCGTCGATTCGAATTATTGTTCTTTTCATGAATGACCCCTAACCCCTAAAGGGGAATTAAGTTAGTATTGTTTATTTTTATCTATTGTTTGTTCTTAACTAAGAAACTGATTATCAAAGCCCCTTTAGGGGTTTGGGGTTCATTACTTAATCATTGTCAGCAACATTTTGAACTGCTCGGTTGCATGTACAGCATGCCGGATATTGGCAGGCATAATAATGCTTTCGCCGGTTTCGAGGTCAAAAGGATTTCCATCGATTACTACCTGTCCGCGACCGTCGAGTACCTGTACAATGGCATCGTAAGGAGCAGTATGTTCGCTGAGAAACTCACCTTTGTCAAAAGCGAAAAGGGTTACATTACCACGCTCATTGCGGATAATAATTTTGCTTACTACCGAACCTTCAGCATATTGTACCTTTTCGGTCATTGAGAATTTTTCTCCAATCGGAAAATTCTTATTAGCTTGTTTGGGTGCAAATTTGAAATCGCTCATATTCTTATGTATTGATATTTTTATTTGGAAATTATTTTGTTTTTTTTGATACTGCAAAGATATAAAGCCCAAAATGGATAAAGTGTCACAGTTGTTACACTTTGAGAAAAAGATAATAATGTGATGATATGGTGGGGTGATAAAACAAAAAAAAGAGCCTGACCAGTTGATCAGACTCTTTATTGCGTATTATGTTTTGAAAAAATTATTTTATATCATCCACAATCGCTTTTACAGTATTTTCAAAAAGCGTATTGAAAGGATAATCTTTGGCTGCCATTGGCGCATGGGCAATGAGCTTTATGCGGCATCCAAGTCCGAAAGGAAAGCCACCATAGCGAAACACACGCCAGGAGTTATTAATAGTGACAGGCACTACCAGCGCATCGGGCGCATATTTACAAAGAATTTTAAGTCCATTGTTCGAAAAATGTCCTGGGCGACCATCACGCGAACGTGTACCCTCGGGGTAAATAATCACCGAACGATTGTGCTCCTGAATATATTCACCCATTTGTTTAAGCGCCGGAAGCGCCTGACGGGGATCTTTACGGTCGATAAGAACAGAACCGCCATGACGAAGGTTGTACGAAATGCTGGGAATATTGCGTCCCAATTCAATTTTGCTCACATATTTGGGGTGATAGCGGCGCAGAAACCAACCCATAGTCATAATATCAAACAAGCTCTGGTGATTAGCCACAAAAATAATGGGTTTACCTTCGGGAATAGGAGCGCGAAAATCGATTTTGGCCGACGAAAAAAGCGCATATATCACACTTAAAAGAGAGAAATACAGCGCATCAATCACTTTTTTGTGTGCATGGTAACCAAAAATACGAAACGAAAATACACTAATTGGATGAAAAATGGTGATATACAGAAAAAATAGAAAATAAGCCAGTATCGAAAAGGGAATGGATATGAGTCGTAACATATAAAAATATAAATGAGATTTCTGTCGCAAAATTACAGAAAATAATTGTTTCGACGAAAAATATAAACATACC
The DNA here is from genome assembly GCA_016937795.1 of Paludibacteraceae bacterium. Lineage (GTDB taxonomy): Bacteria > Bacteroidota > Bacteroidia > Bacteroidales > Paludibacteraceae > Paludibacter. Next base: position 19,886 of record JAFGVV010000057.1, read on the forward strand.
GAACTAAAATGGCATTCAATTTTTCCGGTTTAATGTTCAAATTACAGCATTGAGAATTGAAAATATGAACTACTTTTGCAAGAATAAATAAACAGTTGAACCCATCCACACTTATTAAATGACAGAATCATATTTTCACGAACAAACATTTGAACGAAAAGATATTAGCGAAAACAAACCAGCAAAGGGAGAATACGAGAATTGTACTTTTCAGCATTTAAGTTTGGCTGGTGTCGATTTATCCGAATTCTTTTTTATCGATTGCAGATTTGTGGATTGCGATCTGAGCCTGGCTAAATTACAAAAAACGGTTTTGCGCGATGTAACTTTCAGCGATTGTAAAATGCTAGGTCTGCGCTTCGACGAATGTCATCAGGCAGGGCTCTCGTTCAGGTTCGAAAACTGTCAGCTGCAACACTCAGTGTTTTACAGTTGCAAAATAAAGAAAACCATTTTCAGAAACTCAAACCTTCAGGAATGCGATCTGAGTGCATGCGACCTTCAGAATGCAGTTTTCGAACAATGTGATTTATCGGGTGCGGTTTTCGAAAATACAAATCTGATACAGGCTGATTTCAGCACTGCCATGCATTATAGTATCGATCCTGAGAATAATAAAATGAAAAAAGCACGCTTCTCGGTGCATGGACTGGCTGGCTTGCTGAGTAAATATAATATTGTGATCGATGATAAGATTGTTTAGCGGGCAGATATGTTATGATTGAACTCGTCTTGACTTTTTATAATGTCGCTCCTACGGAGCTATTATGCAAAAAGGACTAATAATAACTACCATAATTATACTCCTAACGGAGCAATTTCTTAGCTTCGGAGAAGCGACATTATGGTAGAAATGTTGAGTGTTGAGTGTTTTTCAGAGCTCCGTTAGGAGCGAAATTATATTGTGTATAAAAAGTCAGGACGACTTCTTATTCAAAACTATGCTTTATTGAATTGCTAACAACAATTAATGACTATTTAGTAAAATAATAAAAGCACTTATAGTCAGGCATATTGAATTATAAAAAATGCATTAAATAAGTGAATTTATTGCCTGTAGCAAATAGTAAAAGATAAATTGTTGAAAGTATTTTTTAATTTTGCAGAAAACTATAGTTGATGTGATGATGCGATGATGTGAAGATTTGATGAGATACGCCACGATACACTGCACATCTTGATTTAATAATTTGCAGATGAACCAATCAACCAACCAACCAATCAACCAATCAACCAATCAACCGAACTCAAAATAAACAAATGACAACTCAAAAATATATCATCTTCGATTTCGATGGCACATTAGTTGACAGTGTTGATCTGGCCGTGGAAATTTACAATAAAATTGCCCCAAAGTACAATTGCAAGCCAGTACAGCACGAAGCACGCGAAATTCTGAGTTCAAAAAATCCCCAAAAGTTTTTTAAAACTTATGGTATTACGCCTTTCAAGCTTTTTTTACTTGTGTACCGTATTCGTCGGGAATTGGGTAAGCACATTCCGCATATTGAACCTGTTAAAGGCATGGAAAAAGCACTTCGCTCATTGCGCAATCATGGTTACAAACTTGGAATTCTGACTTCGAACTCGAAAAGCAATGTCGAAGATTTTCTGGATCATAACCATTTACGCGGATTGTTCAGTTTTGTGTACAGCGGTCGGAAATTGTTAGGGAAAGATGTATCCATCACAGCTTTATTGAAAAAAGAAAAGATTCAGAAAAAAGATGTGATTTACGTAGGCGACGAAACGCGTGATGTGTTGGCCATGAAAAAAGTGGATATTCCGGTGATTGCTGTAGGTTGGGGACTTACTCCACCCGAAAAGCTATCTTCGCTCCTGCCCGATTTATTGCTTGCTTCGCCTGAAAATCTGAATCCCGAAGCCGTTGAGAAATTATTCAGGAGAGCCTGAAAAAGTATTTTAGAAAATGACCTTTGAAATTAAACCCATAGCACATATCCGCACCGATTTTCCAACAAAATTCGGTATTCCGCGTCAGAGTGGCATTGTGGCGACTCTCAGAGGCACTATTGTTTTTGAGCCCGATTTCAATCATCCCGAAGCGCTGCGGGGCATCGAAGGTTTTTCGCACCTGTGGCTTATCTGGCAATTTTCGGAGGCTGCGAACAAAGCCTGGTCGCCTACAGTGCGTCCGCCACGCCTGGGAGGCAACAAGCGAATGGGCGTTTTTGCCACACGCTCGCCCTTTCGTCCCAATTCGCTGGGCTTGTCGTCGGTTGTGCTCGAATCAGTGGAAATGCACCCTACACTCGGACCATTGCTGCATGTGCGCGGAGCCGACTTAATGCACAATACGCCGATTTTCGATATTAAACCCTATATCGCTTATTCCGACAGTCATCCCGATGCTTTGGGTGGTTTTGCCCGGGAAAGCGAAAACTATACGCTTGAAGTAGATTTTCCCGAAGAACTTTTGCAACAAATTCCTGATGAACACAGGCAGGCCGTACTTGAGATTCTGGCTCACGATCCACGTCCTTCGTATCATAACGATCCTGAAAGAATGTACGGAATGCCTTTTGCCGGATTTGATATAAAGTTTTGTGTGGAAAACGAAAAATTATCAGTAAAAGCAGTTGATAATGCACAGTTGACAATGCACAGTTGACAATTTTCAACTATCAATTGTACATTGTACATTATCAACTGTCAACTGTCAACTAATTTAATTATGAACAAAATAGATCCCGAGTGGAGCGATTTCAACAATATCGACGAAGGCGACAATATATTTCCTTCGGATCTGAAATACAGCATTAAAGCTTACAATAAAAATGCTGTTATTTTCCGACAGGGTGATATGTGCGATGCCCTTTACATACTAATGACAGGCTCGGTAAAAACTGAAATGATTACCGAAAACGGCAATTTGCTGGGCGTAGAAATCATCAACGCTCCACGTCCGCTGGCACCGGCTTTTATTTTTTCGAGCAACAACCGCTTTCCGGTAGATGTAACAGCCATTGAAGATGTGGAAATACTTCGCATACCCAAAGATGAGGTGATGCGCCTTATGACCACGCATCCCGATTTCATGCAGCAATTTCTGAAACACAATGCCAATCGCACTCAGTTTCTGACCAACCGGCTCCAACTGCTTTCCATTAAGACTATAAAGGGGAAAATTGCTCATTTCCTGCTCGAACAGGCCGATGTGGAAGGCGACACTTTCCGCATTAACCGCAACCAAACCGAACTGGCCGAATTCTTTGGTGTGGCGCGTCCTTCGCTGGCACGCAGTCTGTCCGAAATGATTGAAGACAGGGTGATTGAGGTCAATAAAAAAGAGTATAAAGTGCTCGATATGAAAAAGCTGAAAGAATTGCTCGTTTGATTCTTTTATTTGAAGATTTGAAAATCTGAGATTTGAAAATTTGAAGATTTTGAGGACGCTAAGCAGATTCTCATATCACATTAGTAACTTATTTTCCATGTAACTTATATTTTTTTTCAATGTCCCCTACTCAGCAATTTATTACCGATCATAGCAACGATGATGTGCAGAGACTGGCACTTCAGGCGGCGCGATATCCTGAGGTGGATATGGCTTTTGCATTGCGGCAAATTGCGGGACGACAAAAAGTAAAACACAAAATCCCTTCATTTTATCAGAACCCTCTTTTACAATATCCGGCGCAACTATCGTTAGAACAATCGTCGTCAGAAATAACTGCCCGATACAAAGCGAAACTTTGCAGTGGACACAGTATGGCCGACCTTACAGGAGGTTTTGGTATCGACATGGCATTTATGGCGCCACAATTCGAGAAAGCATTTTATGTGGAGCGACAAACCGAACTCTGCGATATTGCTGCACATAATTTCGGGATCTTGGGCTTGTCGCATATTACTGTTTTCAATCGGAATGCGCTAGATTTTTTACAGAAAATGCATGAAGTAGACATGATTTTTCTCGATCCGGCGAGGCGTGGACATGGTGGGCAAAAAGTTTTTCGATTAGCCGATTGCGAGCCGGATGTATCGGCACTTAAGAGTACGTTGCTGGCAAAAGCGCCTAAAGTGATAATCAAACTGTCGCCCATGCTCGATATTTCGCAACTTCAGAAAGAGCTTACACACATCAGCGAAATTCATATTCTGTCGGTGGATAATGAATGTAAAGAGTTGCTGGTCATTATGAAACGGGGCTTTGAGGGAAACACACAAATCATTACTCAGAATTTTGCTAAGGATAGCCGGCAAACATTTAGCTTCGGCAACGAAGACGAAAGCACAGCAATGCCTCAGTTTGCCTCACTCTGCGGAAAATATCTGTACGAACCCAATGCTTCGGTCATGAAAGCGGGCGCATTCAAGTATGTGGCTGTATATTTCGACTTACAAAAACTGCATCCGCATACACATTTATATACTTCGGACGAATGTAAGGTCAATTTCCCCGGACGAATATTTGAAGTTGTGAAACTTTCAGGACACTCGAAACAGGAACTGAAAAATCTGAAATCCGAATATCCCAAAGCCAATATCGCAGTACGAAATTACCCCGACAGTGTGGAAATACTTCGCAAAAAAACCGGTATTAAGGATGGTGGCGACGACTATATTTTTGCATGTAAAATGATTGACGAGAAGTATTATATCATTATCACAAAGAAATTAAATTTGACTCCTGGCTCCTGAATCTTGACTCTTGACTCTCACCCTTTAGCTCGGGTCTCCTGAACGGTGACTTCAAGTCACCGCTCACTTGCGAAAATCCCCTCCCACACCCTTGCTATCTTCCTGCGAATATTGTGGTCTTTTCAGGGATCAAGTCAAAACAAGCTTCATACCTCAATTGGAACCGCAATAATAAAAGCTCAGAATAGACCCGAATAGACCCCACTTTCTGAGCTTTTTTGAGCCTCTTGTAGAGCCGGAAGTGCTGTTCTCATCATTTGAGGATGGACTTCGGGGGCAGGCAGGAAGTGCTGTCGTAATTTCATTATGGACTTCGGAGCAGGTAGGAAGTGCTGTCGTAATTTCATTATGGACTTCGGAGCAGGTAGG
>JAFGVV010000058.1 GCA_016937795.1 Paludibacteraceae bacterium
CTACCTCCTCCCAACCATAATCAACACAAAGCATTGTCATTCAGAGCGTAGCGAAGAATCTCATATGTTTAGTCGGTCAGTAGTGATAATTAATGTGAATAGAGAGAAAAAGAATTAGTAATTGTGGATTTCTTTATTGATAGTCTTAGTTGAAATGTGTTTAGGCAACTACTCACCCCCCCTAACCCTCCGCCGCTACTTGTAGCGGACAGGCTCTAAAGGGGTAGTTTTAGAGCAACAATCAACTTTTGTGCTCTTAAATTTGACAGTACCTGTGTAAAAGTTGCATTTTATTACGTTACAATTTTTCTGAAAACGTCAAATAAAGCACTGCTTAAGGTGCTGAGTAGTCATTTAATTTCGTACTTTTGTAGTACAAATATTGAAAGGTATTTTTAAGGTACACTACGAATTGCCGAGTACCAAAGGCCTTTTGTAGCACATAACATTTGTAATTCAATTCATATCAATGAAACTTTTCCGAATACTTTATATTATTTCAATTTTACTGCCTCTGAATATTTTCGGTCAGCAAACCAACAACACCCGTCCGCGACTGATTGTGGGCATTATGGTGGATGGACTTCAGCAAAAGCACATCGATTTACTTTGGAACTACTTCGACAATGGTGGTTTTAAGAAAATCATCGGGCAGGGTACAGTATTTTCAAACATGAGCTACAATATCGTTTCGGCCGGAAATGCGTCGGACATTGCCACTGCCATGACAGGTTCAGTGCCTTATTATCATGGCATTGCTGGCAATCGATACTACAACCGCAGCAATGATAAAATACAATCGGTACTTTTCGACGAACATGAAATTGGCATTGGCACAAAAGAAACACTCTCGGCTCATAAACTGCTGGCAAGCACACTGAACGACGAAATTGTGATGGCTTCGGGTAATAAAACGAAAAGCTATGCTGTAGCCATCGATGCCGAAGCTGCCATAATGCTGGGCGGACACACAGCAAATTCCGTAGCCTGGATCGACGATGTGATGCACAAATGGGTGACTACAGGGTATTATCGCGAGGGTCTTAACCGTTGGGCTGATGAAATGAACGTGAGCGGCAGGTTCAAATCGTACTCTTCGCGCAAATGGCAGCCGTTATACACAATAAACACCTACGTTTCGGCGGCCACCGACAATCGCAAAAATGGCTTTGAATACGACCCAAACGACAAAAAAGCCAAAAACAGCAACTCCACCATTCTGAAGCGAACGGCTGCTGCAAATGCATTGGTTGCCGACCTTGGACTGAAAATTTTTCTCGAAGAAAAACTTGGCACCGGTCAGCACACTGATGTTATGATGCTGCAATTTACTGTACGCACACCCAACGAAAAGCTTTTTTCGATGCAAACTCTTGAGAAAGAAGATATTTATTTACGCTTAGATAAAGAAATTCAGTTTTTATTACAACAAATCGAAGCAAAAACAGGAGCCGACAAAACTTTAGTTTATATATTTGGCAATCAGAACGATATACATTCGCCCAACGAACTGGGAAAAAACAAAATTCCGGCAGGCTATTTCAATGCAAATCGTTCGATGGCGCTTGTAAACACATATCTGATGGCTATGTACGGACAGGAGCGCTGGATAGAAGGCTATTACGGTAAAAATATTTTTCTGAACAAAATGAAGATTGAAGAAAAAAAACTCAATTTCAGAGAGATACAACAACAGGTAGCCGATTTCATGCTTGAATTTGAAGGTGTACATTCAGCATTTACATCACGAAATATTTTAACAATGAGTGGAGCTCCGGGTTCGGAAATGATGCGCCTGCGAAACTCATTGCACAAAAGCAGTACAGGTGATGTGGTAATTACCCTTCTTCCGGGGTGGCTCGAAGTGGACGACAAAATGAATCCTGTGGGTGAATCGAACGCCATAATATCATATGCACCTGTATATTTTTATGGCTGGAATATTAAAAACAAAAACATCAAAACACCATATCAAATAACAGATTTAGCACCTACCATTTCACGCATGCTGAATATACCCATGCCCAATGCAGTGGTGGGGAGCCCCGTGAGGGAAATGTTTGATTAATAGTTGATAATGGATAATGGACAGTTGACAATTGATAATTTACAATTAAATCATTTACCATCCTCTACGGCGGACAAATTTTACTATTTATTAGTATCGACTCTGAGAATCAACAAATCAACCAATCAACCAATTAACCATTTAACAAATTAACAAATAAACAAATAAACTAATCAACCGATTACCAGACGAAACACAAAACAACCCAATGTACAACTTTGATGAAATAACCGACCGCCGGAATACCGGTGCCGTAAAATACGAACGCTGCAAAGCACTTTTTGGAACCGAGGACGTTTTGCCACTCTGGGTAGCCGACATGGATTTCAAAACACCCGATTTTATTCTGAATGCCATAAAAGAACGTTTAGAGCACCCGATTCTGGGATATACGCTGCCACCTGCCGACTTCTTTCCGGCTATGCAAGAATGGATCAGCACGCATCACAACTGGCCACTGAAACGTGAATGGCTAGGCTTTTTGCCCGGTATTGTGCCCGGACTATCGTTTGTCGTGCAAAGTTTGACTACAGCAGGCGACGAAATTATTGTGCAACCACCTGTATATTATCCTTTTTTCAATGTAATCAAAAACAATGGACGGGAACTTGTTTACAACGAGCTGAAAGAAGAAAACGGCCGTTTTGTAATGGATTACGAAAACCTTGAAAAATGTTTTAGCAAAAAAACCAAAATGTTGATTCTTTGCAATCCGCACAACCCCGGAGGGCGCGTATGGACAACCAATGAGTTGAAAAAATTGGCCGACATTTGCGAAAAGCATAATATAACCGTTGTTTCCGACGAGATTCACGCCGACATGGTTTTACCCGGAAATACGGCTCACACACCTTTTGCCACCGTATCAGAATGGGCTGAGAACCACACAGTCACCTTTATGGCGCCTACCAAAGTTTTCAATATGCCTGGCCTTATAAGCTCATGTTACATAATTCCAAATGCTGAATTACGCAATAAGTTTGCTGAATTTCTGGAGGCTTCGGAAATGAATGCAGGCAATATTTTTGCATATATTGGTGCAGTGGCTGCCTATACGCAGGGCGAAACATGGCGAAAAGAGATGCTGAAATATGTACAGGGAAATGTGAATTATATATCTGATTTCCTGAAAAATGAAATCCCCGCCATTGTTCCTATGATTCCCGAAGCATCGTTTTTAGTGTGGCTCGACTGCAAAAATCTGGGTATGGAAACCGACGAGTTGCATCGCTTTTTATCACTTCAGGCTGGCCTCGGGCTAAACAAAGGTACCATATTCGGACCTGGTGGCGAATATCATCTACGTTTGAATGTCGCTACGCCACGCCCTATACTCGCACAAGCCATGGAACAATTGAAAGAGGCTGTATCCAAACTATAAGACGACATTTCCAAAACGAGGTACCTTTTCAGCATTTTTTCTCAATATAGATTGTTGAGAAAATTCACCATATCATAATGATAACAAAACAGCCAATCTCAATTAAAGAAATTTTTCTGCAAATAACTTTCAATTTTTGTGATATTATGTAATTTATTTTATACATTTGTCGCAGATACATTTCTCATTAAAAAGCCTTTTTATCGCCTTATTATTGTAAAAAATCACAAACTGTTTATTTTTTCCTTTCTGTAACAGAATTCTATCAAAAAAAACACGATATAGTTATGGAAAAAACCCGTACCAACCAAATTAGCGGGGCTGTCCTCGATGAAATCATCGACAGACATCACAACGCACACGGACGATTGCTAACCACCCTCGAGGAAGCCCAGGAAGCAAATCAGTTTAAATATCTCCCGCCCGAAACACTTACCGAAGTGGCTCAAAAACTACATGTGCCATACACTCAGGTTTACAGTGTCGCTACTTTTTACTCATTTTTCAACCTGCAACCTCAGGGACGTCACAGCATTGTGGTCTGTCGTGGCACTGCTTGCCACACCAAAGGCTCAAAAGCATTGCTGGGCGAAATAGCGCAGATTCTTGGATTCAGATACCCCGACACCGACGATGAAGCTTCATACACTACTCCCGACAACGAATATACCATTCGCACCGTAGCCTGTTTCGGACAATGTGCGCAGGCTCCTGTGGTGGCAGTGGATGGAATAATTCACAGCTATGTAAACTCGCAAAAGCTTATCCGCATCCTCAAAAAACTAAAATAGCAGTTTTTTCCTTTTCATTGTTGAACCTTTAAATCTATCGCAATGGACACCAACACATTATATTCACTTCAATCACTGAACCGCGAACGAATTGCACCAGAGAATCCAATGATCATGGTGGGCATGGGCACCTGTGGTATTGGAAATGGCGCCGATCTGCTGTTTAAATCGTTGCTACGCCTGCAAACCGACAAAAAGTTTCTGCTGAAACCGGTGGGGTGCTTCGGATTTTGTGCCGAAGAACCACTTGTAACTGTTTATCAGCCCGGAAAACCTTTATTGATTTACAAAAGAGTCGAAGAAAAAGACCTGCTGCCCATAATTGAAAGCATCGAAAACGGAAACGTTTATAAAAAGAAAATACTTTGCCGCATCGACGAATGGGATCATTTGACCACGAAATTTGAATTCGGGAAAGAATATGAAGACATTCCGCACTGGGATGAGATTCCGTTTTTCAAAGGTCAAAAGAAAATTGTACTTCGCAATGCCGGACTTATTAATCCAGAATCAATTGAAGATTACATTGGCATAGGTGGTTACGGAGCTTTGGCCAAAGCACTCACAGTCGATAATTCGGAGAAAATAATTTCGGAAGTTACAACTGCTAATTTGCGAGGCCGTGGAGGCGCAGGTTTCCCCACAGCACGTAAATGGCAGATTATGCACGACAAAAAAGCTGATCAGAAATACATAATCTGCAATGCCGACGAAGGCGATCCCGGAGCATACATGAACCGCAACGAGATTGAAAGCGATCCGCATTCGCTTATCGAAGGCATGATGCTTGGCGCTTATGCCATGGGCGCTTCCGAAGGAATAGCCTACGTGCGGGCCGAATATCCGTTGGCCGTAAAAAGATTGAAAATGGCCATCGAGCAGGCTACCGAACTGGGATTGATGGGCAAAAACATTTTGGGAACAGATTTCAGCTTTCACCTCAGTGTGGTGGAAGGTGCTGGCGCATTTGTTTGTGGCGAGGAAACGGCTTTGATCGCTTCTATCGAAGGAAAAGCCGGACGACCCAAACCTCGTCCGCCCTACCCTGCCGACTACGGACTATATGGAAAGCCCACCAATATCAACAATGTGGAAACATGGTGTAATGTCCCTGTGATTATTGAAAAAGGCGGCGAATGGTTCCGCACCACCGGCACCGAAAAAAGTCCCGGAACGAAAGTATTTTCATTGGTAGGAAAAATAAAAAACACAGGATTGGTAGAACTTCCGCTCGGCTCCACGCTCAATCATTTTATTTTTGATATTGGCGAAGGAACAGGAACAAACAAAAAGGTAAAAGCTGTGCAAACAGGCGGCCCGTCGGGAGGTTGTATTCCGCTTGAACATTTCAACACGCCTGTCGATTATGAGTCGCTGGCATCGCTGGGCGCCATTATGGGCTCTGGCGGAATGGTGGTGATGGATCAGGACAACTGCATGGTAGATGTAGCCCGCTATTTTCTGGAATTTAATTCCGGCGAATCCTGTGGAAAATGCACACCCTGCCGCGAAGGTCTGGCACAGGCATTGGCCATTCTGAAACGCATTACCGAAGGAAAAGGCACAAATGCCGACTTAGCCATGTTGGAACTGCTCGGAAATACGATTAAGGACACAGCCATTTGCGGACTGGGACAAACAGCTCCGAATCCGATTCTGACCACTTTGCGATATTTCCGCCACGAGTACGAAGAGCATATCATCGAAAAACGCTGTCATGCGGGAGTTTGCGAAAAACTATACATGGCACTTTGCGAAAACAGTTGCCCAATGCATATGAACATTCCTGGGTACATTGAACTGATAAAGGAAGACCGGATAGAAGAAGCCTTTGAGCTGACATTGCGCGACAATCCGCTGCCCGGAACTATTGGGCGTATTTGTCACTTCCATTGTCAGATGCGTTGTCGCCGCGAGCAACTCGACGAACCTGTTTCACAGGGCGAAATTCATCGCTACTTAGCTGATACCATGTACAAACTGGGTAAGGAAAATGATATTTACGCAAAACTGATAAAAGAAAAACTCCCAAAAACAGGAAAAAATATCGCCATTGTGGGCTCCGGTCCTGCCGGACTAACCGCTGCATTTTATCTGGTACGTCTGGGACATAATGTTACCATTTACGAAGCTTTCGACGAAGCAGGCGGTGTGTTGCGATACGGAATTCCACAATACAGACTTCCACTGAATGTGCTCCGTAAAGAAATAGCACTAATTAAAAAGCTGAGCGTACAGTTTAAATTCAAACAAAAACTCGGACAAAATCTTTCGCTTGATAAACTGAAAAAGGACAACGATGCTGTGTACATTGCCATTGGCGCATGGAAAGATATCAACCTCGATATTCCGGGCGAAAAGTCCGAAGGTGTATTTGCAGGAACCGATTTGCTGAAAGAATTAGCAATGGGTAAAACGCCCAAAACCGGACAAAAGGTATTGGTGGTAGGCGCCGGAAATGTGGCCATTGATGCGGCCCGCAGTCTGTGGCGCCTGGGCAAAGAAGTCACCATAGTATATCGCCGCGATAAATGCGATATGCCGGCCAACAAAATTGAAATTCTGGAATCGGAAGCCGAACGAATCAAATTCAGGTTCATGTCGGCTCCGATGGAAATTCTAACGCACGAAAACGGCACAGTAAAAGGTCTCAGGATTGAAAAAATGCAATGCGGAGGTATTGATAACTCAGGTCGGCGTAAACCTGTGGCCACCGGAAAATACGAAATTATCAACTGTGATTCAGTGGTTTTGGCTGTGGGCGAACGTGTGGACTCATCTTCCCTGCAAAAAAATAAAATTGAAACCACCCGCGATGGTCGCCTGATAGTGAACGCGTTCAGTTTCAGCACAGGCATTCCTGGCATTTATGCCGGTGGCGATGCAGTCACAGGTCCTTCCACAGCTGCCGAAGCAATGGGAATGGCACGAAAAGCCGCTGAAGTAATCGATTACGAACTTATGCAGGAAGAACGCTTCCACCATTTGTTCCGCGAATTCGAATACCACGACAATGTACCGCAAAACCCGAAACGCAGTCCGAAAAACAAATCGTACAAACTGGCTGTGGGTGAGCGCGTGGGCAATTTCCACGAGGTGGAATGTGGTTACACCGGCGAACAGGCACGTCATGAAGTGGGTCGCTGCCTGCGATGCGATGTAAAATGCTATTAAGCCCCCAATCTCATAAAAGGGGATTTTTTAAAATAATTATTAACACGCAAAGTAATGATTATAAAAATTAGTACTAATCTCTGTCCCCCTTTAGAGCTTGCCCGCCGTGGCGGGGGCTAGGGGTAAATTATAAATCTTATGAAAGTCACAATCAACAACCAATCATACGAAGTGGCCGAAGGTCAAACCATCCTTCAGGCCTGTCAGACAGCGGGGATTCGCATTCCCACACTGTGTTACCTGAAAGACGTATCGACAAACGCATCCTGCGGTATTTGTGTGGTCGAGGTAAAAGGAGCCCGCTCGTTGCTGCGCTCGTGCATTACCAAAGTGACCGAAGGCATGGAAATCACCACCCACAATGAACGAATTGCCACCGCGCGCCGTATCAACACCGAATTACTTCTGGCCAATCATCCGCAGGATTGTCTGGGCTGCGACCGCAACCTGAACTGCGAATTGCAAACCATCACCTACGAAATGGGCATTACCGACAAGCGATTTGTTCGCACCCGTAAGGAAGTATTGAAAAAGGATGTCAGTTCGCTTTCGCTCGTTCGCGATCCGGAGAAGTGCATACTCTGTGGCCGTTGTGTGGCTGTATGCAGTGAAATGCAAACTGTAAAAGCCATCGACTTTGCCGGACGGGGTGTAAAAACGCATATTGCTACCTATCTCGATATGCCAATGGGCAGCGTGGCCTGCACCAATTGCGGACAATGTGCTTTGGTTTGCCCTACAGGTGCTATAACTGAGAAAAGTTCGGTTTCGGAAGTGTGGGACGCCATTCACAACCCTGCAAAAACAGTAATTGTGCAAACTGCTCCCGCCATACGTGTGGGCATTGGCGAAGCAATGGGCATGGCTGCGGGCAGTTTAGTGACAGGACAAATGGTAGCCGGGCTACGTCGATTGGGATTTTCGAAAGTTTTCGACACCAACTTTACAGCCGACCTTACCATTATTGAGGAAGGAAACGAACTGTTGAAACGCATTAAGACAGGCGGGAAGCTTCCTATGATTACGTCATGTTCGCCCGGTTGGATAAAGTTTATCGAACATTTCTTTCCGGCTTCGCTGGGACATTTATCCACCTGTAAATCGCCGCAACAAATGTTTGGCGCTGTAGCCAAAACCTATTATGCCGAAAAGACAGGCCTCGATCCGCGCAATATGGTGGTGGTTTCGGTAATGCCCTGCACGGCTAAAAAGTACGAAGCCAAACGTCCCGAGATGGACGGTGCTTTCGAATACTGGAAGGACAAACTAAGCCTGACCGAGAACGACCGATTCTTCGATGTGGATGCGGTACTTACCACCCGCGAGCTCTCGCGTATGTTCCGCGAAACCGGTGTCGATTTCAACCATTTACCTGTAGAAGAATTCGACAATCCACTGGGTACTTCGACTGGTGCAGCAGTAATTTTTGGCACTACAGGAGGCGTTATGGAAGCTGCACTACGCACTGCCTACGAGGTTTACACCGGAAAAACATTAAGCGATATAAACTTCAGAGCCGTGCGTGGAATGGAAGGTATTCGCGAAGCAGAAGTAAATCTGGAAGGAACAATAATTAAGGTAGCAGTAGCTCACACACTTAAAAACGCCCGTATTTTGCTGGAACAGATTGAAAAAGGTGAATCGCCCTATGCATTTATCGAGGTTATGACCTGTCCGGGAGGCTGTCTGGGAGGCGGCGGGCAACCCATCCCCACCAACGCCGAAGTACGGAAGTTCAGAGCAGACTCCATCTATTACGAAGATGCACACAAAGGATTACGAAAATCGCACGAAAACCCTGAAATTGTGTATCTGTACGAGCATTTCCTGAAGGAACCACTCGGCCATCTGTCGCATCATCTGCTGCACACTACTTATACCGAAAGAGGATATTGATTACTGCAGAGAGAGGTTGACGAGCGAATAAAATAAAAGTAAGACTAAAACAGATATGCCATTTAAAGCACTAAAAACTTCGCAAACGTTCGACGGGATTTGTGCATTAAATGAATAGATCCGTGCGGACGACCGCTATCCCAATCTACGGGAAGTTGATGAATGAATAAAATAATGAAGCTGTATCAAAAGTGTTTTTTGAACGCAAATTACGCAAATTCTATAGATTTACTATTCTGCAAAACACAGGAATACAAATGTTTGTGATTTGCGTAAATTTGCGTTTATTCGTGAACCAGCGGTCAGCGTAGCTAAATTTGCGTTCTTATCGCTTTTGATACAGCCTCATTGTATTTGCAGCGTTCAATGCCGTACCAAAACATCACAAGTTTTCAGGCTGTCTCACTTTTTAATGAGTTTGAAGTTTTCCGTTGTTGTTCTTAACACATAAACTCCATTTTGAAGCGAACTAATATCTATACGTTCATTTACAGAAGCATTGTGCGAAAATACCAAACTTCCTTTCATGTCGTAAATTTTAATTGATCCACTATATTCTCCCATATTGATAAAGTCGCTTGCAGGATTAGGCGAAACAGATATTGATTTGCTTACGCCGTCATTAATATTAGTTGATATTGAGGCTCCTACATACACAAATGCATCGTCGAATTGTGTTCCGAAATGTCCGGCCCAACCACAGTCATCACTTCCTGTTAAGTAAAATTTGATTTTTCTCACACCAGCGCCATAGTTGCTCACAATGAGCGATTTTTCTGTCCACAAAGTATTAACAGGGATATTTATATCATTACATACATAATGTGTTGAAAGCACATCTTCATTTCCATCGAGCAATTCAAGTTTGATTGTTGCGTAAGCTCCTGCATATTCAGTAGTTGCCACAAACGAGCCTGCCTTAATGTGGGGCATTGCATCGAGCTGCGTTGCAGTAAAACCGGCAGTCAACAAGTCGATTGTTTGACTTAGTGTACAATTAAAGTATGTCGATGCCCATAATTTGTTGCCAGTACGTGGAACAGCATTTAAATCCACACCAACAGTAGTAGTACTCCAGCCATTAGTACCATCGTTTTTTGTCCAACCTTCGTACTCGTTTTCGGCACCGGCATTTGTAAGCAGATTGGTTTCTGCTGAAGGTGTGGGAATTGAAAACACTTCAATTTCAGCCCATGCGACCCATGCAGTTGAGCTTGGAGTATTTATCATTACCCCCCTTACATTCGACAAAGGCTCGTTAAATCTTAGTGTCAGAATCTGTCCGTTGGTTGTAATGCCTGATAATGTTTCAACTGTTCTCCAGTTTTCAAAGTCGTCTGAAACTTTAATCTCGTGCACTGAATTACCTGTATTAGCTTGTCTAACATATAATTTGATGCTATCAACTAAATATTTGTCTTGCAAATCCACCTTAATCCAACCAGTATTTCCGGGCGCACACCACAATGTGTTCATGTCAGCATCAAAAGCATAGTCCGGAATCTCATCAGCTGTTGAAGCACTTGCAGTGGCAGGCTTATTCAAAGCTACATTTATACCTTTTATTTGCGCATTGGCTAAATTTACAGAGCAAATCATAATTGCTGCGAATAGAATAAGTTTTTTCATTGTAATACCTCCTGAGTTTAATTTTAAAAATCCTTGTTCGAAAAAAAGAGTAGTTCTCATCATATGCTTTTAATTTTAGTTTCCCATACCAAAAAGAATACAGGAGAGAGTTCTAATTTTTATATCACTTTTTCACTTTCGTAAATTTCACACCATTTAATATCAGCGCATTGCCTTCGAAACGATATTCAAAAACAGCACTTGTGGGTATTTTATTGTAAACCCAAATGCGTCCATCAATCAGGTCGTAAGTTACATATCCACCTCCATCAGGAACTGTTTGCCCACCACTTATCATCACCTTGCTATATGTCCAGTTTGCATTAAATACCACTCTTGTAATTATTGACACCTTGCCTGCAATGGTTTTATTTTCCCAGGTGCCCACAATACCCGCTTTTACGTTCGACTTATCAGCTGCCCTATCGTATTTCTTTGCCGCGTTAGCGCCTTTGGCAATGAGCAGGTCGGCCGATTTAGCCCTATTAAAACGCTGTGCCCAGTACAATGCTGTGTGTCCTTCTTTATCTTCAATTTCGAGTTTTGCTCCTTTTTCAATTAACAGGCTCAGCAAGCCGGTATACGAACTATAACTATCGCCCTGGGCATGAGCAGCGGAGGCGGCATGCATCAAAGCTGTTTTGCCAAAAACGTCCTGCGCATTCACATCAGCTCCTTTGGCAATCAATAATTTGCAAGCTTCGGCAAATGGTCCAATTACAGGTACAACCAAAACCACTTTCAACAATCCGCCTTTCGCAGCAAGCATCAAGGGTGTCTCTTTGTTTTTATTGGCCAGATTTACATCTGCACCTTTGGCAATAAGTATTTTTGCAGGTGCTGTTTTTTGTATGGCTGTCATCAACGGAGTGTTCCCGTTGTTATCCTGCGCATTGAGATTTGCGCCATTACTAATAAGAAGGTTTAGTATTTTTTTGCAGTCTTTTTCTTTGCGTTTGCCCTCCACAAAATTAAATACCGCTTTGTGCAGTGGCGTGTAATTGAATTTGTTTTTTGCATTTACGTTGGCGCCACGCTTCACTAGTAAATCAACCATTTCGAATAACGAGCTATTCATTAATGGCGTATATCCACCCAGATCATCATTTCCTTCAATGTTTGCGCCCTGATCCAACAGGTATTTCACCATTTCTACCTGATCGGCAATAACAGCCCAATGAACCGCACTGTATAATATCTCATCCTTTACACCCAAACTAATGGCTTTTGCTAAAATGAGTTTTGCGGCCTCAATATTTCCATGACGGGCAGCATAATCCATGGCATTGGGCGACACTTTATAAGTAGATTGCCGGATAAGAATATCGGCTCCTTTATCAAGCAATAGCTTCACCACGTCGGTGTATTTGCCAGCAGCATACATCAGTGCTGTTTCGCCCCCCAAGGTTTGAATATCTAAGCTCGCTCCTTTATCTATTAATAGTTTGGCTGTTTCGGTATTGCTTACCGATAACATAAGTGCAGTTTCGCCCCGTCGGTTTTGCACATTAATTTTAGCACCCCTATCAAGCAATATTTTTGTTGACCCGGTATAATCTTTCACCGAAAGCATAAGCGCCGTATTACCGCCATGCTCCGATGGTTTCCCATCCCATTGCAACCATTCGTCCTGCAAATCAATCAAAGCGCCTTTGTCGAGCAGCAGTTTCACCATATCGGGATATTCCACAGCACGCATAAGGGCAGTAAATTTCCATATCACTTCAGGTGCAGGACGTAAATTCCACTCATTAATTCTAATGCCTTTGGTGTTGATAAGCAGTTTAGGCATTTCCAGTGTTTTATCATTGAATGCGTGCGACAGAATGGTTTCTTTGTCCCATTTATAGTTGGGATTGGCCCCTTTGCTCAAACATATCTTCATATCTTCAATATTTCCCTTGCGGGAGGCTGTTTCAATATTCTGAGCAAAAATCCGGATATTTCCGGCTGTCACAAAGAGAGTCAGAATTGAAATGAATAATAACTTTTTCATGCTTTTTGTATTTTTGTGGATGAAGAAAAATTTTGTTTAGAAAAAAGGAAGGAGCTTACATAAGTATTAGAGCAATTTAATACAACAGAGCCCTGAAACAACAAGCCAGCATTCAACTAGATGGTTATCATTTTCAGAGCACTATCATATCATTAATATTTGTTTTTTTGAATCAAAATTCCGATTCTAAATAATTACTTGAGTTTACCTAAACGGCCGGTTACTTTCACAGTTGTGATCTTGTAAATACCTATTCCGATTGGCCTTACAACCTTTTTCTCGTACGAAGGATAGAAAATCACATCGTAACCTTCATTTTTATTCATCATTTCGTACAAAGCGTAGTTGGCTGTCCGTTCGCCCAATGCTTCGCCCACAACAGGAATACTTGCTACGCTGATAAGTGGTGCAGCACCATCAACCGCAGCTGTTTTTTTTGTAAACAAACGTTCAAAGTCAATTCCGAAATAAGTTGTTGTGGTAGCCTCGCCACTTACCTGCCCCGACAATGCAAAGTCGTTTTTATTCATTTCAACTCTTACATTTGGTTCGCGTACAGTTTTGCTTAAGCTTGAACAACCCGAAAATGCTACCGTGAATACCACAACAACTACCATTTTAGAAATCATTTTTTTCATATGAAAGTAATTTTTCTTTATTATCCTACTCGTAAGGCTTTTCAGAATCCGCCCCGTTTGTTTGAATACCATACGGTCAGCACATTATACATTAACATCCAGCAACTTAATTTCCCTGTACATTAGCACTTATATAAGTTAGAAAACAACGTGAAATAATTTATTTAAACGCAAAAAAGCGCGAAGCAAAACTTCAGTACGAGTAATTAAAATATACTGAGATTATCAGATTTGGTGACTTTGCAGCTGAAAATTTTGCATGTAAAAACAGGAATATAAAATAAACTGAATTCGTTAGCAAAGTTAAATCCATTTTATCATTGTTCGATTGGTGTAAATCCTGATTCTACACAAGTGTAAAACCTGATTCTACAAAAAAATCATAGCGAAGTGGGCAAAAAGGAATATCAAAACATATAGAAGTGTTAGTTCAGACCCGGACGAGAATGTATAATCTAAACCCGCATATACCCGAGGGTATTTGTCGCATCCAACCTGCCGTATATACTATTTGAAGCACCAGACAACATAAGTACATTGAAATATTTAATGATATATTTCTAACATAATAGAACACATAGAAATTATGAAGGAAAAAGACTTAGTTCACATAGCAAAAAGTATCTGACGATACTTTTATAGCTCAGAAATTATCCCGTTTTCGGGATAATACTATGTGTTCCTTGTCTTTTCTCTTACTCTAAATACTGTGTCTCCCGATACTCGGAATGTTCCATATGTGATGAAAACATATCAACAATAATTATCAGTCACTTACCTTTTTGCGACATCGGCAATTTAGCAGGTTTCAGAACAAAGGACAAACTCAAACATAAACGCAGCACGGTAGAAACTATATTCTGTCGGGCTGTTTGTTTTTTCTTTCTGACACAGTTTATTGAATAGACCCGAACAGACCCAGGACGATTGCCTCCTTCGGAGCCAACGACGCCTCCGACAGAGCCGGTATTGACTCCCGAAGCTCAAAACCATCCTACCGTCGAACAAACGTCAGCATTTGCTAATTAAATGAATGTATCAATGTGGACAGCGCAACTGATTTATGTAGCCTGGCTACACAGTAGTGTGTAGTATAGCTACACAGTAGCATGTAGAGGGTCTACACAGTAGTGTGTTGAGTAGCTACACAGCAGTGTGTAGTGTGGCTACACAAATCAGTAAGGAAGAAAGCTGCGTACATAAGTCATAAAAAAAACTACCAACCCCATAAATCAGGAATTGGTAGTTTCATTATTTTAAGTGAGGTTACCCGAAACTCGAAACCATCCTCCCGTCGAACGAGTGCCATTATTCGCATATTAAAATAGCATATCCACCAGGACAAGGGAACAGCAAAAATAAGTATCAAATCAACTCCACTTGAAGACATTTTATAAAATAACAAAAATCAATTTAGTGGACTTTAATGTCTTTCGCAAAATGGAAAATTACATTAAAGTGCACTTTTTTAGTTTTTGCAAAATGGATATTGTCGATTAAGTACACTTGAATAGATTTCGCAACCTGATTAATTAACATCAAGTGGACTTAAGTGTTAATTTCCAAATAGAAAATTACATTTAAGTGCACTTTTTCAGTTTTTGCAAAATGGATATTGTCAATTAAGTACACTTGAATAGATTTCGCAATCTGATTAATTAACATTAAGTAGACTTGAATGTAAATTTCCAAACAGAAAAATGTAAATAAGTAGACTTAAGTGTGTTTTTCCAAATGGAAAAACACACTTAAGTCTACTTTAAATATCATGCTTGAAAAATCAAGGCTTATACATTATCCGAAATTTTAATTTTTCCAGTTGTTTATTAGAGTATCTGACTTTCTTTACATACAATTGCTTTTCAACAATTTCTTCCCATGAATAATTCTTCATTGTATTTTCTGTAATAAAAAAGAAATTCACAAAATCCTTATCAGTGAATGGTATCCATTTACTGGTTGATACACTTTTTTCTCTTAAATATCAAAACGATCGTGCATTAACTCTATATTCAGGCGAATAAATCGAATCATAACTTGTAAAATAAAGCCCGGTTGTATCTTTTACAAATAGTTCCAGTTTGGGCGATATAGTTATTGAATCCTTATTGCTAAAAAACACATATATTGCATCATCACTGTTGTTATATATTTCAAGACTTTTATATGGAGGATCATATGCACATGAGACATTAAATAACAGTACAATTGCTATCGTAAGTTTAATTATTTTCATATTTAGATTTGGTAAATTCATAAGTAATTTGTGTAGTCAGGCTGCACAATTCTACAAAATATTATCATTCAATCCAGAGGGAGTCAGCTCCTTTTATAAACCGGGAATTGTAAAGCATAAGACTTGTTGGACTGCTAATCCTGAATTGTAACGCAGTAAGTTGTGTAGTATGGGAACCTATTGGCTTATAAAAAGCCACATAAGTATCTTTATCGATTTTCGAACCATAATCACCTGACTTTGAATGGCCTGGCGGAACTAAAGTGCCGTAAGCATACGAATAACGGTTACGTATATGAAACGTTTGGCATTTCGAAGCATTTTCCTGTCAATATACAACAAATTTTGATACGAGCTGAAACGCCTGATAAACCACTGACTGCCAAATGTTTTATATACGATGTTGGCAACTGGTGTTCATTCATTACGGTCTGTTTGTCAATTGTTTAGCTTTATTTTTCATGTCATTTTCAAACTGCACCAACCTATCCACGAAGCACATATTTATTTTGTTTTTTTGTGCGTGGGCAATCCTAAAACCGTCCTGAAAGGCGGTTACTCGGGCTGGATAGGCGTAAGCTCTTTTGCAAGCCTTTGGTTTGAGCGTTGGCTCGTGCGGGCTTGCAAATGTGCTTACGCCTGTGGGATGGCAATTAATAGATA